>NZ_JBXUKU010000013.1:0-87279 GCF_057180105.1 Marinomonas sp. ATLA20
CTGAATAGACACAAAAAAATCCGATTAAGAAAGCTTAATCGGATTTTCTGAGGCTATTCAATTAAATTCAACCCTTAAGTGAACAGCATTACCCTAATGGGTGGCTTTTCTAGAAACATTTCAAGCTACTCTTGCATATAGTCTTCTACTTTAGACTTAAGCTTCTGCCCAGGCCTAAATGTAACGACAGTACGCGCGGTAATTGGGATTTCTTCTCCCGTTTTAGGATTTCGACCAGGGCGCTGACTCTTTTCACGCACTTCAAAATTACCAAAGCCCGACAACTTAACTTGCTGCCTTTCGATTAGTGAACTACGAACTACATCAAAAAAACCTTCAACAAGATCTTTGGCATCTTTTTTACTTAGGCCAATTGAATCCACTAAATTTTCAGCAAGGTCCGCTTTTGTCAACGATCCCATAAACCTACCCCCTTACAACGGCTCCCAACTGCTCAGACAAGGCTGCAACAGTTTGTTCAACTGAGTTGTTCACTTCTTCATCACTAAGAGTGTGTGAAGGATGCTGCCACGTCAAGCCCAAAGCGACACTTTTTTTCGTTTCATCAATACCTTGGCCCTGATATACATCAAAAACCAACACATTTTTGAGTGCCTCACCCGCCGTTGCAGAAATCACCCTCTCCAACTCACTAACAGGCACAGAACGCTCAACCAATAACGCTAGGTCACGACGAACCTCAGGGAAACGAGAGACGGCTTCGTATTCAGGCAACTTCGCATTCAGTACAGCATCTAACGCAATATCAAATACATAGACTGGCTGATTGGCACCTAATGTCTTAGACAACAGTGGATGTAACTCCCCCATCAAACCAACAAACTTACCATCTAAAAAGATGTCTGCTGAGCGTCCTGGGTGCAAAAACTCGCAAGCTGAACGCTCGTAAGTTGGCTTACCACCATCATTTAATTCAAACAGAGCTTCTACATGCGCCTTCAGATCATAAAAATCGACCTTCTCGCTACCATGATACCAAGCTTCAGCATGACGAGTGCCTGCGATTAAGCCAGCTACTTGCTGCTGCTGATCCAAATCCGCTAATGCATCAACCGTACCAATAAAGCGACGACCTGTTTCAAACAAGCGAACACGGGACTGTTGACGATTTTGATTGTAAAGATAGGCTTTAACCAACCCTGGAACCAAACTTGGACGCATTACACCCATATCTGCAGATATTGGGTTTGCCAAAGGCACAGGCTCGATATTAGGCAAAAACTGCTTACTCAAGACAGGATCAATAAAGCTATAAGTTACTGCTTCTTGATAACCCTGCGACACTAAAATAGAGCGCATCACTTGAATCTGAGTTTTTGTTTCAGACAGAGGCGTAAAATTCACTGCCGCCTGAGGCATTGAAGACGGAAGATTGTCATAACCGTAGATACGAGCAACCTCTTCGATCAAATCCGCTTCTATTGCGATATCAAAACGATGTGATGGCGCTTTTGTCGTCCAAGCCTCATCTGTCACTTCAATCATATCTAGACCAAGACGAGTTAAAATATCCGTCACCAAGTCTTTATCGATAGACATCGCCAAATACTGATCAAGTTTTTTACGACGCAAAGTAACAACAGCGGCTTCAGGTAAAGACGACTCACTCACAGCATGAGTTATAGGACCTACTTGGCCGCCAGCAATTTCGACAACTAACGCAGTTGCTCGCTCTAAAGCTCGCTCCTGAAGCGTTGCATCGACACCGCGCTCAAATCGATGAGAGGAATCAGTATGCAATCCATAAGAACGCGCCTTACCAGCCAAAGCCAATGGCGCAAAGAAAGCACTTTCAAGGAAAATATCTTTTGTTGCTTCGTTAACACCCGATCCTTCGCCACCCATTACACCGGCAATGGCTAGAGGTGATTTTTCATCAGCGATTACCAAAGTATCTGAACGAAGTGCTACTTCCTGACCGTCAAGCAAGACGATTTTTTCATCTTTATCGGCCATTCGCACAACAATCGAGCCGGATAGATTCGCTAGATCAAAAGCATGCATTGGCTGACCCAACTCCAACATCACATAGTTTGTGATATCTACAATTGGGTCGATAGAACGAATACCACTGCGACGAAGCTTTTCAACCATCCACAAAGGCGTCTGAGCAGCAACATTGACGCCACGCACAACACGGCCCAAGTAACGAGGGCAAGCGTCTGTTGCATCGACTTTCACAGGGAAAGCATCACCAACAACAACGTCAGTTGGTGTGATTTCAACAGGCGTCACATCAGTCTTATTCAAAACCCCGACTTCGCGAGCCAAACCAGCAACACTTAAACAGTCGCTACGGTTAGGGGTTAAATCTACATCAATAACCTGATCATCAAGATTCAAAAAAGCGCGGAAGTCTTCACCTGCTTTCGCAATAGCTGGTAATTCCATAATGCCATCATGATCATCACTCAATCCCAATTCAGAGGCTGAGCACAACATACCAAAAGACTCTACTTGGCGAAGTTTGGCTTTTTTGATTTTAAAATCAGCCCCTAGAACAGCGCCAATTTTAGCAAAAGGAATTTTGATACCTGGACGCGCATTTGGCGCACCACAAACAACCTGAAAGATCTCCGCACCATCAGACACCTGACAAACTTGCAGTTTATCAGCATTCGGATGAGGCTCAGCTCCGACAATCTCACCCACTACCACGCCTGAAAACTCAGAGGCAACAGGCAACACTTCATCTACTTCAAGGCCAGCTAACGTAATCTGAGCAACCAAATCATCGCTACTGATGTCTGGATTGACCCACTCTCTTAGCCAATTCTCACTAATTTTCATAAAAACATCCTAGATCGACTGGTTACTTGAATTGTTTAAGGAAGCGCAAATCGTTTTCGAAAAACATACGAAGGTCATCTACTTTGTAGCGAAGCATAGCAAAACGCTCAACGCCCATACCAAAAGCAAACCCCGTGTATTTCTCAGAATCAATTCCTGACATCTCAAGCACTTTCGGGTGCACCATGCCGCAACCTAACACTTCCAACCAAGACTCTTCGCCTTTGCTATTGGTTCGCATGATATCCACTTCTATTGAAGGTTCAGTAAATGGAAAGTAACTTGGACGGAAGCGAACTTTCAAATCATCCTCAAAGAAGACATTCAAAAATTGCTGCAATATCCCCTTCAAATCTGCAAACGAAATATTTTCGTCGATCAATAGACCTTCAACCTGATGAAACATAGGTGTGTGAGTTTGATCAGAGTCGCAACGATATACACGACCAGGACAAATAATTCGAATTGGCGGCTGAGTCGTTTCCATTGTGCGCACTTGAACTGGAGATGTATGCGTTCTTAGTACGGTTGTTGGATTAAAATAGAAGGTATCTTGCATTGCACGCGCAGGGTGATGCGCAGGAATGTTTAGAGCTTCAAAGTTGTGATAATCGTCTTCAATTTCAGGCCCTGCAGCCACATCAAAGCCAATTCCACGGAAAAAGGTTTCAATACGATCCATTGTACGAGTCACCGGATGCAAGCCACCCACTTCCTGACCCTTACCAGATAAGGAGATATCGATCGTTTCTGTTGCAAGCTTGGCATCTAATGCTGCTTTAGCAAGTGATGCTTTTCGTTCAGTAATCTTTTCCTGAACTTGGTCTTTTGCTTCGTTGACCATTTGACCAAATTTTGGTCGATCCTCTGCGGAAACATTACCAAGCTGTTTCAACAAAGCAGTCAGAGCGCCCTTCTTACCCAAATAATGCACACGTACATCATCCAGCGCGGACTCACTCTCAGACGCAGCCACTGCGCTTAACGCATCAGCAAGAATCTGCTTTAGGTTCTCCATTTACACACTCCAAAAAATAAAATAGGGGAAGAACCATTGGCTCTTCCCCTATCAAAGACTGCATTGAGTGACTCTTTCTATTAAGATGAAATCTATCAAGATCGAATCACCCTAAGGCTACGTCAGAAATTAAGCCAAGCTTGCTTTCGCTTTTTCAACGATAGCAGCAAAAACTTCTTTCTCGTACACAGCTAGGTCAGCCAAAACCTTACGGTCGATTTCAATTGCCGCTTTTTTCAAGCCAGCAATGAAACGGCTGTAAGATAGACCATTGATACGTGCAGCAGCGTTAATACGAGCAATCCACAATGCGCGGAATTGACGTTTACGCTGACGACGGTCACGGTATTGGTATTGACCAGCTTTGATAACAGCTTGTTTTGCTACACGAAATACACGGCTACGTGCACCGTAGTAACCTTTAGCTTGCTTTAAAATCTTCTTGTGACGGCGACGAGCCTGAACACCACGTTTTACGCGAGGCATAATATAAACCTTATACTAATAAATTAATGAACTAAAAAAATCTAGACTTAGATGTATGGCAACATGCGTACAATTAACGCTTTGTCGCTTTGCGCAATCTGGTTCATAGAACGAAGATGACGCTTACGCTTAGTCGATTTCTTAGTCAAAATGTGACTAGTATGAGACTGCTTATGCTTAAAACCATTCGCGGTACGTTTGAAGCGCTTAGCTGCGCCACTGTGTGACTTAATTTTGGACATGATAAAACCACTCTCGCATTCGTTAATGTTAGTGTAATTTCTTAATAATTCGGCCTTTAAGAGCCGAAGCCCTTAAAGCCAATCTATTTAAAATTACTTCTTCTTTTTGGGGCCTAGCACCATCGTCAATTGACGACCTTCCATTTTCGCGGCTTGTTCAACTGCACCATATTCCTCTAAGTCTGCTGCGACTCGATTCATAAGTTGCATGCCAAGCTCCTGATGGGCCATTTCACGACCGCGGTATCGTAGTGATACTTTGGCCTTATCCCCGCCTTCAAGGAAACGTATCAGGTTGCGGAGTTTTACCTGATAATCCCCTTCCTCCGTCCCTGGACGGAATTTCATTTCTTTTACTTGGATCTGCTTAGCATTTTTCTTTTGAGCAGCTTTCGCTTTTTTCGCTTCAAAAATATGCTTACCGTAGTCCATGATTTTGCAAACAATCGGATCTGAATCAGCAATTTGCACTAAGTCTAAAGTAGCCTCTTGAGCTGCTTTTAGTGCCTCTTCTAGAGAGACAACGCCAACTTGTTCACCATCAGCAGCGATCAAACGCACTTCGGTAGCTCGAATGTTTTCGTTGATTAGAGGACGCTGCTTACTAGCGGCACGTCCACGATTCATATTACCTTTTATAGTACTATCTCCATTTCTTGTTTACGGCTACGGCGAGCAACTTCTTTTTGAAGTAAGTCTTCAAAATCGGAAATACTCATCACTCCAAGGTCATCACCGGTACGAGTTCGAACAGCAACCTGCTGTTGCTCAACTTCTTTATCACCGACGACGATCATGTACGGCACTCGTTGCAGAGTATGCTCGCGGATTTTAAACCCGATCTTCTCGTTTCTCAAGTCAAGTTTTGCTCTAAAGCCATTTGAATTCAATCTTTTTTCCAAATCAGCACAATAGTCTGCTTGGCGATCAGTAATGTTCATGATAACAACTTGTTCAGGCGCAAGCCAGACCGGAAAGGCACCTTCTGTATCTTCGATCAAAATACCAATGAAACGCTCAAGCGATCCAACAATCGCACGATGCAACATAACTGGTGTTTGACGAGAGCCATCTTCCGATACGTACTGCGCTCCCAAGCGAGTTGGCATCGAGAAATCAACCTGAATTGTACCACACTGCCACACTCGGCCAATGGCATCTTTCAGAGAAAACTCTATTTTAGGCCCATAAAAGGCACCTTCACCTGGCAACTCTTCCCAATCAAGCCCTGCAGAATCCAATGCTTCGGACAGCGCTTTTTCAGCCTTATCCCAAACTTCATCAGAACCAACACGTTGCTCAGGACGAGTCGATAAGCGATATACGATATTATCGAAGCCGAAGTCAGCATAAACTTCATGCAACAAATCGATGAACTCAGACACTTCCGACTGAATTTGACCTTCTGTTACAAAGATATGGCCATCATCCTGAACGAAGTTACGTACACGCATAATGCCATGCAATGCACCTGAAGGCTCGTTACGGTGACAGGAACCAAATTCGGCCATGCGAAATGGCAGATCACGGTAACTTTTCAGACCTTGATTATAAACCTGAATATGACATGGGCAGTTCATCGGCTTAACAGCATAATCACGATTCTCAGAATGTGTTGTAAACATATTCTCGTGATACTTACCCCAATGCCCTGACTTTTCCCAAAGCACGCGGTCAACGATCTGAGGTGTTTTCACCTCTTGATAGTTGTTATCAATCTGCTTCTGACGCATATATTGCTCAACAGCTTGATACAATCTCCAACCTTTCGGATGCCAAAACACCATACCAGGCGCTTCTTCCTGCACATGGAAAAGGTCTAATTTCTTACCCAACTTACGATGATCGCGCTTTTCAGCCTCTTCGATTCGTGTCAGGTAAGCTTTCAATTCTTTTTTATCGTTCCAAGCTGTACCATAAATTCGCTGCAACATTTCATTATTGGAGTCGCCACGCCAATAAGCGCCGGCCAACTTCATTAATTTGAAATGACGCAATACACGAGTGTTTGGCACGTGAGGACCACGACACATATCCATGTATTCTTCATGATTGTACAACCCAACCTCTTTGACTGACTCATCCATATCATCGATCAAAGCGACTTTATAAGATTCACCACGATCAACAAACTGTTGACGAGCATCAGCAATAGGCGTCATTTTTTTCACGACATCGTAATCGGCTTTAACCAATTCACCCATGCGCTTCTCGATTGCCACTAAATCATCCGGTGTAAAAGGACGCTCATATGAAATGTCGTAATAAAAACCTTCATCAATAACAGGACCGATTGCCATTTCGGCTGTCGGATACAACTGCTTAACCGCATGCCCAACTAGGTGAGCAAACGAGTGTCGAATAATCTCTACACCTTCAGGGTCTTTACCCGTAATGATGCTCAACTTGGCGTCATCAGAAATAAGTTCGCACGCATCAACAAGTTGACCATCTATGCGACCCGCCACTGTTGCTTTTGCTAAACCAGGACCAATATCCTCGGCGACTTGCATAACAGTTACTGGGTTTGAGAAAGAACGTTGGCTGCCATCAGGCAAAGTAATTACAGGCATTTTATTCCCCTATCGGAGTCAGTGGTGCTCCATACCAAAGAGCACATGTAAATTTCAGCGCATAAATTATCATTTTTCGATTATTCATGCGAATCTAATTTAAATACGCCTTTTTTCTGCATGTAGCGGCCATCAACAAAAATCAAGCCCTTTTTCTGTCATTAAGCCATAGACATTCTCTGTACGCAGAGTAAAATTAGCATCCGTTTCACAAAGACTTCAATTATTAAAAGGCAATATGGATCTCAATAATCTTGACGACTACTGCATTGAGACGACTCAAGCAGAACCAGACCTATTAATTGAGTTGGTTGATAAGACCTACTCCGATATGGGCTACCCAAATAAGTTATCAGGAAAAACCATCGGCCGTACGCTGAAGCTTCTGGCAAAAATAGCACAACCAAAGCGCGCTTTAGAAATTGGCATGTTTACCGGGTATTCAGCCCTATCTATTGCAGAAGGCATGCCCGCCCATGGTGAGCTTATTTGCTGTGAAACCAACCCAAGAGCAATTGAGTTTGCTCAGTCTTTTTTTGATCGCAGTGAACATGGCAAAAAAATTAAAGCAATTTTTGGCCCGGCACTCGACACGATCAATTCCCTTGAAGGGGAATTCGACTTTGTTTTTATTGATGCGGATAAGCGTAACTACCTAAATTACTACGAAGCAGTTCTACCGCTGGTTAGATCTGGTGGACTTATCATTATCGATAACTCCCTATGGCAAGGAAGAGTTCTAGATCCGAAAGAAAACAGCGATATTGCTGTCAACCAAGTCAACCGCCTAATCGCGCAAGACAATCGAGTTGAAAACGTTCATTTGAACGTGCGTGACGGTCTTAACATCGTCGTAAAACACTAACCCTATTTCTTATAAACCCCATTCACCTTTGGGTTACCTCAGGTGAATGGGGTTTATGTGCTATTAAAAAGATATTACGTAAGAGGCAGCGATTTTGGTCGTTTTTAAAATCACAAATAACATCTCCGGCAAACACTACATTGGAACGTCTTTCAATAGTGGCTTTCAGCGTTTTGAACAATACGTGGAAGCAACTAGCGAAGGTTTAGACTTTCCTTTATACAACGACATTAGGGAGAATGGCGTTGAAGCTTTCACAGTTGAAGAACTATTTGAAACAAGCGACAAAGAAGAGCTTTATGAGCTAGAAACGGACTACATCTCTATTTATAACGGCGAAAGTTTACGCGGTTATAAAATTGCTCAATCCGCAGAAAAAGCTACAAGCTTAAGCTTTGGTAAAAAAGCTCTGTTTGATGCCAATGGTGTATCGACTGCAGAACAGCCGAAAAAAACAAGAAAAGCGGCCACAAAAAAAACTGTCGAGCTTCCAAAAAAAACAATTGAACCAACACCAACTGCCAAGTCCTTCTTCGGAGAGCTTATCGGAGAAGAAAGACTAAGTGGTGCAGCTATTGCTAAAGAATCGGAAAAGAAAAAAGCACCAACCCGAACCAAAAGCAAAGCCAGCATACAGAAAATGCTCAGCGAAGCTGAAAAAGCTTCAAAAAAAGAGCGTGAAGAAAAGCTAAAATCACAGCAACAAGCTGAAGCAGATGAAATGGCCCTCATCATGGCAAAAATTGATGTAACATCAAAATCTGCTACATCAGCGTTCCGCCGTCGAAAAAGCTAAGCTCAAAAAATGAGACACAAAAAAAGCTCAGTTATTAATCTAACTGAGCTTTTTTATTAACCAAATACCGCCCATCCAAATAGATAAGCAAACAGAAAGCTAAGATCTCGCCTTTTTAAGCGTTTCCGAAATCATAAACGCCAACTCTAAAGACTGGTCCGCATTTAGACGCGGGTCGCAATGAGTATGGTATCGATCTGCCAAATCAGCTTCTGTTACTTCAAAAGCACCACCAACACACTCCGTTACGTTCTGACCCGTCATCTCAAAGTGAACACCGCCAGCATAACTACCCTCAGCACTGTGCACTTGGAAAAATTGCTGAACCTCTTTTAGTACATCATCTACACGACGTGTTTTATAGCCAGTAGAAGCCTTAACAGTATTACCGTGCATTGGATCGCTACTCCATACAACATTTTTACCTTCGCGTTGAATAGCTTGAATCAACTTAGGCATACCATCTTCAACCTTATCCGCACCCATTCGAACAATTATATTCAAACGACCCGCTTCATTATTTGGGTTTAAGACATCACACAGCCTTAACAGATCTTCTGGATCCATAGACGGACCAGCTTTCACACCAATTGGGTTTTGCACACCACGTAAAAACTCCACATGCGCACCATCCAGTTGACGAGTACGATCTCCGATCCACAGCATGTGCGCAGAACAATCGTACCATTCACCCGTCAAGCTATCTTTACGAGTTAACGCTTGCTCATAAGGCAACAACAACGCCTCATGGGAAGTATAAAATTCTGTTTCTTTTAACTGAGCCAAACCAGGACCAATACCACATGCCTCCATAAACTGAAGCGCATCATCTATTTTATCAGCCACCCCTTGGAAACGACCACCTGCTGGGCTGGCATTCAAAAAGTCTAAATTCCATTGGTGTACTTGATGTAAATCCGCAAAGCCACCTTGAGCAAAAGCTCGAAGCAAGTTCATGCTTGACGCACTTTGATTATAAACCTGAACCAATCTCTCAGGATCTGGAACTCTTGCCTGCTCAGTGAAATCAATACCATTAATAATGTCACCGCGATAGCTAGGCAATTCAATACCGCCAATTGCCTCAGTATCAGCCGATCTCGGCTTTGCAAACTGACCAGCCATACGGCCAACTTTTACGACAGGACATTTGCCTGCATAAGTCAGCACAACTGCCATTTGCAGCATAACTTTAAACGTATCACGAATATTATTAGCGTGAAATTCAGCAAAACTTTCAGCACAGTCACCACCTTGCAGCAAAAATGACTGACGATTAGCCACTTGCGCTAAGGCTTTTTTAAGTTGACGCGCCTCACCCGCAAAAACAAGAGGAGGCATTTTTCCCAATGTATTTTCAACCTGAGCCAAATGCTCCGCATCAGGATAAACAGGCTGCTGCAGCGCCGTTTTTTCTCTCCAACTTGTTAAATTCCAATGTGACATAATTTTCTACAACCTTATTCTTTCAATATTTTTTTGACGACATTAACGAGCAACAACCCAGAGGATTTCGGCATCCTTCTCAGATAAGGAAACCACCGCATGCCCCATAGTGGCATCATAATACACACTGTCACCTTCTTTTAATTCAATCGGTTCATAGAGTTCAGAGAAAAAATTAATTTTACCCCGCAAGACCAATAGAAATTCTTCCCCATCATGGCGAACCCACTCCTTAAACTCTGCAAAAGCTCGAGCCCTAACCGTTGTTTTAAAGGGCACCATTTTTTTTCGACTGATGGAATAATTTAGCAGCTCATGCTCATAGGTAGCCGTTGGGTGCGGTTCGCCTTTTCCTTTACGGGTAACATCTCGACGCCCAGCAATAGAATGCTCACTCGCCTCAACAAAAAGTTGCGGCAAATCCATTTCCAGACCATTAATCAGTTTCTGCACAATAGTGAAGCTAGGCGACACTTGGTCATTCTCAATTTTCGACAACGTTGACCGAGCAATACCCGTTCTTTTACCAACCTCTTCAAGCGTCCAGCCTTTCGCCAAACGAATTTCTTTCACTCGCTTACCAAGCTCTAACGGCTCAACAAAGTGATCTGGATCTGACGCAGTTGCAGTTTCTAGTGACGGACGACTAACCATAATTTACCAATACTACTGTTATATAAGAAACCAATTCACTTCTAAGACTTTAGCAAAGGCGACATTGCCGCCAAACAACGGGTGAGATCAAATCCTTTACCTGAAACATAAGACATCAGATCACTAGAATCAGCCCCCTTGCCACTCTCTAACAACAACCACAACACAGAGGATCGAGTACCCGTACGACAAAAAGCCAGCGTTTTCTTATCATCAAGCAAAGCCCCTCCCTGAAGATCTACATGCTCTTGAGATAATGAAGATAGATCCATTGGATTACTAACATACTCCATTCCTAACAACTCAGCTGCAGCACGAATACTTTGCCCAGACGGCTGATCATCAGACTCAGCATCAGGGCGATTATTAATAATTCGTTCAAAACCCTGTGATTTAAGCATAGCAAGATCCGCCTCAATTAATTGTGGCGCCACAAAATAAGACTCATCAAGCTGAATAACATTAATCATGATTTTCTCTCTTCAATCAACTTAAGAACGATACAATACTTTTATAAGGTGAAAACCAAATTGCGTTTTAATTGGCCCTTGTATTTTATACAAAGGCCCACCAAAAACAGCCTTATCAAACGCTGGCACCATATCCCCCTTACGAAACTCGCCAAGGTCACCCCCCTTTTTTCCTGACGGGCAGGTAGAAAACTGCTTAGCCAATTTATGAAAGTCAGCCCCTTTATCCAGCTTCAACTTTAAAGATTCAGCTTCCGCTTTCGTCTTAACCAAAATATGACACGCACTCGCTGTCGACATTCACACCCCAACCATTCAAATAAACTAGATAAAACATGTTAACCTATTTATTATAAAGGAATTAACTAGATGCAATCATTATCCTTAAAATATTCTCGGTAAAAAGCAGTATAAACATTAAAATATAGGCGGCCTTACAATATGAGTACTTATGCGGCGATAAGCGATCTTTCTTTTTTACTGGTCGAACCTTCAGACATGCAAAAGAAAGTAATAACAAAAGCGCTGGAAGACGCTGGCATCAAACAAATAGAGTATGCCAATAGCATCGAAGAAACCATAAAATCATTAGCCTCTTTTCCTCCCGATCTAGTTATATCCTCAATGTACCTTCCTGACGGCTCAGCCAATGACCTCATTGACCGCATCAGAACAAACAAAGACTCTGAAAACCAGTGCTTTATGCTGATCTCAAGTGAAAGAAACAGGGATCACCTAGAACATTTAAGACAATCTGGGGTACTCGCCATTCTCCCTAAACCATTCAACCAAAGAGATCTAACCCGAGCCATTCACGCCACCTTAGACCTAATTGTTGAAGAAGAAATTGACCTTGAGCTATTTGACCCCAAAACCCTGAGAGTATTAGTTACTGATGATAGCCGCATGGCACGAAAACATGTCAGCAAAACACTCAACACCATGGGCATTGAAGAAATAGAATTTGCAGAGAATGGCAAAGAAGCTATCGCCCTTCTTAACGAAATGGAATTTGACCTTATTGTCACTGATTACAATATGCCTGAAATGGATGGCAAAGAGCTAACCGATGCCGTTCGAAAGGATCCCGCCCTGGCTCATATACCAATACTAATGGTAAGTTCAAACTCGGAAGACAGCCAATTGTCAAATATAGCTCAAGAGGGCGTTGACGCGATCTGCGGGAAACCTTTTGAACCAAGCGTGGTACGAAAACTGCTCGCCCAAATATTAAATTAGTATTCCTGAATACTTTCACGAAAGCAAAAAAAAGAGCCTAAGCTCTTTTTTTTGCAGATAAATCAAGACAATCAGTGTTAGACCATGCTCATTAAATCCGATACGATTTTCTGATTAGCTTCTGGGAACTGGTAGGCCGACAAATCAGAAATAGCCACCCAACTCACTTGCTGCCCCTCTCTTCCTTCTGGCTCACCATCAAAAGCCGTGACCTTATAGAAACAAAGCTCAACTTGCTTATCTCCATAATCATGGGCAATGGTTTTAAAAAAAGAGCACTCCGTGACAACAATACCACACTCCTCCTTTAACTCTCGCACCAAAGCAGTCTCAGCCGACTCGGAAGGCTCACACTTACCTCCAGGAAACTCCCACAAACCACCTTGATGCTGACTGGAGTTACGTAGAGCAATAAAAACCGTATCAGCACGAAGGATGACACCAACAGCCACTCTAACTAACATTAGGTGCGGTACTCTGCATTAATAGTCACATATTCGTGAGAAAAATCCGTCGTCCAAACAGTATCAGATTCAGATCCCATACCTAAGTCGAGCACTATATGTATTTCTTCAGGTGCCATTGCCTGCTTGCCATGCTCTTCCAAATAATCTGGAGATCGACCACCATCACGAGCCACTTCAAAACCGTTGATGTGAAGCTG
The DNA here is from genome assembly GCF_057180105.1 of Marinomonas sp. ATLA20. Classification (NCBI taxonomy): domain Bacteria; kingdom Pseudomonadati; phylum Pseudomonadota; class Gammaproteobacteria; order Oceanospirillales; family Oceanospirillaceae; genus Marinomonas; species Marinomonas sp. ATLA20. Next base: position 13,265 of record NZ_JBXUKU010000013.1, read on the forward strand.
AACACGATCAACATCTAAACCATCAACGCCAGCACGACCAACTACCGCCAAAATTCGCCCCCAATTAGGGTCAGAAGCAAATAGCGCAGTTTTAACGAGAGGCGAATGTGCAATTTCAAATGCAACTTTCGTCGCATCAGACTCAACAGCAGCACCAACAACCTCTACGGTAACGAATTTAGTCGCCCCCTCTCCATCGCGAACAATGGCATGAGCCAACTCCTGCATAACCTCAGTAAAGGCAACAATAAAAGCTTGTGCCAATGGCTCATTTACAGAAGTCACTTTAGCATTACCAGCCATACCTGTTGCAACAGCCACACAGGAATCATTGGTAGAAGTATCGCTATCAACAGTAATTCGGTTAAAGCTTTTATTAACCACGTCCTTCAATATCGCGTGAAGAACATCAACGTCCATTGCGATATCACTGCAAACATAACCCAACATGGTCGCCATGTTAGGACGGATCATGCCGGCACCTTTTGATATACCCGCAATGGAAAAGCTTTGACCACCAAACTCGAAAGTACGAACCGAGCCCTTAGGCAAAGTGTCGGTGGTCATAATACCAACACCCGCAGAGCGCCAGTTATCAGCAGATAAATTCGCAAGTGCCTTAGGAATAGCCGCAACAATTTTAGCTACCGGCAATGGCTCGCCAATGACACCTGTTGAAAAAGGCAAAATAGATTCAACACTCACGTTAGTCTCGTGGGCCAAAACCTCACAAGTCTTTAAAGCAGTATCTAGCCCTGATTTCCCCGTGCCTGCGTTCGCATTACCTGTATTGATTAACAAATAGCGGCTGCCAGACAAACCTAAATGCTTCTGACAAATACGCACAGGAGCAGCGCAAAAAGCATTTTGAGTAAAAACCCCAGCAACAGAGGCACCTTCGCATAACTCAAAAATCACAACATCTTTTTTGTTGGGCTTTTTAATGCCAGCTTCTGCGACACCAATTCTAATTCCTTTTATTTCAGGAATATGAGGAAAATCATGCAACCCTACAGCCATTTAAGCTTTCTCCAATTAAATAAGACTACCGTGACACTGTTTGTATTTTTTACCTGAACCACACGGACACGGCTCATTACGACCTACTTTAGGATACTCTTGGGCATCAGCAGAGCCCGAATCCCCTTCAGCTAACGAGTTCAGAGAATCGTGAATCATGTTAACGGTTGTTTTTTCTTCTTGCTTTTTACGAGCCTCTTCAATCTTCTCAGCTTCTTCAGCAGACTGAACTTTCACACGAGTAATAATTTGGATCACTTCGTATTTAATTTGCTCTAGCAGCCCTTGGAACAACTCAAACGATTCACGTTTATATTCTTGCTTAGGGTTTTTCTGAGCGTAACCTCGCAAGTGAATACCTTGTCTAAGCATATCCATCGTCTGAAGATGCTCTTTCCACAGAGTATCAAGAACCTGTAATAACACTTGTTTCTCAAAAGACCGAAAAGGCTGCTCGCCAGCAATGTCTTCTTTCGCTTTATAATCACTTACAAAGGCATCCAGAATCTTCTGACGCAAAGGCTCTTCATATAATTTCTTATCTTCTTCAACCCATTTTGCAACTGGAAGCTCTAAACCAAATTCATTACGCGCCTTCTCTTCCAATCCCTCAAGGTCCCACATATCGAAGATGCTTTGCGGTGGAATAAATTCATCAATCAGACCAGTAACAACTTCTTCTCGCATTGCGGAAATAGCTTCAGAAAGATCTTCAGACACCATCATGTCAAAACGCTGACGATAAATTACTTGGCGCTGATCATTTGCCACGTCATCGTATTCTAGCAACTGCTTACGAATATCGAAGTTACGACCTTCTACTTTACGCTGAGCCTTTTCAATCGCGTTTGAAACCATTTTATGCTCAATGGCCTCACCCTTCTCCATTCCAAGAGCCATCATCATTTTCTTGATGCGATCAGACATAAAGATGCGCATTAAATTATCTTCTAGAGACAAGTAGAAACGCGAAGAACCAACATCACCCTGACGACCAGCACGGCCACGCAACTGGTTATCAATACGGCGAGATTCATGGCGCTCAGTACCAATAATATGCAAACCACCTGCCGCCAACACAGACTCATTACGAGATTTCCAATCCGCTTTCAGCGCATCAATAGCCTCTTGACTAGCACTTTCACCTAGCTGAGCTAACTCAACTTGCAAGTTACCTCCGAGCACAATATCCGTACCACGACCTGCCATATTAGTCGCAATAGTCACTGCTCCTGGACGACCTGCATCAGCAACAATTTCAGCTTCACGCTCATGCTGCTTAGCATTAAGAACATTATGCTTAACATTTTTCTTAAGTAGATAATTAGATAAAAGCTCAGAGTACTCAATAGACGCCGTACCAACCAACACAGGACGGCCTTGCTTAACGATCTCTTCAATATCCAATACAATGGCTTCGAATTTGTCTTCAGTAGACATATAAATCAAGTCATTGAAGTCTTTACGCTGAACCTGACGGTTTGTAGGGATCACAATAACGGATAAGCCGTAAATCTGCTGAAACTCAAACGCTTCAGTATCAGCCGTACCTGTCATACCAGACAGTTTGTCATACAAACGGAAATAATTTTGGAAAGTGGTGGATGCCAAAGTCTGACTTTCGGCCTGAATAGTCACACCTTCTTTAGCCTCTACAGCCTGATGAATCCCCTCAGACCAACGTCGACCAGCCATTGTTCGACCTGTATGCTCATCAACAATGACGATTTGATCGCCCTGAACCACATAATCAACGTTCTTTTTGAAAATCACGTGCGCTTTCAAACAGGCATGAACATGATGCAACAAAGAAAGGTTCCCAGCCGCATATAGGCTCTCACCTTCTCCCAACAATTCTTGTTCTACTAGCCAATTTTCAACAAAAGAATGACCTTCTTCTGTTAACTCAATACTGCGTTGCGATTCATCAAAGACATAATGACCACTTGGCTCTTCATCTTCAGTCTCTTCTTGCTTCACCAACAAAGGAGCCAAATTGTTGATCTTACGGTATTGCTCAGAACTGTCCTCAACGGCACCAGAGATAATCAGAGGCGTTCTAGCCTCATCAATCAAGATGGAGTCCACTTCATCAACGACTGAGAAGTTAAGATCACGCTGAACACGGTCTTCCAAACGAAATACCATATTATCGCGGAGGTAATCGAAACCAAATTCGTTATTTGTACCGTAGGTAATATCACACAAGTATGCTGCTTTCTTCTCGTCACGATCTTGACCAGAAAAAACCACTCCAACACTCATGTCTAAAAATTCATATAAAGGACGCATCCAGTTAGCATCACGCTTAGCCAGATAGTCGTTCACAGTCACAACATGTACGCCTTTAGATGACAAAGCGTTTAAGTAAACTGCTAAGGTTGCTACAAGCGTTTTACCTTCACCTGTACGCATTTCAGCGATCTTACCTTCATTTAGAACCATGCCACCAATGAGCTGCACATCAAAATGACGCATTCCCATCACTCGACTACTACCCTCGCGGACAACAGCAAAAGCCTCAGGCAGAATAGATTCTAGTGACGCACCGTTTACGAGACGATCACGAAACTCACCAGTTTTACCCGACAAATCATCATCTGATAATTTGTGAAAAGATTCTTCAAGTTGGTTTATTTGTGCAACGACTTTTCTATATCGTTTAACTTCTCGGTCATTCTTTGTGCCGACAATTTTTTTAATTACGGTTCCTAACATCTTGAACTCATCGTAGCCAATTAGTAATAAGGACAGTCTATCATGGTAATGTGTGACAAAACATGAAATATCAAGGACCTAAATACAAAAAAACCAGACATATAGTCTGGTTTTTTAAAATGCGATCAAGAAATAATCACTTACTAAGCACCGACAAAAGCAGGCTCCACATAAGAAATTGGAGTCGTTTGCGCGTCATCTTCGAAAACAACATATTCCCAAGCATCTTGATGTTCAAGCAAAGCAAGCAATAACTTATTATTCAAAGCATGGCCAGATTTGTAAGCTTTATACTCACCAATCAAACTATGACCTAGAAGGTATAAATCACCAATCGCATCCAATACTTTATGACGAACCAATTCATCACGGTAACGTAGACCTTCATCGTTTAGCACACGGTAGTCATCAAGTACGATGGCATTTTCCATGTTTGCACCACGAGCAAGGTTATTGTTTTTAAAGTATTCAAGATCCTTCATAAAACCAAATGTTCTCGCACGACTAATTTCCTTAACGAAAGTGGTCGTTGAAAAATCAAATGATGTACTTTGAACATCTTCGCCAATAGCTGGATGCTGAAAGTCAATAGTGAAAGACAAGCGAAAACCAGAGTGAGGCTCAAGAGAAGCGAATTTATCACCCTCATCAACTCTAATCGGCTTCTTCACTCGAATAAATCTTTTTGGTGCACTCTGGGCCTCTAGACCTGCCGATTGCAGAAGAAAAACAAAAGGACTAGCACTTCCATCCATAAGAGGAATTTCACTAGCACTCACTTCTACATAAGCGTTATCTACACCCAAACCAGCCATTGCTGATAACAAATGCTCTACAGTACTTACCTTCACATCACCCTGACATAAAGCCGTAGCAAAATTTGTTGATCCGACTGCTCGCGCATCACCATGAATCTCTACAACTGGATCCAAGTCTGTACGAACAAATACAATACCTGTATTTACAGGCGCAGGCTTTAGTGTCAAATACACCTTCTCGCCAGAGTGTAAACCCACCCCAGTTGCTCGAATAATGTTCTTAAGTGTGTGTTGGCGTACCATTATATTCCTACAATTTTATGACTGGATACTATTCTTTACAAAATAGTATCAATAACACATTTTTTATACAATCCAGCACCGTAACATTGCACTGATTTTGCTTAAATTAATCAGCTTGACGACGTAAAAATGCCGGAATGTCCAAATACGATAATTTATCGCCACTTGAAATAGAGGCAGAATCAACAGACTCTTTCTTTTCATCCAAGTTTTTCTCTACCACTTCAGCCTTCACATGCTGCTCAGGCTTCGGCACAGATTGAGCCACAGTTGCTTTTGCGCTTTCGCTATCAACAACTTGTTCAACCTTCGCCATAACTGGTTGAGAGACAACAGATTCACCAACAGCAGACTTCATTTCGACTGCGGAGCGACCCTCTAAACCAGTTGCAACCACCGTGACTCGCATTTCATCACCTACACTAGGATCAATTGCACAACCAATCACGACAGTAGCATCTTCCGATGCATATTCTTCAATAATCCCACCAACCTCGGTAAACTCAGACAAACCAACTTCTTCGTTTGCTGTAATGTTTACCAGCACGCCACGCGCACCTCTGAGATTAATATCTTCCAGTAGAGGATTATGTATTGCAGCCTCAGCAGCCACCCTAGCTCTATCCTCGCCAGATGCAGACCCCGTCCCCATCATCGCCATACCCATTTCAGACATAACCGTTCTTACATCTGCAAAGTCGACGTTGATTAAACCAGGTCGCATAATCAAATCTGTAATACCCTGAACCGCATTAAACAAAACATTATTTGCTTCGCCAAACGCTTTCAGTAATGAAATATTCTTACCTAAAACTGGCAAAAGACGCTCATTTGGAACGGTAATCAAAGAGTCGACATTTTCGCGTAACTCCTTCACACCTTCCTCGGCAACTTTTGCACGACGACGACCTTCAAAAGGAAAAGGCTTAGTAACAACAGCCACCGTCAAAATCCCCAATTCGCGCGCCACTTTAGCAATAACTGGCGCGGCACCTGTACCGGTTCCACCACCCATACCCGCGGTGATAAAAACCATATCAGCGCCAGTCAACAACTGGGTGATTTTCTCTTGATCTTCTAAGGCCGAATCTCTACCCACTTCTGGATTTGCCCCAGCACCCAACCCTTTAGTAATGGTTGAACCAAGCTGTAAAGAAACTCCTGTTTCAAAACCTATCAGTGCTTTAGAGTCAGTGTTGGCACAAATAAACTCAACACCTTCCAATCGGTTTTCAAGCATATGACGCACGGCATTACCACCGCCACCACCAACACCGATTACTTTAATTACAGCATTATCTGATAAATTATCTTCGGCTAAATCAAAGACATTCATGGGCTTATCGCTCCTCAATAAATTCACAATCAATTCTGACTAAATATAACTTTGAAACCAGTGTTTTAATTTCTGCCATGCCTTCGTTGCACTGAAGGACGGCCCGATTTCTTTTTTAGGTGCCAGAACTGATGTTTCTCGTTTAGTTTGCGCCTTAGACATCATCCGTTTCGAGATCTCGGTTACTTCAGCCTCTTTACTACCATAAGCCAATAATCCAACACTTGTTGAATATATAGGGTTATCGACAATGTCAGACATTCCTTTAGTACAATCTGGTAAAGATAATCGAATTGGCATCTGAAAAACCTTCTCAGCCAATTCTGCCGCCCCTTCCATAAGTGACGTACCACCAGTAATTACAATACCTGCAGGGATTCGCTCGGCATACCCACTGCGTCTTAATTCATCCAGAATTAAATTATAAATTTCTTCATATCTTGCCTCAACAACCTCAGTCAAAGCATGACGAGTGATTGATCTTGGCTGACGATCACCAACACTAGGCACTTGAAGAACCTGATCAGCAGATGCCATTGAAGACATGGCACACGCATATTTCACTTTGATTTCTTCCGCATGCTGAGTTGGCGTACGTAAAGCCATCGAAATATCATTTGTTACCTGATCACCAGCAACAGGAACCACTGCGGTATGATGCAATGCACCATCAAGCCAAACAGCAATATCAGATGTTCCCGCACCGATATCAATCAAGCAAACACCTAAATCTTTTTCATCTTCACTAAGCGACGATTCACTAGAAGCCAGCTGGGACAAGATGACACCATCAACCCCTAGGCCACATCGCTTAATACACTTCTCAACATTCATCACAGCGTTAACAGCACCCGAAATCAAATGCACATTCGCCTCAAGCCGAACACCAGACATTCCAAGAGGGTCTTTAATACCTTCTTGAGAATCTATGTGATACTCCTGCGGCAATATATGAAGCACTCGTTGATCTGAAGAAATTGGCACCGCTTGAGCCGCATCAATAACTCGATCAATATCTTCTTGCTGCACTTCGCCATTTTTAACAGCAACAATACCATGAGAGTTTAAGCTGCGAATGTGGCTACCAGCAACACTGACATAGACAGAATGAATATTACACCCCGCCATTAATTCTGCCTCTTCAACCGCACGCTGAATTGACTGAACCGTTGACTCAATGTTGATTACCACACCACGCTTCATACCCTTTGAACTATGAGAGCCAATACCGACAATTTCCAAACTACCATCAGCTAGAACTTCGCCAACCAAACAGATAACTTTCGATGTGCCTACATCCAAACCGACTATCATTTCACCTTCCCGGCATTACGTGTTGTTTTGACAAAAACCAAAACCTTATTGTTCAAAAAAGCAACAAACAGGCCAATATCAATTATTTTTTTTCCAACCTACAGCTACCCCATGAGGATAGCGAGCATCGACTGACGTTATTTGATCTATTCTACCCGATAAATCACTTTTATACACCGCTATAAAGCGCTGCAACCTTTCTAAAATCTCATTCCTACCAAGCTTAACCGCTATACCATTGGTGAAAATAATGCTCCACGCCCCTCTTGGCTCTAAAGTAAGTGTCGAGACACGAAGAGAGGTTGAAGCCAACACCTGACTCACTAAACCAAATTGCTCTAGCACAACATCGCTTGAGTCTTCAGGGCCATATAATTTAGTAAGCGGCAAATTAGGCACCTTATGAGGGGTAATAACAACCGCAGAGGTGGATATCAATTGCCCATCCCCCCAGTATGCTAGAGGCGTATGCTCATGAACAAGCACCTGCAATGTATTTGGCCAAACTTTACGAATCTCTGCACTTGCCACCCACTCCGATGACAAAACCGTGGCTAGAGCATCAGATAAAGAAACACTTAAAAGACTCTGCCCCAGCAAAGAAGAATAATCAGACTGCAATTCTTCTTCCGTGGCGTACTTCAAGTCACCTTTAATCTCTATTTTCTGAATAGCAAACCAAGTTTCAGGAGAATCATTCCCCTGAAAAACAGCCACCAATATCAATAAAACCGCCCCGATTAGTGCCGCTACCCTCATAAATTAATTACGCCCTACTCTATCCCAAGCATTCAGCGCAATTTTCTCCACAAGTGAAGCGTAATCGATACCTACATAGCTAGCTGCCATTGGCACTAAGCTATGAGAGGTCATACCTGGCGCAGTGTTTACTTCCAACACCCAAAATACACCAGCCTGATCGCGCATTATGTCAACGCGCCCCCATCCAGTACAACCCAAAGAGCGATAAGCATCAAGCGCCAGCATTTGCAATTCATTCTCATCATCCTCATCTAAACCACAAGGCAGCAAATATTCGGTATCATCCGCTATGTATTTAGCCTCGTAATCATAAAGCTTATGGTCTGGAGCAGGTTTTAGACCTATTGCAGGGTACGCAATATCATCGATTACCGTAATGGTAAACTCAGGACCATCGACAAACTCTTCAACCAACACATCTGAATCATATTCAAGCGCTTTTAAAAGCGCATCATCAAGCTCTGCACGATTCATTGCTTTATTGATACCAATGGTTGACCCTTCTCTAGAAGGCTTAACGATCACTGGATAGGACATCTTATCTTCAATCAAATCTGCATCAGCATGCCCAACAAAAGATAAATACGCTGGCGTCGGAATCCCAATACCATTCCAAAAACGTTTAGTTAGCACTTTATCCATTGCTAACCCACAAGCTAAAGGTGAACTACCGGTATAAGGTTTGCCAAACATTTCAAGCAAAGCCTGAACTCGACCATCCTCACCTTCTCCACCATGCAGAGCAATGAAAGCAAGATCAAATTCAATAGACTGTAACTGCACAATAGGATCCAACTCGCCACTTGGACCATAGAGATCCAGCTCTACCACCTGAAAACCTTTTGAGCGAAGCCCTTCAGCGACAAGAGGCCCACTCTGCATAGAAACATCACGCTCTGCAGAACGGCCACCAAAAATGACGGCAATAACTGATTCTTTAAGTGCTTTTGACATATTAAATACCGCTCACTGATAAATTCTTCGCAACCATACCGATATCGCCAGCACCTTGCGTAATCAACAAATCACCTTCACGCAAGACATTGCTCAAGATAGAACGTAGATCCGCCTCACTCCCAACATGAATAGGGTCAACATTACCGCGCTGACGAATACTGCCACACAAAGAACGACTATCAGCACCATTAATAGCGGTTTCACCAGCCGAGTAAACATCCAACAAAAGCAAAACATCGACCTGAGAGAGAACTCTGACAAAATCCTCATACAGGTCACGAGTTCGAGTATAGCGATGCGGCTGATAAACCATTACTAAACGCTTCTCAGGCCATCCCGCTCGAATGGCTTTGATCGTCGCCAACACTTCACTTGGATGATGGCCATAGTCATCAACAAACATAACATCTGAACCATTAGGAAGCGCCAATGGTTTTTGCTCTTGGAAGCGACGTCCCACACCTTCAAAGCCCATTAGCCCAGCTTGAATAGCCGTCGCCTCAACACCCAAATCCGTAGCAACAGCTATAGTCGCAAGCGCATTGAGTACGTTGTGACGACCCGGCATCGGTAGACGAATTTTCAGTGGCTCACATTCAGGGCGGTGAGCTAAAAACTCACAGTATCGACCCGTCTGTACTATATCGGTTGCGTAAAAATCCGCCTCTTCATCAATAGCGTAAGTTAAAACTGGACGACTTAAATGTGGCAAAATTTCACGAACATTTTCATCATCAACACACAAAACCGCTAAACCATAGAAAGGCAGATTGTGCACAAACTCAATAAAGGTATGCTTCACCTTTTCAAAGTCACCACCATAAGTATCCATATGATCTTCATCAATATTGGTTATGATCACAGTTTGTGGCTGCAAATGCAGGAATGACGCATCACTCTCATCAGCTTCTGCTACAAGGTAAGCACTACTACCTAATTGCGCATTCGCCCCAGCACTAGTCAAACGCCCACCAATAACAAATGTCGGTGCTTCGCCAGTTGCCGCCAATACAGATGCCATCAAGCTTGTTGTTGTCGTTTTGCCATGAGTCCCAGCGACCGCAATACCATGGCGATAACGCATCAACTCAGCCAACATTTCTGCTCTACGAACAATAGGAACCCTATTCTCTTTACCCCAAATAATCTCTGGGTTCTGCTCATTGACAGCAGTAGATACCACAATCACGTGAGCGTCATAGACATTTTCTTCCAAATGCCCAAGATAAATTTTAATACCAAGGCCTTCAAGACGCTCAGTAGTTGATGATGACTTAAGGTCAGAGCCAGAAACCCTATACCCTTGGTTATGCAACACCTCTGCAATGCCGCACATACCAACACCGCCAATCCCAATAAAATGAATATTCTGAATACGACGCATCGTAGGGATATCGTACTGAGCTTTAATATCAATCATGATTTTATTAACCTTAAACAATGTGCAACAACATCTTGCGTTGCATTTGGATGAGCAACCAATTTGGCCTGCTCCCCCATTTTCAATAATGTCTCTTCACCTTCTACAAAACTAGCAAGCAAAGAAATGATTTTGTCACAATTTAATTGCGGCTGAGGTAGCAAATAAGCGGCCCCAACGTTTTCTAAATAGCGCGCATTCGCAGTCTGGTGATCATCTATTGCATACGGGTAAGGGACCAAAATAGAAGGCAAACCTGCCACTGCCAGCTCACTTACCGTCATAGCGCCTGCACGGCACAAAACAATATCAGCCCAATAATAGGCCTGATCCATATTATCTAAATAGGCTTCAACACGGGCATCTACACCGGCTTCTTTGTAAAGCATCGATACTTCGTCAAAATTTCGAACACCCGTCTGATGCCAAACATCCAAACGCTGCGAGAAAGACCATTTAGCTAAGACTTGTGGAATGACGTCATTAATCGCCTTAGCACCCAAACTACCACCAACAACAAGTAGTCTCAGCGGTCTTGCTACTCCATTTCTAGATACACGAACACGCTGATCCAGAATATCGCTTCGAATAGGGTTACCCACACTAATAGCATTTGGCAAAGCACCATCAAAAGCCTGTAATCTTAGACTCGCCAACTTTGACAGAAGAGTATTTGTTGTCCCAGCAATGGCATTTTGCTCATGCACAGCCAATGGAATACCTAAAAGCTTAGCTGCCACACCACCCGGACCGGCTACAAACCCACCCATACCTAATACAACATCGGGCTTCACTTTTTGTAACACAGCCACAGCTTGACCGATTGCATGCAAAATTCTGAAAGGAGCGACTAACAGACCTAATATCCCCTTACCTCTGACCCCTTTAATGGAGAGAGAATGCAAAGAAATATCATGCTTAGGCACAAGAGACTCTTCCATCCCGCCTTTGGAGCCAAGCCATTGAACCTCGACACCTTTATCCTTAAAACTATGAGCACAAGCCAATGCTGGATAAATATGACCGCCGGTTCCGCCAGCCATTATAACGACTCTTTTCACATCGCTCATATCGTCTTCTCTTTCATTTCCGCCAATTCACCAGAACCACCATCCCTCTGTGCCCGTTTGTTCTCAATATCAACACGCGCCACAACAAACAAGCTACCTAAAGTAATTATCAAGCTACTGCCGCCATAACTAATCAACGGTAAAGTCAGCCCCTTGGTTGGTAAAAAGCCTGTATTCACACCTATATTAATAATAACCTGAGCCAAGATTAGAATTGAAAAACCAAAACACATATAAGCAGCAAACGGACGAGATAGCGTCATAGCCTGACGACCAATTTTAAAAGCACGGGCGACCATCAATGCAAACAAGCATATCAACAACAAACCACCAAACATGCCCGTTTCTTCAACCCAAATAGAAAATACAAAATCCGTGTGAGCTTCAGGTAAATAGGACAACTTCTGAACGCTATTCCCCAAACCTAAACCAAACCACTCACCACGACCGTAAGCGATTAAAGCCTGACTAAGCTGATAACCCTCATTAAAAGGATCAGCCCATGGATCTATAAAATTCATCAAGCGCTTTAAGCGATAACTTTCAGAAATTGCAACAACGCCTAGCATGGAAACAGCACCAACCATCAATAGCAAAAACTGATACAAGGGTGCTCCACCCAAAAACAACAACACCATTACAGTGCCCAATAACACGACAGAGGCACCAAAATCCGGCTCAAAAAGCAAAAACAAAAGAAAAATGCTGCATAAGCAAAGCGGAAGAACGAAGCCAACCCAACCTTCTCGTACCCGGTCAGCTCTTCGCACTAGATAGCCAGAGACATAAACCACCATACACACTTTTGCAACTTCTGATGCTTGAAGGTTAAAAACCACCAAATTGATCCAACGACGACTGCCATTAACACTTTTTCCAATTCCGGGAATAAGAACAAGAATGAGTAAGATAAGAGACAGCCCCATCATCAAAATCCCCCACTTCTGCAGCTGATGCGTGGGCAAAGACAGTAGAATCCAACCAAATAGCAAACCGATGGCAAGATATAAACCTTGCCTTCCCATAAAGAAATAAGGGTGACCATGAATCGTTTCAGAGATAGAAATGGACGCACTAGAAACCATGACCATCCCTAGCGCCAAAATAGAAACAATAGCGGCAACAAAAATAGCATCAACCTGAGCAAACTCACGAAGAGACACTCGATCAAACACTTTTAACCATGTCATAACTCAGCTACCAAACGAGCAAAGTGAGCTCCGCGCATTTCGTAGTTTTTATACATATCCAAGCTTGCACAAGCAGGCGAAAACAAAACTATTTCACCTTCTTTACTGCTCTGTCCAATATCAACCACAATCTCATCTAAGGTTTCAAAGCGCTTAATCATTGAATCCGGTGACAAGACTTCCGCAATGCGATTGGCATCTTTACCAAACAAATACACAGTGCGTACCAGATCCTTAACAGGTTTAGTAAGAGCGCTAAAGTCTGCGCCTTTCCCTTCCCCTCCAGCAATCAGCACAATATTTTTATTTGCCACTGAACCAAGTCCTTGAAGCGCCGCCAACGTCGCTCCAACATTGGTGCCTTTTGAATCATTAATATAGGTCACACCATTAAGAGTTCGAACCGTTTCACATCGATGCGGCAGACCTCCGAACTCTTTCAATACATTCCCAACGGCCTCAGACATCACCTCTACACCAAGCAACTCTAGCATTGCCAAGGCAGCCAGAACATTGGCGTGATTATGAGAACCCTTTAACGCGATTTCGGACGTATGATAAAGACGCTCAACACCTTTACACAACCAAGCCCCATCACCATCTTTAAGCATGCCATATTCTTTTAAATCAGGACTTTTGGTCGTAAAGGCACGAACAGGCACACCTTCAGCCAACAGTGGAGCCGTTAATATATCCTGTTTATTACAGACAGCCGCCTTGCAACCACGATAGACTTTTTGTTTGGCACGTTGATACTCATAAAGATCCTTATAACGGTCCATATGATCTTCGGAGACATTGAGAAGACAAGCCAGATCAGCCTGTAATGCGTGCGTTGTTTCAAGCTGAAAACTAGACAACTCGATCACGTAGAAATCGGTATCAGGAGATAATAAATCTAACGCTGGCAATCCCAAGTTGCCGCCAGCTTTGGTATTTTTCCCACTCGCCTGGAGCAACAAAGCCACTAACGTCGTGACGGTACTTTTCGCATTAGAGCCAGTTATGGCAACAAAAGGAGCATCCGCATAATCACAAAACAAATCAATATCACCACGCATCACAACGCCACGCTCGGCCAAACGAGCCAAAACAGGTGTGCGCAATGCAATTCCGGGACTCACGAACAACTCAGTCACTCCGAGCGTTTCCAGCACATCGAGACTACCGGTGAAAATTCGCTCATCAGAACAAAACTCTTTTGCCTGTTCCAAGCCTGGTGGATTCTCACGAGAGTCCACCACATAAAACTCAATTCCCTTGCTCGCTAAAAAACGTACGCAAGACAAGCCTGTCGCACCCAAGCCGACAACGGCTCTTACCCGATCTGACCCGATCAACGACATGCAAAACTCCTAACGTACTTTTAAGGTGGCAAAACCCACTAAAACAAGACAAACAGTGATAATCCAAAAACGCACAATAACTTTAGGCTCAGCCCAGCCTTTTAGTTCAAAGTGGTGATGTATGGGTGCCATCCTAAATATTCTTCGCTTGGTCAACTTATAGGAGGCGACTTGCAAAATAACCGACACTGTTTCCATCACAAAAACACCACCCATGATGAACAACACGAGTTCTTGACGAACGATAACAGCAATTGTCCCCAGCGCCGCACCTAATGCCAAAGAACCTACGTCACCCATAAAAATCTGCGCAGGGTAAGTGTTAAACCATAGAAAGCCCAAACCCGCCCCAGCAAGAGCAGCACAAAACACCAGCAACTCCCCGGAACCATGTACATAGGGGATGAGCAAATAATCTGCAAATCGGATGTTACCGGTCAGGTAGGCAAACACACCAAGCGCCCCCCCCACTAACACAGTCGGAAGAATCGCCAACCCGTCTAAGCCATCGGTTAAATTCACCGCATTACTGGTGCCGACAATAACGAAATACGTCAGCACAATGAAAAACATACCCAAAGGGATCGCGACATCTTTAAAGAGAGGCACAATTAAGGCCGTTTCAGCAGGCGTACTCGCCGTATAGTACAAATAAAACGCCGCGGCCAAACCGAATATACTCTGCCAAAAATATTTCCATCGACCAGGAAGACCACGAGGGTTTTTCTCAACCACTTTTCGATAATCATCTACCCAACCAACAACACCAAATGCCAACATAACCAACAAAACAACCCATACATATTGGTTACGCAAATCACCCCATAAAAGCGTGCTGACAGAAATCGAGAAAATAATGAGCGCACCACCCATCGTCGGCGTGCCCGCTTTTGACAAATGCGTTTGAGGTCCATCACTGCGAACCGCCTGCCCAATTTGCAGACGCTGCAACAAAACAATGACCTTGTTGCCAATCAATAGTGAAATAGCCAATGCTGTAAGAACACCCAAGATGGCACGTAGAGACAAGTAATTAAAGACCGTAAAAAATGTATGGTATTTACTTAAATAAGCCGTTAACAGAAGTAACATTGGTAAGGAATATCCTAATTAATTAATGCTTCAATGACATTTTCCATTTTAGCGGAACGAGAACCTTTCACTAAAATAGCGTGTTTTTTATCTAGCGGACGAACAACTGTCGCCGCCTCATTATGAGTATTACAAAATATAGCGTTACCACCCTTACTTCTAAAAGCGGCACCAGCAACACCCGCTACGGGACCAACACAAATCAAACACGAAATCCCTTTGTCTTTAGCATATACCCCTAAACCATGATGAATTGCATCTCGTTGAGCACCAAGCTCTCCCAAGGCACCCAGAATTAACCATGTTTCGTCTACTGATTGCGTCGCTAGAACGTCAATAGCCGCTTCAACCGATGACGGGCTGGCATTGTAACAATCATTAATCAATAGAGCGCCATTTTTCGCGGTTAAGCGCTCTAAACGACCCGAAACCAATACTGGGGTGGCTAATTTATCAGTCGCTTGCTTAAAATCAATCCCTAGAATCAACATAGCTAAAACAACCGCCATACCATTCGCAACTTGATGCTTTCCAGCACCCGCAACATTCACCGGTAACGAATCACCATTGAAATGAAATATTGCCGAACTAGACTCAGCGCCCAGCTTAATATCTGAAGCATAAAGAACGGCAGACTCACTAAAGCCGAAAGAATACACTTTACGATCACCAGCCAAGTCACACCAATAATCAAAATATTCATCATCGGCGTTCAAAACGACACTAGCATTAGCTGAAGAGCCAGAAATTAATGCACCCTTTTCTTTGGCAATACTTTCAAGGCCACCCAACCCTTCAAAATGACTTCCACTGGCATTTGTCAGTATAACTATGTCGGGGAAGGCAATGCTCGCCAGCCGTGGAATCTCACCAGTAAAGCTGGTTCCCGCTTCAATAACAGCAACATCATGATTTGCGTCCAACTCAAGAAGCGTCTGCGGCACACCGATTTGATTGTTTAAATTAGCGCGTGTTTTTAACACATTTTTGTCACTGAGGGACTGCGCCAGCCAATCTTTTACGGTTGTTTTACCATTACTGCCTGTAATGCATACAACAGCGCCTTGAAAAGCATCTCGAATCAACCTAGCTACTGCTCCGTAGGCCAATGTGGTGTCTGCAACTTTGACATAGCTATAGCCATCAAGAATGCGTTCAGACACAACGGCTACCGCGCCATTTTGAACAGCCTGATCAATATAGTCATGCCCATCAAAACGCACGCCTTTCAAGGCAACAAACAGGCAACCCGGTGAGACTTTTCTAGTGTCAGTTATAACATCACTGAGCACGCAACCCTCACCAACAAGCTCACCACCACAGGCATTCGCAACATCTGAAAGAGTAAGATTAATTAACATAAGCCTCCAACGCCCTCAGCGCCTCTTCTTTGTCATTAAAATGATGCTTAACACCTTGAATATCCTGGTAAGTTTCATGCCCTTTACCTGCAATCAACACTACATCATTAGGACCAGAAGACAAAATAGCCTGACGAATAGCCACCCGACGATCGGGCTCAAAACTAAACGCCTCATCATCATTCGTTTGCACTAAAACATCGGAAAATATTTGTTCTATAGACTCGGTGCGAGGATTGTCAGAGGTCAACCATACATAGTCGGCATTCTTCATAGCCGCCGCCATCATTAAAGGTCGCTTACCTCTATCTCTATCGCCACCACAACCAAACACGCAAATTAGTCGACCATTTGTATGCTCTTTCAATGCTTGCAGGGCCACTTCTAAAGCCTCTGAAGTATGAGCAAAATCCACCACAACAAGTGGAGCATTAGGTAACTGAACTTTATCCATGCGCCCCGGCGCACCACTTAAACTAGACAAGCCACTCACTAAAGTCGCCTTATCATTCACTCCATACCAAAGGCTCGCCAATGCGGCCAAAGCATTCTGCACATTAAAACGCCCCAAAAGAGGCAAGAAGACAGGAGACTCCCCTTCAGGATGACACAAAACAAATCGACTGCCGGTTGGTTCAAGCACTAACTGTTTAGCATAAAAATCGGCACTCGGATTTTGCGAACTATAGGTATGACAAGCAGAGCCACTAGCACCTTCCGCCATAAAACCCGCATAACTGTCATCAAGACATAATATAGAGTGAGATAAGCTTTCAAAGGCAAACAAACGTCGCTTTGCCAAAGCATAGGAATTCATATCACCATGATAATCAAGATGATCTCGAGACAGATTTGAAAATACAGCCGTTTGAAAGGGAACACCTTCAATACGCCCTTGATCCAGCGCATGAGACGATGCCTCAAAAGCTACAAAATCCACACCTGATTCAGCCATATGCATCAAAGTAAGGTGTAGCGAAAGAAGATCAGGCGTAGTTTGTTTCGCCTCAGACAAAGAGTCTAAAGGGCCAATACCAAAAGTCCCGACCAAACCACTTGAAAAGCCTAGGTATTTAGCAAGCTGGGCAATATAGAAACAGATAGAAGATTTGCCATTAGTCCCAGTGACCGCCACCATATTCTGCGGCATACGTCCAAAAAAACCATGCAGACAATCAACCAATAATTCTGCCGGATTGGCAACCGAAACCAGTTCAATATCGTCTCGCTGCAAATTTAACTGTGAAGGGATAACCGCCACTTTGCAGCCTAATTCAACCACCTTATCCAAATAATCCCAACCATTTGAGCTTACACCTGGCAATGCAAAAAACACACACTCAGGATCGGCTTTACGACTGTCTGTTTCTAGGTGGCTATATAAAGCAGAATGCGGATTACCCTCTAAAGAGTAACCCGCCAAATTAAGAAGTTGAGCATGCGTTAATTGCCCCATTTAACCACCCTGTACAACTTGATAAGGAACTTTTTTAGGCTCCAAGCGAACCTCTCTGAGCCCTTCAGGCAAGTCTGGATAAATATTCAGAGTCGTCAACGCACCTTCCATTACTCGAGAAAACACAGGAGCCGCAACTTCACCACCATAATACTCACGTCCTTTCGGGTCATTAATCATTACAACCATTGCTAGCCTAGGGTTCGAAGCTGGCGCCACGCCTGCAAACAAAGCAATGTACTGATCGTATTCGTACCCTTTCGAGCCGACTTTATGAACAGTACCTGTTTTACCAGCAACACGATAACCTGGGATCTGCGCCGCTTTACCTGAGCCTCGAGTCACGACAGACTCCATCATTTTCACAACATCATGAGCCACTTTTGGCGGAATAACCTGCTTACCATCCGCAGGCACATCTTGCTTAAAGATAGTAACCGGAACACGATAACCGCCATTTGCCAACGTCATATAAGCTTGAGCCAATTGCAAAGTCGACACAGACAAACCATAGCCATATGACAAAGTAGCAATTTCTGATGGATGCCACTTTGGATGTGAAGGCAAGACCCCAGAAGCCTCACCAGGGAAGCCTATTCCAACAGGCGAGCCGATTCCCAGCTCATAATCCATATTCCAAACGGCATCCTGGGGAAGTGACAAAGCAATTTTTGATGCCCCTACGTTACTTGACTTAATGAGTAATTTTTCAAAATCAATTACGCCATAATTCGCAGCGTCACGAATAGTAAAACGCCCAAAACGCAAATAGCCCGGAGACGTATCAATGGTGGTTTCTGTCGTGTATTGGCCAGACATTAGCGCAGCCGAAATAGTGAACGGTTTCATGGTCGAACCCGGCTCAAACAAATCAATCACTGCACGATTTCGCAACTCTTCATATTCCAATTTAGAACGATCATTTGGGTTGTAAGATGGCTGATTTACCATCGCCAATATTTCTCCCGTTTTCACGTCTAAAATTACCGCTGACGCGGAAGTTGCTCGATGCTCTGTGACGGCAGCTTTAAGTTCTCGATAAGCCAAATACTGCAATCTCAGATCAATACTAAGTTCAATATTTTCACCTGGATGCTCAGCTTCTTCGACACCAACACCACGAATTATATTACCAGAGAGATCTTTCACGTAACTGCGACGACCAGGCTGACCCTCTAAAGCTTGATCATAGGCAAGCTCAATACCTTCTTGTCCTTTATCATCGATATTGGTAAAACCAACAACATGAGACGCTACTTCACCAGCAGGATAAAAGCGTTTGTATTCTTTCGTCTTACTAACACCAACCACATGAGCCGCCATAATAGCATCCGCTTCATTAGGCGGAATTTGGCGACGCAAATACATGAAAGAACGAGTTTTATTGGCTTCAAATCGCTCTTGCAACCACGCTCGACCAACACCCATCACCTCAGCCAAACGCTTAATCTCTTGCTCAGGACCAATATTTGAGGAAGGGTCAAGGGGCATTTTCCACAAGGCTTTAGGGTTGGCTATTATCGTCCAAGTTGGCGTACTAACAGCCAGTGGCTCGCCACGACGATCCAATATCATACCCCGAGTAGCAGGAATAGCTTCCGTACGTACCGCACGAATCTCGCCCTGATTTTGCAAGAAATCCTTATCGACAACAGTCAAATAAAACAGTCGACCGCCGGCAATAAGAAACAGCAATAATGCAACGCCATAGACAAATCTAAAGCGCCATTTTCCTGGTGTGTGATCACTATTATGAATACTCATGGTTTCACTATTATCAATTCATCCTGAGAAGGTGCGTGCATATTTAAATCTTTAATAGCCGCCTGCTCTAGGCGACTAGGCTGGGTGAGCGCACTTTGTTCAAGTAGCAACTGCCCCCATTTCACTTCATAATCCACTTCATCCTGCTTCAACGTCTGAAGGTAGGAGAAGTCTTTCCTAAAATCGTAAACCTGAATAACAACAGCAATGGAAATCATTGCTAAAAACACAACACCGACAGCAAAGACTAGCGGTGCAAAGCGCGCCTTAATCACTGACCCGCTCCAAAACGCGCAAGACAGCACTACGAGAGCGAACATTCTCGCTCACTTCAGATTGAGATGGCTTAATTGCCTTACCGATTGTCTTAAACTTAATATCAAGATGTGCGTTTCGAATTGGCAAGTGCCTTGGTAGCTCAGGCCCCTTAGCTTTTAACTTCATAAAGCGCTTAACAATTCGATCTTCAAGGGAATGAAAACTAATAACCGCCAGTCGACCACCAACCTTTAACGCTTCGGCTGCGGCATCCAGACCAACCTCCAAGTCACCTAACTCATTGTTGATGTGAATTCGAATACCCTGAAATGCACGAGTTGCAGGATTCTTACCTTTCTCCCAAGCTGGGTTTGCCTCCGCAACAATTTTAGAAAGCTGAAGCGTGCTTAGAATTGGAGTATGTGAACGGTATTCACAGATTGCTTTTGCTATACGGCGAGAAAATCGCTCTTCGCCATACTGATACATAACATCCGCCATATCCTTTTCGCTAACAGCAGCAATCCACTCTGCCGCACTCTGACCTTTATCTGGGTTCATCCGCATATCTAACGGACCATCGTTCATAAAACTAAAACCGCGTTCGGCATCATCAATCTGAGGTGAAGAGACGCCAAGATCCATCATCACACCATCAATTCTATCAACACCAAATACAGCATTAATGTGCTCAGCCATGTTCGCAAAGCTATCTTGAACAATCGAAAAGCGTGAATCTTCTTGCTCCAATGCCTTGCCATACCCTATCGCCACTGGATCCTTATCAAAACCAAGCAAACGACCTTTGTCTAATCGATCTAAAACCAAACGAGTATGCCCACCACGGCCAAATGTCCCATCGACATAAAGACCATTAGCGTCAGTTACAAGCATATCGACGGACTCATTAAGCATGACGCTTATGTGTTCTGCCATCGTCTTTGTCATAAAGAAATATCCATCATGGTTTCAGTTTGTAAATCCTCAAGAGCGTCTTGAGATAAATAATCTTCACGTTGCGCTTCCCACTCTTCTTGGCTCCAAATTTCTAATTTTTTGCCTTGACCAAGAATCGTTAGCTTTTTATCTAATCGAGCAAATTCACGCAGTGGCGCGGGCAATAAAATACGCCCCGCTTTATCCACCTCTAAATCCGTTGCGTGCCCCACCAAAAGACGCTGCAAACGCCTTGCCTGTGGCTGAAATGTGGGCAACTTATCTAATTTTTGTTGAATTACTTCCCACTCAGATAAGGGATAAAGCAGCAAACATCGAGAAACAGGATCAATGGTCACAACCACACCATCTTCATCATATTGGGCAAGATCATCGCGTAAGCGTGCCGGAAGAGACATTCGCCCCTTCACATCTACACTCACCTGATGAATCCCACGAAACATTGCCATATCCCACTTATCGACACTTTATCCCACAATTTAACACTATTTATGAAAAAGAGTAAAAAAAAACCAACCAAATAGACAAAAATAGATGCAATGATTTTGTAAAGACGTGAAAAAGAGAGAAACACAGAGACTAAAACAGGAGAAAAACCACAAAGTGACACTTTTTAGACAAAAAAAGACCGTTCTAAGGGATAGAAACAAACGAGAAGTGGAAGAGCTAAAAGATATAGAGAAGTAGCAGTAAAGAAAGCGCCATTAGCCATGACACCAATTGAATAGAATAGAAAACAAAGCAGGAAGAAAAAAACAGAAAGTAAAAAAGTGCAAGTTGGCCGATAAGCCGGGTTCTGTCGTGGACAGTCATTCATCTAATACGTACATCACTGCACGTCTTTAGCAACCTACCCGAACTCAGCGCGGGTCACGCCAAAGAGTTCCTATTTGGTCTTGCTTCAAGTGGGGTTTACCTTGCCACGAACTGTTGCCAGTCGCGCGGTGCGCTCTTACCGCACCATTTCAACCTTACCGGCAGTAAACTGCTTAGGCGGTGTATTTTCTGCTGCACTTTCCGTAGGCTCACGCCCCCCAGGCGTTACCTGGCACTTTACCCTGCGAAGCCCGGACTTTCCTCCCCCCAATAAATTGAGCGGCGACTGCCTAGCCAACTTGCGAGGCGCATATTACTTATCTATAAAGACAATAACAAGCGCTTTATCAAAAACAGAAGTTTTTCTTGAACTTAAAATCTAAGTTTAAGCAACAGGCAGTTGAAAACACACCTCTAAACCACCCTCCTGACGATTCTTAGCACTTATCTGCCCTTTGTGAGCACTAATAATACGCTGAGAGATAGTAAGACCAACACCAAAACCACCACTGTTAGCCTCCCGAGCTTCAGACGAACGGTAGAAAGCGTGGAAAATCTTCTCTAATTTGTCATCAGAAACACCAGGGCCATTATCTCGCACGTAGATAAAAGCAGTACCCGCCTTCTCTTGAGTTTCAACCTCAATCACACCATTACAACCTGCATAGAAACATGCATTGCGAAGTACATTTTCAATAGCATGCCGCAACTGAAGCGGATCACCCAATATAGTTTTTGGCGCACGACCGATTTTAGTGACTGAAATGCCTTTCAACTGACTTTCAAAACTCACGTCCTCGACGATATCACCCAAGAAATCTTGAAGATCCACCTCCTCTTTTATGAG
Source organism: Marinomonas sp. ATLA20 (assembly GCF_057180105.1). NCBI lineage: Bacteria > Pseudomonadati > Pseudomonadota > Gammaproteobacteria > Oceanospirillales > Oceanospirillaceae > Marinomonas > Marinomonas sp. ATLA20. The sequence goes on from NZ_JBXUKU010000013.1 coordinate 36,010, forward strand.
AGAGGCCGCCTCTAAACGACTCAAAGTAAGCACCTGACCTATTAGCTCATCAAGCTCATGAAGCTCTGTTCGAATTCGGTTCAAATAGCCTCTTTGCGCCTCTGTACCATATTTGTCTTCTGCAATCGTTAACGCCACCTCTATCCTAGCAAGTGGCGTTCTTAACTCATGCGAAACATCACGCATTAACCGCTCTTTCGATGACAGTAGAGTGTCTATTCTAACGGCCATCTCATTGAATTCACGGGCTAACTTACCAACAGCATCACTTCTTCGAGCCAGCTTATTTTCAACCCTAGCCGTCATATCACCTTGACCAAAAGAGCGAGCAACACGCTGCAACTTAAGCAATGGCCCCAATAGCCAATAAGCCAAAACACCACTCGAAACGAGCAAGCCTAATAAAGAAAACCCGACAACCGCTTCCGGTGCTAGAGAGCTAATTTCAGGATTTGGTTTAAAGATAAGCAAATACTGAACATTATCCCCACCAATAACCTGAATAAATTGACTATGTAAAAAATCCGCCGAGGGCCTACTTGTAGCACTTGGCGTATTTTGCTCTCTAAAGTTACGAGGCAAAGCTTTTAAAAGAGGACGACCGTTCTCCTGATAAAGATAAATCGTTCCAGACAAACGCTTTTCAGCTTTTTCTGTTTCCTCTTGCAAAGAAGTAATACCGAACTTTTCATACCCAGCCACCAACTGAACACCGACATCCCCCAGTAAATCAGCTGACACCTGATTGCGTTTCTGGATAAACTGGACCATCCCCAAACCAATACTCACCACAACAATATTGGAAAGAAGCACTACCAGAAACACACGCAGAAAAGTATTTTTCATAAAAAGCTAAGCACCTAGTTCATTTGACACAAAAATATAGCCTACACCACGGACGGTTTTGATTCGAGGATCACCATTTTCTAAATTACCAATTTTTTTGCGCAGGTTACTAATATGCATATCCAAGCTACGATCATACATAGTCAACTTACGACCCAAAGCTTTTTCAGAAAGCTCTTGCTTTGTTAATACCTGGCCGGGTGCCATTAGCATGCATTCCAACAAGGTATATTCTGAAGTTGTTAACTCGACCAATTCACCTTCCAAATATACAGTCCGATCTTTGCGGCGCAATAATACACCAGAAAGATCTATATCAGCAGTTGGGTCGTCTTCTCGCTCCTGACTTGCTCGACGCAAAATAGCCTTAATTCTAGCCAACAACTCTCGCGGATTAAATGGTTTAGACAAATAATCATCCGCCCCCATCTCTAAGCCAAGAATACGATCTATATCATCGCCTTTTGCCGTCAGCATAATAACAGGCACCGAACTCTTATTACGTATCTGCTTTAACGTTTCAAAGCCATCCAACTCAGGCATCATAACATCGAGAATAACAATATCAGGCATCTCCGCAGCCATGAACTCTAACGCTTCACGACCATTCCAAGCATGCGCTACCTCGTAACCCTCGCCATCAAAATATTCTTTAATCAAATCCGATAAACGAGCATCATCATCAGCAAGCAATAACTTAACCATAAATATTCCCTCTCATTTTTTCATTATTTAGCAGGCATTTAAATTGCCTTAAATTCAATTGTAAATATTACCTTAGCCCCAGACAAACTCCTCCCCCTCTTTTCACTCTATTTACAAAGAATGCTAATATGCTGAACTTAGCAACCCATTAAAACAAAAAAAGCCGCAACTAAGCGGCTTTTTTTAACAACAAACCCATTATTTAAAACTTATTGTTTAAAAGGGTCGCGAATAACAATTGTCTCGTTACGATCTGGGCCAGTAGAAATAATATCAATTGGCACACCAACCTGCTCTTCAAGGAAGCGAATATAATCTTGAGCATTTTTTGGTAGCGCTTCAAAATTTGCAGCACCTACTGTTGATTCAGCCCAACCAGGCAACTCAACATAAACAGGCTTAGCCTTCTCATAACCTTCACTATCAACCAAAGAGCCGGCGACAGGATTACCATTTTCATCTGCGTAAGAAACACAAACTTTGATGACAGAAGAACCGTCAAGAACGTCCAATTTAGTCAAACAAATACCAGAAACAGAGTTAATCTGAACGGCATGGCGCAAAGCAACAGCATCGAACCAACCACAACGGCGAGAGCGCCCCGTAGTTGCACCAAACTCATGACCACGACGACCCAAACGCTCGCCATCCTCGTCAAAAAGTTCAGTCGGGAAAGGACCAGAACCAACACGAGTGGTATAAGCTTTTGTAATACCAAGCACGTAGTCTAAATACAAAGGACCAAAACCAGTACCCGCTGGAGCACCACCTGCCGTTGTATTTGAAGATGTCACATAAGGGTAAGTACCGTGATCGACATCCAATAATGAACCTTGAGCACCTTCGAACATGATGTTCGCACCCGCTTTACGCAAGTCATGCAGCAAGGTAATAGTGTCAGCCACCATAGGGCGCAAGAAATCCGCCATTTCCAAACCAGCAGCATACACTTCGTCAAAGGAAATAGGCTCAACTTTATGATATTGAGTGAGGACAAAGTTGTAATACTCAAGGACTTCCTTAAGTTTGGCCGCAAAGCGCTCAGAATCCAGCAAATCACCAACACGAATAGCACGTCGTGCCACTTTATCTTCATAAGCAGGCCCTATACCACGACCCGTTGTACCTATCTTTTTCTCACCTTTAGCAAGCTCACGAGCCTGATCAATAGCAATATGATAAGGAAGAATTAGTGGACAAGCCGCACTGATTTTCAAGCGCTCAACCGCTGGAACACCTTGCTCCAACAACTCAAGCACTTCAGTTTTCAATGCTGCAGGAGACAACACAACACCGTTACCGATAATACATTGAACACCTTCACGCAAAATACCAGAAGGAATCAAATGCAAGACTGTTTTCTTGCCATCAATAACCAATGTATGGCCAGCATTGTGACCACCTTGAAAACGTACAACCGCAGCAACATCTTCAGTAAGTAGGTCTACAACCTTACCTTTACCTTCGTCGCCCCATTGAGTGCCTAGAATAACAACATTTTTACCCATAATTTCAGGTCTCATTTAGATAGTTCTTAAAGAAAAGTCTAGCTCTGAACTGGCATCAACTGCCAAGCTTCATCAACAAATTCCAGCTTAAAATCAGCATCTCCAGGGTAAACATCATCCAAGACCTCTACCACTCGATATCCCTCAGCCCGCAAGGAATTCGCTTTATGCCAAAGCGCATCACTTGAGCAAATTGGCGAAAGAACAGTTTTTGGCTTATTGACCACAATCTCTGTCAAAGCAACCAAGGCTTTTACATCCGTACTAAAACCTGTAGCAGGACGGGACCGCCCAAACACTTGACCAATATTGTTATATCGTCCACCACGAGCAATGGCATTACCATGCCCAGGCACGTAAGCCGCAAAAACAACACCTGTGTGGTAACTATAAGAAACCAAATCACTCAGGTCGAAATGTAGACCCACCGCAGGGAAACGCTGGCAAATTGATTCACTCACTTTCTGCAGCAAAACAATCGCATCTCGGATTGACTCGCTTACATCACCAAGCAAATCTGCCGCATGTTTTAATACTTCTTTACCGCCACATAAACGTGGCAGACCAACCAACCATTGCTTCTGAATATCACGCAGACATTCAAGCCCATCAACATATCTATCAAGCTCCGGCAAATCTTTAGCCTTATAAAGCTCAATCAATTTACCTTCTTGATCCGCAGTCAAATCGCAAGCAGCAAGAACACCACTCACGACATCAACATGCCCAAGATCAAGAACAAGGTTAGACAAACCGGCCGTAGACAAGGTTTGCAACATCAAAGACAAAACTTCAACATCGCTTTCTACGCCGCCATGCCCATAAATTTCTGCGCCCAACTGAATGGGACTACGAGTACCATCTAAGCCAGCCGGCATTGTTCGTAGAACACTGCCACAATAACTCAAACGCTGCACACCATCATCTTTAAGGCAATGAGCATCAATACGAGCCACTTGGGATGTGAAATCGGCACGAATACCTAAAAGTCGACCTGATAATTGGTCGATTACTTTAAATGTTTCAATTTCTAGGTCTGAGCCAGCACCCGTAAGAAGGGAATCTAGATACTCTAAAAGAGGAGGTATTACTAAGTGATATCCCCAACTTTCATGGAGATTAAGCAGAGTTCTTCTAAGGTGCTCAATCTTAGCGGCCTGTTCAGGCAACGCCTCGTCAACGCCCTCTGGAAGTAACCAGCGATCTGCTAATGTCATTAAATTATCCTCTTAGCTTCGAGTCAGCAAAAGAAGCATTAATCCAAGAAACATACTAACCGCGCCCAGAATACGCAAATTCCAATCTGAGCTCGCGATAGCTTTTACCATTATTTCTCTCCACACATTAGGCGCGAGAAACGGCAAAATGCCCTCGGCGATCAATAAAAGGCTGACGCCAACCAGCAGCGACTGCAACAATTCCTGCATAGATTCTCTTTATTTTGACCATTAAAAAACCGGGCTGGGCCCGGTTTGTGTAATAGTACCATGTTTCCCATTTTAACAAATAGGCCTCATGTACGATTATTGACGAATATCCACTCTATTTAGCACTACGACTAGTGGAGCTATTCAGATACTTAAAGAATTCGCTATCTGGCTCAAGAACGAACAAATCATTGTTACCGTTAAAGCTTTCACGGTATGCCTGAAGACTACGATAAAATTCGTAAAACTCAGGATCTTGCTTGTAAACTTTCGAGTAAATAGCCGCTGCTTTAGCGTCACCGTCACCGCGAATCATTTCAGCATCACGTTGAGCTTCAGCTTCCAATACTACTTGCTGACGATCTGCATCAGCACGAATACCTTCAGCCAACTCCAAACCTTTCGATCTGTGCTCACGAGCTTCACGCTCACGCTCAGTTCTCATACGCTGATAAACAGACTCACTAACATCAGGCGGCAAGTCGATTCGCTTAACTCGAATATCCACAATCGAGATACCCAATTCATTCTGAGCAACTTGATTCAAGTCATCACGTAACTCAGTCATTAGCTGATCACGCTCGCCAGAAACCACTTCATGCATAGTTCGCTCACCGAACTTATTACGAAGGCCAGTATCTACACGAGAAGATAGAACTCGATTGGCAACAAACTCATCACCAGACGTAGCCTGATAAAACTTGGCAACAGAATCGATTTTCCACTTAACATAAGAATCAACCACAACAGCCTTTTTCTCTAGCGTCAAGTAACGCTGAGGGCGTGAGTCCATTGTTAGAATTCGAGCGTCAAATGTCTTAACCTCATTCATGATTGGAAGCTTAAAGTGAATACCAGGTTTAACATCATCCTGAACAATTTCACCAAACTTAAGCACTACAGCACGCTCTGTCTCTTTAACAACAAATAACGTCTGAGATGCGACCAACACACCAAGAAGGGCAATAAATAAAATGAAAAAAGAAAAGCCTCTCATTAGTTTCTGCCCTCTCTACGAATGGTTGCACTTTGGCGTTTGCGAATCTCATCAAGAACCTGATCAGTTAACGCCCCAATGTTGTTTGAATTCAAAGATCCAGCACCTTTAGAAGACTCAGCACGCTGTTTCATCAATTGATCCAGAGGCAAATACATCATGTTATTTCCACCTTTAGTGTCAACAACAACTTTATTTGCGTCTTTATAAACAGACTCCATCGTCTCAATATACAAACGACGACGTGTAACGTCTGGCGCCTTAGTATACTCACGATACAATCGATCAAAACGATCCGCTTGACCGCTCGCTCGAGCTACTATTTCAGATCGATAAGCCTCAGCCTCTTCTCTGATACGCTGAGCACGACCACGAGCTTCTGGAATAATACCATTCGCATAAGATTCAGCTTCGTTACGTACACGTAACTCATCTTCTTTCGCTTTGATAACATCATCAAAAGCCTCTTGCACCTGAGTCGGCGCTTGAGTATTTTCAACGTTGACTTTCGAAATCAATAAACCGGTACCGTATGCACTACTGTAATCCTGAATACGTGCCTTAACTTCTGACGCCAATAACTCACGACCTTCCGTTAAAATCTGATCCATTTCAGAACTACCAACAACATGACGAAGTGCACTTTCTGTCACCTGAGCAAGAGACTCTTCTGGATTTCGAACATTAAGCAAGAAATCCTTTGGATCCTGAACAGAGTATTGGACAGAAACACCCACCTCAACAATGGCATCATCAACCGTCAACATCAGCGCTTTATGATCATGAGAACGAACTTTCGTTACATTCACTTTACTCACAGAGTCGATCATAGGTGGATTCCAATGAAGACCTGGCATAACCGTGGAGTGATACTTACCTAAACGAAGCACAACCCCTCGCTCCTGCTGATCTACCTGGTAAACACCAGTAGCTGCCCACAAGGCAAGCAAAGCAATCAACACAATGGCAATCAAACCACCGCCAAATTTGCTAGACATACCACCAGAGCCACCACCATCAGAGCCACCGGATTTGCGCGTTTTTTTAACGCCAAGCATCCCCATTAACTTCTGAAAAGCCTCATCCAAGTCTGGAGGCCCTTGTTCATTGCCTCCAGGCTTACGACCCCAAGGGTCATTGTTGGTCTCTTTTTCACGATCTCCATCTGGGCGCCCAGCACCATTATTACGGTTTTTATCTGGATTCCATGGGTCATTGTCGTTATTACCCGGTTCATTCCAGGCCATACTACGTCTCCACTTTATTTTAATGATAATCCTGTACAGCTCACACCGCTTCTATCTGATCCTCAGACATGCCTGCGCGAGCCAAAATCTGCAAATAATCTTTTTTAGGCAACTTTACATCAAGAACAAAACGACCCGCCTCATCAAAGCGCTCCGATTTCACCGCTCCATGCTCGAACAACATAGCCCTTAAACGACCATACTGACTCGACAAATAAAGTGTTTCACTAAAAACATCTTCTGCTAATAGTTCAGCAATAGCTTGCTTAAGTAAGTCAACACCTTGACCATCACGAGCAGACAACCAAACTCGGAAAGGGTTCCCGTTAGCATCCCTATCAATTCTAGGTTCTGCTGTCGGCAAGGCATCAATTTTGTTAAATACAGTCAAAGTTGGCACTTCATTAGCGCCAATTTCTTCCAGCACAGAATCAACATGCTTCATATTCTCATCACGAGAAATATCCGCTGCGTCCACTACATGCAATAACAAATCCGCCTCAGACGACTCTTTTAAGGTCGCCTGGAATGCCTTGATCAATCGGTGAGGTAATTGACGAATAAATCCCACCGTATCAGCCAATACTATAGAGCCTATTTGTTCTAAATCTAAACGCCTCAAAGTTGGATCTAGGGTGGCAAACAATTGGTCGGCCGCAAAAACTTCAGCGCCTGTTGCTCTATTAAATAAAGTAGATTTGCCTGCGTTGGTATAGCCCACCAGCGACACCGTTGGAACAGAGGAACGATCACGCGATCGGCGATTCTGATCCCGCTGAGAACCTACTTTTGCCAGTCTTTTCTGAATGGCTTTGATACGTTCTCTAAGCAATCGACGGTCAGTCTCAAGCTGGGTTTCACCGGGCCCACGCATACCTATACCGCCTTTTTGGCGTTCTAAATGCGTCCAACCACGAATAAGACGAGTCGACATGTGTTGTAATTGAGCCAACTCAACTTGCAATTTACCCTCATGGGTACGTGCTCGCTGAGCAAAAATATCAAGTATAAGCCCTGTACGATCAAGCACACGACATTGTAAGACACTTTCTAAGTTACGCTCTTGGGAAGGAGATAATGCATGATCAAAAAGAACAATTTGGGCTTCCTCTCGATCAACAATATCTTTAATTTCTGCTAGTTTGCCAGTACCGATAAAATATCTAGCATCAGGTCGCTGACGAGATCCCGTGACAACAGCCACAGGGTCGGCACCAGCAGAAATAGCAAGTTCAACAAACTCTTCTGGACCATAAGACTCATTTTGATCATGAAAATCTATATGAACCAATACAGCTATATCACCACTATCTGGACGTTCAAAAAACAATCTATTATTCCTCTGCTTGTCTTATTACAGACAAACTATTCAGCGTCATCTTCCGGCTGATCAGGAGACGGGATGCGAATTGTACGGGAAGGCACAACTGTAGAAATGGCGTGTTTGTAAACCATTTGACTAACAGTATTTTTCAATAGAATCACAAACTGATCGAATGATTCGATTTGACCTTGAAGTTTAATTCCATTTACAAGAAAGATGGATACTGGCACTCTTTCTTTACGTAGAATATTTAGATAAGGGTCTTGTAATGATTGCCCTTTTGACATTGTGATCTCCTTAAACAAGCAAAAAAATTAAATTAATTATTGATAAAACAATACTATAGATAGTACACCAAATCTTTATTTATTTCCCTATATAATCCTGCTTTCTATATAATTCAAGGCTTCAGGCACAAGATCTTTCGACAAACTATCAAAAATCATCAGATCCTCCCATCCCCTCAACCAAGTAAGCTGCCTTTTTGCCAATTGACGAGAAGCAACCACCCCTTTAAAGATAGCATCATCTAGCAAATCAGCACCGTCTAAATATTGCCATAACTGTCGGTAGCCAACACAACGCATAGATGGCATATCAATCGTTAGATCACCACGCTTGTAGAAGCCTTCAACCTCAGCCAAAAACCCCTGATCCATCATGTCATAAAAACGCTGCTCAATACGTTCGTGCAACACACTGCGCTCTTTTGGCATCACTGCCATATTAATCATCTCAAACGGCAAAGACACAGCTTCCTGCTGCGCCCAGAAATGGCTCATCGTTTTGCCGGTCAGCCGATACACTTCAATAGCACGCTGCAAACGCTGAGGATCATTAGGATGAATCCGAGACGCTGCCTCCGGATCAAACTTCTGTAGCTCTTCATGCAAAGCCACCCAACCCTTTTCTGCTGCTTCAGCCTCAATCAACGCACGCAACTCTGCATCCGCCTGCGGCATTTCTGCCAGACCTTTTTGCAAAGCATTGAAATACATCATAGTACCACCCACTAAAAGTGGCGTTTTCCCCTTGGCAATAATCTCTTGCGAATGCTCGACCGCATCCAAAACAAAATCAGCGGCCGAGTAAGATTCAAGAGGATCGATAATATCAATCAATCTATGAGGTGCTCTAGCAAGCAACTGTGCATCCGGCTTGGCCGTACCAATATCCATTCCTTTGTAAACAAGAGCAGAATCGACACTGATAATTTCAAAATTATGCTGCTCAGCCAGCTCAACTGCCAAACCTGTTTTCCCTGATGCCGTCGGCCCCATCAAACACACAACATGCGGTTTTGTCATATCAACGTCCTCTCAAAAAGAGTTTATCTAAATCAGACATACTTAAGTGTGCCCAAGTTGGTCGGCCGTGATTACACTGCCCACTTCGCTCAGTGACCTCCATATCACGAAGAAGACTATTCATCTCGGCAATAGTCAACTTACGATTTGCGCGCACAGCACCGTGACACGCCATTGAAGCCATCAACTCGTTAGCCCGCGACTCCATCAGATCGGACACACCATTCGCAGACAAGTCACTAATCACATCACGCACAAGACCTTCCACATCGCCCCGTATCAGTATAACGGGAACTTCGCGAACCATAGCACTTTCTAGCCCAGTTCTTTCTACTCGAAAGCCAAATGCTTCAAACACCTCACCACTTTCCTCAACAAGATCCGCTTCACTTTGCGACACAGCAATATTTATCGGTACCAGCAAAGGCTGAGATGAAATATTTTTTTGATAAAACGCTGTCTTCATACGCTCATAGACAATTCGTTCATGAGCCGCATGCATATCCACTAAAATAAGACCCTGCTCACTTTCAGAAAGAATATAAACGCCGTGCAACTGAGCCACAGCAAAACCCAATGGTGGAACCGCTTGGTAATCACCTTCAGATCTAACAAACGGACTTTCACCCTGCCCCACAACATTTGTAGGAGAAACCTCTCTAACTTCACCTGTTTCAGGATCAACCTCTTCCGTTTTTGCCGCATACTCTTGCGCATAACCAGACAGGCGACTCATGCCATCAAGTTGGCCTCGAACCTCTGACGCTCCCAACGAATTTGAAGTAGAGCGCATCCAGTCCATCGAAGAAGACGCAGAACGATTAGACAAGGGCAAAGCAGATTGCTCTGTTATATTCGCACCATAACTTGCCCGCTCATCAGTCTGCGCCGAATCATTCATCCCAGTAGGGGCGGCATCTGATTCTGGGCGAACATCCGCGATAGCCTTATGAATACGACTAAACAAGAAGTCATGCACTAAACGACCATCACGAAAACGCACTTCATGCTTTGTCGGATGCACGTTCACATCAACCGTCGAGGGGTCCAACTCAAGATACAAAACAAAAGTCGGATGGCGACCATTATATAAAACATCGCGATAAGCCTGGCGCACAGCGTGAGCCACTAGCTTATCTTTGACCACTCGGCCGTTTACAAAGAAATATTGCAGATCCGCCTGAGAACGAGAAAACGTCGGTAAACCAATCCACCCCCACAAACGCAAACCAGCCGCCTCAACATCTAGCGTCAATGAATTCTCGATGAATTTTTTGCCCAGCAAAGTTGCCAACCGATGCTCAGCATGAAGCTGATCGGTGACAGGACGAAGGTCATAAACTTGTTTACCGTTATGACTCAGTCGAAAGCCAGTTTCATAACGACTCAACGCCAGCCGCTTAACGACTTCTTCAAGGTGCGCGAATTCCGTTTTTTCAGTACGAAGAAACTTACGACGAGCAGGCGTATTAAAAAACAAATCACGCACGTCGATAGTTGTACCCTGGGGATGGGAGGCTGGACGAATTGCCGTCGCCATATCTTTGCCTTCCGCCTCAACTCTCCAAGCTTCTACTTCATTTTCAGCCTGAGAGGTTAAGTGCATTCGCGATACAGAACTAATACTGGCTAACGCCTCACCACGAAAACCAAGAGTACAAACAGCCTCTAAATCGTCCAAGGTAATGATTTTACTGGTAGCATGACGACTTAACGCTAACGACAGGTCATCTTTCATGATGCCAGTGCCGTTATCGCGAATCTTGATACGTCTTACGCCACCTTGCTCCACATCAATATCAAGCTGCGATGCGCCAGCATCAAGACTATTTTCAAGCAATTCTTTAACAACGGAAGCTGGACGTTCAACCACCTCTCCCGCGGCGATTTGGTTGGCTAGACGTGGAGATAAAAGATTAATTCTTTGCATGAACGACCTTTAATTTGAGAACAGCCTCTTTGAGAAATAAAGAGGCTTTAATAAGACTTTTAACCAGCAGGAATAACAAGCTTCTGACCAATCCAAATAACGTCATTACTTAGATTGTTAGCTTGACGCAAAACAGACAAGGACACCTGATTTCGACGCGCGATTTCGGATAGAGTATCACCCTTACTAACCGTGTAAACATAATCAGAATGTTTCTTTTGCTTCCAAGCAACCAAGGTTCCATCAGGGGCATTTTTGGTGAAATACTCAACCACACCTTTTGAAATAGAATCGGCTAATTTCACACGATACGTTCTGCTCGATAAATTCTTGGCTTCGGTTTTATTGGACACAAAGCCAGTTTCGATCAATATAGAAGGAATATCTGGCGACTTCAGCACCACAAAGCCAGCCTGCTGAACACTGTCTTTATGCAATACTGCAACCCCCTTCATCTCCCCCAGAACACTCTTACCGATATTAAGGCTCATTTGGATAGTCGAATTCATCGACATATCCAATAAAACTTCAGCAAGTAACTGATCTTTATCATCCAACGAAATTCCGCCCACCAAATCAGCCGAGTTTTCCTGTTGAGCCAGCCAGCGACCCATTTCAGAACTTTTGCCACTTAATGACAACGCCCAAACAGAAGCCCCTCTAGCACTGGATTTGGTAAACGCATCCGCATGAATGGATATCATCAAATCAGCGTTGGCCTCACGCGCCACGCGGGAACGATCTCTCAGCTGAAGGTATTTATCTGTTGAGCGAGTTAACACCGCTTTAAAGCCGTCAACCGCATTGATACGGCGCGCCAGCTCTTTACCAATAGAAAGCACGATATCTTTCTCTCGCACATTATATTGACCCAATGCACCAGGGTCTTTACCGCCATGACCTGGATCAATTGCAATCACAATATCCCGCTTCTCTTTAGAGAGATTCGCTAAACTTTTAACAATAGTCGCAGGTTTTCTTACCCCGTACTCAAGCTCAACCAATATCCTAGGGCCATAAGTACCATTGGCAGCCAAAACAGTGCTTTTCGCCTTAGCCGCCTGCCCCAAATCAAGTACAAACCGAACACCTGAATCCCGGCGCGCATATCTTACTCGCATCAAGACATCTGAAGACAGCGCAGACAAGCCATTTACCACTGAGGGACTTAAAACCACTCCGCTAATATCTAAAACAATACGATCAGGATTAGAAAGAGGAAAAATACGGTGCTCTGCAGCCTCAGAAAGCTCAAACACCAAACGTGTCACCCCCTCTTGCTGAGCAACACGAATATCTCGAACCTCTGCAGCCAAAACACTACAAGTCGCCAAAGACAGGATTGAACAAATAAAAATAAATAGATAATTACGAAATTTAGTATGCATATCAGACAGCTAGCTAGTATATCTGACACACTATAACTGCTGATTAAATGGATCTCAATCTTACTTATAGTAAAGTCTTCTATACATCAAGAAGTTATCGTTTCTTTCAAGACGCTTAAAGCCTCACCACCCTTATCTGTGTTCGCCTCTACACACACATGGCGCCCTTGACGAATTAAGCTCAGCGAGACAACTAAATCCGCCTTTGGCAAAATCCCTCGCCCCATTTCTGCCCACTCAATCAAACACAAACTACCATCATTAAAATAGTCGCGAATCCCCATAAACTCTAGCTCTTCAGCATCCGCAACTCGATATAAATCAAAATGAAACGCCTCAAAGCCAGACATTTCATAAGGCTCAACAATCGTATAGGTAGGACTTTTCACTGGCCCTTGATATCCCAAACCACGCAAAACACCTCTCACCAGCGTGGTTTTACCCATACCTAAATCACCTTCCAAATACACCACCGCACCAGACTTCAGCACCGATGAAAAAACCTCACCCAGCTTTTCCATCGCCTCCTCACCATAAACATCTTTTTCTATTCGCATTACCAATCAACCCTTTTACTACTCAATCTTGAGAAAACACCAAATGCACGATCATTTTATTTCCGACAATTCTAATACAGAAGCCTTTTGAAACAAGCATCAATCACTCATAATAAACCAACCTACTACCCACAAAAACAAACACCCAATAAAGGATGCACATGGATTGGCTTTTTCTTTCAATCATTGCCGTTGCCGTTTTTATCACTGGCGTATCAAAAGGCGGCTTTTCTGGCGCATTTGGCATTCTCGCGGTTCCGCTGATTTCACTACAAACCTCCCCAACACTTGCAGCCGCCATAATGCTTCCAATTCTCTGCATAATGGACATATTTACCGTGCAAAAATTCTGGAAGAAATGGAACACAGAACAACTTATAAAATGCATACCCGCTGCGATTATTGGCGTCATCATCGGCGGACTCACAGCATCATGGTTTTCAGCAGAATGGCTAAAAATAATGGTTGGGATTATTGCGGTAGGCTTTACATTAAATTCATGGCCCAAGAAAAACCAAACCAGTCAACAAAAGCCGCTTAGTACGATTGCTGGAAGGCTCTGGTGCACGCTTGGCGGCTTCACAAGCTTTATCGCCCACGCTGGCGGACCACCAATGAGTGTCTATTTGCTAAGGGCAAACCTAGACAAAACTCAATACGTGGCCACTGCTGCCGTTATTTTTACCGCGGTCAACTACGTAAAACTCATCCCATACGGGATGCTGGGCCAGCTAAATAGTTCCAACGTACTTTTGTCGCTGTGCTTTACGCCAGTCGCTTTCTCGGGGGTCCAACTCGGCGCATGGCTACACTACAAACTGTCCACGGCGCTGTTTTTCAAAATCATGTACAGTTTTCTCTTCCTAACAGGATTAAAGCTAATATGGGACGGAGTATCAGGACTCGCAAGCTAAAAAGAGAACCATAATAAAGAAACTAACGAGCAACAAACGAAATGTAGCCCGCCAATTCACACAAACAAGAACCGACTAATTAAGCCTTATCTTCCAAACCAAACATAGTTTTACGGTAATGCTTCAACTCACCAATAGATTCTAGAATATCGTCCATCGCCAAATGGGAACCAGATTTAGAAAAGCCATCAAGCGCCTCTGGCTTCCAACGTTTAGCCAGCTCTTTAACTGTACTAACGTCCAAATAACGGTAATGAAAAAAGGCTTCCAACTTAGGCATGTAGCGATACAAAAAACGACGATCCTGCCCAACACTGTTACCACAAATAGGCGACTTTCCAGCCGGAACATACTGAGCTAAAAACTTAACAGTCTCTTCTTCTGCTTGTGCCATACTAATAGTCGAAGACAACACTCTAGCCGTTAACCCAGAGTCACCATGATGCTGTGTACACCATTCATCCATTGCATCCATTACTGCCTTTTCTTGATGGACAGCAAGGCTTGGACCTTTCGCCAATACATTCAAATGCTTATCCGTAACCACAGTAGCAATTTCAATAATGGTATCGGTTTCTGGGTCCAATCCTGTCATTTCAAGATCGATCCACACTAAATTCTCTTCATTTAAGCTCATAATCTTCCAAGTCCTTTATTATCAATGCTAGGCATTATACTCTATGCGCCTTACTTTATGACCAGACGAATCTAATGTCGAAGCGAAAACTTACTAAACAACAAACTTGGCGAATCGAAAGAATTCACAAAGAGCGCGTAGAACGCACTCAAAAGCGAGGTGATGCCGCCGAAGAACTCCTTCAGTCATCCGATCTCGGACCTGAAACTGAAGGCATTATTATCTCCCACTTCGGTACGCAAGTAGAAGTTGAAGGCACTCAAGAACCTTTTATTGGCATCTCCACGCGCTGTAATTTGCGCGCCAACCTAGGTCAACTTGTGACTGGCGACAAAGTTGTCTGGCGCCCAAAACAAAATGAAGGTGGTGTTGTTGTTGCCACAACACCAAGACACACCTCCCTGTCTCGTCCAGACATGCACGGCAGAATAAAGCCAGTTGCCGCCAACATCGACCATATAATCGTCGTCATTGCCGCCGAGCCAGTTGCGCATGC
Organism: Marinomonas sp. ATLA20; assembly: GCF_057180105.1. NCBI lineage: Bacteria > Pseudomonadati > Pseudomonadota > Gammaproteobacteria > Oceanospirillales > Oceanospirillaceae > Marinomonas > Marinomonas sp. ATLA20. Next base: position 51,293 of record NZ_JBXUKU010000013.1, read on the forward strand.
CAACCTAATAGATCGCTATTTAGTGGCTGCAGAGACCGTTGGCATACCACCCGTTATTTTGCTAAACAAATGCGATTTAATCGACGACAGCAATAAAGCAGACTTGGATCAGCTACTAAAAACCTATGAAGATCTGAATTACAAAATCATCAGAACCTCCATCAAAAACCAAGCTGGTATGGAATCGCTTTATGATTTCTTGCAGGATAAAACAAGTGTTTTTGTGGGGCAATCAGGCGTAGGCAAATCTTCTCTCATTGGCACCTTGCTTCCTGATATTGACATTAGCGTGGGTGAACTTTCACAGAAACGCAAAAAGGGTGTACACACCACCACTACCGCTCGACTGTTCCATATGCCGAAAGGCGGCGACCTCATCGACTCCCCTGGGATTCGAGAGTTTGGCTTATGGCATATTTCGGAAGACGAACTACTAAACGGCTTTATCGAATTTCGACCACATATTGGCTATTGTCGATTCCGCGATTGCGCCCATGAAAAAGAACCAGGATGCGCAATCTTAGAAGCTCTAGAAAAAGGAGAAATCACGGAGCACCGCTTCCAAAGCTTCCTAAGAATCAAACACTCAATACGCGAAAACCAAGCCTTCTAAAAAACCGTTTGAGGCGTTATTTTCAAATCAGATTGCTGACCAGGATTACCAAAATTACTACGATTCTGGTCCAGCAATTTCTTATAAGCATCATCGGTTAACAAGGTAATACTAATGCGCCTATTCTCTGCGCTATCCGTATCAAATCGATTGAAAGGAATGGTATCAGACAGACCAATCACCTGAGCAATACGTCTATCCTCAACACCACCCTCTTCCAAGATATGGCGCGCCGCATTTGCTCGCAAAGTCGACAAATCCCAATTATCAATCCGACCCGAAGCACCAAATTTAGATGAATCAGTATGGCCCGTAATAACAATAGGGTTAGTCACTTTATTAAATATCGGCGACATACTCAGCAAAGTATTTTCAGTATCCGCCATCATCCGAGCACTTCCGCGCTCAAACATAGGCTTATCTGGATCATCTAATAACGTAATACGTACACCCAGCGGCGTAATTTCAATGCGCATATTATTCTGCTGCGAAAGCAAAACGTTCATCTTACTCATTTCTTCCTGCAGCATATTACTAATACTCTTAGATTCAGCAGAATCCCGACCATTATCTTGAAGCTTATCTATAGATTGAGTATCAGTACTGCCTACTTCAGGCAACTGAAGATCTAATTTATTTTCTGTACTTTTCGCTGAACTTCCACCTAAATCGATAGGATTAGCACTATAACCTGCTGAGGAAGAACCCATCGGGTCCTGAAAGTATCCTTCAATACTTCTCAACTCCTCTGGAGAAGCCACACCCATAATCCATAAAACCAAGAAAAACGCCATCATAGCTAAAGCAAAATCTGCCAACGCTATCTTCCAAGCCCCACCATGATGCCCGCCTTTTTTGATTTTCTTTACTCGGCGGATTACCAACCCATTAGAGCCTAGAGCCATCCAAAACCCTCCTTAACTAGGTACGATGCCCCCATACTAACGATACTGCTTAAGACCATCTGACAATTCAATAAAACTCGGACGCATTTCTGGTGGCAACAACTTCCGACCAGTTTCAACGGCAACAGGTGGCGCGTAGCCAGATACTATGGAATTCAAGCACGCCTTAACACACAAATAGGCTTTCAACTCATGAGTACCCAAACTTTCCAGATGAGAGGCAGCAGGTCCAACAAAACCATAACCGAAAAAAATACCCAAAAATGTCCCAACCAAAGCGGCCGCAACATGTGCACCAATCTCCTCTAGCGGCCCCCCAATAGATCCCATGGTGATAACAATACCCAATACCGCCGCAACAATACCAAAACCTGGCAAACCTTCAGCCACTCGCGTTAGCGCATGACTTGGCGCTACTAATTCTTCCTGAATCTGCTCAATCTCATTATCCATAATGGCTTCTATTTCATAAGCTGGAAGACCTGTTAATGTGAATATTCGATAATTGTCTGTCAGAAAATCCACCACCTCATGATCACGCACCACATCCGGAAAGCGACTAAACAACTCACTGGTAAAAGGCGATTCAATATCCTCTTCAATAGACAAAAAACCATCTTGGCGACTTTTTTGAAACAAGCTGTACATCAAGCCTAACAATTGCAAATAGAATTTTTTATTGTGCCGACTGCCAGTAATAACCTGAGGCAACATAGTCAGCACTTTTTTCTGTATCACAAATGGGTTTGCTACCATAAAAGCCCCTAGAGCCGCACCACAAATAATGAGTACCTCAAAAGGTTGCCACAGCGCCAACATATTCCCATGAGATGCCAAATAGCCAGACACAACACTAACAATTACAACTAGCAAGCCAGCTAATGCAAACATATTCACTTCCTTAATACCGACAAAGTATGCTCTCATATCAATATACAGTATGATTAATGAGATCTAAAATATAAGAGCCTTTATAAATCCAACAACCGAGCCACTAATGTAACCAGCTATGAAAGACAAGTCACCTTCTGGCCTAAATGAATGGCTACATTTTCTTAAAAATAAAAAACTCCCTGTTAGAGCAGTCAATTTATCGCGCCTGAAGACTCAAATAAAAAGAACAGAAGACACTCTTGATGGCATGCAAGCAAATATAGCCTCCGACCCATTATTGGCTTTTGCTATTCTCAACGAAGCCAATCGCATCATGCCGAATAAAAACAGTGAAATAAAAACACCTTTTCACGCTGCCGCTATGGTTGGCATGAACGGCATTGCAAGACTGTTTTCCCATTTTGTTGCCTATGAAACCAAAGACAGACAAAAACAACCTCATTTAATGGCACTCTTAAGAGAGCTCCAGACCAGCTACGAAGCAGCCACTATCGCGAGACACTGGTCAATTGAAAAACTGACTAACAACGAAGATGATATTTTCTGGATAACCTTATTTCGAGATTCAGCAAGATGGCTATTATGGTTCTATGCCTATCCAACCATGTTAGAAATCAACCAAAAAATCCAGCAAGGTGAAAAATCCAGCCAAGCTGAATTAAATATTTTAGGCTGCCGCATAGATGAGCTAACTGTGCATTTATGCACCTATTGGAATACGCCGAACAAAGTCATCGAATCATTTTTGACCAAACACATACCAAATACAAAAGAGCTACAAGAACTGGCTCACCTAGCACACCACCCAGATGAACTGCCCGGCTTCACCGAAGATAAAAGATTAACCATCCTAGTAAACAACCCACTTATTTTCTCGTATTGCGCAAACAAGGTCGCTCATGAAGCAAATTTAATGCGATGGGACTCCAAAAACCTGCCATTTTTCTACCGTGTAGTTGCGACAGTCATGCATCGTCGACTTGGCGAAATCATTCAAACCGCCCACTTCGCAAGCACTGAAGCCGCCAAGCTCTACAACACCGGAGGAAAAATTCCGCTAGCGCAACAATTACTTGATCCCGAATTATATACAGGGAAAAAAAATTCAAAACCTAAAGTATCTTTGACGCCAATTGCAGCACTCAAAAAAGCACTCAACCAAAACAAAGAATATGACGCAAAACATAAAACCGGACTTGCCCTAAAAACCATCAAGCAAGCCATACCAAACACACAACACAGCATTATTTTTAAACATGCGAACGACAAAATATCTCCCATGTTTCAATTTGGCTATAACATAGACGTCATTAAATCGATCCAATGGAGCGCCCCATCAAGCGTATTTAAAAAGTTATCTAACAAACGCTCAGCCATTCACATATACGGGCAAAAACTTGATAATCTACTGAAAGATTTTCCGCACACGTCGGACCAAATAATTGACACCAACAGCCACCTTATTTTGGCATCCACAAAAATATCAGAAAAAGAAACGGCTATATTTTGGCTAGAAACTCGTACCGAATTTAATGAAACAGATTACAAGAACCTAAAACAGATCGTGTCTTTAATCAGCCACAGCACACTATAAATTCACTTATATCAGGACAATCAACGTGACTAAAGATCAACTTTTTGCCTTTGCACAACATATCACCCCGCAGAAAACATTATCTAGAGCTATCGGAAAAATAGCGGAATGCGAAAATAAATGGGTAAAAAACACCTTTATCAGTCAATTCGTCAAAAAATACCAAGTAGATATGTCTGAAGCAATCAACAGCGATGAATTGTCATACCGCAACTTTAACGATTTTTTCACCCGCGCCATTCGCCCAGAACTACGCCCTATTTGCAATGAAGAAAACGGTATTGCCTGCCCTGCTGATGGAGCAGTCAGCCAGCTTGGCAAAATAGAACATGGCACATTGTTCCAAGCGAAAGGACATCACTACAGCCTCACAACACTATTGGGCGGCGATGCTTCTTTATCTAATCAATTCCTTGGCGGCTCTTTCGCTACGGTGTATTTATCCCCTAAAGACTACCACCGTGTCCATATGCCATTAACAGGCAAGCTCACCAAGATGATCCACATCCCTGGCAAGCTCTTTTCAGTAAACAAAGTAACCGCTGAGCAAATTCCCAACGTATTCGCTCGTAACGAGCGCACCGTTTGTCTATTCGATACAGAAGCCGGTCCGATGGCAGTCATTTTGGTTGGCGCTATGATCGTAGCTAGCATAGAAACGGTATGGGCAGGGCAAGTGACACCATTCAACAAAAATGTTGTCACTTGGGACTACAAAGAGCTCAATAACATTGAGATTAAGAAAGGTGAAGAAATGGGGCGATTCAAACTTGGATCAACCGCCATCGTTCTTTTTGGCAAGGATGCGGTAAATTGGGAAGAATCTATACAAGCTGAAACCCCAACCAAAATGGGCATGCATTTCGGCAAAATCACCAACATGTAATTACCACCAGAAAATCATACCAAAAAAAGCCTGCCCATCATCGCAGGCTTTTTACTACTACAAACCAATACTCAAACTACATAACTGACTGAATGGCAGGGATAATATCTTGACCGACCATTTCATGAAGTGAGTCACGATAGCCAGTCTTTCCAGAAGGCAAAAACTCATCCGATGTGATTGCTACAGTTAAATCCAGCTCCGGAAAAACATAAATCATTTGCCCGCCATAACCCCAACCATAGTAACCCTGCACACCTTCAAAATTTTGAATAAACCATCCATACCCATACAGCCCTCGATGAAAACGAGATTGTGTTTTTGGCTCCCAACTTTCGGCTATCCATTTTTCAGAAAGTAAACGACGACCTTTTGCAGTCACCCCTCCACGTCGATACAATTCCCCAAAAGCCAATAGCGACGCTGGTGTCATGCCCACTTGATTTCCACCCATTGGAATACCTTGCGGATCGATTTCCCAACTCTGAATTCGAATACCACTTCCTTGTAACCACTTATTCGCCAACTGATAAGTATTCTCTCCTGTCTGGTACATGATGATCGCAGACAAAAGATGCGTATTGCCGGTTGAATACTGCATATCACCACCGACATCATCAACAAAAGGTCGCGACAAAACAGCTTGAACCCAATTATCACTTGCCACCCAACGACCATAATAACGCCCAGAGGTTCGTTCCAAGCCCGCCTGCATAGAAAGCAAATGCCCAATCGTAATATCACTTAAACGAGGATCTAGATTAGCTGGCAGTTGATCCGACAGCAGAGATGCAACAGACAGATCAACTCCATCAACTACACCACGTTCAATAGCAATACCAACAATAGCTGACATGAGAGACTTCGAAGCCGACTTAATATTGGTAACAGCATTAATATCCGCCTTGTTATAAGCCTTTGACCATACAAGCTCCCCCTTATAAGCGACCTGAATCGTCTTGATATTGGAAAAGCTCTGCGCTGTTTTATCCATTGCACTTAAATCCAAGGCATTAGCATTTACCTGAACACTAGCCAACAAAAGTAATGAGCTAAGCAATAAAAAATACATCTTCAGTGATTCACCTCGACTTTAAATAAGACCAAAACATAACAGGTACAAAGACCACTAACGAACAAAACCTAGCTAGCGAACAAAAAAGCCTGCACGAAGCAGGCTTTTTTTATAAACAAAAGAAAAAGATCTACTTAAGGTAAATCGTCTTCCAACTCTTCTTTCGGCACAGGAATCAAATCTTCGCGTGTTACATTCATCGCCAGCAATAAATTTGCCGCAACAAAAATAGAAGAATAAGTACCAATTATAATACCTACTAACAATGCCATAGAGAAGTTATGAATGGCTTCGCCACCTGCAACGAACAAGACAACCAACACAAACAAGGTCGTTAAAGACGTAATCAAAGTACGACCAAGCGTCTGATTAATCGACTCATTAACCAGATCATATGGCGTTGTGTCACGCATAATACGGAAGTTTTCACGAATCCGATCACACACCACTATCGTATCGTTGAGTGAGTAACCAACCACAGCAAGCAATGCTGCCAACACAGTCAGATCAAACTCTACCTCAAATATGGAAAAGAAGCCTAACGTGATAATGACGTCGTGAACCAAAGCTACAACAGACGCAACAGAGAATTTGAACTGGAAGCGCACTGCGACGTAAATCATCACAATCGCCAAGGCAAGCAACATACCTAAGCCACCTTGCTCTCGCAACTCCTCACCCACCTGCGCACCAACAAACTCAGAGCGCTGAAGGGACACATCTGTCTCACCATGATTCTGAAGCGTCGCTAGCACTTCATCGCCAAGGGTTGCTGTGTAGGCATTAGCCATACGAACCACAACATCTGTCGGCGAACCAAAGTTTTGCACAACAATATCTTCATAGCCGTTTTCACCCAACAAAGTACGCACATCATCTAGATTAGGCGCTTCTTCATAAGCCACCTCAATCAATGTACCGCCGGTAAAATCCAACCCGAACTGCAAACCCTTTGTCGCCAAAGAAACAAGAGAGATGAGTATCAGCACAAGTGAAAAGACAGCTACGATTTTACGCATTGCCATAAACGGAATATTTGTCACTTTCATGGCGCTCTCCTAAATGTACAATTTCTTATTTTTACGACCACCATACACAAGATTAACTTGTGCACGAGTTACAACAATTGCCGTAAACATAGAAGTAAGAATACCCAGTGACAATGTCACCGCAAAACCTTTAACAGGACCCGTACCGACTGCAAACAGAATCACAGCGACTAGCAAAGTAGTAATGTTAGCGTCGAAAATAGTTGTAAAGGCGCGATTAAAGCCAGAATGGATAGCTTGCTGATTCGGCACCCCACTGGCCAATTCCTCTTTTATTCGCGAGAAAATCAGCACGTTGGCGTCCACCGCCATCCCCATCGTCAATACGATACCTGCAATACCTGGCAGCGTAAGCGTTGCCCCCAGAATAGACATACAAGCCATCAACAGTATGATATTCAAGCCCAGCGATATGTTGGCAAAAATACCAAATACCTTGTAGTAAACCAGCATGAATAACATAACAACCAACAAACCAATTTGCGCCGAATTAACACCTAACTTGATGTTTTCCGCCCCCAAACTTGGTCCAATTGTACGCTCTTCCACAAAGTAAATTGGCGCAGCCAAAGCACCAGCACGAAGCAACAGAGCCAACTCAGAAGATTCACGAGGACTATCCAACCCTGTAATACGGAATGAATTCCCTAGTGTCGTTTGAATAGTCGCTAAAGAAATAATTCCTTTTTCACTGTAACTTCTGCGCACTTCTTCCATTTTGCCGTCTTTTTCAACAAAACGACTGCGGGACTTATGCTCAATGAAAACAACCGCCATGTTACGGCCTACAGCAGAACGAGTAACTTTACTCATTTGCTTGCCGCCTTTGGAATCCAAACTAATGTTTACCTGTGGGCGTCCATTTTCATCGAAAGAAGAACTCGCATCAGAAACACTGTCACCCGTAATAATAAGGTCACGCTCTAAACGCGCTGTACGACCACTACCATCACGGAAAGACAAGGTTTCAATATCCGCACCCTTATCATCCAGACCCGCTTCCAAATGGAACTCAAGGTTGGCCGTAGCACCGATAATACGTTTAGCCGCTGCAGTATCCTGTACACCTGGTAATTCCACAACGATACGATTGCTACCTTGACGCTGCACCAAAGGCTCAGCAACACCCAGTTCATTTACACGATTTCGCAATGTTGTTAAGTTTTGCTGTAGCGCATAAGACTCGATTTCTTTCTTAGCAGGCTCTGTAAAACTCACATCCAAAAAGAAATCGCTTCCATCCTGACGCGTAGCGTAACGGTATTCAGAAAAATCTTTCTCCAACAAAGTTTCAGCAGAAGCCAAATCTGATTGCTGTAAAAAGCGAATAGAAAGCACACCGTCTTCAATATCTACACTGCGGTAGCGAACGCGATCTTTTCGCAACGCCGCTTTCATTTCACTTGAACTAACCTCAAGCTTTTGCTTTAGCGCTGCTGGCGTATCCACTTCCAACAAGAAGTGCACACCACCACGTAAATCAAGGCCCAACTTAGCAGGGCCTGCGCCCAACGAAGACAACCAGTCTGGCGTCGTAGGAACAAGGTTAAGTGCGGTTACATAATCATCACCCAGTGCTGCCGCCACAACTGGCTTAGCAGCAAGTTGGTCCTCACCGCTATTAAAGCGCAAGGTACCGCCAGCAGAGGTAAGCTCTGCTTGTTTTAAATCTATATTCGCTTTTGAGAGCGCATTTTTCGCTTTTTGCAAAGCTTGCTCATCAACAACAGCCGTTGCTTTTTGGGTAGATAGTTGTAGCGCTGGATCATCCGGATAAAGGTTTGGGAAGGCATACAGTAGCCCCAAAGCCAAAACAAGAAGAATTAGCAAATACTTCCACAAGGGATACTTGTTAAGCATGAAAATTCCTTTACACCTAAAAAATTAAATGGATCGATAAAGAAGAAAAGCGCCTGGGTAGGCGCTTTTCATAGAAGGTTAAATTGACTTTAACGTTCCCTTAGGCAAAACAGCAGCAACTGAAGATTTTTGAAATTTCATTTCAATGCCTTCAGACACTTCAAGTACTACATAGTTATCGTCTACTTTAGACACTTTACCTAGTACACCACCGCCAGTTACTACCTCAGTACCTTTTGCTAGAGATGCAATCAAGTTTTTATGCTCTTTTGCACGTTTCGCTTGTGGGCGCCACATAAGGAAGTAAAAAATGACAACGAAACCAGCAAGAAGTACTAGATTAAAAATACCCGTATCTGCTGCTGCGCCGCCTTCAGCGTAAGCTGGTGAGATCAATGCGATCATGGTGTTAACTCTCCAATGGTTTATGAAACTGTTGCAAACTCTTTTGTAAAGAAATTCGCATGATTTTGTTTATTATTCACTCAAAGCTGGCGTTTCTAAGCCTCGCTTTGCATAAAACTCATCAACAAAGGCGTCAAATCTACCTTCATCGAGCGCTAGACGCAATCCCGCCATGAGTGTTTGGTAATATCGTAGGTTATGAATCGTATTCAATTGCGCCCCTACCATTTCTTGACACTTATCTAAGTGATGTAAATAAGACCGAGAAAAGTTTTTACAAGTGTAACAATCACATTCTTTGTCTAACGGGCCAACATCATGACGATATTGAGCGTTACGAATACGAACCACACCATCTGATGTAAACAAATGACCGTTTCGAGCATTACGTGTTGGCATCACACAATCAAACATGTCGACACCGCGACGCACACCTTCCACCAAATCTTCTGGCTTGCCTACGCCCATCAAATAGCGCGGCTTATCGGCAGGCATTTTTGGTGTCGTGTGATCCAATACCTTCATCATTTCGTCTTTTGGCTCACCCACTGACAAGCCACCAATTGCGTAGCCATCAAAACCAATATCTACCAAGCCTTCTAACGATTCGTCTCGAAGGTTTTCATACATACTGCCTTGGATAATACCAAACAACGCTGAAGGGCTATCACCGTGCTCGTCTTTTGAACGCTTAGCCCAACGTAAACTCATACGCATAGACTTCGCTGCCACTTCTGGCGTTGCCGGATACGGTGTACACTCGTCGAAAATCATCACAATATCCGAACCAAGATCACGCTGAACTTGCATGGATATTTCAGGGCTCAAGAAGACTTTCGAGCCATTAATTGGTGAGCGAAAGCTAACACCTTCCTCGGTGATTTTGCGCATTTCCCCAAGAGAAAACACCTGAAAACCACCAGAGTCAGTCAAAATTGGCTTCTTCCATTGAGTAAAGTCATGCAAATCGCCATGCGCCTTCACAACATCCGTTCCCGGACGTAACCAAAGATGGAAGGTATTACCCAAAATAATATCAGCACCAATTTCTTCGATATCTTTGGTTAGCATGCCCTTCACTGTACCGTAAGTACCAACAGGCATAAAAGCAGGTGTTTCAACCTTCCCACGTGGGAACGTCAAGGTAGCGCGGCGCGCTTTTCCTGACGTAGTGTGAAGTTCAAAATCCATAAAACATTCTGGACGCTTATCAGACATACGTCTTATTCCTCACCTTGCGGGCCTTTAGCCTGCGCATTTCGTGTAATAAACATGGCATCACCATAACTAAAAAATCGATATTTCTGTTCTACTGCTTTTTTATAGGCGGCCATAACATGATCATAACCCGCAAAAGCACTAATCAGCATAATCAACGTGGACTCTGGCAAATGAAAATTCGTCACCAAAGCATCCACGGTTTTAAATTCATAACCTGGGTAAATAAAAATACTGGTGTCATCCTGCATCGGCGCTATCTCACCACTTTGGCTTGCCGATTCAAGACTGCGAACACTTGTCGTACCTACCGCAATAACTCGACCACCTCGCGCCTTGGTCGCTTTTACTTGCTCAACAACACTAGGCTCAACCTCTACGTATTCAGCGTGCATAATGTGGTCTTTTACATTTTCAACCTTCATAGGCTGAAACGTTCCTGCACCAACGTGCAAGGTAACAAATGCCGTTTCTACGCCTTTTGCTTTTAGCTTTTCCAATAACGCATCATCAAAATGCAAACCCGCAGTCGGCGCCGCAACAGCACCGGGCTTTTGATTATAAACGGTTTGATAACGCTCTTGATCACTGTCTTCATCAGGACGTTCAATATAAGGCGGCAGCGGCATATGCCCCGCACGTGTTAACACATCCAAAACGGGCTCATTAAAAGCAAGGTGAAATAAAGCACCGGAACGACCAATCATAGTCGCTTCTATTTGCTCACCCTTATCTTGCCCTAAAATCAGCTTACTGTTTTCTTTTGGCGATTTACTCGCACGCACATGAGCCAGCGCTTCATTCGTATTAATGACTCGCTCAACCAGTATTTCAACTTTTCCGCCAGACTCCTTTTGCCCGAAGACGCGCGCAGGAATGACTCGAGTATTATTGAACACCATCAAATCTCCAGGTTGAACCAAGTCCAACACATCAGGAAATTGACGATGTACAACCTCACCACTGGGGCCATCAAGATGCAGCAAGCGACTGGCGGTTCTATCTGGCATGGGGTAATTAGCGATCAATGAATCGGGTAAATCAAAGTGATAATCGGAAACGAGCATGAAAAGAAAGCTACCTAGGAAAAACGACCCAGTATTCTAGCGAAAAACCTCTCAAAAAGGTACTTCCTAGCCACCAGTTGTGAAAAAGATAAAAAATAATACTAATAGCCGTTGACTTATCTTCTAAATACCCTAAAATACGCCTCACCTTTTTCAAGGCCAGTGTGGTGGAATTGGTAGACACGACGGATTCAAAATCCGTTGCCTTCGGGTGTGGCGGTTCGAGTCCGCCTACTGGTACCAACATAAAAAGCCCTGATCATTGATCAGGGCTTTTTTTTCGTTCCTTGAATGTCATTCTTGGGTTATGAAATTACATAAATGCATCATTTTAGGAACAACACATGAATCGCCGCAAAAAAATCAAAGATATATACGACAAACGCATGAAGCAGGCTAACTTAAAAGTTAACCCTAAAAAATCCAAGCCAAAATACATTTCCAAAGCGGAACGCGCAAAAATGGAAGCCGAAGCGGCAGCTAACCCAAGCGCGGAAATCACCACAGAAACAGCAGACACAAACGAAACAACAGACGTTTAAAATCGCGCTCTAAAATGCCAGTCGCCTTCATTTATATCATTATGGATTGACTGGCAAATATCCTCATCTATCTCATCACTCTTTGGGTCATATAAACCACACTGAGCAACCGCATGCTTTTTGTTTATATTTTTGCCCAAGTATTCATACACAACTCGCACACAACATGGCGCCCTTTCGCCACTACCTGACACCCCTAGACGCAACCCAGTCAAGCGCTCAACGCGATTTCGAAAAGAGGGATAAAGTATGGTCTGTGTCATCTCTACATGCGTCTGACTTTCATAATCAATCAAAAACAACCGATCCGAAAGCAATTGCACGAAACCATTATAAACACCATGGAAAGACTTTTTGACATTGCGCGGGTTTAACCGCTCGGTACGCTGATAATAGGTCTTGCCATTTTGCGATTCGATATGCACCAAGGTACGCAATATTTTCCCTGGACACGCCATGGAGTAATAATACTCGAAATAGTAGCCATTATATTTTGCCACACCCAACTGGCCTGATTGATTAAGTCGATTGAATTGCAACTGCTCAGGCGTCAGACTTTTGCTTTCTTCACTCTGACGAATCGGACGCACTTGCACCAACTTAACAAACTGCTCATGGGAGAGCATCATTTCATCAGGCTCTACACCAAAAAACTCACAAATACGTCGCTGCGTACTGTTACTCGGCATGGTTGTACCATTGAGGTAACGGTTAAATTGCGCACGATTAATATTAAGTCGACGACATACATCCGCAACCGATTTGTAATAACTGCATAACAATTGCAAGTTATCCGCAAAATGCTGAACCATGATAAGCCCTATTTAATCTTATTTTGCATACCAACATAAATTCGTCGCTAGTGTAATAAATCACAGAATAGATAACACGCATAAAATAGTGCTAGTTGACGCTACCATAGCATCAACTAGCATCAGACCGCACCTATTTACGAACTCCCCTTCCTACTCATTTTTCGTTCCAATAACCGCTTCAATACCCCCTTAATAAATCTAAAAACACTAGGAGTTATTATCCATGCTATCCCTTCTCACTGACTTGCTTTGGAGCAAGGTTCTTATTGCTGTATTAGTCGGTCTTGGTATTTGGTTTACCGTTGCAACCCGCTTCGTACAGTTTCGCTACTTTGGTAATATGTTTAGCATACTAACAGCCAAACACCATGAAGCTAACAGCAAACACTTAAGCTCATTCCAAGCACTAATATTATCGGTTGCTGGTCGCGTCGGTGGCGGCAACATTGCCGGTGTAGCCGTAGCCATCACCATTGGCGGTCCAGGTGCAATTTTCTGGATGTGGGTTGTTGGCCTAATGGGCATGGCAACCAGCTTTGTAGAGTGCTTGTTAGCGCAAACCTATAAATCAGCAGAAAGTGACGGCTCTTATCGTGGCGGCCCAGCATTTTATATTGAACGAGGCCTAGGCAAAAACTGGAAATGGCTATCTGTTCTCTATTCAATATTACTATTAGCCACATTTGGCATTGCCTTCACGACGCTTCAGTCATACTCAGTTGCGACATCCCTAGAAGATGCGTTTGGCATTCAGCCTTACTACAGCGGAATTGGTATGGCACTTATTGTTGGACTGATTATTTTCGGCGGAGTGAAACGTATCGCTCAAGTTGCTGAAATATTAGTGCCTATCATGGCAGGCGGTTATTTACTCATCGCTCTCATCGTACTTGCGATGAACCTAAGTGCCATTCCTGACACGCTAGTGATGATTGTAAAAAGCGCCTTTGGTTTAGAGCCTGCATTTGGTGGTGGCATAGGTGCAGCCATTCTAATGGGCGTAAAACGTGGCCTGTTCTCTAATGAGGCTGGCCTTGGAAGTGCACCAAACGTGGCTGCGGTAGCTCACATTCCACACCCTGCAAACCAAGGTATCGTTCAAGCCTTTTCTGTCTTTATCGACACCATTGTATTGTGTACTTGTACTGCTCTGATCATTCTTCTTGGCAGCGCTTACGACCCAAGCAGCACAGATACAGTTCAAGGCGTCGCACTGACTCAAGCTTCTTTAGCCACACACATGGGTGATTACGGTCGTATGTTTGTCAGTATTGCTTTGTTGCTATTTGGCTTTAGTACCATTCTCTACAACTACTACCTAGGTGAAAATAGCGTTAGCTACCTAACCAAATCTGATAATCATGGCTTCTACATGAATGCCTTCCGCGTCATCATAATTTGCCTTTGCTGTACAGGCGCTATTCTTGATTTGGGCACTGTGTTCGCCTTTGCGGATCTAAGTATGGGGCTATTAGCTCTGGTTAACTTATTTGCTCTTGCCTTGCTATTTAAAATTGCAAAGCGCGTCATGAAAGACTTTGACGATCAGCGCAAAGAAGGCAAGAAAACGCCGACATTTGAAGCCGCCCGTTTTCAAGACTTAGAACTTGACCAAGAATCTTGGCCAACTAACGACTCTCACCGCTAACAATTCAACTTAGATTACGCCTCACCCTATCCGGTGAGGCGTCAGGAAGCCATCATGAACACTCGCTCTGAATACGATTTACTTGGCAATATGAACGTTCCCGCTGACGCGTTATACGGCATACAAACATTGCGTGCAGCTCAGAATTTTTCCATCACTGGCGTTCCAATTTCCCACTTTCCTGAGCTGATCAAAGCGTTGGCCATGGTGAAAGCCGCTGCCGCTCGAACCAACCAAGAAATGAAACTACTTACGACTGAAAAAGCAGACGCCATCGTATTTGCCTGCCAAGACTTAATTCAAGGTCAATATCACGACCAATTTATTGTCGATGTAATCCAAGGCGGCGCAGGCACATCAACAAATATGAACGCTAACGAAGTCATCGCCAACATAGCATTAACGAAACTAGGCCATGAAAAAGGCGATTACAAATACCTGCATCCAAATGACGACGTTAACCGCTCACAATCCACCAACGACGCCTACCCAACGGCCGCTTGTTTGAGCATCCAATTTGCAGCGGATAACTTTGTTCCAAGTCTTGCTTCACTAAAAGAAGCGCTAGAAGCCAAAGCTCGTGAATTCGCCCACATCGTAAAGATGGGCCGTACGCAACTGCAAGACGCCGTACCAATGACACTAGGACAAGAATTTGATGCCTTTGCCGTTACCCTTGGCGAAGACATTGATCGCATCAGCGAAGCCTGTGCACTGCTTTGTGAAGTCAACCTTGGCGGCACCGCAATCGGTACTGGCATCAATACACCTGAGGGTTACGCAAAACTGGTTGTAGAAAAACTAGCAACCATCTCAACCAAACCACTCGTACCAGCAAGCAACCTAGTGGAAGCAACCTCCGACATGGGTGCGTTCGTTTTTTTCTCTGGCATTTTAAAACGCCTTGCGATCAAACTAAGCAAGATGAGCAATGACTTGCGCCTATTATCAAGTGGCCCTCGTACTGGTTTAGGCGAGATCAACTTACCTGCAATGCAACCAGGATCTTCCATTATGCCGGGCAAGGTAAACCCCGTTATTCCTGAAGCAATGAACCAAACGGCCTACCAAGTCATCGCATCCGACCTTGCGGTGACATTGGCCGCCGAAGCAGGTCAACTACAACTCAATGCCATGGAGCCGATGATCATTTATAACGTACTCAATTCGTTAAAAATGCTCAAAGAGGCTTGTCATATGTTAGAAACTCGCTGCATACGTGGCATTACAGCAAACGAAGCCATTTGTGCTGGCCACGTTGAAAACAGCATCGGCATCATCACTGCGTTAGTTCCGCACATTGGTTATGCCAATGCATCTCGCATTGCCAACACCGCATTACATACTGGCAATACCGTAAAAGCTTTGGTCATTGAAGAAAATCTGCTCACAGAAGAGCAAGTGAATATTTTGCTCAGCCCACAATCCATGCTGTCACCTAGCAAGGTGGTATTATGAGTGCACAAGTTCTCATCTTATACACGGGTGGCACCATTGGAATGGTTCAAACAGAGCAGGGATTAGCCCCTGCTTCTGGCCTGCAGGAGCGCATCGAGATGGCATTAGGGATGAGCGTAAACACGCTTCCCTCTTTTGAAGTATTGGAAATTTCACCTTTAATAGACAGCGCCAACATAACGCCAAAGCACTGGACGAAGTTAGTCGCAATTCTTGCAACCCATTGGAAAGATTACGCTGGCTTTGTCATTCTCCATGGCACGGACACCATGGCTTATACAGCTTCTGCTTTGTCTTTCATGCTAGGCGCTTGCACTAAGAGCATCATCCTAACCGGTTCGCAAATTCCTTTAGGTATGAATCGAAGCGATGCGACTTCCAATTTACAAGCCGCATTATCGCTAGCGGTCTCCCACAAAATACCCGATGTGAGCTTAGTTTTTGATGGCAAGCTAATGCGTGGCAACCGCATTCAAAAAGTCAGTAGCAATCGTATTGAAGCCTTCCAAGCCCCCAATGATGATTTACTTGGCGAGCTGGCAATTGATATTAAGCTTTACCCAGATCGCATGATTAAAAGTAACAAAGAGAACTCGGCGCCCCTGGTTGAAAACCGCATCGTTTGTTTTATAACGGGCGCTGTTGGAGTCATCACTCTTCACCCAAGTCAACCCATTGCAGTTTTACAAAGTCTACTCGATGACGAAAATTGCAAAGCCATTGTTCTGCTAACCTATGGCGCAGGCAATGTACCCGACCAAAACCCTGCATTTTTGTCTTTCTTAACAGAAGCCATGTTGCGCAAGAAAAACGTCATAAATTTAACCCAATGCCTACACGGCGGCGTCTCTCAGGGCGCCTATGCGGCGGGATCTATCCTATCGTCAATGAATGTATTAAGCGGTAAAGATATGACTTTAGAAGCGGCCTTCTGCAAACTCCATTGGCTAATTGCCACAGGGGAAACCTATCACGGTATTCTAGAGAAATGGAACACAAATTATTGCGGTGAGTTTACCTCCCTGTAAATGTTC
Organism: Marinomonas sp. ATLA20; assembly: GCF_057180105.1. Taxonomy (NCBI): domain Bacteria; kingdom Pseudomonadati; phylum Pseudomonadota; class Gammaproteobacteria; order Oceanospirillales; family Oceanospirillaceae; genus Marinomonas; species Marinomonas sp. ATLA20. Next base: position 68,356 of record NZ_JBXUKU010000013.1, read on the forward strand.
TAAAGGCCTTTATGTTGAGCAACACAAAGGCCTTTCAAAGTTACTTGCTCGGCTCACTCCATACCGCCCATTCATTGCCGCACGGATCAAGGAAGTGAAAACGACGACCACCCGGAAAATCAAAAATCACCTGCTCAATCGTGCCACCAGCCGCTTGAACTTTATCAAACACCACTTCAAGCTCATTGCTGTACAAAATCACCAAGGCTGCGCCATTTTGTGGGCGCGAACAAAAATTGGCCTGAAAAAAACCACCATCTAATCCCGCATTTTCAAAAGCTGAATATTCAGGACCATAATCTTTAAAACCCCAACCAAACACCTGAGTAAAAAAAGTTTTATTTAACGCTAAATCACGCGCTGGCAATTCAACATAATTGATTTTATTAGACTCCATATACCCTCACTTAACGGTCGATACCACAACCAAGATAACGCTCATCACAATCATAGCGCCACCAATCCATTGCTGCTTCGTCATTTTCTCAGCAAAGCGCACTTTCGAATAATACAAGGTTCCGATGATTTCAATCTGTCCTAAGGTTTTCACTAAAGCAGGATTCACCAAAGCAAAACCGGTAAACCAACCAATGGAACCTAAAGAGCTTAGTACACCTACTTTACAACTTAACGCCAACTCATTTTTAAATGGCGCCAACAAATCCTTACTTCTATAGATTTGAACACCGCACAAAATAATAGACTGTAAAGCCAAAACATACCAAAGTGTAACCCCTGCACCAGTTATCAAAGAGCCAGATAAAGAATGGCTGGCCATCGACGCGGTAACGGAAGTAACAGCAAAACAAAAACCACTCGCCAATCCAAGTAACAAAGAAATATCTTTATGAGCCTGTTTAATATTCTTCCATTTCACGCTCATAACAACGGCACCTAATACCCCTAAAAAAATCCCAATCCACGAGCCAATCGTCAAAGTATAATGCAACAGAGGTAAACCAATTAATGCAGCCAACACCGCTTCCGTTTTCGCCAACAAGGTTCCTAGCGCAAAGCTACCCGACTGAAATGCACGTAACATAAAATACGTCGCCAATATCTGAGCTATAGCGCAAATACTAGCAGCAACCCAAAAGCGCAGATTATTGTCGACTGATACCCAGCCAAATAATTGCCAACAGGCCACAAGATAGACACTAACTAATGGCAAACCAAACAAAGATCGAGACATGGTGGCATGCAGGAAGCCTGTTTCACGAGCCAACGTATTTTGATACGCCGTTCGAACTGACTGACAACCTGCTGCAAACAGAGTAATAAAGATCCACATACCAATGCCTTATATTGGATTTAAAGCGCTAGCATGAGGTTAAGAGAAGTATTTGTAAAAGGAATAAATCTTATATTTTGGATTCCATAAAGGAATGCTTTAGGTTGTAACTCGACAAACGTCGGCAAATTGCTTGGTTAATTCAGAAGCCGATATTTCTTTGCAACCTGACACATTCTGACCACTCCACAAAGAAGAAAAGTCATCCGAGCCATGCTTCTCTGCCAAAGCTTTCAATTGCGCCATTTCCATTGAGGCATGTGGAAACTCTGGAACATTATCATTCATATAACCAAGGTCTTTCATAACTCGGTTAGCTATTCCTCTTGCTGGTCGCCCCGTAAACACATTGGTTAAAGCAGTATGGTTAGCTTTTTGGCTTTTTAATGCTGCGCGATGCAACGCCGATGTTTTAGCTTCATCACACAACAAATAAGACGTACCTATTTGCACCGCCCCAGCACCAAGCGCCAATGCCCCATTAATGCTGCGAGCATCACAAATACCACCAGCCGCAATAACAGGGATATCGACCCGACCAACAATCTGAGGCACTAACGAAAACAAGCCGACTTGGGTAGAAACATCTTTCGAAAGAAACATACCACGATGCCCGCCAGCCTCAAGACCTTGCGCAATAATACCATCAGCACCATTCTCTTCCAGCCAAATAGCCTCCTCCAACGTTGTCGCCGAAGACAACACCTTAGTTCCCCAGCGCTTAACTCGAGCTAGCAGGTCCGGTTCAGGTAAGCCAAAGTGAAAGCTAATAACTGGTGGAGCAAAACCCTCTATCACATCTGCAACATCATGACTAAAAGGCATTCGCGAAACCGCTTTTACTGTCTCATCATATTGACCAGAGAATTCATCAAAATAAGGCTTTAACAAGCCACGCCACTGCTGATGTTTTTTCTCGTCGTATTCTGTTGTCTGATGACAGAAAAAATTCAGGTTATAGGGTTTATTCGTAGCCGTTTTAATTAAGGAAACCTGATGAGCAATATCATCCACACTCAACATAGCGCATGGCAAAGAGCCCAAACCACCCGCTTTCGATACAGCAATCGCTAAAGCGCTGTCTTGAACACCCGCCATAGGCGCCTGAATGATTGGATAATCTATTCCCAACCATTCACATATACGAGATTGCTTCATCTGGTTTCCTTATATTTAACCGATAAACTTAAAACGAAAGTCTAAAATTTAGCAACGATGCTCGACAGTGCCTGTTTAACAGACTCGTCAACCATCTCGCCATCTTTCATCACGCCATAAAAATTAGGCACACTCAAACTACCAACAACATTACCTTTGAAAAAAGGCATGCTGTTTACCGTTTGAGCCAACACACTGCTCGCGCCACCAGGGCCAGGCGATGCTGAAAGCACTACAATTGGCTTATCTTGATAAACCGCTTTTTCAATACGAGATGCCCAATCGAAGATATTTTTGTAGGCCGCAGAGTAAGAACCATTATGTTCAGCAAATGAAGCAACAATAGCATCGGCTTGAGCAATAGCATCTACAAACGCTTGTGCTTGAGCAGGCACACCAGATTCTTTTTCAAAGTCCTCACTAAAAAGCGGCATATCGAAATCATTTAAATCAAGTAGCGTTACTTCCGCACCATCAACCAAGTTAGCTGCATAACCAGCCAAAGCTTTGTTAATAGACTGTCGGCTTGAGCTAGCGCCAAATGCAAGTATTTTCATTTTCGATCCTTCTATTTCGGGAATGTAAAAAACGATGATAACAGGAGTTTCATATTTTTTTGATGTACCTATATTTAGAATGCCATCATGAGACGCATTTTTAAACATACATTTTTACGCTTTGCTATTGTGGGTAGCTTTGGCTTCTTAGTCGACCTTACAAGCATGGCGCTGCTTTCTATCTGGTTACCCCACCTTACTGCCAGAGGACTCGCGTTTTGGGTCGCCGCGAGCTCAAACTGGTGGTGGAACCGCAGCATTACTTTTAAAGAAGCCAAGCTAGGCCACAAAAAAGCCGCCGCATTGCAGTTCATACAATTTCTCGGCGGCTCTGTAGTGGCTTTTATACCAAACTGGGGCTGCTATCTAATACTCGTGTCTCAACCACCAGCCAATATGACACTGGCTCTTTTATGGCCTTATTTAGCCATGGTACCCGGCATATTAATTGGCATGGTACTCAATTATGTGTTCTCACGCTTTTGGGTATTTTCTCCCGCCAAGCTTTAAGCCGCTAGATTTTTGTTGATGGACTTATATTCGTATTGATTAAATCCACTTAAGCCTTTTCATCACCATGCTCAGCAAAGCGACCTTTGGATTTATCATGCACCTGATCATGGCGCGGCCAAGGCCAACCACCAAATTCCGTACGCTGATAATCATGGAAAGCCTGCTGCAGCTCCGCTCGCGTATTCATCACAAATGGACCATGTTGCTCCACATGCTCACCAATTGGACGACCTTGCAATAATAAGAAGCGGGCTTTTTTACCTTTGTTTTTCAGTACTAAAGACGCATCACTTTTTAAGACAAAGGCTTCATTGATTGAGGCGTTCGTTTCATCTAATGTCACCTTTTCACCTTCAAAGAAGTATAAAGTACGGCTCAAACCAGCCGCTGCCGCAGGTAACGTCCATTCACCATTTTCTGGCAAGTCGATCAACCAAATAGCTACATCATTTTCACTATCCGCTGCCCATGAGTTTGGAGGACATGGCGAAGGATCGACATTCTGAAACGTACCAGCAACCACTTTGACTTGAGTGTCTAAACCGTTCGCATCCGCAACACTCACCACAGGCGTATCTTCATCCCAAAGCATCGCAAAATGCGGTGACACCATCTTATTTTTGCTTGGTAAGTTCAACCAAATCTGAAACAGCTCCAGTGGATTTGGACCGTCCTCATTTAGTAAAGGAAACATTTCAGAATGCTGAACGCCAGAGCCGGCAGTCATCCACTGAGTATCACCTTCACCATAACGACCTGCCGCACCGATGGAATCAGCATGATCCACAAAGCCTTTGTTTACGATAGTCACTGTCTCAAAGCCACGATGTGGGTGCGCTGGAAAGCCTGGAATATTCTTACCGTGATACATACGCCAGCCGTCAATGCCACCAAAATCCTGTCCCAAAGGACGATTATGCAAAGGGGCATCAGGCCCCATAGAAGCATTCGCTTTTGGGTAGGTGTCGTTGTGAAAGGCACAAAACAAAAAAGGATCAAAAGTCGGCCAGAACATTTGTAGGGGAATTCGTTTTAAAATTGATGAGCTCATTATGTTTCTCCATCAAGAAATAGTGTATCTGATAAGCGCATCATAACATCTATAAACTTGATTGTTTTATGCTGTTATTAGTTCCAATCTATTCATTTTTTCAATACGAATACGAATACGATCAAAAGACACTATGTGCAACTTGGAAAAACCACTTTTGCAGTACACCCTGACGCGCCACTGTCTATCGAAGAGTTGTCATACAAAGAAAATGAACATTCATACTTGGCACAAATATCACGCACTATCATTAAGCCTAAACCATAACTCTCACCACCTGGTTTGCCACTCAGACCACAACCCGTATCCTTAATAGACAACTCATTTTCCGATACAACAATATTCACGCAGCCTTCCTCGGTACAAGCCATGGCATTCTTCAATAAATTACCCACCAAGATATGAAAAGTAGGGATAGGCAGCTTGGTAATTATTTGACCATTTTCGATAATATCTACAACCACAGACTTACCCGTTAAATATCCCAAGTGCGTTTGCCTAATATCTTCAAGCTCACTATTTTGTACAACACGTGAAGCAATCGCGGCCAAATCTTCATCTCTGGTTAAAGACAGTAATGTCGTGATGTAATCTTCCATTTCTTGGCAAGCCTGAACCATACGCACGCGCTGACGCTGTAAAAATTCTTTTGAATCAGATTTACCTAGCAAGGTTATCGAACCCTTCATCACCATAAGAGGCGTGCGTAACTCATGGCTCGCATAGCGGTTAAAGGCTCGCTCGCGCTGAATCAACTCACTAATTTGATTTTGATAACTGTTTAAGCGATCCACCAGATGACGGATTTCTCGTGTTGCCGCCCCTTCAGGCAGTTCAATAGCAGACAAGTTGGCAGTTTTTCTGTCACCAAGGCTTTTAGAAAGCTGAGCAAGAGGCTTGGTTAAACGGTCAGAAATTCGCATGACCACCCACAAACTGACGATCAATAACAACAAAGACAACACCAACTGCGTACTTTGCGTTTCAAACATCTGCTCTTCAGAGATCTCGTAAATCTCATCGTAATGAATCACATAAATGTCTTTCAACTCACCATTCAGCATCGCTTTAGAGTGCATAGAAAACATTTCTAGGGTCGTGTCAGACTCTTTGTCCAATTCATAAGGCTTATCGTCTTTGGCATTTTCTGCAAGGACAACACCAGACGGCAAGTTTTCTTTACCCACATAAACGTCAGAGAATGGCGGCACAGAAACATGAGTTAACTGTGTGCCATTTAACAAAGCTATTCCTGTATCTTTATCTTTTAACATGCGATTTTCTGCGTAAATCATTTCTATGTTTTCTATCATTGATGTAAACATTGAAAAATGAAACGCAATAATCGCGAACGCAACAATCGAAAAATACGTGAAGGTTAGCTGTTTCGCTGTTTTAATTTGTTTCATTCATCACCTTCAACAACAAGACGGTACCCCACCTTAGACACGGTTCTTAAATAAGCATGTTCGAAAGGTCGATCAATCAGACTGCGCAATTGATAAATATGACTGCGTAAGACTTTGCTATCGGGCTCTTCATCACCCCACAAGGCATCGCAAATTTCATCTTTCGATACCACATCAGGCGCTTTTTGAATTAGACACTTTAGAATCGTGAACTGAGAAGGGTTTAAAGAGTAACGGCCACCTTCACGCTGAAGCACTCGCGTATTCATATCCAAAGATAGATTACCGAACGTTAACGTCCGATTCGCCACACTGCCCTTTCGTCTCCTTACTAGAGCTTGCAATCGAGAATCTAGAATTTCCAAATCAAAAGGCTTTACCAAATAATCATCCGCTAAATGGTCAAACCCTGTCAGAATATCGTCTTTGGTATCACGAGCCGTCAACATAAGAATCGGCGTATCAATACCCGCTTCTCGCAAGGATTTGCAAACCGTTAAACCGTCCATTTTAGGCAGCATAATATCTAAAATAATGGCATCGTAATGTTCAGTTTTTGCCAACTCATATCCTTGCAGACCATTACTCGCATAATCCAGCACATAGTTTTTGATCTCAAAATAATCAAAAATCACACCGGCAATATCTTTATGGTCTTCTACTAAGAGTAATTTCATATTTTTCTCAATTATCAAAAAGGGGCTGTAAAAAGAGTGGGTCAATTAGGATCAATTGTCACATAAATGCATGAAAAAAAAGTGAATCACCTTTTTGCGACAGAGCTGTGATTAGGATGTACACAACCTATCCTTTTCCGTATTCAGGAGAACAGCAATGAGCGCCATTCCATACAGACAATACGCAAACCTCGAATCCGCGGCAAAAGAACCAACCGCCAAGGCACAACCTTTAGTATCCGTAATCATCCCCTTCCTAAACGAAGCCGATGTATTGGCGGTTTGTCATCTACGTGTCTGTGAAGCGCTATCAATGCTCAAACAGCATTGTGAAGTCATCTACATTGACGATGGCAGCAATGACAATAGCTGGGAGTTGGTCAGTCATTTCAAACACCCTTTACACCAAATACGCAGCTTACGATTAAGCCGCAATTTTGGCAAAGAAGCCGCCATGAGCGCAGGCATGAAAGCCGCCATAGGTCGTTGCGTCATTCTACTTGATGCGGATTTACAAGATCCACCAGAATATATTCCCGACATGGTACAAGCATGGCAAGATGGCGCACAAGTTGTCGAAATGCAACGCCGCGAGCGTCACGGTGAAAGCTGGCTAAAACGCACCACGGCACATTGTTTCTATCGTTTCATGTCCACAATAAGCGATCACCCGATTACCGAAAATGTGGGAGACTTTCGTTTAATGGATCAAAAAGTCGTCGATGTGATTAACACCCTGCCAGAAAGAACCCGCTTCATGAAAGGCTTATTGGCTTGGCCTGGCTTTACTCGCAAAATACTCACTTTTGATCGAGATCCTCGCTTGGCTGGCGACACCAAATGGAACTATCCAAAGCTTATCCATTTGGCCCTAGAAGGCATCACCTCATTCAGCACCAAACCACTACGCTGGGCCACCATGGCAGGACTCACCACATCGGCTATTGCCTTTGTTATGGCCTTGGTCATTTTCACTAAAACCATCGTTTGGGGCGATCCTATTGCAGGTTATCCATCGACAATACTCGTCGTACTATTTTTAGGGGGCATCCAGCTCTTATCGATTGGAGTACTAGGCGAATACGTTGGTCGATTGTTCATTGAATCCAAACAACGACCTTTGTATGTACTCATGGAAGACGCCATGACAAAACCCACTTTCAAATACTCGGACTCTGAATAATGCAAAAGCCGACCACTTCGCTACCCTCTGCCAAACTCCTGCTTATCCTATTGATCAGCTGCTTGGTCATACGCTTTATTTCCTTATCACTTTATCCATTAATGGATACCACAGAAGCTCGCTATGGAGAAATGGCGCGAATCATGTTCGAAACCGGCAACTGGGTCACGCCAATGTTCGACTACAATGTGCCATTTTGGGGAAAGCCGCCCATTTTCACCTGGTTAAGCAGCCTTGGATTTAGCTTATTTGGCATCAATGAATTCGCCGCACGTGTACCACATCTCATTGTCGGTTTAGGCGCTATTTGGCTGGTTTACAAGCTAGCAAAAGACCACTTCCAATCGTCAGCAATGGGAATTTTTTCTGCGAGCATTTTGGCGTCTACAATTTCCTTCATTGTCTTAAGTGGCGCTGTAATGACTGACACAGCCCTCTCCTTTTCTATCGCTCTAAGCATGATCAGCTTCTGGCAAGCATGGAGCAACAAAGGCAAGATTTGGGGTTATTTATTCTTCATAGGCTTGGCACTAGGCATGTTATCAAAAGGCCCGTTAGCGATCGTTTTGATTGGTATAAGTTTAACCATTTGGCTCATTCCGAATGGCCGTTGGAAAAGACTATGGCGTATTCTGCCTTGGGGATACGGCACGCTACTTTTCTTAGTTATTTCTGTGCCTTGGTATGCCATTGCCGAATATAAAACCCCCGGCTTTTTAGACTATTTCATCGTAGGAGAACACATCAAACGCTTCATAGTCAGTGGTTGGCAAGGCGACTTATATGGCACCGCACATGAAAGGACACGGGGCACGATTTGGGTATATGCCTTAATCTCTATGCTACCTTGGAGCCCACTTATCATATGGCAATGGATTCGCATGATAAAAGACGACAAAGACGTTGAAGAAAGTTCAGATGGTTTTGGCTCCTACTTATTATTCTGGATGTTATCGCCCATGATTCTATTCAGCTTTTCCGGCAATATTTTGGCCAGCTATGTGATGCCAGCACTACCAGCCATGGCTCTATTATTGGTGCACCTTCACAGCCAAAAACCATTACAAAACTGGCTCTATAAAGCCGGATTCATCACGCCAATTTTGCTTATCATTCTAATCAGCACCTTGCATTTTGATTTGATAGCCAAACGCTCAGAAGACAAGATACTTGCCGTTTGGAAACAGCAACCAGAAGCCACACAAAGCGATTTATTCTATCTGCATAAACGCCCATTCTCTGGTCAGTACTATTCTTCTGGAAAAGCGAAGCAGCGCTCAACCGACGTAAACTCTTGGTTACCGGCGCAGGACAAAGCATTTTTTATTATTCAAGCAGCGAATGACCATACCGATTACCCAAACTGGTCATGCGAAAAAAGAAATACAACAGGAAAAGAAGACCTAATGTATTGTGAAAACACACCATAAGCCTTCATTTCAACGGTAAAAGAGTGTTCAAAATAAGACATAAAAAAGGGGCTAATTCAAGCCCCTTTTTTTATTTGCGTTAGTAAAACTAAATTGCAACAGACCCATAACTCGGTTCAGTATGGGATTGATTTAATGCATCATGGGCATGAGGTATGTAAACAATGGCTTCGCCAGACTCTGGGTTCACTGCAAGATCAGGCACTTCACCTTTCCAAGCAATTTTACGTTCATCACGAGGAGATACACCAATATGCTTACGGTAACAGCGACTAAAATGCGGTGTAGATATAAAGCCACACGCCATGGAAATTTCTACAATCGACATATTCGATTGCTTCAACAATTTACGCGCTCGTTCCAGTCTTAACCGCAAATAAAAACGCGACGGAGAACAATCTAAATGACGATGAAACATACGCTCAATCTGACGACGAGACACGTCAACAAAAGTCGCCAATTCATCGAGCTCGATTGGCTCTTCTAAGTTGTTTTCCATCAACTCAATCACATCTACCAGTTTTGGCGTACAGACACCAGCACTGTTAAATTGGCGCATTGGCATGCGTTGTTGATCAGACTCATTACGAATGCGGTCACAAATAAACATATCGGAAATAGCATTAGACAATTTCGGACCATGTTGCTTGGTCATCATGTTTAAAAACATGTCCATCGGCGCACTGCCACCAGATGATGTCATTCGATCTTTATCAATGGAGAAAAGCTTGTTATTGCAGTTTACCTTTGGAAACGCTTCTTGAAGAGCAGTTAAACATTCCCAATGCACACTACACTGATAGCCATTTAGGAGTCCTGCATAAGCAAGCACATAAGCACCAGTACAAATACCGCCAAGCTGAACGCCTTTGCGTGACTGCTTCATCAGCCAAGAAACCTGCTTAGCGCTAAAAGTGCGAGTTATATCAACGCCACCGGCGACGATAATTAAATCAAACTCACCACTGTCTTCCATGGACAAATCTGGGGTCAAAACTAAACCATCACTGGCCGTGACAGGTTGACCGTTTTCGGAAATCAAACTCCAACTATACAGCTCTTCTGCAGACAGCTGATTCGCCATACGCAAAGGCTCTATAGAGGAAGCCAGCGCGATCATAGTAAAGTGATCGAGCAATAAAAAACCGACTTTCGTTGTGCTTCTTCCATCAAAAGCTAGGGGGGTATTTGCCATATTAATGTCCTCATATATGCGCATCTTTATTATTAGGCAAAATCCAGACCACTTTGCCTAGATAACCTTAAATAACATCAATTACACATATTTTTTTTATTTTTCTAAGGAAACACAAAGTTCTCAACCAACACCGTATAAGTAAACACACTAGGACTAACGTATGGAAACTATAGCCCTGTGTTTTTTTACTAACATCAATACTGTGTCATGCACCAATATAGACCATAACAGCCCTTTGAAGGAACACTTTATTTCATGAAATTTAGTACTCAATAACGACATCTGATTGAGGAATTGTACAGCAGGATAAAACATACCCAGCTTCAACGTCGTCATCAGTGATCCCACCGTTATGTTCCATCTTAGTTTGGCCTTCTTTAACAAGGACTTTACAGGTACCACAAATCCCCATACCGCAGGCTTTTGGTATCATCAAATCCAGTCTAGCTGCCGCATTGTGCAGTGTTTCTCCAGCGCCAATCTGAATACTCTTACCACTGTTTGCAAACTCAACTTTTAGCAAATCCGCTTGATTAACCGCATCCGCTTCAGCTTGCGCAACTTCCGCAAGTTCAATGGCATCTTCCACCACATCAGCAGGTGTCGCACCAAAGGACTCTTCGTGGTAACGACTCATGTCGAAACCTCTTGATTGAAGAAGGCTCTTCACTGCTTTCATATAGGGCACAGGACCACAACAAAAGATCTCTCGCTCCATAAAATCAGGGGAGATCATGTCCAGTTTTGCAGCATCTAAATAGCCTCGATATCCTTGCCAAGGCAATCCATTTTCCATGCGCTCAACAATCAAATACAAGCCAAAATTATCCAGGCGAGCAGCCATATGGTCGAGTTCACGAGTATAGATAACATCGCGCGGGGAGCGTGCACTGTGTATAAAAGTAACATCTACTTCTGCATTGGTATCAAACCACCAACGAGCCATAGACATTACTGGCGTAATACCAACACCACCAGATAACAAAAGCACCTTTTCATTAGGGAAGTCGATACAGTTAAATTGACCAACAGGACCATGTACAGCCAATTCCGAACCCATGAACATATTGTCATGCAACCAATTCGATACTTGTCCGCCCGGTACACGTTTTACCGTGATAGAAAAGCTGTATGGAACAGAAGGTGAGCTCGAAATCGTGTATGAGCGCATCACTTGCTTGCCTTCAATTTCCAGCTCTAAAGTGACAAATTGTCCTGGCTTGAAAAAGAACATCACTGGCTGCTGAGCCATAAAACAGAATGTCTTCACATCCCACGTTTCATGAATCACTTTCACACAACGAACATTATGACGTCCATTCACCCATGTCTGAGTATTTACCGGCGCTAAATAATCAGCATTCATCGCATTTACAGAGGAAGAGTTGCTCATATTGAAATCTCTTAATTAAATTCAATTGCTTAAAGTTGTGTGACACCATTTCGAGCCATTTTGGATCCTGTTGATCAATGCAAGTTAACTCTGCGCGACAATAAGTTGCTCATGGCAGTCACACCAGAGGATTCAGGCGATTGCGAGTCGATTTATGTATCAACACCTGTCGCTAATGGTCATTTCCTTCTACATTGATTAAGCGACTATAGCATCGTAGTCAAAAGACGCATTCCATCACTCTTTTTGTCATTAAGGCCCAGAAAGATGAATCAACACGACCTACTTAATGTACGCCATGCTTCCTTAGATGAAGCTAAAACAACTATGTCAGATTTGCTAGAAAAACGTCCTAGCAACTATTCACTTGACGCACAGCTTTATAATGACCCACACATGTTCAGAATCGACATGGAAGAGGTCTTTCAGAAAGAGTGGTTATTTGTGGGTATGACCAGTGAAATCCCAAAGAAAGGCGATTATATAACCGTCGAAATTGGGCAAAACCCCGTTCTTATCCTGCGTGATGGTGAAGGCAACGTGAACGCCTTTCACAACACCTGTAGACACCGTGGTTCAGTACTTTGTACGGAACACAGAGGCAAAGTGGCTAACTTAGTTTGCCCTTATCACCAGTGGACTTACGACCTGAAAGGCAACTTGCTGTTTGCTGGAACGGAAATGAGTAAAGATTTCGACACCAAGCAACATGGTCTTAAAAAGGCATTTTGCAAAACCGGTGGCGGCTTTATCTATGTTTGCCTAGGAGAAACCGCACCTGATGATGGTTTCGATGAATACCTAGCAACACTAGACGCCTACATGGAACCGTATGATGTTGAAAACACCAAACTGGCTGTTGAATCCACCATGTACGAACGTGCAAACTGGAAGCTAGTGCTAGAAAACAACCGTGAGTGTTACCACTGTTCAGGCAGCCACCCAGAGCTGCTTAACACATTGTTAGAATGGGATGACACGGAAGACCCACGCGCACCACAAGACTTCCACGACCATTACAACGCTCAAGCAGCGAAATGGGACGCAGAAGGCATTCCGCACAAGAGCAAAAGCTTTGGTGAAGTACAGCGTAACCGAATCGTACGTATGCCTTTGAAGAAAGGCACACAGGTTATGACAATGGATGGCTCTGCCGCTTGTACAAAACCATTAGGACGCATTCAAAACCGCGAACTAGGCTCAATGCGTATCTTGCATTTGCCGAACTCTTGGAACCACATGCAATCCGACCACTTTATCGTATTCCGTGTATTGCCTGTTTCTGCACAAGAATCTATTGTCACTACAAAATGGTTCGTCCACAAAGACGCAGTAGAAGGTGTTGATTACGACACTGAAAAACTTCGCAGAGTTTGGGATGCTACCAACGAGCAAGACAAAGTACTTGGCGAGCGCAACCAGCTAGGCATTAACTCTATTGGTTACCAGCCTGGACCTTACTCTGAGACCTTCGAGTTTGGCGTAATTAATTTCTTAGAATGGTACGCAAATACTGTTCAAAAGAATCTTAAAGCGAAATAAAATAGCCTTAAGATTGCTCAGCAACACAAACCAAAAAACACCAAAAAAACACCAAAAAAACATCAAAAGCGAATCTTCGGATTCGCTTTTTTTTGCCCATTAAACACACCATCTATTACCCTGCATCATGAGCAATAAAAAAGGGCTGCAGCTTATGCCACAACCCTTCCTTAACCATCAAACCGAAAACTACAAAATTCGCTTCAACAACCTATCAGCTCGTGTGCGAATGACTTTTTTCAGTAACCTTTGAATTTTCAAAGGATAATCCGCCAAAACCTCCAGCCGCTCAAACGAACTAATTCGCTGAGTATGCCGATGAATGTTGTCAAACTCAGCGGTAAACTTCGCTAACAAATTCTGCTTTGGATCTTCAATCAACAAACCATTTTCCAAATCAAGCGCCCACGCCCTAGGATTCACATTATTACCAGTTAACAACATGGTACGAGCATCAACCCAAAGCCCTTTTAAATGAAAGCTATTATTGTCATGCTTCCATAAATGAATCGATAAACCGCCCGACGCAATATGGCTTTCATTAGCACGAGCAAACTTACGCAAATTCATCTCATACAAGTACGGCAAACCACCAATGGCTTTAAAAGGCTGATCTGGCGCGATGTAAAAATCGTTGGCGGTTTTATCACCCACAACAACATGCACCTTCACACCACGCTTAATAGCGCGCTTAACCTCTCTCAAGACCACTTTAGGAAGGTTAAAATACGGCGTACAAAGAACAATTTCTTGTTTCGCACCAGACAATATAGACACGATTTTCTGATTCAATACATTGTGACGTTTACCAACACCCACCATAGGCGTTACCGCCACCTGCTGATCGCTTACCGCCTGTTTCTCGCCACCATAAAATGACTTACCCAAAGAGATTCTAAACTGTCGAATCACCGGCTTGAGCTCTTTCGTCGAAGGCAAGTTGGTTTCAGCAAGATTATTCACAGCTGAATGCTGGATCATCTTAGTGCTAATAAAATCCACCATACTGTTTGCTAATGCTTGATTCTGAATAACATGGTAACGATCAAACCTATAACGATCTTGTCGGTGAAGATAGACATTATTAATACTGGCACCGCTGTAAATGACCGTATCGTCAATAACAAACCCTTTTAAATGCAACACACCAAACACTTCACGATTACGAACAGGCACACCATAAACAGGAATCGCATGCTCATATTTTTCAGCGAACGCCTGATACATAGCCGCATTACCTTTGGCCTTTTCCGCACCGATCAAACCACGCTGAGCACGGTGCCAATCGACACAAATTGCAATATCTAAACTTGGGTTACGCTGTTTGGCTTCATATGCCGCCGTCAAAACTTCCCTACCCGCTTCATCATCTTCAAGATAAAGCGCAACAAGATAGATCCTAGACGTGGCGTTCTGGATCGCTTCTAATAAATATTCTCGAAAACTAAGGGCAGATTGCAGAACATGGAATTGGTCAGGCTCAACTGCAAATGTAGGCAGTGAACCGAATAAGTTTCTAATGGGCATAATACAGAAGTGCTACCTTATTTTTAACTAACGTCAAACTGTAACAAATTCACTGATTTTTTTCTTAAAAATAATCGTTTCAACTCAAAAAGAGCCATAAAAATAGAGCAAATGTCGTATTCAATACCTACTAAAGCCTAACCTCATCCATATCTGGGTTGTTCTTTAAATACGCCTTCCAAGACAAATCAATCACCTTCACCTCGTCTTCAAGCCAACGCCTGAACTTCATCACTTTCTGATACTTAAAATGCGGCGCTGGCGCGACAAAATAAAAATCATATTGCGACTTCATATAAATGGGTAACGGACAAATTAACTGCCCTTTCTCGATCAACTCATACACCAAGCCATAACGCATCATAGCCAGCCCCTGACAAGACAACAACGCCTCTACCAAAGAAGTAGAATCCGCCACATGCAAATGCGACCTCATCGGCATATCGTAAAGGTCCAAAAAACGCTGCATCACAGGCCAAACATGCCGAACGTCTGGCCCAGTATCAGTAATAATCGGAATATTGATCAACTGTTCTTTAATCGGTTCATCCATATGAATCATCGACGGATGACACACCAATACTAAATGCTCTTGAAATAATAATTGCGACGTTAGCCCTGCGTATTCACCTCGCCCCAAGCGAATACACAAATCCAAATCACTGTCCGCAAACGTCGACAACTCAATACTCGGACTCAAGCGAAGGTTAATCTCCGGCTCTTTAGCTTGAAACCCACCCAAACGCGACACCAACCAACGACTTGAAAACGACGGCACCGAACTAATCACCAAAGTATTTGGGTTAGGATCTTCCGTAATGCCTTTCACACCCTCTTCTAATAAAGCAAACGCCTTCTCAACGTAATCAAA
The DNA here is from genome assembly GCF_057180105.1 of Marinomonas sp. ATLA20. NCBI lineage: Bacteria > Pseudomonadati > Pseudomonadota > Gammaproteobacteria > Oceanospirillales > Oceanospirillaceae > Marinomonas > Marinomonas sp. ATLA20. Next base: position 84,156 of record NZ_JBXUKU010000013.1, read on the forward strand.
CAAATACTGCCCTTCCGACGTCAGCACCACTTGGCGAGTGTGTCGTTCAAACAACTCAACGCTCAACGCCTGCTCCAAAGTTTTAATCTGCTGACTCACCGCCGCCTGCGTCACAAAAAGCGACTCCGCCGCTTTCTTAAAACTCAACGACTGCGCCGCATAACGAAACGCCTGCAAGGATTTAAGCGGCGGCAAAGCTCGACTAGAAGACATGAAACACACCCTTTATAAATAAGATTTTCTTAACTATAAAACACTTTTTCTCGTTTGTCGCAGTGCAATTAATAGACGATTATTTGACCATAAAGCAAACACCTCAATAAACAGAGAAAAGGAAAACACCATGAAAACGTGCACATCAGAAGAAATAAACAACCACGAAAACACCCAACGAGACATAACTTCTAGCTGCAAAAACACATTAGCTAAACTAAAAGAAAACACATGGAAACAACGCCTAGCCAAAATAGCGCATAACTGGCGTACAAGAAACAGACTGAGCCAACTTAACGAAGCGCAACTGAAAGACCTCGGCCTAAGTGCTGCGGATGTGGATCAGGAAGTGAGAAAACCGGTTTGGAAGTGATTTTTTTGAGGCGGGAGCAAGGGTGCTTTAGGTGCCCTTGTTGCAGGGTTGTGGTTTTTTTAGACTGATTTGGGTTGTATTTTAACGCCGCATTAAGGTGTGAGCGACGATTGGCTATATTTGAGCGAAGCGAAACTGCCAAGCGTTGCGAATCACTCTTAAATACTTTGTTATGTGCGTGCTAAATCTGTGCGTACAATCTCAGCATGTCTTTGTGTTGAATACCATTTTCATAGATTGGTTCTGGGTAATTCAGTAAGAAGTGATCTTTGATGATCGAGTCAACGCGAAAACCAAGGCGCTGATAATAAGTCAGTTGATAACCAAAGGTACCTGTACCCAATTCAACACGAGTGATTCCCTTACTTGGTAGCTGAGACAGAACTGACTTGAGCAATTGAGAGCCAATTCCTCGACCTTGTAACTCGGGATATACAGAAACATTGAAGATTTCAGCAAGGTTTTGGGGTTCTGGCTTCACTATACATGCCGCCAAAATACGCTCATTATCTAGCGCAGAAAAGCACCATGATTCGGATAAATATGATGAAATACTCGCTTCAGAAGGATCTGCTTCGAGCAGCAAATCTAGCGGAATTTGGCTACTTTTGACTTCGATAAATTGCATTTTTCCTCCAAGCATATAACGCCCGTAAAACGCGCGAGCTTGCGAGTCGCAGTGCTTACGTTTGTTAGCGGATAGTTACGATTCCGAACCAAACAACATGATATCTAACTGTTCATTATTTGGCACATAACCGCTCTCAATAATTTTAAAAAGCACATTTCTTAGTAGATTGAATGTTTCCAGTAAGTGCTGTTGATCATGTTTAGGCCGCCCATGAGCAGCAGCAGAACGCTTGTCATATAGTTTTGCGACTTTCTTTTGAAGTTCACGTCTACTTGGCCCCGGCTTTTCCAAAAAAGATGCAATTAAAGCCGAAACCCTAAACCTCAATTCTGATGTACTCGGTGAAAATAACGCCTCAAGCGCTCCCCACAATGACACGAGCGTTAATGTCGTATTTTGGATGAATTGCCCCTGATCAATTGCTTCTTTTGCGAGAACGAACTCCGGACTTTTCTTCAGTAGTTCCCGCGTTACCTGCCAATGGTCTTGAACCCACTTAAGAGCTCCAAAGCTGGCAGCCTCTTCTTCTACTGATAAAGCAAAGGATCGGTTTTGAACCTCAAATGGATAGAGTGCCTGATGTTTTTCATTGGCATTTTCGCTATCGAAAGCTAGATTCGAGAAAACTGGAAGTGTAATCGCAGGATTAACCGCAATTCGGAGTAAGAACAATATTACACGCGCAGTCTGAATGGCCCTGTCTGTTCCACCCTCGTTTTCAATTGGGACAACTAGCTCTGCTGAAATATCATAGGATATACCACCGGATGCCGAAGACCACGGACCAGGATGATGCTTAGTAGGCTCTTCGGGTGGAGCAAAAGCAACCATGAATGGGGCAAAGATATGCGCATACGTTTCGCGAACCACAACCCCATTGCCCAGATCAAAACCTGTTTCTGGTAACTGGAGACCATGAAGGCCAAAGAACAACTTTTTACTTTCCACAGAGCTCCCTCCTATGATAATCAGCTAACGCCTCAAACACCGGCGCGTTTTTCCGCGTCCGATTGATTTGACTTGTTAGCCTTCCTGACAGCCTCAAATTGTTTGTAAGTATTTCTATGAAATTCCAAAGCAGAATCACTTACCTGATGATGCTCTTCGTCAGGCAGCCTCAATTTAATATTTTTATACTTACTATATGCAGAGTTTTTCAGAGTCGAAGATAATAACAATCGCCCCTTTGGGCTAACCGTTATTAAAAAGTTATCGAACAACCCATGGAAATCTGAGCGCAACAATAGTCCATTAGAAGGATGATTCGTAGCCTCGCCTAAATACGAATAAATATGGCATGCTTGAAGAGTTTGGGGAATGTCACAATGTGTTATTGCACATTTTCCGCCAAAAGCTTTCATTACCTTAGTTCGGAATGTTTTTTGACCTTTCCTGATGTGCGCTAGCCTTAGTCTTTTTTCTCGATCATCTATGACTACCTCAATATCAAATTTGGACTTCGGCTTCTTCGGGGTTGAAACTAGCTTATTATCTGGAGAATAGGTTGTTAAGTATTCAAGTCCCTCTTTTAAGGCTAGATACTTAGCATACTCCTCAGCTTCCTCTTTTTTCCAAAAATGCTTTCTCTTTTCTCCGTCAACAAAATTACCTCCCAAGCCACCTCGTGGTCCGAATGGATTTGGTCCACTGATCACTTCATAGTGAACATATTTTCCACTTCCTCCATGAAAGGAACCCCGTGAAAATGAGTGAACGACAACTTTGTGCATGATACTCCTTGAAGGCTAACGCTTTGCCAATGGGCAAATGCGAACGTTGTTGGGCGAAGCCCAGTGAGTATTTGTCCCAGCCGCGCTGTTTGCGGCGATTTTGGGCAACTTGTTATGTGCGTACATACTACAGCACATGTACATCGTTGATTGTTGCGGCATATTTGTTATTTCCAG
>NZ_JBXUKU010000014.1:0-72507 GCF_057180105.1 Marinomonas sp. ATLA20
CGTCTATCGTCTATCGTCTATCGTCTATCGTCTATCGTCTATCGTCTATCGTCTATCGTCTATCGTCTATCGTCTATCGTCTATCGTCTATTTACCCTTGTCTTGCAGGTGTGACTAGGCGTGAGTGTCCATTATCGCTGTTTGTGCATAAGTTAATGACTTAGTGGTTGCTGCCTTGTGTGGCTCGTCTGGCTTCTTTGTGTCGGCGTTGTAGTTGGTGGGCTTTATTAGATTGGTGGCTTGGGGTGCGCTAAGGCTTATGAGGTGGGCTTTTGTGCTGCTTTTAGAAAGTGAGGTGGACTTTTTTTTTTGTGTGTGTATAGGGTTTGCGTGTTGTAAGTATGGTTGTTTAGGTTGTGAGGATTCGCGTATTTCTGTTGTGGATAAAATTGTTAATAAGGTGTTGTGTTATCTATGATAACGAGGAAATAGTATTGAATTTGTTGTGTCAGAAATTCTTAGTGCAGATGTTGAGTCTTAAGTAGAAGCTGCTAATGGTGGAGGGAGGTGGATTCGAACCACCGAAACTTTCGTGGCAGATTTACAATCTGCTCCCTTTGGCCACTCGGGAACCCCTCCACAGCAGCGCGACGTATAATATACATCGCGCTTTACTATGTAAACACTTTTTTAAGATTTATTTAGTAATTTTTCTAGTTTAGCCTTCATGCGCTCTTCAGGAGATAAATTGTCATAAATATCTTCTTGCTTAGGTGCGCTTTTTTGGGCTGGTTTAGGTTTTGAGTGTGTTTTATTCTTAGGTTGAGGTTTTGCTTTGTTGCGATTCGGTTGAGCAGGTCTTTCTTTTGTAGGTCTGCTAGTTGTCGCAGTTTTGGCTTTTGCTGGAATCATAGATTCAGGCAAGGCTGGCTCGTTATTAACAGCAATGCCTTCTAGATCGATTCGTGGCTGGCCAGACAGTAGACATTTCTTGTATCTGTCTGAACGCGTGTAAGCGGCAAGAGCGCGTTTTTGTTTGCTAGCGTTAAAGTCATCGTCCAGCACCATATCTTTGTCTATACCGACTTTTAGAGGCTTAGGCTGATTCCAGTCAAACGCTTTGGGGTAACGGTCTTCAAGCATTTTGATTAGGCGGCGATTATTCTTTTGGTTTTTTTGACGCTTTCTTTGTTCCGGCGTCAAAGTCGCTTCCTCTGTCGTGCTGTCGCTTGCTTCTTGTACGCTAATGTCGGTATCGACTAGTTTGTCGTCTTCTTGCAAGCCGTTAAGCTCAGGTTGTTGTGTGGTCATGTAATCAATCTGTTCTGTTGTCGTGGTTGTGGTGCTGCTTTCAGCATGCTCGTGCAATAAGTCAAAGTTAAGTTGATATTCAACTGCGTCTGATTTTATTACTTGCTCCGGGGCTGATGCGTCATTTAAAAGATCAAGAGAGTCTTCAATGTAGAGCTGCAATTGATCTTCAGTTGAGCGATCGGCCATGTGTTGCAATAGGTCCATTGAAGCGCTGTACTCAATGGAAGGATCGTTCTTTTCCTTTAATCTTTGTATTTCCTCGTTCGCATCTTCTAGCTGCTGTGTTAGCCAGTTAATCCTTGCTTCGAGTTTGGCAATAAGTTGTTCCATAAAGACACAAGGCTCAATTTTTTATTGGAGTCAGCGGAATACTGGGAGTATTGCTTGTGCCAATCATTTCTTTTCGCTGATTTTCATTGGGTAGCGTGACGGAAATATAGCTTTCGCTTTGCCACCAGACGTAAATCGTTGTTATTAGCAAACTAGCGCCGAAAAGAGGTAGTAACTTCATCTTACTCAGAAGGTAAGTCCTGCACCAATCATGACGTGTTTGTCATAGGTCTCGTTGCTGCTGTTAAGTATCTTGATGTATACATCTAAGCGAGAAGCATCAGATGTCGCGATACGAAAGCCTGCTTCAGGATAATATACCGTGTCCTCTAGGAATGATAATCCTCCACCTATGAAGGACCACATCGGAATGCCTGGAAATATCTGAAAGGCCGGTGTGGCGCTATAAAAGCGAGATCCTACAGTGACGGAGCTTTCAAATTTTTCCCCAAGCACAAATGAAAAACCACCATAGAATGAAATGTTTTCAGGCAAGGTGTATTCCATCGTGGTATTTAGAATAGACGTTATATTGTCTTCTCCATCAGGTGTGTTCGGTCGAGCCGCTGTGGATTCAAAATTTACTAAACTCGCAATTTGACCTTCTGCAGATGCATGTGCACTTACTAGAACTAAAGCTGCAAGTAGAAGTGATTTCATTGTTTGTCGTCCATTTGGTTTAAGCGATTAAGCATTTGGGAAAGAGATGATTCCCAGTTTGATTGTTGCTCTTTTGTTTGATCTAGAGTGCTTTGAATTTCACTTTTTTCTTCACTGAGTTCGTAGTTTTGCATCTCTAATTCAGAAATTCGTTTACGCAATGAGCCAATTTCTTCAACAGCGTCATTAATGCGTTGCTCTAGGTGGTGTAGTAGTTCGTTGTTCATTGTATTTATCCTAAAAAATAAAAATCGCCATTTGTGTGTAGGCGTAGTTGTATAAAATTACCAGGCAATCACGACATCCTGTTGTTGCACGTTTAGTATGTGAGAGTCAACAACGAGCTCGCCAACTGAAAAGTTAGGCTGAACCTGTTTTATTGTAACACTGATATTCGCATTATTCAGCTGAGTTTGAGCTGATTGTAACTGGTTGAAAACCTCGTAGCGACGATAAACATTGAATTTATCGCCCTGTTTGATTCCTGCCAACGATCCTGCAGAAATATGTATTCTATTGCCTTCGGTACGAAAAATATTAGCAATAAATGGTTGGCAGCGTAATTGTTCGCTGGTATCCAAGGCGCTTTCTTTTAGAGCTTGTTGGACTACCTTGCCATAATGTACTGTCCAAAACTTTGCACTGCCAAAGCCTATTCTTGCATGGTCTGATACATCCCAGTTACCAATTTCGTTGTATCTATGTTCAAACAACAAGGCGCCACTGAAACCATCATAGATATAGATATCGACCACAAAGTTTCTTTCTTTATCTATTTCTTCATCTAGTAAGTCTTTTGCATTTTTATCGTCGGGGCGTCTTAGGTATAGTTCGCCAATATCTCTGATAACACCGCTTATAATATATTGCACGCCTAGCTGTTCGCTTATGCGGGTAACATTTGTTAGTGAGCCATCGTAATTGGTTGAGGATGGGGCGTTTATAAGATCAGGGTAGATGGCGATATTGGTTGCTGTTAAGGCTCTTAGGTAGCCTTGTTTATTTATTTCATCGGCAAGGTCTTTGGGAAGTTCTCTGGATATATTGCTGAGTTCTCCAAGTCTTGCCTGCTGAGGAACCTGTAATTCAAACCCAGTTACGCCAACGGTTTTCTTGTAATAGCTTGTTGGACCGGTGCTACATTGTGAGTCTGGTGTAACGTCTACGCGGGCAACAACGGTGAGAAAGTCACCGTTTTGTTCTTCGGAAATGATTCTGGCTTTTTGAACATAACCTGAACTGCGGATTTCTAAATTTGATTCAAGCTCGCCATTGTATAATTCGTCTTTAATATTGACCCTTGAGCCCGATTCTAAAACGGCTTGTTTAATCGCTTGCTGCGTTGCTCTATAGCGAGCATCAGCGATGTCATTGTTATATATGACGGCTTCACCCACAGCATCAATGCTTTTTGCAAAGCAAGATATAGGCAATAAAAATACTATTGTGACGAGCAGTAGGCGTTTCAACATGAGCATTTGTTATTCAATACTGTAGAAATTGGTCGTCGGAGTGGCGTTTTCAACATTAATAGCGCGGTATCCTGGTTGAATTCTGCAGTTTGGATCTGTTTGGACGTTCGAAGAACTTAAGCACTGGCGAAAGTTTTCTTGTAAGGCCATTTCAACAACGGTTTCGAATGTACCGTCTTCGTGTTCGCGCTGAGAGACAACTTTCGCTCCCACTAGGTAGGCATCAACATAGGTTCTTAATTCATCGTTTTGCATGACCATGTTACTCAAGGAGCTTGAACCATCAATTTTTAAACCATAAACACGCTCTGATAGGTTTCGATATGCGTCTAGCATAGAGCTGCGTAGTGTCATAATGCGCGCCTGAGATTTGGTTAGGCGTTTATTTGTCATCATTGCGGCATAGCCTGTAGCCGTCACAATGATAGGTTCTTGCTTAATAACAGCAATGGTGTTGTTGGCATTCAATGCCCCATTCTGTGGGTTGCTATAAGAAGAGCCATTGCCTACAGTGTTACCATTACAAGGTGCGACGGTTGTACATGTTGTGCCAGAGGCGCTTTGTTGACTGAGGTTTTGACAACCCGCTAGGGTGATGGCACCTATGGCTATAAAAAATATTCGAAGTGATAGTGTCATGGTGGTGCCCTTGTATGGAAGTCCTTACATTAATATCCTGAGTCTAGTAGCCACTAATTTAAATGGTGTGCTTTTCAACTAAGCGATGAATCGCTTCAGGTGTAACTATTCGTAGTTTGTTCAAAAAAGCTTTATTTTTCAATATGCCTAATCCGATGGACAAAATGTAAACCATTTTGCTCTACAGCGTCCATGTTTGGGGGCTTAAAAAAGCACTTTTTCTTTGTTTTTTGTAATAAAGTTGTTCTTTCCGTGTATTTTTTTAAATTTGTTCAATTATTCTACGGTCTGAGTGTTTTTTCTAGAAGTGTCTTTACAATGTTTTTAGAAGATGAAGGACTATTTGAAATGGTATAAACTGTTTTTTTATACAGTGCTTTTTGGGTGTTATATTGCAGAATCGTAAGATTATTCATATCGATGCTGATTGCTTTTATGCAGCGATAGAGATGCGCGACGACCCTGGTCTGCGTGATGTTCCTATTGCAATTGGTGGCCCTGAAAGTGGTCGAAGTGTGTTGTCGACCGCTAACTACGCGGCTCGTGTTTTTGGTGTGCGTTCTGCTATGCCAACGTCAGTCGCTAAGCGACTTTGTCCTGCATTGTTAGTGATACCTGGAAATATGAATAAATATCGAATTGCCTCAGAGCAAATGCACGCCATTTTTCGTGATTTTACCGATGTTATTGAGCCTTTGTCATTGGATGAAGCTTATTTAGATGTGACGAATACAACGGATTTTCAAGGTAGTGCAACACGAATAGCAGAAGAAATTCGTTCACGAATATCCAAAGAAGTAGGGATTACTGTATCGGCTGGCGTGGCGACAAACAAATTTATTGCGAAAGTGGCGAGTGATTGGGATAAGCCAGATGGTTTGACGGTGGTTACACCAGTAAAGCAGTTTGAATTTGTTTCTAATGTCCCTGTTAAGTTTATTTCTGGTATTGGTCGCGTAGCGCAAGAAAAATTAGCCGCATTGGGAGTCTTTAAATGCTCTGATTTGCAGGCTTTGGACTTTTCGGTTTTGCAGAAAAGCTTTGGTAGTATGGCATTTCGGTTATCGCAGTTTGCCCTTGGGATTGATGACCGACCAGTAACTGTTTCTCGTGAAAGGAAAAGTGTTTCTGTGGAGCATACGTTTTCAAAAGACTTACTTGATCTTCCGGCCTGTCAGGCTGTTTTGCCTCTTTTGCTTGCAGATTTAAAAAAACGGATGACAGGAAGAAACTTTGAGTCACAGCTAAGTAAATATTATCTTAAAGTGAAATTTGACGATTTTAAGCAAACCACGATTGAGCAGCCAATTAAGGCTAAATTGTCAGATGAGGTGTTTTCACAACTTTTGCAGCAGGCGTATTCTCGCTCTCGGCGTCCAGTTCGTTTGATTGGTGTAGGGTATCGATTATCGCCACCAGAACCACATCAGTTGAATTTACCTTTTGTTTAAAAATGTAAATTCCAACCAATTTTGCAGCTTCTAACTATACTGAAGAATGAATAATTCGGAGGTGCTCATTATGTTGAAACAACAGAGTAAGTTTGATTATACAAATTTAAGTATGCCTGACCCTTTGTCGCATAGGTTGCGTTTTGAAGTGGAGCAAACATTGAGTTGTTTGTATGCAGATGCTTCTTTGGTTGATCAAATGGATGAATTGTATCTCCCTTTTTCTAGTTGGCTAAGTCAAAAAGCGCATTCTGGGAAAGGGCCTTTAGTTGTTGGTGTTGGTGGTGCTCAAGGGTGTGGGAAAACCACATTTTGTAGTGTTATTAGTCGAATATTAAAGAAGGGGTTTGACCTGAACAGTATTGTAATCAGCTTGGACGACTTATATAGCACTCGGCAAGATCGGATGAAGTTTGCCAATCAAACAACCCCAATGTTTTCTGTACGAGGTGTGCCTGGAACTCATGATGTCGACTTTGCTCTTTCTCTTTTTGAGCGCTTGAAAAACCTTAAAGATGGGGAGGTGATGAAGTTTCCTCGTTTTGATAAGTCGATTGATGACCGAAAAGCGGTTCATTTATGGCAAGAGGTTCAGGGTCCTGTTGATATTGTTTTATTTGAAGGTTGGTGTGTTGGTGCGCCGCCAATGGTTGAAGGCTTGGGTCAAGCATTGAATGAGCTTGAGGCGGAAATGGATGCCGATGGTTTGTGGCGTAATAAAGTGAATCAACTCTTAAAAGAGGATTATAAGTCGTTATTTTCACAAATTGATCTGATGGCTTGGATGCAGGCTCCAGACTACAACGTTGTCTATCATTGGCGTAATAAACAAGAGCGGGTTTTAGAAAACCATCTTCATGATATTCATGGTGTCCTACTAGATACCATTGATTTGAAAGTAATGTCTTCAGAAGAGTTGAAACGATTCATGCAATATTACGAAAGGCTGACGCGACACATGTTAGCTGTGATGCCAAGTAAGGCGGATGTGCTATTTAAGTTAAATGAAAAACAGGAAGTAATGGAAATGCGCTTCCCAGTTGAGCACTAAGCCTTAACGTCAAAAGTTTGTTTATAAAGCGAGTGTAGTAGATTCAATGTGTCGAGTGATAAACGTCAATATGATAGGCTATGGCGAATTGCGATAGCCTATTTTTTTGGAGTGTTGAAAATGACTGAATTATTGCCCTCTGTTTTAGTGGAAACAAACGAGCAGCCTGATGCCGCTATTATTTGGTTGCATGGCCTTGGATCAGATGGTCATGATTTCGAGTCTTTGGTTCCAGCTTTATCTTTATTGCCAACATTGAAAGTGCGTTTTGTTTTTCCTCATGCTCCACGTCGTCCTGTTACAGTCAATGGTGGTATGGAAATGCGTGCTTGGTATGATATCTATGAGATGACGTTAGAGCGTAAAGTCGATATGGAAAATATCGAAGAATCATGCCTGCAAGTTGAGCGGTTAATACAAGATCAAATTGATAAAGGCATTGCTGCAAATCGAATTGTTTTGGCGGGTTTTTCACAGGGTGGGGTGATCGCATACCACACAGCTTTACGCACTAAGCATGTGTTGGCGGGTATTCTTGAGCTATCAACTTATTTAGTTAATGGTGATGAAGTGCCTGAAGCCGATGCTTGTCCTAATGGCCAAACACCGATTCTTATCCATCATGGCTCGCAAGATCCAGTAGTTGCTCCTGTGTTGGCGACTCAAGCAAGGGATCTTTTGATGTCTAAGGGCTATTCTGTCGCTTATCAATCTTACGAAATGCCTCATTCTGTGTGTCCTGAGCAGGTGCAGGGTATTTCTCACTGGTTAAACACTCGATTGGCATAACTGTTATCAGAGTCGGTGAGATTCTCTTGTCTTATTTAAGGAGCTTTTGTGTCGGGAAACTATGAGGAATGGCTGGATTTTGCGAAAAATCTAGCGATACATGCAGGCCAGATGATAGTGGATGCGCGAGAGAATTCAACCTTCGTGCGCGATTACAAAATGGATCATGAGCTGGTTACTTCGACGGATATTGCAGTTGATCAGTACATTTGTAGCCACATCCTTGAGCGCTATCCTTCGCACTGTATTTTGTCAGAAGAGTCTTCGCCGCATCTGGATCTTAGCGGTATTGGTGATGATGTTCCGGTTTGGGTGATTGATCCGATAGATGGAACGGTGAATTTTGCACATGGGCATCATCATGTGGCGGTTTCAATTGGCCTTTATATTGGCGATCAGCGAATTTTAGGCGTGGTGAATGCTCCGTTTTTAGAGGAGTGTTTTTGGGCTGTGAAAGGTTCGGGGGCTTTTTGTAATGGGAAGCCGCTGGCGGTTTCGGGTGCTCAAGAGCTAAGAAGTGCATTGGTTGCCACAGGGTTTCCTTATCAAAAAACGGCACTTTCGCCTATCATTGAACGAGTGTCGCGTATTTTGCATCACTGCCAAGATGTTCGTCGTAATGGTTCTGCCGCTTTGGATTTATGCTGGGTTGCTGCAGGTCGTTTAGATGCGTATTTTGAAAGCGTAAAACCTTGGGATATGGCTGCTGGGGCTTTAATAGCGGAAGAGGCGGGTGCCAAAGTTGGGTATTATCTATCTAGCGCATCTTCTTGGCCCAACGTGGTTAATGGAGAAGGGCTTTTGGTATCAACCCCTCAATTGTATGACGATCTTTTGGCGCTTGTTGATCTTGATTTATAACGTATTTACTTCTGCTTGATTGGAATTATTATGTCTTTTACTGCATTTATGTTGGTTTTGCTCGGCTGTGTTGGCGTGATTGCCGTTTCACTTTGGTTTATTCGCCATCAGCTAAAATTAAATAAAGCACGAGAAGAAAAAATTCGTGCTGGAGAGGACCGCTTTTTTGAAGAGCGGCAAAAAAGAATCGATAGCATTCGGGTTCTGTTAAAAACAGTGGGGACCGAGGAGTTAAACTGGATTGAAGCCAGTATTCGAATAAAAAATCTATTGGATCAGTTAAGCGAGGATTTATCTGGACATGAGGATATTTCCGCGTTTTATATTATTACTGAGAAAACTCTGCATATTCCAACTCACGAGCAATGGGGGGATTTGCCTAAGCCTGCAAAAATGAAATTTCGTCTTGAAATGGATGGTTATGAAGTGGAATATGCCGAACATTTGCAACGCGCTAGAACTTCATTGATGGCTTATGACTTTAAGTAATGTTAGTTCAGTTGCTCGTTTCTATCAGTTTTTTATTTTTGTTGTTAGTTTTACTTGTGTTGTTTTTTATTCGTCATCAATCAAAAGTACCCTATTATAGATTGACACAAGAGCAATGTGTGACCTTGCTTCAAAAAGCGATTCAAGGTGTTCTACCAGAGCATGAGTGGCATGCTTTTATCGGTATGACTGTTAGAGATGATGATGTGCTCGATGAGTTAAGAGAGCAGTGTTTGCTTATTGAAGAGTTCGGTATTAAAGGGTCGCAATTTATTAATGGCCAAGTTTGTATCACTTTTAATAAAAAAGGTATTTCTCAGCTGGAAATGTTGTTGGATGAGTGGCAGCATAAATCAAAGTATTTAGTCTGATTTTATTTTAAAACGGAAGAGCATAGGGTTTACATGTATGAATGAGATAGAAGCGTTATTTGATCAAGGTTCCGAATTGATGCCTTGGTTGGCTGATAGTGTTATTAATTTGGTTATTGGTCTTGTTGTTTTCTTTGTGGGTAAATTTATTGCTTCCAAAGTGTCTCAATGGTGTGAAAAGCGAATGCTGAAAGCGTCCGTTGATCAGGCGGTTGCAGGCTTCGCATCGAGTATCTTGTATGCCTTGATGTTTGCTGGTGTGGCTTTGATGGCGCTGGGGCAAATTGGCGTAGAAACCACATCTTTTATTGCTATTCTTGGTGCGGCTGGTTTGGCTGTCGGTCTTGCATTACAGGGGTCCTTGTCTAACTTTGCATCAGGTGTGTTGATTATTATATTGCGTCCATTCCGTTCTGGTGACTTTATTGATGCCGGCGGCCAAATGGGTACGGTTAATCGTATTGAGTTATTTCATACCTATCTTAAAACGCCAGACAATCGTGTCATTATAGTGCCGAATTCTTCAGTAATGAATGGTTCTATTGTTAACTTTTCTCGTGAAGCGACTCGTCGTTTAGATCTTGTTATTGGTATTAGTTATGATGCGGACATTCGCTTGGCAAAACAGATTATGGAAGACATTGTTAATGCTGACGAACGTATTCTAAAAGACCCTAAGTGTTTAATCGCTGTTTCCGAATTGGCAGATAGTTCGGTTAATTTCTTCCTGCGTCCTTGGGTTGTAGCGGGCGATTACTGGACAGTGCGGGCCGATCTTTTGGAGAAAATTAAATATACCTTTGATGAGCGTGGCGTTGGTATTCCATACCCTCAAATGGATGTTCATGTACACAAACAGGAATCGTAAGCACATATAGCTTTAACTCCTCATCGTTGTAAAATATGAAATGCCGCCAAGGAAATATTGGCGGCATTTTTTGTTTTTATTGTGTTTCGTTTTTATCATTGAAAAGGCTTCTGTTAATGAGTCGATATCGACCCCCATCTCCGCCAAAGTCTGCTTATATCACTCAAGAAGGAGCGCAAGCTTTATTGGCTGAACTTAAGTATTTATGGAAAGAAAAGCGTCCGGCTGTGACTGAAACAGTTCGTGAGGCCGCAGCCCAAGGTGATAGGTCGGAAAATGCTGAATATATTTATGGCAAGAAACAGCTTCGGGAAATCGACCGTCGAGTACGCTATCTCGAAAAACGTTTGGATGTTTGCACGGTCGTTGATCGTTTGCCAGCGGATCAGGAGCGTGTGTTTTTTGGCGCATGGGTAACATTAGAAGATGATGATGGGAATCTTCGAGAGTATCGCATTGTTGGTCCAGATGAACTGGATCATCATCCTAATTACATTAGTATCGATTCTCCTGTTGCGCGGGCTTTGCTCAAGAAGCAAGAAGGTGATGAAGTAATTATTCGCCTTGCTGGCGGAGAAAAAAACTATCTTATTGATGCTGTTGAGTATCGCCAAGTACCCGCATGACTATTCATTACGGCATGGCGCAATGGCAGCATCCGGCTTGGGTGAATTGGCTTTATCCTGCCTCTCTGGCAACGGGGGAGCGAATTGGTCGGTATTCGCAGGTGTTTTCAACGGTTGAAGTTGGCAGTACTTTTTATACTAAAGTGGATGATGCTCAGCTATTGCGTTGGTATGAGTCTGTTAATGAGAACTTTAAGTTTAGTTTTAAGGCACCGCAAACGGTTACTCATCGATTGTTAGAGCGTCCTTGGCGTGATGTTCAGCAAGATTGGGTGGCTTTTATGCTGTCCTTGCAGCCGTTACAGAATAAGCTTGGCCCAACCATGCTGCAGTTTCCAGCAATATGCGATGAGCGTGCTTTAGATACTATTTTGGCTTTGTGTGATATGTGGACTTTGCCTACGCCTTTGTCTGTGGAGGTACGTAATCTTGCCTATTTTGATAAAAAACAAACAGAGCCGCGCTTTTTAGCCGGTTTGTCAGATCGTCATGTCAATCGTGTGGTGATGGATTCTCGGCCTGTTTTTTCTACCGAAGCGTATTGTGAAAGTCTGGTTGATGCTCAGAAGAAAAAGCCGAGGGTGCCTTGTCATCCTGTAGTGACGGCGAGACATCCAGTCGTGCGTTTCATTGGTCACCCGGATTTACCGCGTAACGACGTATGGCTAGATCAGTGGGCGATAAAACTGTCCCAGTGGTTATCACAAGGGCTGACACCAAGTGTATTTGTGCATTCATCGGATAATATCGCGGCACCTACGTTAGCGGCAAAATTGGATGAAAAGGTTCGTTTATTAACGCCTAATTATCAGAGCGCTTTGACGTTGCCGCAAAGTCAGGAGCAAGTTAGTCTTTGGTGAGTCTAATAAGCTGATTTCTTGTTTTTGTGAAATTGTTGGGAAATATTATGTATTCATTCGTGTTTTATGTACCTGAGTCTCATTTGGAGTCTGTCAAACAAGCGGTGTTTTCGGCTGGTGCTGGTTCAATGGGAAACTACGATTCTTGCTGTTGGCAAGTAAAAGGGCAGGGGCAGTTTAGGCCGATAAAAGGAGCGACGCCCTTTCTTGGTCAAGTCGATGAGTTAGAGTTAGTCGATGAATATCGTGTTGAAATGGTGGTAGGTGATGACAGTAAAGCGAGCGTTTTAGCCGCTTTACTCTTGGCTCACCCCTATGAAGAGGTGGCCTACCACTTTATTCAGATACAGTATTGAAATGAATGGTGTCTTCGTGAAAACCATATTGACCATTTTTATGGTCTTCGATGAAAAACCCTATGGTCTTAGTAACGCTACTAAAAGCCAGTTCGTCCCAAGGGATTTCATCTAGCCCAAACAGTGCCACTTCGGAACTTTCTTCTGTGGCATGAAAGTCGTCTCTTTCTAGTTCTGCAATGTAAAAAAGATGAACTTGATTGATTCTAGGAATGCTGATCATGCTGAATGCTTGTTTGCAGGTCGCTACAGAGCCACTTTCTTCTAATGTTTCTCTTAGTGCACCTTCGCTTGTGGTTTCTTGATTTTCCATGAAGCCCGCGGGCAGCGTCCAGAAACCTAAGCGTGGCTCAATGTTTCTTCGGCATAATAAAATCTTACCGTCGTAAAGCGGAAGGGTGCCTGTTATTAGCCTAGGGTTGTCGTAATCGATAAAATCGCAACTTGGACATACCGCACGTGGTCGATTATCCCCAGCAGGGATGGTCATGTTAACGGCGTGACCGCATTGCGGGCAGTATCTCATGTGTACATCCTTAACGTGTTTACTTGGGCTTAGCGTTTCAACTGAAGCTTGGCGTATTTTACGACTTTATCTTCGATTTCTTGGATTTCAATCATGTAATGTCCAACCCATAAGCTAATTGGGTGCTCTGGGATGAATTCTAATGTTTCGATGATAAGGCCGTTAAGTGTTTTTGGTCCGTCTGTTGGTAGATGCCATTCAAGTGTTTTATTGATTTCTCGAATGTGCGTAGAGCCTTCAATTCTAAAAGAGCCATCATCCAGCGTTTGGATTTCTTCTTCTTCATCTTGAGTTGGCGGAGTGAACTCGCCAACGATTTCTTCAAGTACGTCTTCTAAAGCAGCGATACCTTGGACATCACCATATTCATCAACCACGATGCCCATTTGCTGATGGTCTTTTTGAAAGTTCAGCAATACGGTGTTTAAAGATGTGCTTTCTGGGATGAAATAAGGTTCAACCGTTGCTTTTAAAAGCGCTGCTTTTGATGGAGTAGGGTCGCGTAAAAAGACCGCCGCATGGCGAGCATGGAGAATACCAATGACCTTATTTATCTCACCATTGTAAACAGGCATGCGAGTGTGTCTACTTTGGCAAATCTGTTCGATGATTTCTTCAATGGAGTCTTCAATGTCGATGCCTATGACTTCATTACGAGGGATCATAATGTCTTCGACAGAGACTTTTTCCAAGTCTAGGATCGATATAAGCATTTCTTGGTGGGCAGCTGGAATTAAGCCGCTCGCTTCATTTACTACGGTTCTTAGTTCTTCTGAGTCAAGTGTGTCATGGTTTTTTTGAGAAGCGTGTACGCCGATTAAACGTAACAGTCCATTAGACAAACCATTCACTAGCCAAACAAGCGGATAAAGAACTTTTAATAAAATGGCAAGAACCCAAGAGGCTGGGAAAGCGATTTTTTCTGGGTGGATGGCGGCCAATGTTTTTGGTGTCACTTCTGCAAAAATCAATACAACCATCGTGAGTGCAGCTGTCGCAATAGCAACACCAGCATCGCCCCAAAGACGCACAGCAATGATGGTTGCTATAGCAGAAGCAAGTATATTAACAAAGTTGTTTCCGATTAAGATAACGCCGATAAGTCGATCGGGACGTTCTAAAAGAGAGTCTACTTTGATTGCAGATCGGTTCTTGTTTTTAACAAGGTGTTTTAGTCGATATTTGTTGATCGACAACATCCCTGTTTCGGAACTCGAAAAGAAAGCAGAAAGTAAAATTAGACAAAAAAGTATTCCACCAAGAACACCTAAGGGTACTTCGTTCAAAAAGGGATCGCCTCAATTATGTAGATAAATGGATTATTGGTTCTTAAGATCAGACTGTCAAACATACTTTACGACATTAACAATTAATGACGTAATATTTGTAGTGCTATTTGACTGCCAAAGTAGCCTAGCATAAGCAAGAAAAAGCCACTCAACGTCAGTTTTACCGCCAGCTGCCCTCGCCAACCCGCTATATGCCTGCCAAGTAATAAACCAGCAAACACAAACCAAGAAGCAATTGTGAAAAATGTTTTGTGAACCAAGTGTTGAGCAAACATGTCTTCGATAAAATAGAAGCCCGTTGCTATTGTAATGGTTAACAAGATGAAAGCCGCCCAAATAAACTCAAACATCAAACGCTCTAATACTTGTAGTGGCGGCACTCTAAGTAGTTGTTTCAGTTTGTGGTGCTTAAGTTGGTACTCTTGCATGGAAAGTAAAATCCCCACTCCGCAGGCAGCAGTGAATAAGCTGTAGGCAACGGAGGCAATAAGAATGTGGGCGCTTGTACCCCAAGAGTTGCTATGCAGTTGGGTTAAATTCCACGGTTCGATTGCATTTAGCGCGATAATTATTGCTCCCAATGGGAAAGCTGTACCTAGCAATAGGGATAAATCTTTGTTGCGATTACTGAACCAGAGCAGGCTATTACCAATTAAGGCAATTAATAGCCCAATAGTTAAAAAATTAAAACCATCTCGGTTAAGTAATACTTGAGTGAGAGAGAGTGTGTGCAGGGCAATCGTAAGCGCCCCAATGTACTGGGTTGAGCGATTTTCTGGACGCAGGTAATACGCTGTGCCAGCAATCAAACAAGCGATACAAGCAAGCCAAAGCGATAATTGAGTCATGAAACTAAAGGTTCCGCAGGGTAAAGGTATAGGGTGATAATCATTTATCCGTTATAATAGAGACAATTTCACCTTGGATAAACTGAAACCGTAGGTTTTTTCCATTTAGAGCCAAAATTTGAGGGCAATATGTTCGACAATTTATCGAATCGCTTAACTTCCTCGCTTGATCGCATTCGAGGTCGAGCTAAATTAACTGAAGACAACATTCAAGAAGTGTTGCGTGAAGTGCGTATGGCGCTTCTTGAAGCAGACGTTGCTTTACCTGTTGTTAAAGATTTTATCGGCGCGGTTAAAGAACGTGCGATAGGGGCTGAAGTATCCAAAAGCTTGAGTCCAGGTCAAGTTTTCCTGAAAATTGTAAAGCAGGAACTCGAAAGTGTTATGGGGCAAGCGAACGATGGTCTTAACCTTCGTGTAGCTCGTCCAGCCGTTATTTTATTGGCTGGTTTGCAGGGGGCGGGTAAAACCACATCTGCCGCTAAATTGGCGAAATACTTAAAAGAGCGTGAGAAAAAATCGGTATCGGTTGTTAGTGCGGACGTTTATCGTCCTGCGGCTATTAAGCAGCTTGAAACCTTGGCGGGTGAAGTGGGTGTAGATTTCATCCCTAGCGATCTGTCACAAAAGCCAATCGACATCGTTAATAATGCCATTGATTATGCCAAGAAAGGCCATAAAGACGTTTTGATTGTCGATACGGCTGGCCGATTGTCGATTGACGAAGACATGATGGCAGAAATTAAAGCGCTGCATGCAGCAGTTAACCCAATTGAAACCTTGTTCGTTGTGGATGCCATGACGGGGCAAGACGCGGCGAATACAGCCAAAGCGTTTGGTGATGTCTTGCCTCTTACAGGCGTGATTCTTACCAAGACAGATGGTGATGCTCGTGGCGGTGCGGCTTTATCTGTTCGTCACATTACAGGTAAGCCGATTAAGTTTTTAGGTGTGGGAGAAAAAACGGACGCACTTGAACCTTTCCATCCTGACCGTTTAGCGTCTCGTATCCTTGGTATGGGCGACATGCTTTCCTTAATAGAGGAAGCAGAACAGAAGATCGACAAGGAAAAAGCTGAAAAGCTTGCTGGTAAGCTGAAGAAAGGCAAAGGTTTTGATCTAGACGACTTCAAAGAACAGCTTCAGCAAATGAAAAGCATGGGCGGTATGAGTTCCATGTTAGATAAGCTTCCAGGCATGGGCGGACAGCTAGGCAATATCCAAGATAAAGTGAATGACAAAATGTTTGTTCAAATGGAAGCCTTGATTAATTCCATGACGCCAGCAGAACGTCATAACCCTGATGTGATTAATGGTTCTCGTAAAAAACGCATCTCAACAGGTGCGGGTTTACAAATTCAAGATTTGAATCGTCTTTTAAAACAGCATAAACAAATGCAGAAGATGATGAAGAAGATGAGCGCTAAAGGCGGAATGAAGAAAATGATGCGTGGCTTGGGTGGAATGATGCCAGGTGGTGGCATGCCTGGCGGCGGAAATTTCCCTAAATTTTAATCATATCTTCTTGTTTTTACTAACGGCAGTTAAAAAACTGCCGTTTTTAATGTCTGGGTGAGTAATTCGCCCTTTTGTTTTTCTAGTTAATCGACTAGAATATGCCGCCTTCTTGTTGTATGAGTCAAAAATACGACTCGGCAAGGGGTGTTTCGTTAAGCAATAAGGAACCAATCATATGGTAACTATTCGTCTTTCTCGTGGTGGCTCTAAAAAGCGCCCATTCTATCATTTGAACGTGGCTGATAGCCGTCGTGCTCGTGATGGTCGTTATATCGAGCGTTTGGGTTTCTTTAACCCTGTTGCTCGTGGTCAAGAAGAACGTCTACGCATCGATCTAGATCGCGTAAATCATTGGGTTAGCCAAGGCGCTCAACTTTCTGACCGTGCTGCGCAGCTTGTAAAAGATGCTAGCAAAAACGCTTAATACTGAGGTAATGCTATGTCTGAGTTAAAACAAGCGGCCGCTCCTGAGCAAGCCCTTGTGGTTGGACGCATTACATCGGTATATGGTGTTAAAGGGTGGGTGAAGTTATATTCACACACCGACCCAATGCAAGGGATCTTTGATTACAAGCATTGGTGGTTGAAAACTCCTAGTGGGTGGAAAATCGTAGAATTAAGCCAAGGCCGTCTGCAAGGACGAGGTTTGGTAGCATCGGTAAAAGGTTATACCGACAGGGATCAAGTAAAAGATATCTGTGGTATGGACGTTTATATAGATGCAGCAGAACTGCCAGATTTGGAAGAAGGTGATTATTACTGGAGCCAACTGGAAGGACTGAGGGTTATTACCAAAGAGGGTGTCCTCTTAGGGAAGGTTTCTCAACTTATGGAAACTGGTGCGAATGATGTAATAGTTGTCCGCGCGTGTGAAGGTAGCTTTGATCGTGAAGAGCGATTGATTCCTTATGCTCCAGGAACTTATGTTTTAAACATCGATTTAGAACAGCAGGAAATGGTAGTGGACTGGGATCCAGAATTTTAAACAGATAAGCTGAGGTCACAACGTGAAGGTTAGCGTTATATCGCTCTTTCCGGAGATGTTTCAGGCCATTACTCAATATGGAGTAACAGGCAGAGCCATTAAGTCTGGGTTGGTTGAGGTGGATTTTTTTAATCCTCGCGACTTTACACATGACAAACATAAGACTGTAGATGATCGACCTTACGGTGGTGGTCCAGGGATGCTGATGAAAGTTCAGCCTCTCAAAGATGCCATTGCGAGTGCCAAGTTATCGGTGCCCAATGCAAAAGTTATTTATCTATCCCCTCAAGGGCGTACGCTAACGCAAGAAGGCGTGCAACAGCTTGCTAAACAAGCAGAATTTATTCTGGTAGCAGGCCGTTATGAAGGCGTTGATGAGCGTTTGATTCAATCTGAGATTGATGAAGAATGGTCAATTGGCGACTTTGTCCTAAGCGGTGGTGAGTTGCCGGCAATGGTGCTTATGGATGCTGTGTTCCGCATGGTTCCAGGAGTATTGGGAAAACAAGCGTCTGCGGATGAAGATTCATTCTCTGATGGTTTGTTGGACTGCCCGCATTATACTCGCCCGGAAGTGCTAAATGGTGAACCTGTGCCATCGGTGCTGCTTAGTGGCAACCACGAGGAGATTAGACGCTGGCGTTTAAAGCAAAAGCTCGCAAGAACTTTTCAGCGCCGGCCAGACCTTCTGCAGAACCTTGAGTTGGACAAGGAACAGCAGTTGCTGTTAGAAGAGTTTATTCGCGAAACTGAAGATTCAACCTCGGCAGAGTAGGAATTGCGAGCTTATCAGACAGAAGAACCTTCATGCTGATAAGAAACCATATCATTAGGAGTCACATCCATGAGTAATAAAACTAAACTGATTCAGCAGTTAGAAGCTGAACAAATGACAAAAGAAGTCCCAGCCTTCGGTCCTGGTGACACTATTGTTGTTCAAGTTAAAGTTAAAGAAGGTTCACGCGAGCGTCTACAGGCCTATGAAGGCATTGTAATCTCTAAGCGTAACCGTGGTCTTAACTCAGCATTTACCGTTCGTAAAATTTCTAGCGGTATCGGTGTTGAGCGTGCTTTCCAAACGTACAGCCCTTTGGTTGAAAGCATCGAAGTTAAACGCCGCGGTGACGTGCGTCAAGCTAAGATCTACTACCTACGCGAGCGTTCTGGTAAATCTGCACGTATCAAAGAAAAATTGGCTAAACGTTAATTTTTTCTTATTAAAAAAAGGCGACGCGAGTCGCCTTTTTTTATGGAACTAACCCCCGTTCGTATGGCCTAATAGAGACTATTTATCATGTCTTTGAGGTTCTCCATGAAGAGTTTTTTCCGTTCCCTATCTCGCTTTATTGCAATGAGTATGTTTTTTTCTCTTTCTTGTGCAGTATTTGCTGATCAATCCGCTGTTTTATCTGCTGTTAAAATGGCGCTGCCTCAATACGAAGTCGAAAGTGCTGAATTGCATGAAGGTGCGGGTTTGTATGTTGTTGTTTTAAAAAATGGTCCAACATTGCATGTGACGCAAGATGGTAAGTATTTTGTCGCTGGTGACCTTTACCGCATTGATAATACAACGCTTGAGAATGAAACCGAAAAAGCCAAATTGGCTAAAATTGAAACACTTCCTGAGTCGCAAATGATCGTCTATAAGGCGAAGAACGAAAAGGCACATATCACTGTATTTACGGATGTTGATTGTGGCTATTGTCGAATGCTTCATAAAGAAGTGCCAAAGCTTAACGAAGCTGGTGTGACTGTTCGTTACTTAGCTTATCCAAGAGCGGGCATTGGTTCAGAAGCGTATACAAAAATGGTGAGCATTTGGTGTTCTGCTGACCCTAAAGAGTGGCTTACTCAAGCAAAACTAGGTGCTGAGATTCCTGAAAACAAATGTGTTAACCCAGTAGCAGATCAGTATAAACTAGGAAACGAAGTGGGTGTTCGTGGAACGCCAAGCATTGTGTTGGGTAATGGTGAGTTTCTACCAGGTTATTTGCCTGCAGCCGAGTTGGTTAAACACCTCGGGCTATAGTCTAATCGCGAAATATTCCACTAAACATGAGCCTTCTTCAGCCTTTTCTACGTTGGGTTTGAATAACACTGGCGTTATAATGAATCAACTTGTTGCTTAGCCTGTATTTTAGAAAGGGTTAAATAACCTATAAAAATTAAATTGTCTCTGTGGGGTATTGTTTTGAAACCGGTAAAAGTCGGAATTTGTGGGCTGGGGACAGTGGGGTCCGGTAGTTTTAACATTCTTCGTAATAATGCGGAAGAGATTACACGACGTGTGGGTCGCAGTATTGTTATTGAGCAAATAGGTGCACGTCGCGATAACGACGCTTGTGATACCACCGGTATTAATATTACCCGTGATATTTTTGAGGTGGTTAATAATCCTGAGATCGATATTGTTCTTGAGCTGATTGGTGGAACGTCTGTTGCTAAAGAGCTGGTTCTTACGGCCATAGAAAATGGCAAGCATGTTGTTACAGCAAACAAAGCGCTTATTGCAGAGCATGGCAATGAAATTTTTGCCAAAGCTCAAGAAAAAGGCGTGATCGTAGCGTTTGAAGCAGCGGTTGCTGGCGGCATTCCTATCATCAAGCAAATTCGTGAAGGTTTGTCTGCTAACCGAATTGAGTGGTTGGCGGGGATTATCAACGGCACCGGTAATTTTATTTTGACAGAAATGAGTCAAAAAGGCCGCGACTTTGAAGATGTATTGGCAGAAGCGCAAGCGCTGGGTTACGCCGAAGCAGATCCAACGTTTGATATCGAAGGTATCGATGCTGCACACAAATTAACCATTTTGGCATCTATTGCATTTGGTATTCCTTTACAGTTCGAAAAAACCTATACCGAAGGTATTAGCCGAATTACCGCTGAGGATGTTGGTTTTGCCGATGATCTGGGGTATGCAATAAAACATTTGGGGATCGCTCGTCGCTCTAAAGCGGGTATTGAATTGCGCGTTCACCCGACTTTGATTTCTCATAAGCAGCTTTTGGCCAATGTGAATGGCGTGATGAATGCCATTATGGTTCAAGGGGATGTTGTTGGGCCGACTTTGACTTATGGTGCTGGAGCAGGCGCATTGCCAACAGGTTCTTCTGTTATCGCCGATGTGATTGATGTGGCTCGTACTTTAACGGCAGATCCAACTAATAGAGTGCCTCACCTTGCATTCCAAGCAGACTCTTTATCTCATGTGCAAATCTTACCTGTGGAAGAAATTGAATGTGGCTTTTTCCTTAACATGACCATTAAAGATCGTGCTGGTGTTTTGGCAAATATCACACAAATTCTGTCGACTAACGATATCAGCATCGAGTCTCTTATTCAGCGTGAGCGCGAAGGCAGCGAACTAGTGCCATTAGTTGTAATGACTCATGATGTAAAAGAACGCAATATGAATGCTGCGATAGCAGCAATTGAAGCCTTGCCGGATGTTGCTGGAACAGTACAACGAATCCGTGTTGAAAACTTGGCGTAAGAGAGAACAAATATGAAATACATTTCTACTCGTGGTAAAGCGCCAGCGCTTTCTTTTGGTGATGTGTTATTGGCTGGTTTGGCAAATGATGGTGGCTTGTATGTGCCAGAAACCTTACCTCATTACAGCAAAGAAGAGATCGCTTCTTGGGCGAATTTGAGTTACCAAGAGCTTGCTTTCAAGGTAATGTGGCCGTTTGTTGAAGGTGATATTCCAGCTGACGCATTTAAAACTATGATTGATGATGCTTACGCGAGCTTCAATCATACTTCTATCGCGCCTATGGTTCAGGTTGGTAACAACGAATGGATACTGGAATTATTCCGCGGCCCAACCTTAGCGTTTAAAGATTTTGCCCTACAGCTACTTGGTCGTTTGATGGATTATGTTCTGTCTGAGCGCAAGGAAAAACTGGTCATTCTTGGGGCCACATCAGGTGACACAGGTTCTGCTGCTATTGAAGGTTGTCGTCATTCAGAGCATCTGAATATTTTCATTTTGCATCCATACCAGCGTGTATCTGAAGTGCAGCGTCGTCAAATGACCACAGTTATTGACGATAATGTGTTTAATATTGCGGTAAAAGGTAATTTTGATGATTGCCAAGGCATGGTGAAGTCGAGCTTTGCGGATCAGTCTTTCTTGAAAGGCGCTAAGCTGGGCGCGGTTAACTCGATTAACTGGGCGCGTATCATGGCTCAGATCGTTTACTATTTTTCTTCTGCTTTGTCAGTTGGCGCGCCGCATCGTAAGGTGTCTTTTTCTGTGCCAACAGGTAACTTCGGCGATATCTTTGCTGGTTACTTGGCGAAGAAAATGGGCTTACCAATTGATCAGCTTGTGGTTGCTACTAACCAAAATGATATTTTGCATCGTGTGATCGCTGAAAACGACATGAGTCGCCAGTCTTTGAATGTCACCTTGTCGCCGAGTATGGATATCATGGTTTCAAGCAACTTCGAGCGTTTGTTGTTCGATGCTCATGGTCGTGATGGTGCGGAGATTGATGATTTGATGGCGCGCTTTAATAAAGGCGATGTGTCCTTAAATGATCAAGCTTGGTCTTTTGTGAAAGAAAACTTTGATAGCTATAAAGTGGATGATGAGAAAACCTGTGAAGTGATTGCAGATGTGTTTGCTAAAACACAATACTTGCTTGATCCGCACACGGCGATAGGCCTTGAAGCGGCTCGTCATTGCTGGAAAGATCAGTCTGTTCCTATGATTACTTTAGCAACAGCGCATCCTGTTAAGTTTCCAGAAGCCGTTGAAAAAGCTGGCTGCGAAACGCCTGTGCTGCCAGAGCACATGAAAGATCTTTTCGAGAGAGAAGAATCTTATGAAGTGTTAGATAATAGTCTGAGTGATGTCCAGGCGTTTGTTGCAGATAAAATCTAGTTTTAAATAGTTCAGCAAGACTAATATTAACGGCCAATCTAAGATTGGCCGTTTCTTTTTCCTTCATACTTTTGCGCCTGTCATATGAATATAATTTTACTCGATCCTCAAAATACCCTTGGTGATGGCCTTTACGGACTCTCTTTACGCCAACAAACCCATGTTTCAAAAGTGATTAAAGCGCAACAAGGTGATGTTCTGCGAGTGGGGATGTTGAATGGAAAAATTGGAGAGGGTATTTATGAACCACCAAGCGACGACAATCAATTTGGCTATATCCATTCGTTAAATTTATCTTCACAGCCACCAGAGCCTTTACCCATGGTGCTGGTTATGGCTTTGCCAAGGCCAAATATGCTGAAGCGAACCTTGCAGAATATAACCGCGATGGGAGTAAAGGATTTATATCTTATTCATTCAGCCAAAGTAGAAAAAAGCTATTGGCAAAGCCCCGTATTACAAACGGAATCTATTCATCAATGTTTGTTAGAAGGCCTAGAGCAAGCAAAAGATACTATTATGCCTAACTGGACGCTTATTCCTCGTTTTCGTCCTTTTGTAGAAGATCAATTGCCGGCTATTTTAAAAGACAAAGTTGGGTTACTTGCTCATCCCTATTTAGCAAAGCGTTGTCCTATTGATATCCAGCAGCCTTGTGTCCTAGCTCTTGGTCCAGAAGGCGGTTGGAATGAATTTGAGGTGAGTAAGTGGCACGAAGCGGGAATGGAATCGGTACATTTAGGGGATAGAATCCTAAAAGTTGAAACCGTTGTGCCTGTTTTGTTATCACGTTTGTATCCAGCTTAGATGGCTAAGTATAGCTAAGTATATGAATTGTTGTAATTTGTAAGCGTTGCTGATTTCTAGGGGAGCTATTTCAGGCTTTGGTGTAGGATTGTGCGTATTGGGGAGTTTGTTCAAATTTTCCCCACCATTGCGACTTAGTATCGCTGGGTCGGAGAATACGCATGACAAAACATTCATATAAATTGAAAGCCGAAAATGCTAAAAATAATAAAACTAAATCCGCATGGTTGAAGTTTTTTTATGTCGGAATAACCGATGATGTTTTCTCTGAAGATATTCGTCGGATTTTCATTATCAATCTTTTTGCCTCCGTTGGTATTCTTTTTACTCTTCCTCTAGGGCTTGTTTCACTATTTGAAGGCAAGGTCACTTTGGGGATCTGCTTGCTGTTTATTGCGCTGTTATACGCGGTGAACCATGTTTATCTGCGCTATACCCATAACTATGCGGTGTCTGGTAATTTTGTTATTTACCCACTTTATATTTTGATGATTTATCTTGTCTACACAGGTGGGGTAAGTGGTACTGGGCATGTTTGGATATATTGTGTTCCAGCCGTTTCTTTGTTTTTGCATGGCATGAAGAGAGGCATGATTGAGCTTGCTCTATTTACGATTGCTTTGATCATTACTATGTTTTTTACTAATAATCACTTTGCTGAGTTTGGTTATGATCCTACGCTGAAATCGAGAATTCTATTTTCATTTATTGTGGTTGTGTTTCTTTCTGGGATTTATGAGTACTCCATGGCTCGGTTTAATGAGGAGCTAAAAGAGACGTCAGCTAAGCTTAAGTTGGTAGCCTATACAGACTCTTTGACTGAGTTATTAAACCGTAGGGGAATGCTACAGCGGCTTGAAGCAAGTTCTTATTCGAGTTTTCATCTGCTATTGGCTGATGTTGACTTCTTTAAAAGCATTAACGATGAATATGGCCATGATGCGGGAGATTATGCACTTTCTCAATTGGCTAAAATTATTGAAGAGTCTCTTTCTGAGAGCGATTTGGCGGCTCGATGGGGCGGCGAAGAATTCTTGATCGCTGTATGTGATTGCAGTGACCTTGAAGCTTTTGCTTTGGCGGAGTCTATTCGAAAGCGTGTTGAAAAATATGAGTTTGCTTATTTGGATCATAAGTTCCAAATGACCATGAGTTTTGGTGTGGCAACGATGAATGAAACGACTTCACTTAGAGAGGCTATTACCCTAGCTGATAATTACTTATACAGCGCAAAGCGTTCAGGTCGAAATAGAACACGTAAAGGTTAAAGTTTGAAATAAAATAGGGTGGCCATAATGGCTCACCCTATATGAAAGTCTTTTATAAAGGCGACGTATTCTGTGTGTTTATCGAATCACGGGCTTAGAGCCAAATACACCGAAGTAAGCAATATATAGATAGCAAATTACAGGCATTACGAACGAAATTTGCAGACCAATTGAATCCGCAATAGAACCCTGCAATACAGGCAATATAGCGCCACCCACAATCGCCAAGCAAAGCAAGCCGGAACCACGGCTAGTTTGTGGACCAAGGTCTTTTAGTGCAAGGCTGAAGATGGTTGGGAACATAATGGAATTGAACAGGCCAACTAATAAGATAGACCACATAGCAACATGCCCATCATTCATAATCGCGCTTACAATCAATGCAATGGCGGCTAAAGCGTTAAAAGTCAGTAAGTTGCCGGCAGAAATACGCTGCATCAAAGCGGCACCAATGAAGCGTCCAACCATAGCACCACCCCAGTAGTAGGCAACGTAATGAGCCGCATCGGCTTCTGCAAGCCCTGCAATATTTTCAAGGCCAAAGAAATTCACTAGTAGGCTGCCGATAGCAACTTCTGCACCCACATACATGAATATAGCGACAGTCCCTAGAACTAGATGACGGTGTTTTAAAATACTAACACTGGGTGCATCCGTAGTATCTTCTTCTATATTCGATGGCGTTGGAAGGCTGATTCGAGTAAAGATTGCCGCTAAAAGAATCAGCAAAATCGCTAAACCGATATAAGGAATGATTACACTTTCCGCTTCTTGGGCTTTCGTCGCGTATTGCCCAGCGACAGTGAACAACAGTGCACCACCTACAAGAGGAGCAACCGTTGTACCCAATGCGTTAAAGGCTTGAGAAAGGGTCAAACGACTTGACGCCGTTTCGGTTGGACCCATTACAGTTACAAGTGGATTGGCGGCAACTTGAAGAATAGTAATGCCTGCAGCCAAAACGAACAGAGCTGTTAAAAATATGCTGTATTGCTGTGCTTTTGCAGCAGCAACAAAAAGCAAGCAGCCAGCCGCAGCAATCATTAGGCCGATGCCAATACCGCGCTGAAATCCCACTTTTTTAACCAAGTTCCCAGCAGGGATCGAGACGATAAAGTAAGCGCCAAAGAAGCACATTTGAATCATCATTGCTTGGGTGTAGTTAAGATCGAAAACGCCTTTCAAGTGCGGTATTAGAATGTCATTTAGTGAGGTGATAAAACCCCACATAAAAAACAGTGATGTTAGAGCTATCAAGGCAAAACGCTGGTTTGATTGTGGCTTGTCTGCCACGGAAGTGTGATTATTCATATTTTTTTCCGATGAGTTAAAGCGAGAGTTACTCAGTTTTTATCTTTAGGACGTCTATCCAAATCAAAAAAGTGCGGCATCATAGCACCGAACATCTTAACTTTCTGGTCAGGTGTTGGGAGAAAAAGGCGATAGCCTGAAATATTCCTTTTTTGCGTCACTTTTGTAAGAAAACCTCATATATTTACGTCTAATGTAACAAAGTATAATGTTTTCAATAGGTTGATTTTTAAGCACTTTATGCTCTTTTAGACTGGTGAGCTGGCGTTTCTTTTCGTAATAGCAAGGCGCGCGCGAGTCATCACTTTCGTGTTATTCTTTAGCTATCTACTTATCCTGACTTAGAGACTACTATGCGTATTGAGCGCCGAGCTGTACCGGTTGATAAAAATGACTTTCCATCAACAATGTCTGCGACGTTACAACGAGTCTTTTTGTCTCGTGATGTAGTATCTGTTGCTCAATTGGACTATCGCTTACCGCATTTATTAAGACCTGATTCTTTATTTGATCTAAAAAATTCAGCCGTGATTTTGGCGGATGCTATTGTGGCTGGTCAGAAAATTTTGATTGTTGGAGATTTTGACGCGGATGGTGCGACTAGTACCAGTCTTGGGATTCTTGCTTTAGAAGCAATGGGCGCGATTTCTCCAGAATATTTGGTGCCAAACCGCTTTGAATTTGGTTATGGACTGACGCCTGAAATTGTTGAAGTCGCGCAAGAGCGATCGCCAGATGTTTTAGTCACGGTGGATAATGGCATTGCCAGTATTGATGGTGTGCTAACGGCAAAAAATTACGGTATGAAGGTGGTGGTGACTGACCACCATTTGCCCGGTGATACGCTGCCAAATGCCGATGCTATTGTGAATCCAAACCATCCAAATTGTGGTTTTCCAAGCAAGAATTTAGCTGGTGTTGGGGTGATTTTCTACGTGATGTCGGCGTTAAGAGCCGAGTTGAATAGTCGTAACTGGTTTGCTGATCAGCATATTCCAGAGCCGAAAATGGCGGACTATTTAGATTTGGTTGCGCTTGGTACGGTGGCCGATGTAGTGCCTTTGGATGCCAATAACCGTATTTTGGTTCAGCAAGGCATTAAGCGAATTCAGGCTGGGTTAGCGCGTCCTGGTATCCTTGCTTTATTAGAAGTAGGGCGTCGTGATCATACTCAATTGAAGGCATCAGACTTGGGTTTTGTTGTCGGTCCCAGATTAAATGCGGCTGGGCGGCTTGATGATATGTCGGTTGGCATTGAATGTCTGTTGGCGGTTCATCCACATCAGGCGCGTAATTATGCGCAGCAGTTAGATCAGTTTAATCGCGAGCGCAAAGCCATCGAGTCTGATATGAAAGAGCAGGCAGAGTTAGTGCTTGAGTCTTTGTTGGACGAAGAGCAGGAAATGCCAAATGGTATGTGCTTTTATGATGCGGATTGGCATCAAGGCGTGATTGGCATTTTAGCCTCGCGAATGAAAGACAGATGCCATCGCCCGGTGATTGCTTTTGCCCGAGTGGGTGAAGATGAATTAAAAGGGTCAGCGCGTTCCATCCCTGGAGTGCATATTCGCGATGCATTGGATTTATTGGCTAAGCGTTATCCACAATTGCTCAGCAAGTTTGGTGGTCACGCAATGGCGGCGGGGATGTCGATTAAAGAGTCTCACTATGAGGCTTTTCAGCTGGCATTCGATGCCATCATTACTGAGTGGGTGACGCCAGAACAGTTAGAAGCAACCTTATTGACTGATGGGCCGCTGGCGCCAGAAGATTTTAGTTTGAGTTTTGCCGAGCAAGTTCGTTTATCTGGTCCGTGGGGACAAATGTTTCCTGAACCCTGTTTTGATGGTGTATTTGATATTCTGCAGCAGCGTATCGTGGGTGAAAAGCACCTGAAGCTTATGGTACGCGAGCCGAGCAGTGGGCTATTGCTGGATGCGATTAGTTTTTTTGTCGATTTAGACCAATGGCCCAATGATAAAGCGACTCAAGCACGCTTGGTTTATAAGCTGGATGTGAATGAGTTTCGAGGTCAGCGTAATCTGCAGCTACTAGTGGACTATTTAGAGCCTGCATAATTAGGTATTAAAGAGCAAAAGGGGAAGATTTTCCATTTTGAGGAACAAATTGTTTTAGGCATTGCGTATCGAAACAAAAGTTGAGGTATAATGCCGCTCCCTCATACATCACTCTAATTTTACTGGAGCTCATTCATGACTGCACTGGTTCTTGACGGCAAACTTTGCGCCAAAGAAACTGAAAACCGCCTAAAGGCTCAAGTTACTGAGCTTAGAGCGCGTACCGGTTGCACCCCTATTTTAGCAACAATATTAGTGGGTGCTGATCCAGCATCAGCCACTTATGTGAAAATGAAAGGCAATGCTTGCCGTCGCGTTGGCATGGATTCTATGGCCATTGAACTGCCTGAAAGCACTACGACAGAGCAGCTTTTAAACAAAATTAATGAGCTAAATAATAACCCTGATGTGCATGGGATTTTGCTACAGCATCCCGTTCCAGTACAAGTTGATGAGCGTCTATGTTTTGATGCGATTGCTGCTCATAAAGATGTCGATGGTGTGACTTGTCTTGGCTTTGGCCGTATGGCAATGAAAGAGCCTGCTTACGGTGCAGCGACTCCAGCGGGTATTATGCGTTTGCTTGCCGCTTACGACATAGCATTAGAAGGGAAGCATGTTGTTGTGGTTGGTCGTAGTCCAATTCTTGGCAAGCCGATGGCGATGATGATGTTGAACGCCAATGCTACGGTAACAATGTGTCACTCTCGTACTCAAAACTTGTCTGAATTTGTTAAGCAAGCCGATGTAATCGTCGGCGCTGTAGGCAAGCCTGAGTTAATCAAAGCAGAATGGATTAAAGACGGGGCAATCGTTGTCGATGCTGGTTACCATCCTGGTGGAATTGGTGATATCGAACTGGGTCCCTTGAAGGATCGCGTTGCGGCCTATACGCCAGTTCCTGGTGGCGTTGGTCCAATGACAATCAACACTTTGATACTGCAAACACTAGAGTCTGGTCTTAAGCAACTAGCCTGATAGACTTGAAAGGTCTGTATAACTGCCCCATATTGTTGAGATAAGATCGCAAGATGGGACAGAAAGCCGCGCCATTAGGTGCGGCTTCTTTTTTTATAAACTGAACAGCAAAAGGTTGGCATGATATGTCCACGGAAATGTTAAAAGACGCATTGGACTTCGATTTAATCGCCGATGTTTTTGTTACTGAATCTATCACGGCGTCACCTTCCGAGTTGCACGGTCAGCTTTGTGGTTATTTGGCTTCTGGTGTGACTTTGCCATTAGAAGACTGGCTCAAGATGGTGGTAGAGTTTTGTGACATTGAAGGCTGGAAAGAAGAAGCAAGTCGAGCCGTTATTGTTGAACTTTATACTGCTACGTTAACCTTGCTTCAAAATGGTGAGTTTGCACTTGTGCCAAGTATTTCAGACGAAGATGCCGAATTATGTGAAAGAGGTGTGACTTTATCTCAATGGGCGCATGGCTTTTTGGCGGGTTATGGTTTATCTGGTCAGAAGAATGAACTCTCTGATGAAACCAAACAAATCTTACGTGATTTTGCCAATATCTCTGGCATGCAAGCAGAAATGCGTGCATTAGAAGACAACAATGACAATGAAGCCGATTTAACCGAGCTGGTTGAATATGTCAGGTTATCAGCGATGATGATGTATACAGAGCATCATGATATCAACCCAGATATTGATCATACTAAACAGAATCCTTTGCATTAAGTACTTTGCACTAATAAAGCGTCTAAGAAAAATGTGACCGATGGTATTTGATGGAATGACAATTAATAAGTGAGACCTTCTATGAAAATTGATACTCAGACTTATCAGGCTCGCCGTGAGCGTTTGATGCAATCATTGCCTGAAAACAGTGTGGTGGTTATACGAACGGGTGAGCTAGCCACTCGTAATAATGATTGTGAGTATGAGTTTCGTCCTCATAGTAGTTTTTTCTATTTAACGGGGTTTCCTGAGCCAAGCGCCTACGCCATTATTTATGGCGCTGGCGAGATGACGCTCGTCACTCTGCCAAAAGATCCTGAGCGTGAGCAGTGGGATGGTTTCCGTTTTGGTAGTGAAGGGGCGATAGCAAATTTTGGCGCAAGTGATGCTGCTCCGCTAGAAGAGTTAGACAAGGTCGCTTTTTCTGCTCTGGATGGCGTGGAGCATGTGGTGTATTTGTTTAATGATGATGTTTTACGCGAAAAAATTGCCAGCTGGCGTGATGCTATTGCCGCACGGGTCAGAGTCGGCGCTGTTGCACCTGCAAGCTTCATCGACCTTGCCCCTCATGTTGCTGAAATGCGTTTGCATAAAGATGCTGAAGAAATTGCCATTATGGAAGCCGCAGCGCAAATTAGTGTTGAAGCTCATAAACAGGCAATGCGCTCTGTTCGTCCGGGGATGAATGAATATCAGTTAGAAGCTGAATTGAATTACGTGTTTATGAAATCCGGTGCGCGCCAACCTGCGTATAACAATATTGTCGCCTCAGGCAGCAATGCTTGTGTTTTGCATTACATCAAAAATGACGAAGAGATCGACGAGGGCGACCTGATCTTAATTGATGCGGGGGCTGAGTTGGGATGCTACGCCGCGGACATTACTCGTACCTTTCCTGCAACAGGTAAATTTAGTGAGCCGCAAGCGGCTTTATATCAAGTGGTATTAGACGCTTACAATGCGGGAATGAAAGAGCTTAACGTGGGAACGCCGTACGAGGCTTGTCATAACGCAGCGGTTCGGACACTAACACAAGGTTTAGTGATTCACGGATTGTTAACTGGCGATGTGGATTTCCTGATCGAGAGCAAAGCATATCGAGATTTTTATATGCACAATACTGGGCATTGGTTGGGGCTTGATGTGCATGACTGTGGCGCTTACAAAGTTGCTGGCGAATCTCGCTTGTTAGAAGAAGGTATGGTGTTAACCATTGAGCCAGGTTTGTATGTTTCGGCAGACAACGAATCGGTTGATGCTAAATGGCGAGGTATCGGCATTCGTATTGAAGACGACGTGCTTATCCGCGCTGATGGTCCTTATGTATTAACCCACGGACTGCCAAAAGAAATTGCTGACATTGAGGCCTTAATGGCTGAAAGTCGATAAACACCACTTAGACGAGACGGAGACAAGTTAGATGGCTAAATCGTATGATTTAATTATTGTGGGCGCTGGAATGGTAGGTGCTTTGTCAGCGATATTATTAGCCAAATCTTCTTTACGCATTGCGCTTGTCGATAAACATAACGGTGAATATCGTCTGTCGACTCCGCCAGCCTACGATGCTCGAGTGAGTGCTATTTCCAGTCAATCAAAAGCCTTGCTTGAGCAAGCTAGCGTTTGGCAAGGTATTGACCAAGACCGTATTGCGGCTTACGACAATATGGTGGTTTGGGATGGGCTTGGTGAGGGATATATTGATTTTAATGCTCAAGCGACGACCATGCCTGAGCTTGGTCATTTAGTCGAAAATGCGGTGTTAAATCAGCAATTAATGGTACAAGTTCGACGTTCAAAAAACATCGACTTGTATTTAGACGATACTTTAGATTCTCATCAATTAAGTGAGTCTGGAGTAAGAGTAGAACTGACATCAGGCCATGTTTTGGACGCTCAGGTGATTGTTGCTGCAGATGGTGCTATGTCCAAACTTCGCAGCGAAAATGCTTTTGATACGGTTGAGTGGGATTATGGGCATCATGCGATTGTCACTACGATCGAGATTGCTCAACCCCATGAAAATACCGCTTGGCAGAGTTTCGGAGAAGAAGGAATTCTGGCATTTCTGCCACTTCCTTCGGTCGATCAGAGGCATTTTGTTTCCATCGTCTGGTCTGTGCCACCAAAAGACGCTGAATCTCTGCTGGCTCTCGACGAAGACGCTTTTTGTCGCCGTTTACATTACGCAATGAACAAACGCTTTGATGTACTCGGGCTTACTCAGGTTCGTCAGGCCATTCCGTTGAGACAACGTCATGCCAAGCAGTATGTTAAAGCTGGGCTGGTATTGATAGGTGATGCTGCCCATACAATTCACCCTCTCGCTGGACAAGGGGCCAACTTGGGGTTTGGTGATGTAAAAGCCTTGGTGGAAGTGTTGGAGAAAGCGTATCGACGTAACGAGAACTTAGGAGCGACTAGGGTTCTACGCCGTTATCAACGCGCTCGAATGCTGGATAATATTGCCATGGCGGCTGGAATGGAATCGTTTAAACGTTTATTTTCTACACAGCAACCTCTGGTTGTTCAGCTTAGAAATATCGGCATGAAGCAGTTTAATAAAGGTGAATCTTTGAAGAAAAAGCTGGTTGCTCGTGCTGCAGGTTTGTCTTCTTTTTCTTAATAGGGTGTCAGTGCGGTCGTTCATAATAGTGAGGCGAAAAGCGTGTTTTCAAAACGCTACGTATTTCCGGTTGCAAAACACATTGGCTGTCTTATTCTGCATGTATAGATATATAACTAATTAGAGTAAAGGGCTGAATGGTATGCAACCAACTGATCTTCTGAAGAAAACGGATAAACTTCCCAATGTCCCAGATGTCGTTCGTGAACTCATTCAGCTGCTTAGTGATCCTAATGTAAATTATTCTGATCTTACTGAACGTGTTTCCCATGACCAGACGATTTCTTTAAAAGTATTACGAATAGTTAATTCAGCTTATTTTGGCTTATCTAGAAAAATTTCTTCGATAGATGAAGCAACCGTTTTGCTTGGTACGGACAAACTAAGGACCTTAGTGATTGCTTCTGGTTTTTCTAATTCCGTTGCAAAGGTGGATGGAATAAAACTGTCTGAGTTTTGGGCTGATTCTTTTCGGGTCGCTGAGTTGGCGCAGTGGTTTGCCAAACGCTCGCCTTTGGTTCAAGAAGACGAGGCGTTTACTGTAGGTATCGTTCATAATATCGGCCGGTTATTGTTGCACCTAACTGAGCCTGATATCGCGAAAGAAATTCACACTTTGGTGGCTAACCGAAAGGCTGGTCGTGTTAAAGCAGAGCAAGATTTACTTGGCTTTACGACTCAGGATGCGGGTAAAGCACTAATGGACTTATGGAAATTTCCTGCCGGACTAGGCTACGCTGTGCAACAGCATAAACGTCCTTTTTCAGATGGTGAGCCTAATTCGCTTGCTTGTGTATTAAATCTAGCCTGCTACATAAATGCCTGTATTCGTAATGAGCGAGAATACGATTTAGTTCGGGAAGGTTTCCCTTCAGCAGTCGCAAAAGCAGCAGGTTTACCTGAAGGCATCATTTATGAATTAGATGATGCTTTGGCTATTGGTGATGGCCTTAATCAACTACTTCACTAAGCTTTAAGTATTAAGGGTCGTAATTTAATGGTTATCGATGCTATTTAATACTTTTGTTTAATAGATCAGCGTATTTGAAAAACAAATTAATCTATGATTTTACCTTTGTTTTTTCTTGCCGAATCTCCTGAGTATAACTCTATAAATAAATGATAATCGCTAGTGTTTGGCTGTGTGTTGTGCTAATTTCTTGTCTCTTTTTTTACGGTCTTTTCTCTCACTACCGTCATATATATGGTGCTTTAGGAGGAGGGAGTCCATTAAATTGTTGGAAGGTGAGTATGTTTGTGAAACTACGCAAAACGATTAAAACGCAAGGGCAAAAACCAATATTGAGCTATGTCGGGTTTGCAGCGTTAGCTTCGTCACTGCTTGTTTCCACTAGCTTACAAGCCAAAGGCGAAGTGAATATCTATTCTGCCCGTAAAGAATCTCTTATAAAGCCGGTCTTAGATACATTTTCAGAACAGAACGATGTAGTTGTTAACCTTATTACTGGGTCTGCCGATGCTTTGTTAAGCCGTTTGAAAGCAGAAGGGGATGCCAGTCCTGCGGATGTTTTTATTACGGTTGATGCTGGCCGTTTGCACCGTGCAAAAGCGGCAGGGGTATTAAAACCAATCCAAAGTGATGTATTGAGTGCTAATATTCCAAGCCATTTACGCGACATCGATGGTTATTGGTTTGGTTTGTCTCAGCGTGCTCGCGTGATTTTTTATAATCCTGAAAAAGTCTCCCCCAAAGATTTGTCTACCTACGAAGACCTTGCTGATCCAAAGTGGAAAGGCCGTATTTGCGTACGTTCATCAGCTAATATTTATAACCAGTCTTTGGTTGCTTCCATGTTGGATGCGGATGGTCGTGAGAAAACTCAAGCTTGGATTAAAGGGCTAATATCGAACCTAGCGCGCCCGCCGTTTGGTGGAGATGTGGATCTACTGAAAGCGGTTTCTGCAGGTGTTTGTGATTTAACTCTGGCGAACACTTATTATTATGGCCGTCTTGGTCAAAGTGACCGCTCAGACGAAAGAGCCGTTTATAATAAGGTGAAATTGTTTTGGCCTAATCAGGCTGAGGGTGAACGCGGTGCTCATGTAAATGTGAGTGGTGCAGGCATTACGGCAGCAGCAACAAATATTGAAAATGCCACTTTGCTGCTGGAGTTTCTTACCAATCAAGCGTCTCAAGAATGGTATGCACATGTGAACAACGAATACCCTGTCGTAAAAGACATTGGTGCCCCAGAAATGCTGGCGCCATTTGGTAACTTCCGTGCGGATACTATTTCATTGAGCCAACTTGGTGAAAATAACCGTGAAGCCGTTGAAGTTATGGATATTGCTGGTTGGAAGTGATTTTTCTGATGTTCGCTCAGTATAACGAGTTTTCTTATATGGTTTTTGATTATTAATGGCTAATTTAGCTCATCCGAGTTTAGCAAGTAAGTCTAAGTGGAATTGGTTGAAAATGGCGGCAATGCTAATTGCTGCCATTTTAGCATTACCCATCTTGGTTGTAGTGATTAACGTTTTGACCGGTGATAGTGAGGTGTGGCAACACCTTTATCAGACCGTATTAGCGGAGTATATATCTAACTCTTTGTTACTGATGTTGGGTGTTGGCACTGGTGTGCTGATAATTGGTGTGCCTTGTGCTTGGTTAACTAGTATGTGCGATTTTTCTGGTCGTGCATTCCTTTCTTGGGCCTTGCTGTTACCTATGGCGGTGCCTGCCTATATTATTGCCTATACCTACACTGGAGTATTGGATTTCGCAGGCCCAGTGCAAACCTTCATTCGCGAACTAACTGGTTGGCGATATGGTGAATATTGGTTCTTTGAAATTCGCTCGCTCGGAGGTGCCATTGTTATGCTAACTTTGGTGCTGTATCCCTATGTGTATCTAATGAGCCGAGCGGCTTTTTTAGAGCAATCAGAGAATACGTTAGAAGTCAGTCGCACACTTGGTTACTCTGGCCGTGCTGTATTTTTCAAATTGGCACTTCCTCTTGCTCGTCCTGCTATTGTGACTGGTTTAACCTTGGCACTTATGGAGACATTGGCAGATTACGGCACAGTACAATATTTCAGTGTAAATACTTTCACTACAGGTATTTTACGAACTTTTTATGGTTTTGGTGATGTGGCAGCTGCTTCTCAGTTAGCGGGTGTTTTACTTATATTTGTCGCTGTGTTGATACTGCTTGAGCGGCATTCACGACATCGTATTCGCTATCATGCATCAGGTTTAAAAAAAGCCAGCAGTCGGCGCATCGTTTTAAGCGGTGGCCGAGGATTGATGGCTTGCATTTTTTGTTTATTCCCCATTCTAGTGGGCTTTCTTATTCCTGTAAGTGTGCTGGCGTATTGGGCGATATTTAAAGCAGAAATGCCCGGAACAAACTTTATTCAATTGGCGTGGAATTCATTTTATCTTGCTGCGATGGCTTCTTTGATAGTGGTGAGTTTGGCCTTGGTGCTGAGCTATGCGATTCGTTTGAATAGCGGTAAAACAGTTAGAGCATCGGTTGGAATCGCTGGTTTAGGTTACGCTTTGCCCGGGACCATTATCGCGATCGGTACTATTGTTCCGTTGGCTTGGTTAGACCATCGAATTATTGATTTGGTTAAACATTACAGTGGTGACAGAGTTGGCTTAATTTTCTCAGGTACGTTAGTGGCACTATTATTTGCCTACACGGTTCGATTTATGGCGGTGTCGTTAGGCGCTGTTCAAAATGGTCTTGGAAAAATCAAGCCTAGTATGGATATGGCTGGGCGTTCGCTCGGCATGTCGCCTTTTAAAGTATTAACGCGCATCCATATTCCGTTATTAAAAGGTTCTGTTCTAACGGCGATCTTAATTGTCTTTGTCGATGTTCTAAAAGAATTACCTGCTACCTTGGTATTGCGACCGTTCAATTTTAATACCTTAGCGGTGAGAGCGTTTGAACTGGCGTCAGATGAACGCTTAGTTGACGCTGCGCCAGCATCGTTAATGATAGTGCTGGTGGGGTTAGTGCCAGTGATTTTATTGAGTCGTTCCATTTCTTCTCGCACTGACAGTGCTAAATAAAGTTGAGTAATAATAGGATTGCAAATGTCATCGTTACCTCCTCATAAACTATTGAAAGAAATGATATTGACCGATGTATCGGTTGGTTACGAGGGGAATGCGGTTGTCAAAAATGCTTCCTTTAAGTTATTAGAAGGGCAGATAGGTTGTTTGCTTGGACCAAGTGGGTGCGGTAAATCTACCTTGTTGCGTGCCATTGCGGGCTTTGAGTCTTTAATGGCGGGGGAAATAGGCATTGATGGCGAGGTTATATCTAGTCCATCTCACAGTGTGAATCCTGAACATCGTTTTATTGGTATGGTTTTTCAAGATATCGCCTTGTTTCCACATCTTACCATTGCACAAAATATTGCTTTTGGCTTGTCTGCTTGGCCTAAAGAGTCAGTACAAGAACGTGTGATTTACTTGTTAAACTTAGTTGGGTTGGCAGGTTTTGAGTCTCGCTATCCGCACTCTCTGTCTGGTGGACAGCAGCAACGCGTCGCTTTGGCACGAGCTATTGCGCCAAAGCCTAAATTATTGCTAATGGATGAACCCTTCTCTGGGCTGGATGCCAAGCTAAGAGAAGAGCTAGTGCCTGATATACGGGCCATATTACAGCATGAAAAAATGAGTGCTTTATTGGTGACGCATGATCAGATGGAAGCCTTTGCCATGGCGGATCAGGTATCGGTTATGAGCGAAGGGGTGATTCATCAAACTGGTTCACCGTATCAGATTTATCATCGGCCAAAAACACGCTTTGTGGCAAGTTTTATTGGTCATGGGGACTTCTTAACGGCAACCGTCTGCGGGCCAGATTGTGTGCATTCTGACTTAGGCAATATCCGTGGAGATTTAGATCACGGTTTCGCTGACAATACAGAAGTGGATTTGTTGGTCCGTCCTGATGATATTTTGCATGATGACGACAGTGAGTTTGTTGGCGTTATTGTCAGTCGTTGGTTTCGAGGGTCGCATTTTTTATATCGAGTGAAATTGTCTTCTGGCAAGGTGGTATATTGTTTTGCCTCTTCCCATCACAATCATTCTGTTGGTCAGGAAATTGGATTAAGCGTCCATTTAGATCATTTGGTGATGTTCCCTCGTTAGAACATTGTGCCTCGAAAAAGATGTCTAAATAAAAACGCCCAAGTCATTTACAAACAAATGACTTGGGCGTTTTTATAGATGCTTGCTAGTAAAATAATGCAACCAAAGAGTTAAACCGTTCCGATTCCCTGCTCGTGGCACAATTCAATCATGCCTTCGAAGTCGTATTCCGTCAGTTCTAAATGATCCAGAGCGTAATGGCCAATTTTTTGCCATTCATGGTCTTCATTTGCTCCACCTATATGCCTGAAAGTAGATGCTATGTGTTCAGCCATTTTTAAAATGGAAGCAAAGGTTAGGTTGATAGAGTCGCCCGGTACTCTGTGGCGAAATAGATATTCGACCCGATGGTGTTTGGCTATGAC
Source organism: Marinomonas sp. ATLA20 (assembly GCF_057180105.1). Classification (NCBI taxonomy): domain Bacteria; kingdom Pseudomonadati; phylum Pseudomonadota; class Gammaproteobacteria; order Oceanospirillales; family Oceanospirillaceae; genus Marinomonas; species Marinomonas sp. ATLA20. The sequence goes on from NZ_JBXUKU010000014.1 coordinate 37,421, forward strand.
AGCGCAGCAACTTTTAGGCAATCCCCATGACTTTGCTAAATAATAGCCAATCACAGAGTGGTTAGTTTTAAAGGTTTGGTTTTCGAGGTCGGTTAGATTGAACTCAGGGTCTTGATAGCCTTGTTTTAACACATCTTGGTAACCGTCAAAGCGTTTAAGCATCAAAGGGATACCAGCGTTATGAAACAGCCCTAATGCATAGCATTCATCTTGATATTTAAAACCAAGTTGGTTGGCTAGGCTGGAGCAAATCGCCGCAACTTCGCTGGCTGTGTCCCAAAAACTGTGCAGTGATTGTATTGCCTCATCAGACAATTCGCTTTTTACCGCAAGGCCATTAACAATATTAGTGACACTATTTGGGCCAAGCAGCATCACCGCTTTTTGAATTGAGGTAATTTTTTTAGGCAAATTAAAAGACGCTGAGTTGACCAGTTTTAATACGGCCGCTGAAAGGCTCACATCCTGTGAAATAATATCTGATATACGGTCCATGTCTGGGTCAGGCATGGCCTGTTCCATGTGTAGATCCACCATTATCTGTGGCTGTGGTGGAATGCTAATGCCTTGCAGGATAAGTTTAAGCTGATTTTCATTTAATGTAGATGACATGGCATACTTCTTTAAGGCAAGTAACTTTACTGCCACGTAATTCGTAGCAATTGAATCTAGAGTCTTTATAATAGCGTTTTTTAAATATACTGGGTGAAAATTTTGAGTGTTATTCGACTAAAAGGTCAAGCTGATCGCCGATTAAGGGCTGGACATCAATGGATATACAGTAATGAGGTAGATACCTCAGCGACGCCATTAAAGCAATTTACCCCAGGGGATCAGGTTGTTGTCGAAACAGCTCAAGGTAAACCTCTTGGAATTGCGACAATCAATCCTAATACCTTGATTTGTGGTCGCTTAATGAGCCGTAGTACCGATACGTTTTTAAATAAATCGACTTTGGTTCATCGTATAAAAATTGCGTTATCTTTGCGCGAGCTTACGTATCCTGCGCCATATTACCGACTTGTTTTTGGTGATTCTGATGGCTTGTCTGGCTTAGTGGTTGATCGCTTTGCCGATGTATTGGTCGTACAAATTTCGACTGCAGGCATGGAACGCGTGAAAAACGAAATTGTTGAAGCTTTGCAAGATGTGGTGAAGCCGTCAGCTATTCTGATGAAAAATGATGGCAAGATGCGTCAAATTGAAGGCCTTGAGACTTATGTTGAAGAAGCTTTCGGTACGGTGCCAGAATTGGTTTTCCTACAAGAAAATGGTGTGTTGTTCCAAGCGCCAGTGTGGGATGGACAAAAAACAGGCTGGTTCTATGATCACCGTGAAAACCGTAAAACCATGCAAAACTTCTGTGATGGAAAGCGCGTATTAGACGTATTTTCCTACATTGGTGGTTGGGGAGTTCAAGCGGCATCAGCTGGTGCAACCGATGTTACTTTTATTGATGCGTCTGAGAGTGCGTTGAGTCATGTAGGTGAAAACCTTAAGTTGAATCAATATGAAGGTGGTTCTAACTTAATGCATGGTGATGCCTTTGAGGCGATGCAGTCTTTGATTGAAGACAAAGAGCGCTTCGATGTTGTGGTTATGGATCCTCCAGCGTTTATTGCTCGCCGTAAAGATATTAAAGCAGGTGAAGGAGCATATCATCGTGCTAACCAGCTGGCGATGCGCTTGGTTGCGAAGGGCGGGATTTTGGTGTCGGGCTCTTGTTCTATGCATTTAGAGACTGGACGATTGCACGATATAATTCGCAGTAACAGTCGTCAATTAGAGCGTTTCTCACAATTAATCTATCGTGGAACACAAGCGCCTGATCACCCAGTCCATCCTGCGATTGAAGAAACGGAATATCTAAAAGCGCTATTTTATCGTATACATAACAATATGGGCTTATAAGCTCCGTTTGTTTATAGAATGTAATAGTAAAAAGCGCTGCCAGATTATATCTGGCAGCGCTTTTTTGTTTTCATCGTTTCGTTGATTAATCTCTTAACGAAATATGTTGCCAACCACGGTCCTGGGCAATTTTTGTTAATGTCTCATCGGCATCAACAGCAATTGGGTGTGTGACTAGTTCTAGCAGTGGCAAATCATTACGAGAGTCGCTGTAGAAATAGCTGCCTTCCATTGAATATCCTGTTTCAGCCAACCAATCGTTTAGGCGAGTGACTTTGCCTGCTTGAAAGCTTGGCACGCCAATAATTTTCCCAGTGTAGTGATCATCAATAATCTCTGGTACAGGCGCAATAATATGATCCATGCCCAAGGCATCGCCAATTGGCCCAGTAACAAACTGATTGGTCGCAGTAATCATCAGCAAGAAATGGCCTTGGTCTTTGTGATGTTTTAGCAAAGCGTTGGCTTTTTCTTGCATCATCGGCTGAACTTTTTCCTGCATAAAAGTGTTATGAAGTTTAGCGAGTTCTTGTTTTGAAAACTTGGTGAGTGGTTCTAAGCTAAACGCCAAATATTCATGAATGTCTAAAGTACCTGCTTGGTACTCTTCGAAGAACTTATCGTTCGCCTGTTTGTACTCTTGGCTGTCTACTAGGCCTTTCTCGACCAGAAATTGTCCCCAAGTGTAATCACTGTCGCCGTTTAATAATGTGCCGTCTAAGTCAAATATTGCGAGTGTCACAAGCTGTCCTCAATTCTTCTAAAGTGCGCGAATTATAGCCTTGCAGACAATAAATAACAGCAGTCTTAATTGTGCAGATGGGGGAATTATGGAACAATGAATCTAATTTATTTTTATATTAAAAGGTGATAGCTCGTGATTGATGCAGACGGATACAGACCGAATGTGGGCATCATACTGATGAACGAGCGTGGCCAGCTCCTTTGGGCGAGACGTGTTGGGCAGAATGCTTGGCAGTTTCCGCAAGGGGGGATTAAACCTGATGAAACACCTGAAGAAGCTTTATATCGAGAGTTAAAAGAAGAAGTGGGGTTAGACCCACATCAGGTGGAAATCGTAGGGAAAACCCGAGGTTGGCTGCGCTATCGTCTTCCTAAACGCATGCTAAGACACAATAGTAAGCCTTTATGTATTGGACAAAAACAGAAATGGTTTCTTCTTTCTATTCGTTGCCCTGATGCATCTGTGTGCGTGGATGGAACTGAAACGCCTGAATTTGATGGTTGGCGTTGGGTAAGTTATTGGTACCCACTTGGCCAAGTTGTGGCATTTAAAAAAGATGTTTACCGCCGAGCGCTGAAAGAGCTGATCCCCTGCGCACATCGTCGACTAGAAAAGTGATAAACTTGCTGGCTTGATGCTGGAGGTAATATAGATTGATGGGAGAGCTATGCTAAGTTTGTTAAGACGAATTACCCAGGAAGTGACCGCCGCGCAGTCTTTGTCTGCGGCACTGGATATTATTGTCCGGCGTGTACGCAGAGCTATGCGAGCAGAAGTGTGTTCTATTTATTTAGTAGACAAAAATACTAAAGAATATATCTTGATGGCAACTCGTGGTTTGAATGCGGACGTTGCGGGTAATGTTAGTCTACAAGCGGATGAAGGCTTGGTGAGCTTGGTGGGCCGTAGGGCTGAACCTGTTAACCTTGAAGACGCTCATATTCACCCGTCTTTTCATTATTTAAAGGGGTCTGGAGAAGAAAGGTATCGTTCTTTTCTAGGGGTTCCTATTATTCATCATCGACAAGTTTTAGGCGTGTTGGTCGTTCAGCATGAAGACAAGCGCCGATTCGATGAGGGTGAAGAAGCCTTTCTTATTACTTTATCTGCCCAATTAGCGGGGGTTATTGCCCACGCTGAAGCCACTGGTGCGATTACCAGTATCAACCCTAATGTTATTCCCAGTGGATCTGATTTCCGTTACAAAGGTATTCCTGGTAGTTCAGGTGTGGCCATTGGTCGCGGTGTCGTGGTGTTTCCTCCTGCTGATTTGGATGTGATTCCAGACCGCAGCACTACAGATTTTGAAGAAGAAATCCAAGATTTTTACCAGGCTTTAGATGCTGTTCGTCAAGATATTCGTCGCGCCAGTAACCGAATTAGTCAGCACCTTTCAGCGGATGAAAAAGCGCTTTTCGATGTTTATTTGAAAATTCTCGATGACAACTCCATTGCCGGAGAGGTTGTTCGAAAAATCAAAGACGGTAATTGGGCTCAGGGTGCATTAAGACAAGTTATTCAAACACATATCCAGCAGTTTAACCGCATGGATGATCCATACCTTCGTGAGCGTGCGTCTGACTTACGCGACCTTGGGCGACGAATTTTATCTCACTTGCAGGAAAAAGCCCCGAATGTTGCAGAGCGTTTCAGCGAGCCGTCTATTATTATCGGTGAAGAACTGACCGCATCTATGTTGGGTGAAATCCCAATTGACAAGATCAAAGGTCTCGTTTCTGTCATGGGTTCTGGTAACTCCCATGTGGCGATATTAGCTCGTGCAATGGGGATTCCTACTGTCATGGGGGCGTTGGATTTACCTTATGCCCAGCTAGATAAAGTGGATCTTATTGTTGATGGCTATCTTGGTAAAATCTACACCCACCCTTCTGAAGCATTAATAGAAAATTACCAGCAAATTGTTGATGAAGAGCGGCTACTAGAAGAAGAGTACGAAACACTTAAAGATTTACCCTGTGAAACGCTTGATAACCATCGCCTTTCTTTGTATGTGAATACAGGTTTATCCGCTGACATTGCCCGCTCTTTAGATCGAGGTGCGGAAGGTATTGGTCTATATCGTACTGAAGTGCCTTTCATGGTGCGAGATCGTTTTCCGACAGAAGCTGAGCAGGTGATTATTTATCGCCAGCAACTAGAGGGTTTTGCTCCAGCACCAGTAACGGTTCGTACTTTAGACATCGGTGGTGATAAAGCGCTGCCTTATTTTCCAATAAACGAAGCGAACCCATTCTTGGGGTGGCGCGGTATCCGAGTAACTTTAGACCACTTGGAAATTTTTATGGCGCAAATTCGTGCCATGATAAAAGCCAGTGCCGGCCTGCATAATCTAAAAATTATGTTACCGATGATTTCCAATGTCGCAGAAGTTGAGGAGGCGTTAGCGCTTATTCGTCGGGCTTATGCGGAAGTGAAAGAAGAAGGATACGATGTCAAAATGCCGAGAGTTGGTGTGATGATTGAAATTCCTGCAGCGGTATATCAAGCAAAAGAACTGGCAGGGATGGTCGATTTTCTTTCTGTCGGTAGTAATGATTTAACTCAATACTTATTAGCCGTTGATCGTAATAACCCTCGAGTTGCCGATTTATATAATTCATTTCATCCATCTGTTCTTCGTGCTCTGATCAGCATAGTTGAACAAGTTCAAGATGAAGGTGTCGGTTTAAGTGTGTGTGGTGAAATGGCTGGCGATCCGATGGGGGCTATTTTATTGATGGCCATGGGATACGACGTTTTATCGATGAGTTCGACTAGCCTTCCTAAGGTGAAAGCAGTGATTCGAAACATTTCGATGGAACAGGCCCAAGCCATGCTTAATGAAGTGATGAAACTATCTCATGCCGAAGCGGTCACACAGACCATGACACGACTTATGCGCGAAGCCAATATCGAGCGTTTGATTCGACCATCTAAAACCACAAACGTGGAATAATACCTACCAGAGATTTTTTCAATATGATTTCATATCCAAACATTGATCCTATCGCCATCTCAATAGGGCCAATTTCCGTGCATTGGTACGGTATTATGTATTTAATCGGTTTTGCCGGAGCTTACCTGTGCGGCATGTATCGCGCCAAACGCTCTAATGGGCTTTGGACGCCAGAGATGGTTAGTGATGCGATATTTTATGGTGCACTTGGCGTCATTTTAGGTGGGCGGATTGGTTATATTCTGTTTTATCAGTTTCCTGCTTTTGTGGATAATCCACTTATTCTTGTGCGTATATGGGAAGGCGGTATGTCCTTCCATGGTGGATTGCTAGGTGTTATTACCGCTATGTTCTTCTTCGCTCGTCGCTATAATAAACACCTTGTGGATGTGACTGACTTTCTGGCACCGTTTGTACCAATCGGCTTGGGAGCAGGCCGTTTAGGTAACTTTATTGGCGGCGAATTATGGGGGAAGCCGACAGACGTTCCTTGGGCTATGATCTTCCCTAACGATCCTTTGCAACTAGCTCGTCATCCTTCACAGTTATATCAGTTTGCCCTAGAAGGCGTCGCTCTGTTTTGTATTTTGTGGTTCTTTTCGCAAAGAACAAAGCCACGTTATTGTGTTTCCGGCATGTTCCTACTTTTCTACGGTATTTTCCGAATCCTAGTAGAATTTGTTCGTGAGCCAGATATACAGATTGGTTACCTTGCTTTTGGTTGGCTGACAGAAGGGCAGCTCTTGTCTTTGCCTATGGTGATCATTGGGGCTGGATTGATGGTCGCAGGGTTTAAGTTAAAACGATATCCCAAACAATAAATAGCAAATGAAAGCAGCCAATTGGCTGCTTTTTTATAAAAGAATAAAGGAAAAGGCTGTGGTGCACTCTTTGGAACTTGGCGGTCAACAATCGAGTCTTCGGTTGTTATCTCGATCGGATTCTGAGTGTTTGTTGCGTTTTGAAACTAAGAATCGAGTTTGGTTTGAATCACATATAAATCCGCGGGAAGTTAGTTTTTACACTGACGATGGCGTAAAAAAGCATATTGAAGAATTTCTTTCGCAACATCAAAGAAAAGCCATGTTGCCGATGCTTATTGTTGACGACAATGGAGAGATTGCTGGCCGTATCAATTTAACCGATATTAATCTGGTATTGAGGGAAGCTTATTTAGGTTATCGGTTGGGCGAGAACTGTACTGGACGTGGCATAGCCAAACGTGCCGTTAAAGAAATGATTCAACTTGCTAACGAGCTTAATCTACAAACCTTAATCGCTTTTGTCTCTGTGGATAATATTGCCTCGCAGAAAGTACTGACACACAGCGGATTTGTTGAAATCAAGATCCATGAAAACTTTGCTGAAGTGCAGGGTAAAAACATTAATTGTATTGAATACCAGAAAATCGTTAAGGAAAGAGATGACTCTTTTAGTTAGAGAAGCACAGACTAAAGATGCACAGGGTATTATTAATATTTTGAACCCCATTATCGAGGAAGGTCTTTTTACCGTACTTGATACCACTTTCTCAGAGGAAGAGGAGAAGCAATTTATTCAAAATTTTCCTACACGTGGTGTGTTTCATGTGGCGTTAAATGAAGAGAATTCAAACGTCGTTGGCTTTCAAAATGTCGAGCCGTTTGCAGCCTATACTCATGCTTTTGATCATGTTGGTATTATAGGCACTTTCGTTGATGCTAGCAGCAGAAGGCAAGGCGTTGCATCGAGTTTATTCGAAGCGACTTTCAACTTAGCGAGATCAAAAGGTTATGAGAAGTTATTTGCCTACGTCAGAGAGGATAATCCAAACGCTTTAGCGACATATTTAAAACAAGGCTTTGAAGTGGTAGGAACTGCGAAAAAGCACGCTAAAGTTCGTGGTAAATATATTGATGAGATTCTGATAGAAAAGTTCTTGTTGGATTAATCTATCCACAAAGTTCATTTCAATAAAAACGGCGAATCCAAAATGGTTCGCCGTTTTGCTTTTAGGTCTCTTGAACCGAGAGTTGCTTACACTGAGAAAGGATAGGCGATAGGCTCGTGGAATTGATAGCCTTCGATTTCAAAGTCGTCCATGGTGACCCAAGTTTCTATGTCTTTTAGGGACTTGATTTCTGGGTTGATTTTTAACGTTGGCAGAGGGTAAGGCTCGCGCTTTAGTTGTACGTCACGCATTAATTCTAGCTGATCTTCATAGATGTGAGCGTTTACTATTTTATGAAAGGCTTTACCTGGTTTTTTGCCAGTGATTTGCGCAACGATGGCAAGTAATACATATACTTGAACCATGTTGAAGTTTAGCCCGAGCGGCACATCACAGCTGCGCTGAGTGCTGTTTAAATAAAGCGTATCACCAAGCAACGAAAAGTGATGGCTGTACATGCAAGGGCGAAGACACGCCATGTGAAACGCGCCGGGGTGATAAAATGTGAGGATTTCCCCACGGTTATCCACACCACGACTTAGATCATCAACAATTTGCTTTAATAGGTCGATATGACCGCCGTCTGGCTTAGGGAAGTTACGGCCAATGGCGCCGTAGCAAAGCCCCATATCATCTTCGCCTTTACGATAAGGGTTGTTTAGCCAAACGTCGTTTTCGTTGGCATTGGCATCCCAAGTTTTGGTGCCGAGTGCACGAAAGTCCGCTGCGTTGTCGTAGCCTCTTAAGTAGCCGATGATTTCAGCAATGGCAGACTTCCAGTAGCTTTTGCGTGTGGTAACGAGGGGAAATTCGCCTTTGCTTACATCATAAGTGAGGTCGGCATTAATGACGGTTAGGCAGCGTTTGCCAGTACGCTCGTTATTGACCCATTCACCTTCATTGACGATACGGTTGCAAAGATCCAAATACTGTTTCATAAAAAATGCCTTATCAGTGTTGCCGATGACGCTTTCTTGCGCAGGTTAAGAAATGCAATCTGGCTCGTCATGGGTATAATAAATGCCATTGATTATATCAGAAGCCTTTGCTCTTGGATTGTCGGAGTAAAGAAGAGCCAAGATTTTTACGCAGGTTGTTTTATGTTGTCACTTATTGTCGCTATGTCTACGAACCGAACGATCGGTATTAATAACTCTTTGCCTTGGCATTTGCCAAATGACCTTAAATACTTCAAGCAAGCGACGATCGGTAAGCCCATTGTCATGGGGCGTAAGACCTTTGAATCGATTGGTAAGCCGCTACCAGGACGTCGTAATATTGTTATTAGTCGCGACCCCGCTTATCAAGCAGAAGGGATTGATGTGGTAACAACGCTGGAAGATGCCATTTCCCTTGGTGAAGATATTTGCTTGGTCAATGGCCAAGAAGAAGTCATGGTGATTGGCGGTGCACAAATTTATCAATTAGCGCTTGAGCGCGCAGATCGTTTATACATTACGCATGTGGATGCTGAAGTAAAAGGCGATGCGTTTTTTCCAGAAGTAGATTGGCCTTCGTTTACTCTAATAGGTGAGGAAGCGTTTGCCGCTGAAGGACCAAACCCATACGACTACCGTTTTTCTGTTTACCAAAGAACCAGCGCAGAGTAATTCGTTATGTGGCAGCAAGCTGAAGTTCAATTGCCAGCGGTGCGTCGAGGCTTTCATTTGATTACCGATCAGGTAGAAGAGGCTTTGTCTAAATTATCGCCTGTGTCGATAGGATTGTTGCATGTTCAATTGCTTCATACTTCGGCGTCTTTGACGATCAACGAGAATGCCGATCCTTCGGTCCGCCGAGATATGGAGCGCCATTTTTCTCATATGGTGCCGGAAGATCAACCCTATTATGAACACATTTACGAAGGCAGTGATGACATGCCTGCGCATATTAAAGCCAGCATGTTGGGATCGTCCTTGACGATTCCGATTCGGGATAAGCGCTTGTGCTTAGGGATTTGGCAAGGTATTTATTTAGGTGAGCACCGAGATCATGGCGGTGCGAGGCGGATGGTATTAACGCTGCAAGGTGAGTAATACTGGTAATAATATTTGGTAAAAATAAAAACGCCGCATTTTTCAATGCGGCGTTTTTGTTTTTGATCGTTCGATTTAGTTAACCACAATTTGTTTACAAGAAGCTTGTCCATTTTCAACCGCTTGATTTGCGCTAAGAGCCAATTCTTCTATCGTTTCACCATCTTCTGGAAAAGCGGCGATACCAACGCAGAAGTCCAGTGGATCTGAGTTGCCTTCAAATAAGACAGACTTCTCATCTTCTGTAGGGTTGATGATATGTTTTAACAATGTCTTGGCATCTTTTACACTGGTATTAGGTAGTAACAACAGCAGTTTGTCAGGCTCTACCCGTGCCAATACATCGGCCTCGCGGATTTTTTTATAAATATAGCGAGCGGAAGTTTGAATGGCTATATTGCGTGCTTCCATTGGGAGCTTGCTTAGGCGTTCATTTGCATCAAGGTTGATTTTCGCCATGGTTAACGGCGTATATTGACGCTTTGCCAACCCCAATTGTTTTTTGAAGTGTGTCAGCGCGGCGCCACGGGTGAGCAAGCCTGTTAGTTCATCGAAAGTAGCTTGGTTGCGCAGATGTTCTTCTAATGCTTTCTGGGGGCTAATATCGACCATGAAACCAATGATTTTTTTGATGCTACCATCAGGTCCTTTGGTGTAGCTTCGACCGCGCTCTTTTACCCAAAGATAGTGCTGATCTCCAGTCAAAATACGGTATTCCACTTCATAATAATCTTGGTTAAGAGCCACGTGCTCATTGACTACAGTCGCCAGTCTTTTCACGTCATCAGGATGAACGAGGGCGTGCCATTCCGATGTTGAGCGTGGTGTTTGATCGAGTGGATAATTTAATAATGTTGCAATGGATTTTGAACAGGAGACTAAATCTGACCCTGTTTCCCAGATCCACAACCCTGCAGATGATTCGGTTAATGCGAATTTTAGCAGAGTGTTTTCAGCCGCAGAAAGATCCATGTGATCTGTATTGTAAACACAAGCGAGCACTGTTTCGCCAAGATGGCGCATTTCCAGTTGCATATTGACGAGCTTGTCACCAACACGAATCACGCTCTCGCAGCGTTCAATATTGCCAGTTTTAATTTTGTTTTGGAGTGTTTGCCAATCTTCTGCGCAGACAGCATCTTCACAAAGGGATTCCCATGTATCGGATGGTGTCGCATTAAAATTTTCAAATAAAACTTCAAAGTTGCGGTTGCACGATAATAGTTTACCAGAGCTGCTTTCTATTATAAAAGCAGGCGTTGGCATGTACTTAAACGCGAGTTCGAAAGCGGTGTTCATGACACGCTCCTTTATAATTCGGTTATTCTGGGGTGATCCAAGTGACTTGGTAATCCGCATCATTATCTTCTGCGAGCAGTTTGCTCAGAACCGGCAAAAATTCCTTGGCTTCTTTTTCTAGAGTCCAAGGTGGGTTGACGATAATCATACCGCTTCCAGCCATGCCGCGCTCTTGTTCTGTATTTCTTATGCAAAGTTCCAGCAAAAGTACATTGCGAATATTGGTGGCTTTAACCGATTTCAATAATTCGTTAGCTTGCTGACGATTTAATACCGGATACCAAATAGCATAAGTGCCTTGAGGGAAGCGCTTGTGACCGTCTTCCAATGCTTGAACCACGTATTGGTAGTCTTTCTTCACCTCATAAGGCGGGTCCATTAGAACGAATCCACGCTTTTGCGGTGGTGGTAACATGGCTTTAACTGCTGCGAAGCCATTGTCTTTAACAACATTGGCTTTACGCTTATTTGGAAACAGCGCCGCTAAAATTGGGTAATCGTTTGGATGCAGCTCACATAAGTGTAGTTTGTCTTTTTGGCGAACGTAATAATCGACAATTTTTGGGCTGCCAGGGTAAAACTCCAACTTATCCGTTGGGTTCATATCACGGACGATGTCTAATAAATCTTCCAATGGCTCTGGAAGGTTATCTTCAGTTAACAATCGTGCGATACCTGAGTGAAATTCTTTGTTCTTTTGCGCTTGTTCAGAGTTTAGGGAATATTGACCAATGCCAGCGTGTGTATCCAAATAGAAAAAGGGCGCGTCTTTTTTTATGAAATGGCGACATATTTGACTGACCGTCAAATGTTTTAAAATATCAGCGTGGTTGCCTGCATGATAAATATGGCGATAGCTGAGCATGGTCTTTCCTGTGGTAAGTTATTGGGTTGTGAATGAAAAAGGCCGCAACGCCTATATTTGGCAAAGCGGCCTTTTGCTTATTACTTTTTAGATATTAGTCGATTTGACTAATATCGCGTACCGCTCCTTTGTCTGCACTGGTTGCAAAGTGTGCATACACTTTGAGTGCTGGAGATACTTTACGAGGACGCTCTTCAACAGGTTTCCAAGCGTTTGCGCCTTTTGCTTCCATGGCGGCACGACGGTGGGCCAACTCTTCGTCGGATAGCAATACGTTGATCGAACGGTTTGGAATGTCGATCAAAATACGGTCACCATTTTCAACTAGACCGATGGCGCCGCCGGCAGCCGCTTCAGGTGAAACGTGTCCGATAGATAGGCCTGATGTACCACCAGAGAAACGACCATCTGTTAATAGAGCGCAGTCTTTACCTAGGCCTTTTGATTTGATGTAAGACGTTGGGTAAAGCATTTCTTGCATCCCAGGGCCGCCTTTAGGGCCTTCGTAGCGAACGATGACAATGTCACCGGCTTCTACTTTATCATCAAGAATGTTCTTAACCGCTTCGTCTTGAGATTCCGTTACGTGAGCACGGCCTTCAAACACAAGAATCGATTCGTCTACACCGGCACTTTTTACAACACAGCCATCCGCAGCGATGTTGCCATAAAGTACGGCTAAGCCGCCTTCGAGGGAAAAAGCATTTTCGATAGAACGAATGCAACCTTCTGCACGATCACCATCTAGAGAAGGCCAGCGAGTAGATTGGCTGAAGGCTGTCTGCGTTGGGATGCCAGCAGGTCCTGCTTTGTAAAACTCGACAATTTCAGGAGTCGGTGAGCGCATAATATCCCATGTCTCTAATGCTTCGAGCATGGTTTTCGAGTGCACTGTGTGACATTGGTTGTGTAAAATGCCTGCGCGATCAAGCTCACCTAGCAAAGCAAAGATACCACCTGCACGGTGTACATCTTCAACGTGGTACTTCGGTGAGTTCGGCGCTACTTTACAAAGCTGAGGCACTTTACGAGACAAGCGGTCGATGTCTTCCATAGTGAATTCAACACCAGCTTCACGGGCAATCGCCAATAAGTGCAAGATAGTGTTGGTTGATCCACCCATAGCGATGTCTAGCGTCATGGCATTTTCAAAGGCTTCGAAGCTTGCAATAGAGCGTGGTGCCCAGTTTGCTTCATCGTTTTCGTAGAAACGTTTAGTTATGTCTACAATGCGACGACCTGCATCTAGGAACAAACGGCGACGATCTGAGTGAGTGGCTAGTGTCGTGCCGTTGCCCGGTAAACTTAGACCAAGTGCTTCGGTTAAGCAGTTCATGGAATTGGCTGTAAACATACCAGAACAAGAACCACATGTAGGGCAGGCAGAACGTTCGTATTCGGCGACTTTTTCATCTGTTGCCGTTGGGTCTGCAGCAATAACCATAGCATCGACTAGGTCAAGCTTGTTCTCAGACAGCTTGGTTTTACCCGCTTCCATTGGGCCGCCAGACACAAAAATAACCGGAATGTTAATACGCATAGCGGCCATTAACATTCCAGGTGTGATTTTGTCGCAGTTTGAAATACACACCATAGCATCGGCGCAATGAGCATTAACCATGTATTCAACAGAGTCTGCGATCAAATCACGGGATGGAAGGCTGTAAAGCATTCCGTCATGACCCATGGCGATACCATCGTCGACAGCGATAGTGTTAAATTCCTTCGCTACACCGCCAGCGGCTTCAATTTCACGAGCAACCAGTTGCCCCATGTCTTTGAGATGAACATGACCTGGTACAAATTGAGTGAAAGAGTTGACCACGGCGATGATTGGCTTTTGAAAATCATCGTCTGTCATTCCGGTTGCACGCCATAGCGCACGAGCTCCGGCCATATTACGGCCCGATGTAGTTGTTTTGGAGCGATATACTGGCATTGTTTTCCCCACAGGTTTTTTGCTTTATTTTGTTTTATATAGTTGTCTACATTTAATGCGTCCATGTTACCAAGATTATTGCGTATGCCCAATGGCAATTTTTAGGCAATATTGAGACACTGTATGAATCGATACTGATATTTTTATTGAAACGGAAACGATATGGCCGAAAACATACTGTCAGCCCACTCTAACGTTACATTGGCAAGGCAACCAATAGTAGATAGTCGCCTTGCTGTAATGGGGTATGAACTTCTTTATCGCAAGAATACTGTCGCAGCACAGGCAGACGTCATTGATGAGGTAGGTGCGACAGCTCAGGTGATTGCGGCCAGTCTTTTTGAGCTCGGTATGGAAAGCCTTGTGGGTACCAGTAAAGCCTTTATTAATTTTCCTCGCGCTTACTTGTTAAGTTCTAGCGGCATGCCTATTAACAAAGAAAATATCGTCATTGAAGTGCTTGCCGGCTCGGGCTTTGATGCCATTCTGCTGTCATCTTTACGCCGTTGGGTGAAAGAGGGTTGTTCCATCGCATTAGATAATTTTGTATTTGATAGTAAGCTCACGCCTTTTATTGAGCTGGCTGATTACATTAAATTAGATGTTCAGGCGTTAGGTAGAGATGATTTTCATAAGCAAGTTGAAGCGCTAAGAGGCTTCAGTATCAAAGTTATTGCTGAGAAAGTGGAGACGTGGGAAGACTATCAATTTTGTCGTTTGCTAGGTGTTGAGTATTTCCAGGGATACTTTTTTGAAAAGCCTGAGTTAATGTCTAGTAAAGCGTCCAAAGTAAATAGCATGACGCTGCTTCAACTGATGTCTTCGCTGTTAAATACCTCCGTTTTAAGCATTGATGAATTGGAACAGATAGTTAGCCAAGACGCTGGACTGGTTCATAAACTACTGCGTTATTTAAACTCTCCTATAACAGGCTTAGTCGCTTCTGTAGATTCTGTTCGTTTGGCGATTATGCTTATAGGTGTAGAAAAACTTAAATCATTAACTAATTTATTGTTAATGTCTGAAATGGTGGGCGATCGCCATGTGTTGTTAGAGCAAATAATGATTCGCGCGAAACATGCGGAGTTGTTTGCCCAAAGCCGAGGATATAATAATCAAGACAAATATTTTTTAGCCGGAATGTTGTCTATGATCGATGTCTGCACTGGTATGAAATTAGACGAAGTGCTTGGTGAGTTACCTCTACCCAGCGAATTTATTAATGCGATAGTACATCGATCTGGAAGAGTGGGTAATACGCTTGATCTAGTCGAGCTTTATGGTAATGGCCATACCATAAAGAATTCTCAAGATTTAGGGGATCTGAAAAAGACCTATTTAGATGCGATCAGATGGGCCGACGAATTTCTACTTGCCGTTTGATGAAGTGTATTTTAAAGAAACCCTGATCCTGTGTAGTCCTTTTCTTACATGTCTGTAGGTGTTTCCCGTTTGTTACGTGGCTTAATGTCATGTTCTATTGTGGTTATTACTTATCTATTTGATTTATAAGTAAATATTTTTCAAATGTCAGTTTTTTGCAAGGTTGATATATATTTTTTAGCTGGTAAATTGTGTCTTATCCAAACGGAGTTCATGGATGAAGAGCACATGGAGTGCTTGATGATATGCCATTGATGGTGTTGAGGATTGAATTCGGATGTTCAAGAGCAATGGATTGTTCAAGGGAATAAACGTGGTTTGATGGATACGCCATGTAATAAGGACAGTTTGGAAGCTTCAGGAAGACGCAAACAGTGATGTTTTACTTATCGGAAGAGTTGCTTACAGGATGTTAGCAAAAAGCAGGGTTGCCAATAGGCGCCCTTTTTTTTTGCCTAAAATTTATCATTCGTCGATTAGTGTTGACGTTAATTATAAAAAAAGCGACTTAAAGTCGCTTTTTTTATACTTGGATTTTAGATTTAGTGCTGAGTTAAATTAACGCTCTAAGTGCTCTAATTTATCTTCAACACCATCCCATTGCGCAGCATCAGGAAGAGCGTCTTTTTTCTCGGCAATGTTTGGCCAGATCAAAGACAGATCGCGGTTCAATTCGACGAATACTTCTTGATCTTCAGGCAATTCATCTTCCGAGAAGATGGCATTAGCTGGACATTCAGGTTCACACAATGCGCAGTCGATACACTCGTCAGGGTTGATCGCCAAAAAGTTAGGGCCTTCGTAGAAGCAGTCCACAGGACAAACTTCAACACAGTCAGTGTATTTGCAGCGAATGCAGTTATCGGTAACGATGAAAGCCATTCGACTTCTCCTTACAAGCTATAAAAATGATTGCGCACTATTTTAGAGGTATAGGCCATTTCGCGGCAAGCAACAATCGACAATATTCTACATTTATCTGCTATTAGCTTATATCAACAGTAGTCTCAGTCCTGAACCTATTACAACTGAGATTTAAGTTGGTACAAGGCGCTTATTGCTTCTAATGGCGTCATGTTGTCTAAATCCAGTTCTTCAAGGGCATTTTTCAAGGCGTTTTGTTCCGCCTGAGCAAACATATCTGCTTGCTGAGGTTGGTAGCCATTGTTGCTCTCCTGTATAGCATGTTCTTTGGTTTTTACTTTTGTTGACGTTGCTGAAATAGTTGAAGTCTCTAAAGAGTGACTATCAAGGTCTATTCCTGTTACGACTTCTAGTTCTTTCAGCTTTTGCTTAGCGTGCCCAATAACATCACGAGGAACCCCTGCTAATTGCGCAACTTGTAAACCATACGACTGGCTAGCTGGACCTTCATGAACCTTATGCAAGAAGACGATTTCATCTTCGTACTCGGTTGCTGTTAAGTGAACGTTGGCGGCATTTTCTAGCTGGTCTGCTAGCGTAGTGAGTTCAAAGTAATGCGTTGCAAACAATACGTGGCATTTTAGCCTGTTAGCTAAATAGTCAACAGCAGCCCAAGCCAAAGATAGGCCATCAAAAGTACTGGTGCCACGTCCAACTTCATCCATAAGAACCAAGCTGTTTTTACTGGCGTTGTTTAGGATGTTTGCTGTTTCTGTCATTTCCACCATGAAGGTTGAGCGACCGCCAGCAAGGTCATCTGATGAGCCCATACGCGTAAAAATTCGATCTACTACTGAAATGGAAGCAGATTCAGCAGGCACAAAACAACCTGTATGCGCTAACAAAGTGATGAGAGCGATTTGGCGCATATAAGTGGATTTACCACCCATGTTCGGACCGGTAATCATCAGCAGTGAGCGCTTGTCATTTAGGTCGAGATCATTTGGCACGAAGGGTTCTGAAATAACCGATTCGACAACCGGGTGGCGTCCGCCACTAATCTGAATGCCGCCTCGATTGTGTAATTCCGGACAGCTGAAATTAAGTATGTTAGCGCGTTCGGCGAAGTTGTTCAGTACATCTAACTGTGCGAGGGCTTGGCTGGTGGTTTGTAATTCGCTTAGTGCCTCGTTTAGTTGATCTAGAAGACTTTCATAAAGCTCTTTTTCACGGGCAAGTGATTTGGATTTTGCACTGAGGGCTTTGTCTTCAAAGGCTTTTAATTCTGGCGTAATAAAACGTTCAGCATTTTTTAGTGTTTGGCGACGTATATATTCAACCGGTGCTTGATCGGAATGCAGGCGACTGATCTCAATGTAATAACCATGAACTCGATTAAAGCCGACTTTTAATGAGCTGATTCCAGTGCGAGCTTTTTCGCTGCGCTCCATCTCGGCAAGAAAATCGGTGGCATTGGTAGATAGCGCCAACAGCTCATCTAATTCTTCATCGTAACCTTTAGCAAAAATGCCGCCATCACGAACCACGGATGGTGGATTTTCAACTAGCGCTTTTGCCAAGGTTTCAGTGATATTTGGCTGCGCAATAATGCGTTGATTGAGCTCTTGTAGTCGCTCAGAAGTGGCGCTTGATAATAGTTGGTTGATCTCTGGCGCGGCTTCAAGGGCAAATCGTAAGCGTAATAAATCTCTAGGACGAGCAGAGCGTAAAGCAACACGAGATAAAATACGTTCCAAGTCACCGACTTTTTTTAGTGGTGCTTCAAAAGTGTCGTAAGTTTGATTGTTCTTTAACTCAGCGACAACCTGTTGACGAGCCTGAATTTCGTTCAAATCACGAATTGGCGTGTGTAACCAGCGTTTTAACAAACGGCTACCCATTGGCGTAGAGCATTTGTCGAGAACTTCCACGACTGTGTTGCTGGTGCCGCCTGTAAGGTTGATATCGATTTCTAAGTTGCGTCTGGTTGCGCCATCTATTAATACCGAATCATCTTTGTGTTCAACCATGATGGATTGAATGTGTGGCAAAGCTGAACGCTGTGTGTCTTTCGCATATTGCAGTAATGCGCCAGCAGATGAGATGGCGGCCGTTAATGCTTCACAGCCAAAGCCGGATAAGTCTTTGGTGTTGAATTGCTGAATAAGTTGGCGATAGCTGGATTCATAATCAAAATGCCAAGGGCCAAGTTCAGCAATGCCTTTTTCTAGTTTAAGCGTCGCGCGCGCAGGGAAATCTTCAGAGATAAGTATTTCTCTTGGAGACAAGCGCTGCAGCTCACTCGAAAGTGCTTCGTGGCCATCGACCTCAAACAGGCAAAAACGACCACTGGCCATGTCTAGATAAGAAAAACCAAACACATCCAAGCCTTTGCGGGATTGGTGAGCAAGTGATAGTAAAAGGTTCTCGCGCTTTTCTTCAAGAAAGGCTTCGTCACTGATGGTGCCGGGTGTGACGATGCGAGCGATTTGGCGTTCGACTGGACCTTTACTGGTAGCTGGATCGCCAGTTTGCTCAGCAACCACAACGGACTCGCCCATGCGAACCAAGCGTGCAATGTAGTTTTCTACTGCATGGAAGGGAATGCCAGCCATGGGAATAGGCATGCCTCCAGAATGACCGCGAGCGGTAAGTGTAATATCAAGCAGCTGAGACGCGCGTTTAGCGTCGTCGTAGAAAAGCTCGTAAAAATCTCCCATGCGATAAAATAGCAGTTGGTTCGGATGCTGTGATTTAAGGCCGAAGTACTGGCGCATCATTGGTGTATGGTTATCTGCTGGTGTTTTGCTCATCTGGGAAAGCTCGATTGTGATCCAAAAAATAGAGGGGTATTCTACGGGATATTTTCCAAGGATTTAAGGGATAATGATAATGAATCCAATGCAAAAAATGACACACGCGGCACAACAAGCTGGAGAGCTCTTACAAAAAAGAGGGCTGTTACTCGTCACGGCAGAGTCTTGCACTGGTGGCTTGATTGGCGCGGTATGCACGGAAATAGCTGGTAGCTCGGCATGGTTTTTCGGTGGTGTGATTAGTTACGCCAATGAAGCTAAAATGCGTGGTTTGTCAGTGAAAGAAGAAACCCTGTCGTCTTTTGGCGCCGTGTCTGAACAAACTGTAAAAGAGATGTGTGCTGGTGCTTTACAATTGGGCGGCGACATTTCTGTTGCTGTAAGTGGTGTGGCAGGTCCTGGGGGCGGTTCACCAGAAAAGCCTGTGGGCTGTGTTTATATTGGCTGGCAACGGATTGGTGAAGAAGCCAGAGTAGAGCGATTTTTGTTTTCTGGGGATCGTCAGGCGGTAAGAGAGGGGACGGTTTTAGAGGCTCTTCGCGGTGTAAAAGAGATGCTTGAAAGAGTTTAAAAATAATACTGTTTTTATATACAGTATTTCTTGAGATTACCCAAAAAAAACGATAGAGTTACCGACAACGACAATTAGTCACAACGAAAAGTATCCACAAGGAATTCATCATGTCATCTATTGCAGACAACAAGAAAAAGGCGCTGGATGCAGCGCTGTCTCAAATCGAGCGTCAATTTGGTAAAGGTGCCATCATGAAGATGGGCGAAGGTGCCAAGCTTGATATTGATACTGTTTCTACTGGATCGTTAGGTCTGGATATTGCGCTAGGTGCGGGTGGTCTTCCTTATGGTCGTATTTGTGAAATCTACGGACCAGAATCTTCAGGTAAAACAACACTTACGCTAAGTGTGATTGCGGAAGCACAAAAACAAGGTAAGACTTGTGCCTTTATTGATGCCGAGCATGCGCTTGATCCTTCTTACGCAGAAAAGCTAGGTGTAAATATCGCTGATCTTTTGATCTCTCAACCAGATACGGGTGAGCAGGCTCTTGAGATTGTAGATATGTTGGTACGCTCTAATAGTGTCGATGTTGTTATCGTCGATTCTGTGGCTGCCTTGGTTCCTAAGTCTGAAATTGAAGGCGAAATGGGTAGTTCTTCTGTTGGTGTTCAAGCTCGTTTGCTTTCTCAAGCAATGCGTAAATTGACCGGTTCTATCAAAAATGCCAATTGCCTTGTTGTTTTCATTAACCAAATTCGTATGAAAATTGGTGTGATGTTTGGGTCTCCAGAAACAACAACGGGCGGTAATGCGCTTAAGTTTTACTCTTCTGTACGTTTAGATATTCGTCGTATCGGCTCGGTGAAGCAGGGTGATGAAGTGATTGGTAACGAAACCCGCGTTAAAGTGGTGAAAAACAAGATTGCACCGCCATTTAAACAAGCTGAATTCCAAATCATGTACGGTGCTGGTATTTACCGCATGGGCGAAGTCATCGACCTAGGTGTTAAGCAAGGCTTCGTTGATAAAGCGGGTGCTTGGTATGCTTACAATGGGAACAAAATTGGACAAGGTAAGGCCAATGCGGCTCAGTTCTTAGCTGATAATCCTGAAATGGCGAAAGAAATTGAAGCGAAGATTCGAGAAGATTTATTGCCTAAAACAGTTAAAGCAGACGGCAAAACTAATGATAAAGAAGCAGAAGTTGAAGAAGCTGAACAGCTAGATTTCTAAACTCTTTTAGCAAATACAATATTTTAAAAAAGCAGGTCTTGTACCTGCTTTTTTTGTTTTTGTGGCGTGTGCGTTAAAAAATGTAGGTTCTATGGTTTCTTAAGGCATATCCCTCTATGATTATTTTTTAGGTTTGGCATTAAATAGGACTGTCACGATATGTTGATTTGGCAATGGGGACTTATTGCGTCGAGTGCACTTTTGTCCGTGGTGTTTGTATTTGTCTTGATGAAATATTTTTCTCTGCGGAAAATGGTGCCAGACCGAGGTACTGATGATGCGGCGGAGCCTGTTGAGTTGCATGATGATAATCATGATGCAACGGAAAGTGAAAAAAGACAGTGGCTGTCGTTGCTTGAGCAGCAGAAAAGCATATGTTCTCAACTCCTTGTTGAGTTGCCTAAATCTGACTTCCAGGGGCGTGCGGCTTTGTCGTGTTGGGCTATTTTTTTGGATGTCGAGATAGACATCATTGAGCGCTCAGTATCTCATTCTGAAGCGTTAGCGCTTTTGGTAGCATTCAAAAGCCTTTTAGATAAAGTGGATCATGCACAAGAAATTGATGCGCTTTTGAAGTCATTAAAAGTGAATCAGTCCTTACTTCAAGAGCTAAATAAAGTGATTCAGAAGGCAGGAGAAAAGGTCTTTGCGCAAGTAAATGTCACGTCTAATTTAAACCTTGAACTTGGGAAACTTCAAAAGCAGTTGGATAAAGAAGTCGAGCTTGACGACTCACTTGCTTCACTTCGATCTGAGATGGCGAGCTTATATGAATTTGCAGAGCGCTTAAAACTGCATTTAGCGGAAGTCAAAGAGGAAAACGATAACTCGCTTTATATTGATGCTTTAGAAGAGTATTTGAATAGTGCTGATCAGTCTGATTTTGTGCACTCTGTCCGTTCAGAGTTAGATGAAAAGGTGTCTGATCTTAAGCAGTTGGCAGCTTACCAAAAAACGATAATTGCAGATTTAAAAGATCAAGTTCGTAAAGTGAAAGTGGATCATGAGGGGGATGGTAAGCACATTGGTATTCACGATATCTCCATTGTTCGATTAGAAAAAACATTATTAGAAAGTAGTCGTGTGGTTAAGCGCTTAGAAGGAAAATTAGACAGTTTACAGGCCATTAAATATAACCTTAATATTGATATGATTAAGCGTGACGAGGCGCTAAAACAGAAAGCAGCATTGCTTGAAAAACAAAATAAAGATGATCGTCAAGGAATTGATATCTATGGTGTTATGGAGGAAGAGCGTAGTGCCATGAAAAATATGGAAGACTTACTTCATCAAAATTCATTTACTGAAGAGTCTGATGCTTTTGCGAATGACCAAGCGTCAAAACTAAGCTCTTTGCGTTTAATGGTCAATGAGTCTGAGTTGTATGTTGAAATGCTTGAGCGAGACTTAGATAAGGCGAGAGTTCTACGTGAAAACTTAGAGAACAAGCTACTTCACCCTGAGCTGATAGGTGATGAGGTTGTGGATGATGAAGATGTTTTAGCCAGTCAAAACCAAGAGGAGGTTGAAAACCTTCGTGAAATTAATGAAGAGCTAGAAGAGGAGCGAAAGCGTTTAGAGGCGGAGTTGTTTGATAAGCAAGATCAGCTAGAAGAATTCGAGGTTCTTCAGAAAAAAATAAACGAATTGGACGAGAAGATAGAATCCGTTCAAAAAAATTATGTTGAGATGGAAGAGCGTTATTTAGCAGCTTTAATGGAAAAAGAAGATAATGTATAGCATTAAGTTTCCTTTCCTGTAGGTGTACTCGCTCCAGCCTGATCTGACAGTGATCTTTTTTTGAGTCAGAGCAATCTCAATACTCATCTTGGGGAGATATGGCGTATTTGATTTGATCGAAGTTAAATCCTCTATACTGAAGGTAGCGTGATTGTTTGGCTTTTTCTTTAAAGTCAGTACTCGCTTCTTCCCCGAACCTTCTTTCTTTTAATTGCTTTGCTAATTCGAACCAATCTGCATCCGCTTCTAATATGGCTGTTTTTGCTAGCTCACTATTAATGCCTTTTTGTATTAGTTCTTGCTGTATTCGACTTGCGCCCAGCGGTTTACTTAAGCGGCTTCGGACAAAAATTTCTGCAAAGCGAGTGTCGTTGAGATAGTTCATTTCTTCAAGACGCTCAATGGTCGCTTCAATCTCTTCTTCTTCGTGACCTCTTGATTTTAATTTTGTGGTTAATTCCTTTTTGCTGTGTTCTCTGTGACTTAGCAGCGACATGGCTTGGTCGAAAATGGATGTTTGGTGCTCTTTCATGTCTTTCTCTCTGCATATTCTGATTAAGTCGCTATTTTATCAGTCCAGTAAGTCTTTTACATTTAGTTTGTGATCAACTTATATTTTTAATTTTTATAGTTTTTTATTCTTTATATTTTATATAAATAAGATGATAAAACTAAATAACTTATGTAAACATAGATGATATAACTTTATCTGTTTTTGAGGTTTTTTTATGCGTGTTTGCGTGTTGGGTGCGGGGGTTGTTGGTTTAACGTCAGCCTATTACTTAGCGAAAAAAGGGTTTGATGTGACGGTAATTGACCGTCAGGAAGGTGTGGCCTTAGAGACGAGCTTTGCTAACGCAGGGCAAATTTCTCCTGGCTATTCTGCACCTTGGGCGGCGCCAGGTATTCCTCTTAAGGCTATTAAATGGCTAATGCAAAAACACGCACCGTTAAAAGTGAGCGCCGATCCTGAGCTTAAAAAGCTGGCTTGGATGGGGAAAATGTTGGCGAACTGTACTGAAAAAGCCTATGACGTGAATAAATCTCGTATGGTGGCACTGGCGGAATACAGTCGAGATCAATTTATTGCCATGCGCAAAGACATTGGTATTAAGTACGATGATGGGCAGGGTGGTCTGACTCAGTTATTCCGCAAGGATGAGCAAGTAGAAGCGTCTGAAAAAGATATTAAGGTGCTTAAAGCTTTGAATGTTCCTCATCAAGTGTTAACACCAGCGCAAATTTTAGACGTGGAGCCAGGTCTCGCTCCTGTCATTGATAAGTTTAAAGGTGGACTTAGGTTGGTAGGCGATGAGACGGGTGACTGCTTTGTTTTTTGCGAGGAGCTTAAAAAGCACTGTGATGAATTAGGAGTAACATTTAAATTTGGAGTGGCAGTTGAGCGCTTGGTTGTAGAAGGTGGTAAAATACGCGCCGTTAAAACCGATCAGGCTGACTTTGAGTTTGATAATGTCTTGGTGTCTATGGGTAGCTACTCAAAAGAGTTACTTAAAGCGATTGATATTTCTATTCCTGTTTATCCCGTGAAAGGGTATTCCTTAACTGTGCCAATTACCGATTCACAGTTCGCGCCTATTTCTACTGTGATGGACGAAACTTATAAAGTAGCGGTGACGCGATTGGGTGGTCGGATTCGTGCTGCCGGAACCGCGGAGCTAAATGGCTATAATCTTGATTTACCTAAAGTACGCACAGAAACCATTACGCATGTGGTGCATGATTTATTTAATCAAGGTTGTGAGTTATCTCAAGCAGACTATTGGACGGGACTTCGCCCAATGACGCCAGATGGCACACCAGTTGTTGGTCGTACAGGTATTGATGGTTTGTATTTGAATACAGGGCACGGAACATTGGGTTGGACAATGAGCTGCGGCTCAGCTGCCGTAATTGCGGATATTATGTCTGGCGATAAAACGGAGATCGACTCACAAGATCTTTCTGTACAACGTTATAAATAGTAAAACGCTTTGAAAGTTTAAGGGGCAAAAATGGCAAGGCCACTCACGGCAACGGTAGATTTGGAGGCGATCCTACAAAACTATCATTATGCAAAAAAGTTACAGCCGACTTGTAAGGCGTTCGCTGTTGTTAAAAGTAATGCGTACGGACATGGTGCGGTTGAAGTGTCACGTTACTTAGATGAAGAAGTCGATGCTTTTGCGGTGGCCGCCATTGAAGAGGCGATTGCTTTGCGTGAAGCAGGTATCGTTTCACCTATTTTATTATTAGAAGGCGTATTTGAAGGTGAAGAGTGGGCGCTTTGCGAGAAATATGGCTTTTGGGCCGCTTTGGAAAATGCTCAGCAACTTGATGAGTTGCAGGCGAGCCATGCAAGAATTGAAAAAATTTTTCTGAAGTTAGATTCTGGTATGCATCGCCTTGGTGTGGATAAGGAAACTGCGCCCGTGTTTGTTGAATCGTTGAAAAGCAGCGGTCAAGTGGGAGAGGTTGTTTTGATGACACATTTTTCTTGTGCGGATGACTTATCTGATCTAACGACGATGCAGCAGTTGGCTTACTTTGAACAAGCGCGCCAATCGATTGGTGATATTGAGGCCAGTGTGGCGAATTCTGCAGCGATTATGAAGTGGAGCGTGCCAGAAGGTGGTTGGATTCGACCAGGTATAATGTTGTACGGAATTTCGCCTTTTGCTGAAGTGAGCGGTCGAGCGTTGGGTTTGCGTCCAGCGATGACTTTGTCGTCAAAAGTGATTTCGACGCGTCAGCTTAAACAAGGCGATAAAGTCGGTTATGGCCTTGGTTATGTTGCGGCGGAAGATCATGTATTAGCAACCGTCGCGGTGGGTTACGGTGATGGTTATCCGCGCCATGCTGTAAATGGCACTCCATTAAATATCGATGGCCAACCAGCCAGTCTAGCTGGTCGAGTGTCCATGGATATGATTACGGTACGCATGCAAGATTCAGCTGTTGAACCTGCTATGGGGCAGGAGGTTGTTCTTTGGGGTGGCGATGTGCCTGTCGAACAGGTCGCAGATTATGCTGGTACTATAGGTTATGAATTAGTGACCAGAATGACTTCCCGACCTCATTATCGCTATATTCGTGGCGAAGACTCTCAGTAATACCTTCCTATAAACGTTAAGCAAAAGTAGGTTTACATCCATAAATCCTGCTTTTGCTTAAGTTATGCACAAAATAAGCTTTAAATTACTACGGTTTCTTTTGAAAACACCTATCCTTTGCGTGTACTATTTTGTGCTTTTCGTTGCATCGAATCGGCACATGTTAATCTGCCATTCACGCAATCCAATTCGTCCAGAAAATAGAGATAGAGACTCATCCCATTATGAAGAGTTCTGAGTTACGCCAGTCATTTTTATCGTACTTTGAAAGTAAGCAGCATCAGATTGTGGAATCCAGCTCATTGGTTCCAGGAAATGATCCAACATTGCTATTCACTAACGCTGGTATGGTCCAGTTTAAAGATGTGTTTTTGGGAGAAGATCTTCGCCCATATTCACGAGCAACGACGTCTCAACGTTGTGTGCGAGCGGGTGGTAAGCACAATGACCTAGAAAATGTTGGCTATACTGCACGCCATCATACTTTCTTTGAAATGCTCGGTAACTTCAGCTTTGGTGATTACTTCAAAAAAGACGCGATTCATTACGCGTGGGAGTTTCTAACGGTTGTGCTGAAGTTGCCAACAGAAAAATTGTTGGTAACTGTTTACGCAGACGACGATGAAGCCTTTGATATTTGGAATAAAGATATCGGTCTTCCTGCAGAAAAAATTATCCGTATTGGTGATAACAAAGGCGGTCGTTACCAGTCTGATAATTTCTGGGCGATGGGCGATACTGGTCCTTGTGGTCCTTGTTCTGAAGTCTTCTATGATCACGGCGATCATATTTGGGGCGGGCCTCCAGGTTCTCCTGAGGAAGATGGTGATCGTTTTATCGAAATCTGGAACGTGGTTTTCATGCAGTTCAATCGTTCTGCTGATGGTGTTATGGCGCCTTTGCCTAAGCCTTCTGTTGATACGGGAATGGGTTTAGAGCGTATTGCTGCTATTTTGCAGGGCGTTCATAGTAACTACGAAATTGATTTATTCCAAAACCTTATCAAGGCGGCGGCACAAGTGGTGGGTGCTCAAGACCTGAGTGCGCAGTCATTGCGTGTTATTGCTGACCATATTCGCTCTTGTTCATTCATGATTGTTGATGGTGTGATTCCGTCAAATGAAGGTCGTGGTTACGTTTTGCGTCGTATTATTCGTCGCGCGATTCGCCACGGTAACAAGCTAGGTCAAAAAGGTGTGTTCTTCCATAAGTTGGTAGAAGCGCTTGATGTTGAAATGGGGCAAGCTTACCCAGAGTTGACCAAGTTAAAAGATCGTGTTGCTTCTATTCTGTTAAAAGAAGAAGAGCAGTTTGCCAAAACCCTTGATCAGGGCATGAAGATTCTTGAAGAGGCGATATCCGAATTAGGCGATAAAAAAGTTATCCCTGGCGAGACAGTTTTCAAGCTTTACGACACGTATGGCTTTCCTGCCGATTTAACCAATGATGTTGCCCGTGAAAATGACTTAGAAATAGATGAAGCTGGATTTGAAGTTGCTATGGATGCACAGCGTGCTCGTGCTCGTTCAGCCAGTAACTTCTCTATGGATATGTCGAGTGGCGTTAAGTTGGATTCTGTTACTGAATTTACTGGGTATGAGAATCTAGATGGCACGTGTGAAGTGGAAATGATCCTGGTTGATGGTAGCGAAGTTCAAGCTATCGAGGCAGGCCAAGTTGCGGCGGTGATTTTGAAAACGACGCCGTTTTATGCTGAATCTGGTGGTCAAGTTGGCGATCAGGGTTGGTTGCGCGGTGCTGGTGCGTTTAAAGTCTCTAATACAACGAAGCAAGCTAAAGCGCATTTGCATTACGGTGAGCTGAAAGAAGGCCGTTTGGCGGTTGGTGATCAGGTGACTGGTGAAGTGGATCGAACTTTGCGTATGGCAACGACATTAAACCACTCTGCTACTCACTTAATGCACGAAGCTTTGCGTCGTATCTTAGGTGATCATGTACTGCAAAAGGGCTCTTTGGTGAATGCTGAGCGATTGCGTTTTGACTTCTCGCATTTTGAAGGCGTTACGGCGACAGAAATCGAACAAATTGAAGACATGGTTAACGAGCAGATTCGCTTAAACCGTTCAGTAGAAACAGACATCATGGATGTTGAGTCGGCGAAGGCTAAAGGCGCTATGGCGTTGTTTGGTGAAAAATACGACAGCGAAGTACGTGTATTGACAATGGGGGCTGATTACTCGATTGAGTTGTGTGGCGGTACTCATGTTAGTCGAACAGGTGATATTGGTTTCTTTAAAATTGTAACAGAAAGCGGTATTGCTGCTGGTGTCCGTCGTATTGAGGCGGTTACTGGTAAGATGGCAATAGATACGACTCGTCAGACAGAATCTGTTCTTGATGGTATTGCTAGCCTTGTTAAAGGTAATAAAGACAGTGCGCTTGATAAAGTGGCTGCTTTGAACGAGCAAACGCGTAGCTTGCAAAAAGAGTTGGATGTGTTGAAAGGTAAAATGGCGGCATTGGCAGGCGCTGATTTGGCTTCTCAAGCTGTAGATATTAACGGCGGTAAGCTTTTGGTTGCTCAGGTCAAGGTGGAAGATCCAAAAGCATTACGGGACTTGCTTGATGAACTAAAAAGTAAGCTTGAGTCTGCCGTTATATTATTGGCTGCGGTGAATGATGGCAAAGTAAGTTTAATTGCTGGCGTAACCAAAGAACTGACTAAAAATGTGAAGGCTGGAGATCTTATTAAGATGGTCGCGCCTTATGTTGATGGTAAAGGTGGTGGTCGCCCAGATATGGCTCAAGCTGGTGGTAATAATCCAGATGGCTTGTCTACAGCTCTTGAGTTGGTGCCTGGCTGGGTTGCTGAAAGAGTTTAAATTGAATCGTTCCTTAAGAGCTTGGAATTCGGCTTTTTTGATTTAAATAGTGGAAAAATTATGGCGTTGTTAGTTCAAAAATACGGCGGCACCTCGGTAGGCACAATAGAGCGTATCGAGGCCGTTGCAGATCGAGTGTTAAGGCATAAGCAACAAGGTGATGACATAGTCGTTGTGGTTTCAGCTATGAGTGGTGAAACCAACAGGCTGATTGATCTTGCGAAAAGTATTAATGTTTCACCAAGTGCGCGTGAAATGGACGTGCTACTGTCGACCGGAGAGCAGGTTACTATTGCTCTTTTGTCAATGGCATTGATGAAGCGTGGTCTTGATGCTCGTTCTTATACAGGCTCTCAGATTCGTATTACAACTGACAGCGCTCATGGTAAGGCTAGAATTCAAAAGATCGATACCGATGCGATGCGTACAGACTTAGATGCTGGGCGAGTGATTGTGGCGGCTGGTTTTCAAGGGGCTGATGAGTTTGGCAACATTACGACATTAGGCCGAGGTGGCTCTGATACGACGGGTGTTGCGCTTGCTGCTGCGTTGAAAGCGGATGAATGTCAAATCTACACCGATGTGGATGGTGTTTATACAACGGATCCTCGTGTTGTAGATAGTGCTCGACGTTTGGATAAGATCACCTTTGAAGAAATGTTAGAGATGGCTAGCCTTGGCTCGAAGGTGTTGCAAATTCGCTCTGTAGAGTTTGCTGGTAAATATCAAGTGCCGCTTAGGGTGCTATCTAGTTTTGTTGAAGGTGAGGGTACGTTGATTACAACTGAGGGGAATACGAATATGGAGCAGCCAGCGGTTTCTGGAATTGCATTCAATAGAGATGAAGCTAAATTAACTTTGAAAGGCGTTCCTGATATTCCGGGTATTGCTTCTCGTATCCTGGGTCCTGTTAGTGATGCCAACATCGAAGTAGATATGATTGTTCAAAACGTATCTGTTGATGGCACAACGGACTTTACCTTCACCGTGCATCGCAATGAATATGATCAGGCTTTGTCTACTTTAAATGTCATTGCAAAAGAGCTCGGGGCGAATGCTGTGCTGTCTGATGCCAAAATTGCGAAGGTGTCCATTGTTGGTGTCGGAATGCGCTCTCATGCCGGTGTGGCAAGTACGATGTTTAAAGCTCTGGCAGCTGAGTCTATTAACATCCAGTTGATTTCTACTTCAGAGATTAAAGTGTCTGTCATTATTGACGAGAAATACATGGAATTGGCGGTTCGAGCACTGCATTCTGCTTTTAAGTTAAATGAGGCGGCATCCGGAGTTCGAGAAGCTTAACAATTGGATACATAAAATCCTTTGGTTATGCATAGTTTAATTTTTATTGAGAGGCTACAATTGATTTTGTAGGAATTGCCCTACAATAGTTGTCGGGCAATTCATCTGAGTGAATCTTAAAAGCTATAACAGGGAGATATTCTTATGCTTATTCTTACTCGTCGTGTTGGTGAAACTTTAATGGTTGGTGATGAAGTTTCTGTCACTGTGTTGGGTGTAAAAGGAAATCAGGTTCGTATTGGCATCAATGCACCTAAAGATGTGTCTGTTCACCGTGAAGAAATTTATCTTCGCATTCAAAAAGAGCAAGACGATCAAGTTTCTGAAGATTAATTTTTAAAAAAGTCTTTACAAGACAAATGTGTCGTATATAATGCGCCCCACTTGTTACGGAGAGTTGGCCGAGTGGCCGAAGGCGCGCCCCTGCTAAGGGTGTATGGGTTAACACTCATCGAGGGTTCGAATCCCTCACTCTCCGCCATTTCAAGTTTGTCTTTTAGAGACATCCTCTCTAATAATAAAAGACTGGAATTATCGTTATGCACCCGTAGCTCAGCTGGATAGAGTACTCGGCTACGAACCGAGCGGTCAGAGGTTCGAATCCTCTCGGGTGCACCATTCCAAAAAACATTTTAAAGCTATCCTCTTTAAAGTGTCGTTGTTAAAAAAAATATTGCTATGCACCCGTAGCTCAGCTGGATAGAGTACTCGGCTACGAACCGAGCGGTCAGAGGTTCGAATCCTCTCGGGTGCACCAATATCAAAATAATGATTTTAAGCTATCCTCTTTAAGTCATTTAGTAAAAGCAAAATATTGCTACGCACCCGTAGCTCAGCTGGATAGAGTACTCGGCTACGAACCGAGCGGTCAGAGGTTCGAATCCTCTCGGGTGCACCATTACTATCTCCCTCCTTATTTTAATTTCCCACTTTTTATATCTGTTATAAAAATTAACTT
This sequence comes from Marinomonas sp. ATLA20, assembly GCF_057180105.1. Lineage (NCBI taxonomy): Bacteria > Pseudomonadati > Pseudomonadota > Gammaproteobacteria > Oceanospirillales > Oceanospirillaceae > Marinomonas > Marinomonas sp. ATLA20. The sequence continues at coordinate 67,867 of NZ_JBXUKU010000014.1, forward strand.
TTTCTGTTTTTCTTCATTGCTTTGTTGTTATCACGCTTTCGAATGTTTGTGTTAATTCGCTTGTGCTTTTGCAGCGTCTTAGTGTTTGAAGGTTGTCTTTTATTTCCTCAAAACCAAATCTTAAATGTCCACACCACTGTTTTAGTCTACCGAGCGTAGCAACTTCGTCATAATATTCTTGTAGTTCTGTGCTGTAATTAATAAATAGGCTATTTAGGCTTGCTGCGTTGGTTGTGCATTCTTGCCCATTGAGTTCTTCTCTTATTTGTTGGAAAACAAATGGGTTGTTGAGCGAACCTCGTCCGATCATAAAGTGCTGGCAGCCTGTAATGGATTGGCATCGCAACAAAGACTCTGCATCTGTGATATCCCCATTGGCAACCACTATCATTTTTGTTTTATCTTGAATCTCGCCTATTTTCTCCCATCTGGCTGGTGGCTTGTAGCCATCTTTTTTTGTGCGGCCATGAATAGTAAGTGTTCCGACTCCGGCAGCCTCAATGGCGGCGACATTGTCAAATAAGAGCTCTTCATCCTCGAAGCCTAGGCGTATTTTGGCGGATACGGGGATATCGCTGGATAATGTTTTTCGAATCGTGCTCATTATGTCATACAGTGTGTCGGGTGTTTGTAGTAAAACCGATCCTCCTCCATGGCCATTTACGCGTTTGGCGGGGCATCCAAAGTTCACGTCGATATGTGTGGCGCCGGCTTCAATTGCATTTAAGGCACTTTCTGCCATTAGCCCTGCATTGCTACCAAGTAACTGAGTGTGAACGGGGTGGTTGTGTGCTGTTCTTGCTTTGTTGGTATTTTCAGGGATGAGGCGCTTGAATGAGTGTGTAGGGATTGGATATTGGGTGACCCGAATGAATTCTGATACTAAATAGTCCATGCCGCCAATTTGTGACAACAATGCTCTCATTGTGTGATCCATAACACCTTCCATAGGTGCAACGGCTAGTACCATGTTTGTGTTAATTGGTTTTTTCAAGGTGGGGTCGCTTTTTGTAGAATTGTTCACGAAATAAGTATAACTGTTATGCAATAAAAATATGAAACTGTTCTGGTTTGTGGTAAAAAACTAACTATCAAAAATAAACAGCGTTCTTGGATGTGCATCTGATCACATTAGATCTGTACAAACAAGACGAGAAAAAAGGTGATGATGCTATGAGTGGGTTGCTGGAAGATGGTGTGGGGTTGATGGTGTTAGGAATGGGATTTGTATTCCTGTTTCTGGTGGTGTTGATTTTTGCGACGGGTTATATGTCGAGACTGCTGAATTATTTATTTCCTGAAGCTCCTGTGCCTGCGGTGTTAAAGCCTGTTTCTAAAAATATTGCTTCTTCTGGTGTGGATGCGCAAATGACAGCGGTTATTACAGCTGCTGTTCACCAACACAGAAACAGTAAAAACTCTTAATTTCCTAATATTAATTTTTCTAATTTCTTTGAGGCTGAAACATGACAACAACAAAGCAACCTCTTGGCATTACGGATGTCGTTTTACGTGATGCTCACCAATCTTTGTTTGCTACCCGTATGCGTATCGACGATATGCTTCCTATCGCTGAAAAACTTGATCAAGTTGGTTTTTGGTCTCTTGAATCTTGGGGTGGCGCAACATTCGATTCTTGTATTCGCTATATTGGGGAAGATCCTTGGGAGCGTATTCGTGAGCTGAAAAAGGCAATGCCTAAAACGCCTCAGCAAATGTTGTTGCGCGGGCAGAATCTTCTTGGCTATCGTCATTATGCCGATGATGTTGTGAATAAATTTGTTGAACGAGCCGCTTTCAATGGTGTTGATGTTTTTCGAATTTTTGATGCAATGAATGATCCGCGCAATTTGGAAACAGCCATTAAAGCTGTTAAGCAGCAAGGTAAGCATGCTCAAGGAACAATTTCTTACACCAAGAGTCGAGTTCATACCACTAAGAACTGGGTAGACTATGCAAAGACTCTGGAGGATATGGGGGCAGACTCTATCGCTATAAAAGATATGTCTGGCATTTTGACTCCATACGATGCTTTTGAATTGGTTGGTTTGTTGAAGGCGCAAACTCAACTAGAGGTGCAGTTACATGCGCATGCTACGTCTGGCCTGTCTGATATGACTATTTTGAAGGCGGTTGAAGCTGGTGTGGATCGAGTCGATACAGCTATTTCTTCTATGTCGATGACTTATGGTCATAGTGCGACAGAGTCTGTTGTTGCCGCTTTGCAAGGGACAGATAGGGATACAGGCTTAGATCTAGAGTTGTTAGAAGAGATTGCGGCTTATTTCCGAGAAGTTAGAAAGAAATACGCGAAATTTGAAGGGTCTCTTCGTGGTACAGATTCTCGAATATTGATTGCCCAAGTGCCTGGCGGTATGTTGACCAATATGGAAAGCCAGCTTAAAGAGCAAGGTGCGGCTGATAAGTTTGACGAAGTATTAAAAGAAATTCCAAAAGTCCGCGAAGATTTAGGCTTGATTCCACTTGTCACGCCGACGTCACAAATAGTTGGTACCCAGGCGGTTTTGAATGTTCTTACTGGTGAGCGCTATAAATCTATCTCAAAAGAGACGGCGGGTATTTTGAAGGGGGAGTATGGTGCAGCTCCTGCGGAGTTTAATAAAGAGTTACAGGCGAGAGTTTTAGATGGGGCTGAGGCGATTACTTGTCGACCAGCGGATTTGCTATCACCAGAAATGGATAAGTTGACTGAAGAGTTGGTTGATCTATCGAAAGAAAAAAATATTCAGTTATCTGATGATCAGATTGATGATGTGTTAACTTTTGCTTTGTTCCCTCAAATAGGTCTTAAGTTCTTACAGAATCGTGGTGACGCTAGTGCGTTCGAACCTGTTCCGACACTTGAGGATGCAGGTGATAGTAAGCCTGCGGTTGCAAGCGCTTCCTCTGGTGATGCGAGTGTATATACGGTTTCTGTTTCTGGGCAGAGTTTTGTTGTTCAGGTATCGGAAGGTGGTGATGTTAGTGATATCCAGCCTGTTGCGAATGTTCAAAAAGCTGCAAGTCAAGCGCCTACGGCTCCTGCTGCGTCATCTGGTGAAGATGTTCCCTCTCCATTGTCTGGAAATATCTTTAAAGTGTTGGTATCTCAAGGGCAGCAAGTTGAAGAGGGTGATACTGTCATGATTCTCGAAGCGATGAAGATGGAAACAGAAATTTCTGCTCCTAAGTCCGGTGTCGTTGGTTCTATTAATGTAAAAGAAGGTGACTCCGTGCAAGTTGGTCAGTCACTTCTTACGTTGTAATCAAGGGAATTAATCGACAATGGAAAATAAATTATTAAATCTTTATCACGATACAGGGATTTATCAGCTGGAACTTGGTCAGTTTGTGATGATCTGTGTTGGTTTGCTGTTGGTTTATTTGGCAATAAAAAAAGGTTTTGAGCCGCTCCTTCTTTTACCTATTGGTATTGGTGCAGTTTTAGTTAATATTCCTGGTGCAGGCTTTATGGCTGCACCTGTTTATGATGCGACTGGGCATATGGTGTCTCCGGGCGGCCTTCAATATTATATTTATCATGGTGGTATTGAGACAGGCTTGTTTCCTTTGATTATCTTTATGGGCGTTGGTGCTATGACGGACTTTGGTCCTATGCTTGCCAACCCGAAAACGTTGCTTCTTGGTGCAGCTGCACAGTTTGGTATCTTTGCTACTGTTATTGGTGCGGTGCTATTGAGTGCATCTGGCATTATGGATTTTTCTTTAGCTGATGCGGCGGCAATAGGTATCATTGGTGGTGCCGATGGCCCAACCGCTATTTTCGTTGCTAGCCGACTGGCGCCAGATTTATTGGGGGCGATTGCAGTAGCTGCTTACTCTTATATGGCGCTAGTACCGCTTATTCAGCCGCCAATCATGCGAGCGCTGACATCGAAAGAGGAGCGTTCCATTAAGATGGAGCAGCTTAGGCCTGTTACGAAGAAAGAAAAAATAGTCTTTCCAATCGTAGTTATTATTCTGGTTGCGATGTTTTTGCCGTCGGCCGCTCCTCTGCTTGGGATGTTCTGTTTTGGTAATTTAATGCGTGAGTGTGGTGTTGTTGACCGCTTAAGTGATACTGCTCAAAATGCGTTGATTAATATTGTGACGATCTTCTTGGGCTTGGGGGTTGGCTCTAAGTTGAGTTCAGAAGCTTTTTTAAATCTGGAAACGTTAGGTATCTTGAGTTTAGGCCTGATCGCGTTTTCTATCGGTACAGCCGCTGGTGTCTTAATGGCGAAGTTAATGAATCGATACTCGAAAGAAGCAATTAACCCATTGATTGGCGCAGCGGGTGTGTCGGCTGTACCAATGGCTGCACGTGTTGCTAATAAAGTGGGGCTTGAAGCGAATAAACAAAATTTCTTATTGATGCATGCTATGGGGCCAAACGTAGCTGGAGTTATTGGTTCAGCTGTTGCTGCCGGTGTAATGCTTAGTTATGTCGGCGGTTAATCGGCCCTGACTGAGTGACTACTTAGAAAAAGACACTTCGGTGTCTTTTTTGTTATTTGGTGTTTTTTTAATTAATTTCAAAATTAGTTGAAAAAAGGGTTGCACAAAATCTGTAGATCCTTAATATACGCCCTCGCTGACACGGACAAGGCTTCAGAGCAACGAAGACCAAGTTCAACTAAC
>NZ_JBXUKU010000015.1:0-71536 GCF_057180105.1 Marinomonas sp. ATLA20
TAGTTGAACTTGGTCTTCGTTGCTCTGAAGCCTTGTCCGTGTCAGCGAGGGCGTATATTAAGGATCTACAGATTTTGTGCAACCCTTTTTTTAATTAATTTTGAAATTAATTAAAAAGGCATTACACCTCAACAATACGAAGTTCTTTTGGCATAGAGAAAGACACGTTCTCTTCTCTACCTTTTATCTCTTGAGGAGCACTACCGCCTTCTGTAACAAGACGATCAATTACCTCATTAACCAACACTTCAGGTGCTGAAGCACCAGCAGTCACGCCAATACTACGAATACCCTTCAACCAGTCACACTGAATCTCACTAGCATTATCGATTAAATAGGCCTTTGCCCCCATTCTCTCTGCTAGCTCACGAAGACGGTTTGAGTTAGAGCTATTCACAGAACCAACAACAAGGACCAATTCAGATTCTTGCGCTAACGTCTTCACCGCATCTTGACGATTTTGCGTGGCATAGCAAATATCATCTTTCTTAGGACCACGAATCATCGGAAAATGCTTACGAAGCGCATCGATAACAACAGAAGTATCATCCATAGACAATGTTGTTTGAGTAACAAAGGCAAGGCGCTCAGGATTCTTTACTTCCAGCCTTTCCACATCGGCAGGACTCTCTACTAAATAGATAGCACCACCCTGACGATCATCGTACTGCCCCATGGTGCCTTCCACTTCGGGATGACCATCATGACCAATTAAAATGCATTCCATGCCATCGCGAGAATAACGCAATACTTCTAAGTGCACTTTAGTCACAAGCGGACAAGTCGCATCAAAGACCTTTAAGCCTCTATTCGTTGCTTCATCACGCACCGCTTTAGAAACACCATGAGCACTAAAAATAACAATGTTGTCATCAGGCACTTGGTCCAGTTCATCAACAAAAACAGCACCGCGAGACTTTAAAGACTCAACGACAAATTTATTATGTACTACTTCATGACGAACATAGATCGGTGCTTCAAAAAGATCCAAGCAGCGATTCACTATATCTATCGCTCTATCAACCCCAGCACAAAAACCACGAGGGTTCGCTAGTTGAATAGCAAAACTCATGCTACCTCCTCTACTGCAACAATCTGAGCTCTAAATGTCAGAGAGCGTCCAGCCAAAGGGTGATTAAAGTCTACCACTACTTCTTTATCGCCAATTTCAGCAATAACGCCTGGCAATTCGTTTTTACTCATATCAGCAAAAGACACTACCATCCCCTCTTCTAGATCCATAGAAAACTGAGAACGAGGCATACGCTGGATGTTACTTTCATTGTGTGCACCAAACGCTTTTTCAGGTGACATAACAAAAGAAGCTTCTTGCCCTGCAGACATCCCCAACAAAGCCGTTTCAAAATCTGGCAATAAACTACCATCACCAAATACAAAGCTTGCTGGAGCCTGAGAAAAATTAGAATCAACAATTTGACCGTCTTCAAGTGACAACTCAAAATGTAGAGTGACTCGGCTTGTTGCCGTAATTACATTCATTCTTTTGTACCTTCCTGCTTTTTGGTCACGAAGCCTTCAAGCAACATTAAAATAACACCGATGGTAATAGCAGAATCCGCGAGATTGAATGCAGGAAAATACCAAGACTGCTGCCAATGAAACTGCAAAAAATCTACAACATGACCATAAACCAATCGGTCATAGAGGTTACCGATAGCACCACCCAACACAAAGGTCAGAGCTAATGATTCCAATCGATTTGTCTCTGATATTTTAACCAAACGCCAACTTATACCAACAACCACAGCCAATGCGATCAAAGAGAAAAACCAGCGCTGCCAGCCACCCGCTTGTGCGAGAAAGCTAAAAGCCGCACCCGTGTTATATCTCAAAGTCAGATCAAAGAATGGGAAGACAACAATCTCTTGCCCATAAAACAAGTTGGACTCAATCGCTTGCTTCGTTACCCAATCCAAAACAAAAAGAATGAGAGCCAGCGCCCACCAGCGCTGTACTCGTTGCCACACAATTAAAGCTGTCATTAGGCGTAAAGGCGCTCTTCGCCTTCCCCGTCAGGCAAGTTGGAGATACAACGATCACACAACTCAGGGTGCGATTCTCGTTTACCTACTTCTTCACGGTGATGCCAACAACGTACACATTTAGTGTACTTACTCAGTTCAACATGAACTTTCAAGCCATCAAGGTCAGTTGCAACAGCCTCATCACTCGCTTGAGACAAAGACAAAACCTTAACGTCAGAAGCAATCAAAACGAAACGAAGTTCTTCGCCTAGTCGGGTCAAGGTCGCTTGCAAGGCTTCATCACAATAAAGCGTGATATCTGCACTTAAGCTCGCTTTCATCTTACCTTCGCTACGAGCCGCTTCTAATACCTTATTCGTTGCCACTTTAGCTTCAAGAACTTGCTTCCAAAATTCACGACCCATTGGCTCATCACCAGATAGTTCTTCTAGGCCTTCGTACCATGTTTCTAAGAAAACAGACTCACCGCGCTCACCTGGCAGCGTTTGCCAGATTTCATCGGCCGTAAAACTCAATATAGGTGCAATCCAACGGGAGAAGGCTTCCATCACATGATAAAGCGCGGTTTGAGCAGAACGGCGCGCCAAGCTATCTTCTTGCGTTGTGTATTGACGATCTTTAATGACATCCAGATAGAAGCCCCCTAAATCAACAGAGCAGAAGTTTTGAATTTTCTGGTTAACAGTATGGAATTGATATTCGTTGTACGCCGCATTTAATTCTTTTTGCAACAAAGCAGCGCGATCTACAATCCAACGATCCAATGCGATCATTTCGTTCGCAGGTACCATATGTTCTGTTGGCTCAAAGCCATTTAGGTTAGCCATCATAAAGCGCGCCGTATTACGAATACGACGATAAGAGTCCGCTACGCGTTTGAGGATCTCATCAGAGACTGTCATTTCAGTGGTGTAATCCGTTGCAGCAACCCACAAACGAATGATATCGGCACCTAGCGTGTCCATCACCTTCTGAGGCGACAATACATTGCCCAGAGACTTCGACATCTTGCGACCATCACCATCAACAGTAAATCCGTGAGTCAGAACTTGCTTGTATGGCGGCACACCACGCACTGCAATGGACGTTTTCAAAGACGATTGAAACCAGCCGCGATGCTGGTCTGAACCCTCAAGATACAAATCAGCAGGGAAGCTCAACTCGTCACGCTGATCGATAACAGAATAATGAGTAACACCAGAGTCGAACCATACATCCAGCGTGTCAGTAACCTTGCTGTACTTTTCAGCATCCGCACCCAACAACTCTTCTGCTTCCATCTCAAACCAAGCGTCGATACCTTCCACTTCGATTCGTTTAGCGACTTCTTCGATCAAACGAGGCGTTTCAGGGTGAAGCTCTTGAGTCTCTTTATTGATAAACAACGCAATCGGGACACCCCAAGTACGCTGACGAGACACACACCAGTCAGGGCTGTTATTCAACATCCCTTCCATACGGTTTTGTCCCCAGCTTGGTACCCACTTCACGCCTTCAACAGCATGTTTAGCGGCATCTAGTAAACCTTCTTTGGTCATACTGATAAACCACTGAGGCGTTGCACGGAAGATCAATGGTGTTTTAGTACGCCAGCAATGTGGGTAACTATGAAAGATTTTAGACTCAAACACTAAAGCACTATTGCGATTTAACGCGTCAAGTACGGCACCATCTACTTTATAGACATGCAAACCAGCAAATTCACCAGCTGCTTCGGAGTAAACACCGTTATCTTGAACAAGATTGATTGTACCAATGCCATTTTCACGACCAACATTAAAGTCGTCTACGCCATGATCTGGTGCCGTATGTACGCAACCAGTACCCGCTTCAGTCGTTACGTGCTCACCTAAGATGACAGGAATATCACGCTCTAAGAAAGGGTGATTTAACACAGTGCTCGCTAGTTCAGCACCAACAGCACGACCAACAATGCGGAACGCTGTTACGCCATAGCGAGACATCACACCTTCAACCATGTCTTCAGCAACAATCAAGCGCTCTTTGCCCAAGCCCATATCGACTTCAACTAACGCATAGTTAAATTCAGGGTGTACAGAGACTGCTTGGCTTGCTGGAAGAGTCCAAGGCGTCGTGGTCCAGATCACAACAGACACTTTGCCTTCACCTTCAACATCAGAGAACTTAGCAAGCAAAGCCGCTTCGTCTTGTGGCGCATAACGCACATCCAAAGACAAAGACGTCTTGTCTTGATACTCCACTTCCGCCTCTGCCAAGGCAGAACCACCAACAACACTCCAGTAAACAGGCTTGAAGCCCTTTACCAAATGACCGTTTTCAGCAATTTTACCCAGAGCACGAACAATGTTCGCTTCCGTTTGGAAGTTCATAGTCAGATAAGGATTTTCCCAATCTCCCATCACACCCAAACGGATAAAGTCTTTTTTCTGTTCTTCAATTTGCGTGTAAGCGTATTCGCGACATTTCGCGCGAAACTCTTTATAAGAAACTTTCGTTCCGGCCTTACCTATAAGCTGCTCAACTTTGTGCTCGATTGGCAAGCCGTGGCAATCCCAACCTGGAATATAAGGCGCATCAAAGCCACTAACGGTTTTAGACTTAACAATAATATCTTTGAGGATTTTATTAACCGCGTGACCAATGTGAATACTGCCATTTGCGTACGGAGGGCCATCATGAAGAATAAAAGATTTACGGCCTTTGCTTACTTCACGTACTTTCTGGTATAGGTCCATATCCTGCCAACGCTTAAGCATTGCAGGTTCACGTTTTGCCAAATCTCCACGCATTGGGAAGTCAGTATCTGGCAAATTCAGTGTCGGTTTATAATCACTCATGGTTTATCGATTCATCCTCAAAGATCATCTTTTCACTGATTAGCAAAAAAGCGTAACGCTTCTTCTTTATCACATTGAATTTGTTTTTCCAGCGCATCTAAGCTGGCCATTTTTCGCTCTGCCCTAATAAAATGACAGAAAGTCACCTGCACATACTTGTCGTACAGGTCACCAGTAAAATCTAATAAATGTACTTCTAATATGGGCGTTTTACCTTGAACAGTAGGACGCACACCAATATTCGCTACACCATTGTGAGAAACACCATCAACCATAAAGGTCACAGCATACACCCCAGACAACGCAGCCTTAATTCCTTTAAGATGAACATTGGCCGTTGGAAAACCTAATTTTCGCCCCAACTGCTGCCCATGTATCACACGACCACTTAACGAGACCGTATGCCCCATGTTCATTTGGGCTGCTGAAATATCACCCCGTTCCAGCGCTTTCCTAACTAAAGTACTACTCACTCGCTCATTCAGAGCATTTAACACCGACGGTGTATTTTCGACATCGAAGCCATGCTGACTACCGAATTCTTGCAAATAATAAAAATCACCTTGTCGATCACAACCAAAGCGAAAGTCATCACCTACTACTAAATGATTTACTGACAAACCGTCTAATAAAATTTGCTGGCAAAATGCCTGCGCGTCTAGTTGCTGGAGCTTAGGGTTGAACGGCATACAAAGTACATAATCAATACCTTGCCCTTCCAACAGTCTAACCTTATCTCGCAGACGACCAATACGGCCAGGCGCAGTCTCCGGAGCAAAAAACTCTCTCGGCTGCGGCTCAAAAATCATAATAGCGGCAGGCGAGTTATATTGTTTTGCCAAGGCTTTGACGCGCGCTAGAATAGCACCGTGCCCTAAATGAACACCGTCAAAGTTCCCTACCGTCAGCACGCACTCTTTATGCTTTGATCGGATATTATGAATACCGCGAATTAACTCCATAGAACCCCGTACAAAACAATTAGACCCAGCGTCGAAAAAATATCATGGATTATATAGCAGTTAACCTGATGAAGGTAGGCCAGAACTTGAACAAGCTGTGCAAACACATAATCAAGGCAAAAATGCGTCAAACAGACCTAATGCTTAAAAATAGAAGGACGCAAACCAGCCGCCACCGCGACCAGAACGTACACCAGCACCCCACAAACAACAACAACCAAGGTACAGCCTACCCGATATAAATCCTCCATTTGCGTCCACTGCCAGCCTTGAAGAAGAAACATGTACAAACATCCACCAAGCGCCACGGTAGCACTCAACAATATACGTAACAAACGCCCCCACTGAGCTGAAAATACGTGATATTGCTTTTTATACAAGCCTCGCCATAACAAGAAGGCATTCAAGGCCGCAGAAAGACTTGTCGCCAACGCTAGCCCCACATGCCCAAGCGGCCAGACCAGTATTAAATTCAGCACCATATTCGACACCATCGCAATAATACCGATACGCACAGGCGTTTTGGTATCTTGTCTCGCGTAATACCCTGGCGCCAAGACTTTGATCAACATCATAAACACCAAGCCTAGCGAGTAAGCCTGTAAACTTTGCGCCGCCATATGAACATCATTCACCGTTAATTCACCACGATAAAAGATCGTTGCAATCAAGGGCTCGGCCAACATAAATAGAGCCAGAGAAGACGGAATCGCAATCAATAGTAAAATTCGCAGCGCCCAATCCAGCGTTTCAGAGAACTTCGAAGCTTCACCACCAGAAAAACTACGTGACAGCGAAGGCAGAATAACCGTACTAATAGCAATAGCAAAAATGCCCAGCGGCAGCTCATACAGCCGATCAGACAAATACAACCAAGTAATACTACCCGTCTGTAAAAAAGACGCCAACACAGTGTCTAGTAGCAAATTGATCTGACCGACAGACACACCAAACAAAGCCGGCCCCATTAAAAGCAGAATCCGCTTCACACCAGGATGGCGAAAGCCTAAAGTCGGCATTGGCAACAACCGCAACCTCGCCAAAAACGGAATCTGAAACATGAGCTGAATCAAGCCCGCAAAAAACACCCCCCAAGCAACCGCCGTTTCAGCCTGAGCCGCCGTGCGAGCAAAAAACAGCGTCGCAATAATGAGTGAGATATTCAGAAAAATCGGCGTAATAGCAGGAACTGCGTATTCACCATGAGCATTTAGAATTCCTCCCGCCAAAGCCGTTAAGGAAATGAACAGCAAATACGGAAAAGTAATGACCAGTAACTCTGATGCCAATGCCGCCTGACCATCATCGCCAGCAAAACCTGGCGCAAATACGTAAACAACCCAGGGAGCACACACCATAAAAATCACAGTAATACACAGCAACACCAAAGCAAGCGATCCAGATACCGCAGAAATAAGCGCTCGTACTTCATCCTTACCATCCTTCACCCGGTAATCACTCAACACTGGGACAAACGCTTGAGCAAACGCCCCCTCGGCAAATAATCGACGAAAAAAGTTAGGAATTTTAAAAGCAACGTAAAAAGCATCCGCACTGCCACTCGCCCCCAATACATAAGCTAAAGCAGCGTCTCTCACCAAACCAAGAATACGAGAAAGAAAAGTACAAATAGAAACCAAGACACCAGAACGTAACAAAGACAAAGACTTAGACTCTTTATCAAGGGCGGATTTTTTTTCAGACATAAGAAATTACGACTTAGACAATAGACAGATCCACCAAGAATAACACCAGCAACGGCTAGAGCGCAGCCAAATATATAAGCTCATTTGATTAAAATTTGTATAATAGGGTTGTGACTGCGCTAAAAACTGGTAAAATCCGCCGCGAGATTTCAAAGTTAAAACTTGACATTAATTTCATGACACAGCACAGTGCTGGGTCATAACTTATTCCAAATTAAAGGAGCCAGACCGTGGCAAATTCCGCCGGTTCAAAAAAACGCGCGCGCCAAGCAGTAAAAAGCCGCGCTCACAATGGTAGCCTTCGTTCAATGGTTCGCACGTACTTGAAAAAAGTAGATGCGGCTATCGAAGCAGGCAATCAAGCTGACGCACAAGCAGCTTACGTTCTAGCAACTTCTAAGCTAGACAAAGCCGCAGACAAAGGCCTATATCACAAAAACAAAGCAGCTCGTCATAAGAGCCGCTTGAGTGCTAAAATCAAAGCACTGGCCTAATACCTATAAAAAAACCGGCAACTGCCGGTTTTTTTATGTCTTTAATTTATGCCTTCAAAATCCCAGACCTTTCAACCTAGATAACACCATCCAAAAGCACTATTTAATTAAGCCGCATCAGCCAAATAAAACCACCAGCCAAACCACTGCAGCCAAAAGCAACGCCAACATAACGGCCGCCGAACCTAAATCTTTCGCACGACCCGATAATTCATGATGTTCACTACTAATTCGATCGACCACAGCTTCAACACTTGAGTTTAGCGTCTCTACGATCAACACCAAACCAACTGAGAAAATAAGCACCGCACGCTCAAGCCCCGTATCACCGAACCAGATAGCAAAAGGTAAAGAAATCATAAAAAGCACAGCTTCCTGACGAAATGCCGCCTCATGCTTCCATTGCGCTCGCAAACCTTGATAGGAATATTTCGAAGCACTCAACACTCGATCCAAACCCACTTTACCCGGCTTTGCCATGACAACCTCTTTTAAATAATAACCAAATCATCGCGATGAATTAATTCTGGCTCACCTTTGTAACCCAAAATATCACCAATATTAGACGAAGGCTGACCAAGCAACTTCAACGTTTCAGCCACGCTGTAGTTCACTAAGCCTCGAGCAACTAGACCGCCCTGCAAATCCACACAAATAACCATATCCCCACGCGAAAAAGTCCCTTGCGCGTCCTTCACCCCAACAGGCAAAAGACTGGTACCCGCCTTTCGCAATGCCTTTACAGCACCATCATCTAGAATCAAAGCACCGCGACTCTTCAGATGCCCAGCTAACCATTGCTTACGTGCAGCCACTCTTCCGTGCTCCGGCTGCAACCAAGTACCCAGCATTTCGCCTGAAGCAACGCGGACAATCACATTATCTTCACGACCCGAAGCAATCAAAGTATCCGCACCAGAGCGAGCCGCCAAAAGTGCCGCTCGCACTTTTGTTAGCATACCGCCACTACCAAGCACACCTGCACCACCACTCGCCATAGACTCAAGACGTGTATCCGATGCTGAAATATGCGTGATTAATGTTGCATCTTTATGATCACGTGGATTTTTATCATACAGCCCATGCTGGTCAGTAAGAATAATCAACAAATCAGCTTCAACCAGATTGGCCACCAAGGCGCCCAGCGTATCATTATCGCCAAAACGAATTTCGTCGGTTACAACTGTGTCATTTTCGTTAACTATGGGTACAACACCAAAGCCAAGCAAAGTACGCAACGAAGATCGAGCATTTAAGTAACGTCGGCGGTTAGATAAATCATCATGAGTCAGTAGAATTTGCGCAGTGCATAAGCCATGCTTTTCAAAATGAGACTCATAAACCCCCACCAACTCCATCTGCCCAACGGCTGCCGCAGCTTGCAGCTCATTCACTTGAGTGGGACGAGAAGAAAAACCAAGACGCTTCATACCAGCCGCAATAGAACCAGAAGAGACCAACACCACTTCTTTTCCTTGCGCCCTTAACTCAGCAATTTGAGCAACCCAAAGACCAATTCGGGCAACATCCAACCCCTGACCATCGTTTGTCAATAACGCACTGCCAATCTTCACAACGACACGCTGCGCCTTAGCTATTTTTTCTCGCATTTCCATGATACTACTTATTCTCACCAATCAGATTAGCTAACGTATTCCACTTCAACATCGTAGTCATCTTCATCGAAATCATCGTCATCAACCAAGAGACCAGCTTTACGACGCTTTTCACGCAATGACATAATACGATTACGACCTTCTTCATCAATCAAGGTACGCATGGCTTTTTCTTTCTCACGAGCTTCCGGACTTTCTAGCAACAGCTCACGCTTTTCATCAAGCGCCGTCATCAGGTCCAAACACAATACTTCCGTACCTTCACCTGATATTGCAGAAATGCGGTAAGCCTTACCTTCCCAGCCCAGCGCATCAATAACACTTTGGCAGCGCTCTTCCAGCTCATCTTCTGGCACCATGTCAGTCTTATTCAAAACTAACCAACGATCACGCTCTGCCAACGCAGGGCTAAACTGATGCAATTCGTTAACAGCAATAACGGCCGCCTCTGCTGGAGTAATCTCATCCCAAGGCGCCAAGTCTACGATGTGCAACAAAATACGGTTACGTACTAAGTGCTTCAAGAAACGAATACCAAGACCTGCACCTTCCGATGCCCCTTCGATAATCCCAGGAATATCGGCAACAACGAAACTCTGGTGCTTTTTCACTTTTACCACCCCAAGGTTCGGCACCAAGGTTGTAAAAGGATAATCCGCAACTTTCGGCTTAGCAGAAGAAACCGCACGAATGAACGTCGATTTACCTGCATTAGGAAGACCAAGCAAACCAACATCCGCCAAGACCTTCATCTCTAGCTTCAAGGTGCGCTCTTCACCTACCGTACCTTTAGTCGTTTGGCGCGGTGCACGGTTGGTACTGGACTTAAATCGAGTATTACCAAGGCCATGGTGACCACCTTGAGCAACTTTTAACGTTTGACCATCACGAACAAGATCGCCCAGCGTCTCACCAGTGTCATCATCAATAACCGTCGTACCAACAGGCACTTTAATTTCAAGATCAGGCCCTTTCGAGCCAGTCATGTCTCGACCTTGACCACCCTCGCCACTCTCGGCGATGTATTTCTTCGTAAAACGAAAATCGATCAGAGTGTTTAAGGCTTCATCAGCAACCAGTATGACACTACCGCCATTACCGCCGTCACCACCATCAGGACCGCCTTTCGCCACAAACTTCTCGCGCCAAAAACTCAACGCTCCATTTCCGCCTTTACCCGCTCTCACGTAGATACTGGCTTCATCAACAAATTTCACAATAACACCTCTTCGGTGGATTATCAGAATCAACAAACTCTGATTATAGAATTCTTCCAAAAAAAAAGCCCCGCGTCGCGGAGCTTTTTTTAAGTTTTTAGCAAGCGATTAAGCAGCTACGACAGAAACTGTACGACGCTTAAACTTACCTTTCACTTCAAACTTCACTTGGCCTTCGACAACAGCGAACAAAGTGTGATCTTTACCAATTTGAACACCTGCACCAGGGTGGAATTGTGTACCACGCTGACGAACAAGGATGTTACCTGGGATCACAACTTGACCACCAAAACGTTTGACACCTAATCGTTTCGACTCGGAATCGCGACCGTTACGAGTACTACCACCCGCCTTTTTATGAGCCATGACTTACTCCTTAAATTTGAATAGTTAGCGCTTAGTTAATGCCAGTTATTTTCACTTCCGTGAACCACTGACGATGACCCATACGCTTCATAGAGTGCTTACGACGACGGAATTTCAAAATTTTCACTTTGTCACCGCGACCGTGTGCAACAACTTCCGCTGTCACTTTAGCGCCTTCTACAACAGGTGCGCCAACTTTAACGTCGTCGCCATTGCATACAAGAAGAACGTCGTCGAATTGAATCGCGCCACCTTCTTCAACAGCTAATTTCTCAACCTTAAGGGTTTGGCCTTCTTCTACACGGTATTGCTTACCGCCAGTTTTGATCACTGCAAACATGTTCTTCTCCAATGAGATTTACCCGGCTACTGAAATTGAATTTGACCTACTTCTAGTGGCAATAAGTTTCTGACCGAAGCGGACAAAAATCACTAACCATATGATAGGGAGCAAAATGTGGGTAAATCGGACGCGAGATTGTACAAAATCACACCACCCAATACAAGCGAAATGCAATGTCTTTATACATTTTTCGCATTTTGGGTTGACCCTGACACAAGCCTTACCTAGCATGAGGCACACTTGCTGATCAGCTTGGGACTATTTAGCTTCGGAAATTGCATGCAACCAATACAGATACACGATGTTGTGGCCAATGAATTTGGCCAAGTGAATGACTATATTGTGTCACAACTTAGTAGTGACATCCCTCTAATCGAGCAAATCGGCTACTACATTATTAGTAATGGCGGGAAACGATTGCGACCGCTGTTGGTTTTATTGGCGGCAAGAGCCAGCGCAGAACTAGACCAAACAAAACTTGATCAAGCCATTCAAATGGCCACTATCATTGAATTCATACACACATCGACACTATTACATGACGACGTGGTTGACGAATCGGATATGCGCCGCGGCAAAAAAACAGCGAACGAAGAATGGGGAAATGCGCCAAGCGTTTTAGTGGGCGACTTTCTTTACTCTCGCGCCTTCCAAATCATGGTAGATGTTGGCAGCATGCAATGCATGAGCATTTTAGCTAAAACGACCAATATTATTGCCGAAGGTGAGGTCCAGCAACTCATTAATTGCGGCGACCCAGATACGACAGAAGAAAGTTATTTAAAAGTTATCCAATACAAAACAGCAAAATTGTTCGAAGGTGCTGCACTTTGTGGCGCAGTTATATCCGGTGCCAGCACCGAGTATCAAATCGCTTTAAGAGATTTTGGCATGTATGTCGGAACCGCTTTTCAGCTAATTGATGACGTAATGGATTACACCAGTACCGCTGAAGAGATGGGCAAAAGTGTTGGCGACGACCTTGCTGAAGGAAAACCAACCCTACCGCTCATTTTCACCATGAAACATGGCTCTTCAGAGGCAGTGGAAAGAGTAAGGCAAGCAATATTAACCGGTGGCCTTGAGCAATTAGAGACGATTATAAATGATGTGCAAGGCTGCGGAGCTATTGAATACACGCAACAAAAAGCACAAGAACAAGCTGACCTCGCAATAAAAGCCATTGCGCCCTTGCCAGAGTCTGACTATAAGGCCGCACTTATTGCGCTTGCCAATGCTTCTGTGAAGCGCCGCAACTAGCTTTCAGAAAAAAAACGCCAAACATTGGGTTCACTTTAGACTGCAGACCCTGTTTGGCGCTTTTATATTAACTTTCCACTCTTGCTCTTCTTTAATATATCCAACACTACGCGCGCAGACTCAGCCGAATGCTGCTGCATAAAGCAATGACCTCCGTCGACCTCGACCACCTGAATATTCGGGTTCAGCTTTGCCGCCAATCGATATGCCTCTTTGAAATAATCAAACGTGTCTTTACCTTGAATAATGTAAGTAGGCACAGATATGTTAGCAATCGCAGCCCAAAGTCTCTTAGGGTAACTGGAAAAGATCTCCGCCTCCATCCATGATGGGCACCCTAATTGGTAATGCCCTTTTTCATCATGTTTAATAGAAAATTCAATATAATCCTCTAGACATTCAGGTTTCCAGCCTTTGAACGTCCCCCTCTCAAAAAAATTACTTTTCACTTGGGCAAAACTTTCCCATTGGGTACGACGGCGACGAGCCTGTTTTACTAGGGGGATTTGGCTTTTTAAGCCTGCCAGCTTTACGCCACGCATCATCCAAATTAAGCGCGGCGGAAAAAGGGCAGGATCCAACAAAACCAATCGATCAAAAAGGGTTGGATCTTGCTCACTCATTAATGCGGTCATGCAACCACCAAAGCTGTGCCCAACACCAATCAACTCATTCTCAGGCAACACTTTTCGCTGCGCCCCCAACGACGCTCTAAAACGAGAAGCAGTGTCATTCCACCCGATAAAGCGCTTGCCTGCGGTCGACTCTCCATGACCGGCCGCATCTTGCAAAATCAAATTATAGCCTTCGAGCTTTTCTAAAAAATGCAAATACGTCTTTACCGCAAAGCCGTTACCATGAAGAAAATGTATCGTCGGCTGACTATTTTTCAATGGACCTAGGTAACCTTGTATATAACCGTCACCCACTTGATACTGCCAAGCCGCTAGGTTTATATTTCTTTGTGAAGACATAAAAGACTCTCAAAACAGCAAAAAAAATTACGAACCGAATACTTTAACAGAAAAATATAATGGCGCATGCTAATAAAAAACCACCTTAAAACACGCCACATCCCCTTCAGAACCCACAAAAGACCAACTACAATGTAAAAATGATCATTTTTCATGCAGCTAATTTGGTTTTTTTCCGTCCAAACATTCATATTAAGGTTTCAAACCGATATAATCAGTTGGATTTTCTACTGCAAACTGGACCACGACAATCCACCAGACTATTTTGAGTCATCGGCTGGATGTGGATATAGGACTATAATGACTACAGCTTCATCTTTTGAAAAAGACGAACTATTAAAATGCGGCCACGGTGAAATGTTTGGTGCAGGCAATGCCCAACTTCCTGTCGGCAATATGCTAATGATGGATCGCATTACTCACATCTCGACCGAAGGCGGGGAACACGGCAAAGGCGAAATTATTGCTGAGCTAGATATCAATCCTGACCTATGGTTTTTTGCGTGTCACTTCCCAGGAGATCCGGTTATGCCAGGTTGCCTTGGCTTAGACGCGATGTGGCAGCTAGTAGGATTTTTTCTAGGCTGGAAAGGAAATAAAGGGCGCGGGCGCGCACTGGGTTCTGGCGAAGTGAAATTCACTGGGCAAATCCTTCCAACAGCGAAAAAAGTTACCTTCCACATTAATCTTAAGCGTGTTATTGAGCGTAAGTTAGTGATGGGGATTGCAGACGGAAGTGTTAAAGTTGATGGTCGTGAAATTTACACAGCAAAAGACTTGCGTGTAGGCTTATTCACTTCAACTGATAACTTCTAAAGATTAAGAATGAAAGAGGCACATTTATGCGTCGTGTAGTAGTAACAGGTCTTGGCATTGTCAGCTGCCTAGGCAATGACAAAGAGAGCGTTCTAAACTCCTTACGCGAAGGCCAGTCTGGTATTCGTTTCGCTGAAGATTACAAAGAACATGGCTTTCGTAGCCACGTTTGTGGTCGTATTGATTTAGATTCAGAAAGTATTGATCGCAAAGTTCGCCGCTTCATGGGCGATGCTGCAACTTACGCTTACGTTTCTATGCAACAAGCCATTACAGATGCAGGTTTAACAGAAGACCAAGTATCCAATATTCGTACAGGCTTGGTTGCAGGATCTGGTGGCGCATCCGCTAAAAACCTTGTTGATTCCGCAGACACACTTCGAGAAAAAGGTGTGAAACGCGTTGGTCCATACCGTGTTACTCAAACTATGGGCAGTACTGTATCTGCTTGTTTGGCTACACCGTTCAAAATCAAAGGCGTTAACTACTCAATCACCTCAGCTTGCTCTACTAGTGCTCACTGTATTGGTAACGCAATGGAATTGATCCAGCTAGGCAAACAAGACATCGTTTTTGCCGGCGGCGGCGAAGAAGAAAGCTGGACTCAAACTTGTATGTTTGATGCCATGGGCGCCCTATCTTCAAAGTACAACGACACACCTGAAAAGGCATCACGCGCTTACGATGCAAACCGTGACGGTTTCGTTATTGCTGGCGGTGGCGGTATGCTAGTTATTGAAGAACTAGAACACGCTAAAGCTCGCGGTGCTAAAATCTACGCTGAATTAGTGGGTTACGGTGCAACGTCTGATGGCTATGACATGGTTGCTCCTTCTGGTGAAGGCGCAGTACGTTGTATGCAAATGGCAATGAGCACAATTGATGGCGACATTGATTACATTAACACTCATGGCACAAGTACTCCTGCTGGCGACATGAAAGAGCTACAAGCAGTCAACGAAACTTTCGGCGATAAAATCCCTCTGATTAGTTCGACTAAATCTTTGTCTGGTCACTCTCTAGGTGCAGCAGGCGTTCATGAAGCAATCTACTGCTTGCTGATGATGGAAAATAATTTCATCACCGCATCTGCAAACGTTGACGAGCTTGATGAAGCAGCAGGCAATATCCCTGTTGTCACAACTCGCAAAGATAATGCAGACTTGAACTTGATTATGTCTAACAGTTTTGGGTTTGGCGGCACTAACGCCAGCCTAGTATTCAAAAAATACTCTGCGTAAATAAAACACAAGTAACAAAAAAGCCGCATCAATGATGCGGCTTTTTTTATGGCTTTAATTTAGATTTCGACTTGGCTAATACAGGAAATCATTTCCTTTGGGAAGTTTCGCCATTTCAGCACGCATCCAAACATCCATCTCTTCATGTAATGCTGAGGTTTTCTTGCCTTCAGACTCGATAATAGGCCCAATAACAACACGGATAGCGCCAGGAAACTTACGCCAACGCTTACCAGGCCAAGTGTAACCAGCATTGTGTACCACAGGCAAAATAGGCACACCAGCAGATGTCGCTAACATGGCAGCGCCTTTGTTGAAGGCTTGCTCTGCATTAGGCGCGATTCGTGTGCCTTCAGGAAAAATTAGCACTGAACGGCCATCATCTAAACGCTCTTTACCCTGACTGATAATTTGCTTCAACGCATTGGTGCGCTGGGAACGGTCAATAGCAATAGGTTGAACCATGCGTAAGCCCCAACCAAAGAAAGGCACGGACAACAACTCTTTCTTCAATACCGTTGATACAGGTGCCATCAACACTTGAAGCACATAGGTTTCCCACTCGCTTTGGTGGTTTGCCACCAGCACAAATGGGCGATTCTTATTGATATGCTCTAAACCAATAATTTCAACTTTCACACCACAAAAAACTCGAAAGACAAACAGCAAACCTTTGTTATGCAGATTTAAAACTGGCTGACGAAAATTCTTCGGTAACAAGACAGTCGCGAAAGGCGCAAGGACACCAAATATTATGGTGGATACCATATAGTAAATGGAAAATATTGTTGAGCCGATCCAAGATCTTGCTGACGCCCATATGCTCATTGACGGCTTACTCCCTATAACTATTTATTTAGATATTTTTGTTGCTGCTTCAATGGATTTGCATACATTGCCAACACGGTTTCTTTTAAACTGTCAGGGCATCGCTCAAGATAACTTGAGAATGCACTATCCGTTGAAGGTAAACCTTGCTGTAAGGCAAGTGCTGCCTCATTGGTAGACTGAATCGCATAGTTAGAAATAATTTGTCGATCTACTTCTGCAACAAACTCTTCAGGCGTTTCAAAGCCGTCTTTTATAACATCGCCAAAAGTTACGACAACCTTACCTTTTTGACCGACAATGCCGTTTTTGATGCTGTCTATGTCTTCAAACTCAGCTTTTTCATAATTGCCTGTTGTCGATTTTTGATGCAATTCACGCGCCTTATCAAAAGCGCACGGGTCATACTCATAAGCAATTGAAACAGGAACAATTTTCAAATTTGCCATCGCATCAGAAAAAGGCACTTTTTCTTTCTTCTGGCCCATGAAAAACATTTTTATGATCGCTGGGTCTGTTTGGTCCAAGCCATCTTTGGCACGGCCTTCCTTTTGCGCAATCCAGATATTGGCCTGATCTTTCGTTAACGACTCAGTAATATAAGCAGACAATTGACCAAACGCCGCCATCATCTCTCGAATACCATTCGCAGAACGCTTCACAATAAAGCTTTTATTAAGACGCATAAGGTCGGATACAAAAGGACGGCGCAACAGGTTATCACCGATAGCGATGCGCACCGTGTTCAGTCCAGCTAAGTACAAGCCATAGTTGACAAAAGCCGGATCCATAGCGATGTCTCTGTGATTTGACAAGAATAAATAGCCCACGCCTTTCTCTAGCTTTTCAATCCCCCGATATTCGACATTCGTCGTCGTGGTTTTTATCATGCGTTCCATGTAACTCGCGACGCGCATTTGAAACTCATGAACATTCGAAATATTACCAATCTGGCGTTTTAGCGCCAACTTGACACATAATGCCAATGGCGCTTTCAAAAACTTAGGCCATTGGGCAAAGCGAAAACCAATAATTGTATTAATAAAATCTGGCATTTCGACCAGGTTATTCAACACCTCGGCGACCTCATCGTCGTTGTAAGGGCGTATATCGTGAAACTGATCCATTTAATTTTCCGTCAGTAAGACTGTTTTGTTATTTGTTTTAAATGAGACCTTTGCACGATAATGCACTCGTCATTTCGTACAAAGGTCTCAGTATTTTTATAGGGTCTGAATATCAAACCCAAGCGTTTCTAGCTCCGCGCGCTTGGACGTGGATGTAACCACAGCGACATTTTCATTTTCTTTGGTTAAATAGGTTTTCGTTACCTGCTTCAACTGCTCAAGCGTCACTGCTAATATCTTCGCTCGGAAGGCTTCTCTATAGGCTAGGCTACGACCATGTAAGTGTACATAGAAATCACTTTGCGCTTCACCTGCTGGCGAGCTTGGTTTATCCATCGAACCAATCACTCCTAAAATAGCTTCTTCAAGCGCATCTTCAGAGTGTGCTTCATTTAGCATCCATTCAATCGAAGCATCAAAGTCCGACAGGGTTTCTGTCAAACGAGGATCACGATAAGAATAGAAGCGGAATGATCCAGTACTGCCATCAAAGGTTGCGCCGCCACCGTAAGCCCCACCTTGCTCGCGAATCACGCGATGCAGGAAACCGTTACGTAAGAAACCACCTAACACGGTCAACGCTGCCACATCTGGGTGTTCGCCAAACGCCGTACGAAAGGCTTTACTGCAAAAGCTCACCTGAGTTGATGTCAACCAAGCGACATTCACTTTCGCGTCAACCGGCGCCATAGAGAATTTAGTCTGCGCGCTACCAGTCGGCAAGTCAGCAAACACAGACTGAACCTCGCTCAATAGATTTGCTTCATGCTGAGGTTCTGCGACCAGTAAAAGCTGCTTGTTCGCTTGCAATAGTTTTTCATGTAAACGTTTGAAGACTGCCAAGACATTTTCAATAGTCTTACTGTCAGCTTTCATTGCATCATCTAATGCAATCGCAGAACGAATACCTGACATACCGCTCCAGTTTTCTTGCTGCGCAGCCAAACCAGAAATTGCACTAGACGCTGCCGTCATCGCCAGAGAGTGACCCTGACCAGTAATGGACTGTTCACGACGGGCACGACGATGGGCCACTAGCTCTTTCACGCGGCTTGCTTCGTCAAAACGCACATTAAGCATAGTATCTTTCAACAATTCGCTCATGGCTTTAACATTTGGCACCAAGGCTTTCGATGACAAAATAAAGTAACCATTTAGCTCTTGGCGATCTTCAATCGTTGCACGAATAGAATTTGAAGCTCCTAATCCGCCACAAACTTGAGCTTGACGCTCCTGAACAGTAAGGTAATCCTCTGCACCAATACCAAACTCAGTCATCATTGAAGAAAATAACGGCAAATATTCTGTCTCTTCTTCATCCAACTCAGGCAAATCAATGACTAACTGCTGGTAAACCAAACCATTCGTACCTTGCGGGTAGAAAGTAATTGGTAAATCACCAGCTACCTTTTCATTGTCATATTCTGGCAAACGCGCAGGCACATCTTCTAAGCCAACTTTCGGCAAAATACTCATGTCGTCCACTTGGGATTGACGAGCTTTCAATGCCGCGCTGCGAGCTATAATTTGCTGCTTATCAGCATCAGACAACGCGGCTTTGATCTGACTTAGACGATCTTTTTCTGCCTGATTTCGACGCGTTTCAAGAGCATCATCAGGGCTTAATGTGATCGTGACTCGGTGTGCATTGCTCAACAACAAGCTTTTAATCAAGTTCGGAATATATTGTTGATCCTGAACTTTCTCGCGCATTGCATTAATAACAGGATCAAGATCAAGCTGAGCAATCACATCTCCGGCATGAACCGCTGTCGACAAACCAGCCAAAATGAGCTGTAAACCATAAGGATAACTACCGCCACCAACTTCACGCTGGCTCAATTCTAATTGATGCAACATGGCATCAACCATATCTTGAGGTACCCCTTTTTCAGCAATACTTTCCAAGGTCGACAATACCAAGGCTTCAACCTTAGGGGCATCCTCTCGTTTCACGCCTTCCAATCCGCACATAAAGCTCATTTCTTTGTTACTGTCTTCAAGACCACATAGTGGGGATGGTGCACGGCCAAGGTCGCTATTCTCTAAGACTCGCATCAAAGGTGACGCACTGTTGTCCAGCAAGACACTAGACAATAACTGCGCCTCGAACTGTTGGTTTAGATCTGTACTTTCACCCAACAACCAACCAACCACAACATGGCTGCCATCTTCCTTTACTTCATCTGCTGCGTAACCTTCTTCTACTCGCACTGGTGAGAAGTAACGCTTCGCGTTCGGCACACTCACTTGCTCTTCCAAGCGCTCAAATCGATTTAGAACCTTATCTTCAAATTCGGCTTGTAGTGTTTCTGCAGGAATATCGCCAAACGTCATGAATACCGCATTGGAAGGATGATAATGCGTGCGGTAAAACGCCAAAAGATCTTGATAAGACAAATCAGGAATATCCGCTGGCTCGCCACCGGAGTTGAAATGATAAGTATTATTCGGAAACAAATATTTAGTTAGCGTTTGCCATAATACCGACGTCGTTGAGCTCATCGCACCTTTCATTTCATTGAACACAACACCTTTGAATGTCAATTCTGACTCGGCGTTATCTGGCTCAGCGAATTCTAAGCGATGACCTTCTTGGGAGAAATCCAATTCATCTAAACGAGAAAAGAACACCGCATCCAGATACACACCCAATAGGTTATGGAAGTCTTTCTTGTTTTTACTGGCAAATGGGTAAGCCGTCCAATCAGAGGAGGTAAACGCGTTCATAAAAGTATTCAACGAACGGCGAATCATCATGAAAAAAGGATCGCGTACAGGAAAACGCTCAGAACCACACAATACGGTGTGTTCAAGAATGTGAGCGACGCCACAAGAATCCGTTGGAACGGTTTTTAAACCAACTAAGAAGACATTTTCGTCATTCTCAGACGCGATATGAAAATGTTTAGCGCCCGTGACAGTGTGCTCAAACTCTTGAACGGTAACATTCAGAGCATCGATAAATTCACTGCGAAGAAACGTAAACGCAGGATGGTGCGCGGTGCTATTTGCCATTCTCTACCTCGATAAAATTAGAATACGATAATTACAATGTTTTGGGGCAGCTTGGAGACATTCAAGACAGCATAAGTCCAAGACAGCAAAGAGGCGGGATTATAGCAAAAACATGGCTTTTACTGCACGAACTAACGTGATTCCACATGTAAGGCGACACCGCACTCTAACGCTTCTGATGTTTTTCCCAGTCATCCAAGCGTGCTTTTTCCGTCTTTTTGAACAACACATACACAGCCCCCAAACCACCATGATGTCTTTGCGCACTATGAAACGCCATAACAGCGTCCAACTCTCTCAACCATTTATTAATATGACTTTTAATCATCGCTTGGCTGTCCGGATCAGGCGTACGATCACCTTTACCATGCACAATAATAGCAACGCGAATGTCATTACGCATGCAATCATCAGCAAATTGATATACCTGCTCCCGCGCCTGAGCCACGGTATGGCGATGCAAATCTAAGCGCGCCTCTATGCCATACTTGCCCTGCCTGAGACGTTTAAATACGCCATCTTGCACACCTGAACGCTTATATTCCAACACATCATTGGGCTCGACCTTTTCCACATAGTCTTGTGACAAATGATTCCTGTCCGCCTCTTTAGCGATCAGCGCCGCCTTTTGGCGAGCGGAAAAGTCAACCTGAGGGCCTTTCTTGCCCAGATACACTTCGCTTTTTTTAAGTGGCTTAATACCCGCCACCTCTTGCGCGAACAAAGACGTTTCATCTTCGTCGTTCACAACTTTATCCTCTTTGATTAACTTAGCTTGTTTAACACACCACTATAGAACAATAAAGGCCCCTAAAAGGAGCCTTTATTACTTTAATGGTCGTAAAACATGTCAGTTTTAAAACGGAATATCATCATCAAAGTCATCAAAGTTTGGCGCTTGCTGAGGTTTTGGCTCAGGCGCTGGTGCGCGTTGAGGCGCAGGCTGTGGAGCACGTTGTTGCGGCGCGGCTTGAGCAGGAGCTTGCTGTGGAGCATTCCCCCAGCTACCAAAAGACTGTGGCGCTGCTTGTTGTGGAGCCGCCTGCTGCGGTGCAGCTTGCTGTGGCGCTTGGCCATAACCGCCACCTTGAGGCTGATTAAAACCGCCTTGAGGTGCATGCTGCTGTGGAGCCTGTTGCGCTGGTGCTTGGCCATATCCACCTTGTTGAGGAGCAGACTGTTGAGGTGCATTGCCGTAACCGCCACCACCTTGCATAGAGTCATAACCACCACTTTGCTGTCCAGAGTTATCGCCACGCCCGTCAAGCAATTGCATTTCGTTGGCTACGATTTCAGTTGTGTAGCGCTTAATGCCGTCTTTTTCCCACTCACGAGTACGCAATGAACCTTCTACGTAGACTTTAGAGCCTTTCTTAATAAAATCGCCTGCAATTTGGCCAAGACGGAAATTACCACGGTCCATGAAGGCAACACGATGCCATTCTGTACGCTCTTGCATTTGACCAGTTTGCTTATCACGCCAGCTCTCTGTTGTTGCCAAGTTAACGTTTGCCACCGCTGCACCAGATGGCATGAAACGCACTTCGGCATCGTTGCCTGCGTTTCCGATCAAAATTACTTTGTTTATTCCACGTGCCATGACGTTCTTCTCCAACTAAAAGATAGAATAGTGTTTTACTTAAAGACGCACTTGCGGTGCCAGACGCACCAGAGCCTCTTTGTCTAATATTTTTTTATCGATCTTCAGATAAGCAGTTTGCTCATCTTTAAAAATTTGCATACCTTCCACTCCTTGGATTTGCTCAAGTTGATCCGCCAACTTGGTTACTTCTTCATTAGTCATATTGGGTAGGCTAAACGCCAGGCTACTTAACGAACGAGGCGCTGGCTGGATAGCACAAACAAGTGACCACGCCAAAAACACCACGCCGACAACCCAAAAGACACCGCTGTTTGCGTGATGTTGCAGCAACCAACCGCCGCCAACACCACCCAAAAAAGATCCCATAAATTGATGGGTAGAGAACACACCCATTGCTGTACCACGATAACCCACAGGCGCCAACTTACTTATAAGAGACGGCAGTACAGCTTCTAGTGAGTTGAAGCCAACAAAATAGACCCACAACAATACCCCAAATACCCAAAGGTACGGAGCCCATTGCAGCAATATTGAGCTTAAACCTAACAAAACCATCACGGCGATTAACACGCCTTTTGTCTTGCCTTTTGACTCAGCAATAATCACTAATGGTAGCATACCTGCGAAAGCAAAACCCATGATCGCTAAGTAAAGCCAGCTATGCTCTGACAAGGGTAAATCAAATTGCTGAATCAACAAATTTGGCACAGTGACAAACAACGCCGTTAGGCTTGCATGCAACAATAAAACACTGACATTAAGGAACCGCAGTTTCGAGTCTTTCAGCACCAAACCAAGAGCCTTAAGGCTCGGGGTCGTATCACGTTTAAAGGTGTGCTGGACAATATTCGGCACAGCAAAAATGATCAAGAGTATGCCCAGTAAAGATAATGCAAAAGACAAATAAAACAGTCCCGAAAGACCAATTAAAGCAAAAATCCAAGGCCCTAGTACCAAAGACAACATAAACGAGGCGCCAATACTAATACCAACAATCGCCATGGCTTTAGTGCGGTTTTGCTCTCTTGTGACGTCACTCAATAACGCCATCAAGGTACTGGCAATAGCACCAGCACCCTGAATTGCTCGACCGACAATCAAGGTATTGATATCAGTGGCATTAGCACAGATCAAACTCCCTACAGCAAACAGCAACAGTCCGATCACAATGACACGTTTACGGCCAATTTTATCCGACCACATGCCCATCGGAATCTGCAAGCTCGCTTGAGTCAGGCCATAGATACCGATCGCTGTACCAATTAACGCGGCATCAGCCCCAGTCAGCCCATCAGCTGCCACACTAATGACGGGCATAATAAGAAACAAGCCCAACATTCTGAATAAATAGATCAGTGCTAAAGCAAGAACTGAACGACGTTCAAGTAGATCCATAAGGAGGTTTCAACCGTTTAACTAGGTGGTTAAGAAAAAAGATTGTCAATTTTACAAAAAATACCGTTGAAGCTCCATTTCAACTACTGTAAAAATAGACAGTTATTTAATTTACTGACAGATTTCTATCTGTTGATCGACTTCACATTGGAGACTCATGGATACCATTACCATACGCGGGGCCCGCACACACAATTTAAAAAATGTGGACCTAGACATCCCAAGAGACAAACTTGTGGTGATTACTGGCCTATCCGGCTCAGGTAAATCCTCTCTCGCCTTTGACACTTTATACGCCGAAGGACAACGTCGCTATGTAGAATCCCTTTCGACATACGCTAGACAGTTTTTGTCCATGATGGAAAAACCAGACATAGACCACATTGAAGGCCTTTCTCCTGCTATTTCAATCGAGCAAAAATCAACTTCTCATAACCCACGATCAACAGTCGGTACAATAACAGAAATATACGATTATCTACGATTGTTATTTGCCCGCGCAGGACAACCACGCTGCCCAGATCATGGTGAGCCATTAGAGGCGCAAACCATATCACAAATGGTCGATAAAGTTATATCGCTCCCAGAAGAAACTAAGATGATGCTGCTAGCCCCTATCGTCAAAGATCGAAAAGGTGAGCACTTACATACCATTAGTGATCTGCTTTCTAAGGGGTTTATTCGCGCTAGAATT
The DNA here is from genome assembly GCF_057180105.1 of Marinomonas sp. ATLA20. NCBI lineage: Bacteria > Pseudomonadati > Pseudomonadota > Gammaproteobacteria > Oceanospirillales > Oceanospirillaceae > Marinomonas > Marinomonas sp. ATLA20. The sequence goes on from NZ_JBXUKU010000015.1 coordinate 24,486, forward strand.
GATGGCATTGTCGTTGATCTAGACGATGCGCCAATATTAGAAAAAAATAAGAAACATACTATTGAAGTGGTCATTGACCGCTTTAAGGTACGTTCTGACCTCCAACTGCGCTTGGCAGAGTCTTTCGAAACTTGCCTTGGTCTCTCTGATGGTATCGCCAAAGTCATCAATATGGATGACGAAAAAGAAGAATATATTTTCTCTAGTAAATTTGCCTGTCCAGTTTGTGGCTACAGCTTAACCGAACTAGAGCCTCGACTTTTTTCGTTCAACAACCCAAATGGCGCTTGTCAGACTTGTGACGGTTTAGGCACTCATCAGATGTTCGATCCAGATCGGATCATTCAAGACGAGACACTCACACTTGCTGAAGGTGCCATCCGAGGCTGGGGCCGACGTAGCATCTTTTATTATCAACAACTGAGTGCGCTAGCGAAACATTACGGATTCGACATTGAGTCAAAATATAAAGACATTCCTAGTGACTTTAAAAAGCGAATTCTGCATGGCTCAGGAAAAGACAAGATAGATTTCATTTACATCAATGAACGTGGCGATAAAATGACGCGCTCACACTCATTTGAAGGCGTTATTCCAAACCTACAGCGCCGCTACCATGAAACAGAATCGGACAGCGTACGTGACGACCTCTCACAATACATCAGCATTCAGCCTTGTCCAGATTGTCATGGCTCTCGATTGAATCGATCCGCTCGTAACGTCTTCATTGCTGAGCAAACGCTTCCAGAAGTGGTGACTTATCCAATCGCAGAATGCTTGAAGTATTTCGAAACACTAGAGCTTCCAGGGTCACGCGGTGAAATCGCCTCTAAAATCCTTAAAGAGATTCGTGACCGCTTAACCTTCTTGGTAAACGTAGGCTTGGACTATCTAACTTTAGACCGTAAAGCAGACTCATTATCAGGCGGTGAAGCACAGCGAATCAGACTTGCTAGCCAAATAGGTGCCGGCCTAGTAGGCGTAATGTACATCCTAGATGAGCCTTCCATTGGTCTGCATCAACGCGATAATGAACGACTCATCGCCACACTAACCAGACTCCGAGATTTGGGAAATACCGTTATTGTGGTAGAGCATGATGAAGACGCGATTCGTATTGCAGACTTTGTTGTCGATATTGGCCCAGGCGCTGGTGTTCACGGTGGTCAAATCATTGCAAGTGGCACACCTCAGGATATTATGGATTGTCCTGAATCCGTTACTGGGCAATTCCTAACGGGCAAACGTAAAATTGAAATACCTCCAATTCGCCATCAAGCAAAAGACAAACAATTCCTCAAGCTGATAGGCGCAACAGGCAATAACTTAAATACTGTTGATCTCAACATCCCTGTTGGAGTAATGACCTGTATAACCGGCGTTTCAGGTTCTGGTAAGTCGACTCTAGTAAATGGCACTCTATATCCTCTTGCTGCAACGGCACTCAATGGCGCAACCACATTAAAAGCGGCACCACACGAGCGTATAGAGGGACTAGATTTATTCGACAAGTGTGTAGACATTGACCAAAGCCCTATTGGTCGGACGCCAAGATCCAACCCTGCTACCTACACGGGTATTTTTACTCCAATGAGAGAGCTCTTCTCGGCAACACAAGAGTCTCGTTCACGTGGTTATAAACCGGGCAGATTCAGTTTTAACGTCAAAGGCGGCCGCTGTGAGGCCTGCCAAGGTGATGGTGTCATTAAAGTAGAAATGCACTTTCTTCCTGACGTCTATGTGCCATGTGATACCTGCAAAGGCAAACGCTACAATCGTGAAACATTAGAGATCCATTACAAAGGCAAGAACATTCACGAGTGCTTAGATATGACGATTGAAGATGCTCGAGAGTTTTTTGATCCAGTCCCTTCTATTGCAAGAAAACTACAAACACTGATGGATGTAGGTTTGGGCTATATACGCCTTGGACAAGCAGCCACAACGCTGTCTGGTGGCGAAGCACAGCGGGTTAAACTCGCAAAAGAACTATCTAAACGCGACACTGGCACAACGCTCTACATTTTAGATGAGCCGACAACAGGACTACACTTTGCGGATATAGAACAGCTGCTCAAAGTGCTTCATCGCCTAAGAGATCACGGCAATACAGTCGTTGTCATTGAACACAACCTTGATGTAATAAAAACAGCTGATTGGATTGTTGACTTAGGCCCAGAAGGGGGCAGCGGTGGCGGCTACATTGTCGCTGAAGGAACGCCGGAAGAAATTGCTCAAGCTGAAAAATCTCATACTGGTCGTTTCTTAAAACAAATGCTTAATTAACCCTTAGTCAAAAATAAAATACCCGAGAAAAGCTTAACTTTTTCGGGTATTTTTTTTGTGTCTGACTATCATATCAGGTAATTTTTTTGCAAAAAAAAGCCGAGCTAATAGCTCGGCTTTTTATTACAAACTGATATTACTCAGCGGCTTCAGTAACTGGACGATCGACCAATTCAACATAAGCCATAGGTGCGTTGTCACCTGTGCGGAAGCCACATTTTAGAATGCGAACATAACCACCAGGGCGAGCTTGATAACGAGGACCAAGTTCTGAGAACAATTTACCTACTGCATCTTTGCTACGAGTACGAGCAAAGGCAAGGCGACGATTCGCAACAGAATCAACTTTCGCCAATGTGATCAAGGGCTCAGCAACACGACGCAATTCTTTAGCTTTCGGCAACGTAGTTTTAATAACTTCGTGTTCGAACAAAGAAGCAGCCATGTTTTTAAACATCGCTTTACGATGTGAGCTAGTACGGTTTAAGTGACGTCCACTCTTACGATGACGCATTTTACATTCCTTACCAAACTACGGTGGTCAGGGAACAATGACCTAGCGAGCTAGAACTTTGCTATCGTCTTTCAAACTAGCCGGTGGCCAATTCTCTAAACGCATTCCCAAAGACAAACCACGCTGTGCTAAAACATCTTTGATTTCAGTTAACGACTTCTTACCTAGGTTAGGCGTCTTAAGAAGCTCAACCTCAGTACGTTGAATCAAATCACCGATGTAATAAATGTTCTCTGCTTTTAAACAGTTAGCACTGCGAACGGTCAATTCAAGATCATCAACCGGGCGTAGCAAAATTGGATCAATCTCATCCTCTTCTTCTACAACAGGTGCTTCGCTTTCGCTTTCAAGGGCGACAAAAACCGCGATTTGCTGTTGTAAAATAGTCGCTGCACGACGAATTGCTTCTTCAGGGTCGATAGTACCATTAGATTCGATGTCTAAGACTAGCTTATCTAAATCTGTACGCTGCTCTACACGAGCATTATCGACACTGTACGCAACACGGCGAACAGGGCTGAATGAGGCATCCAGTTGCAAGCGACCGATTGGACGAGTCTCATCGTCGCCAGCAACACGAGCATCAGCAGGCTCATAACCACGGCCACGAGCGACTTTGATCTGCATAGTTAACTCTGCAGTGTCATCCAAGTGCGCAATAACATGATCCGGGTTAGCGATCTCTGCATCAGCAACCAACTGGATATCTCCAGCTGTTACGATACCAGGACCTTTTTTACTTAGAGTAAGAGTTGCTTCATCTTGCCCGTGTAGAGCGATCGCAACTCCTTTCAGGTTAAGAAGAATTTCAATTACATCTTCTTTAACCCCTTCGATTGCGCTGTATTCGTGTAATACACCGTCGATTTCGACTTCAACAATCGCACAACCTGGCATTGAAGAAAGCAGGATACGGCGCAGTGCGTTACCTAAAGTATGACCAAAACCACGTTCTAGTGGTTGCAGTGTAACTTTAGCGCGACAGTTGCCTAATTCCTGAACTTCAATGTTGCGTGGGGTTAACAATTCGCTCACTGAACGCTGCATAGATCCACCTATTTCTTAATCCTAATCACCGACTTACTTAGAGTAAAGTTCGACAATTAGGTTCTCATTAATTTCAGCTGATAAATCGGCACGTTCTGGAACAGCTTTGTAAGTTGCTTCCAGTTTAGTTGAATCAACTTCGATCCAATGGATCGGTGCACGACCTTTAGATAGCTCTAGTGCGCTTTGTACACGCAATTGCTTCTTAGCTTTTTCACGGATAGACACAACGTCACCAGCTTTAACTTGGTAAGACGGAATGTTAACCGTAGCGCCATTAACTAGAATGCCTTTATGGCCAACTAGCTGACGAGCTTCTGCACGTGTAGAACCAAAACCTGCGCGGTATACAACGTTATCTAAACGTGATTCCAAAAGTTGCAGAAGGTTTTCACCAGTTGCACCTTTAAGACGAGCAGCAGATTTGTAGTAATTACGAAATTGCTTTTCAAGAACGCCGTACATACGACGTACTTTTTGTTTCTCACGTAATTGTAAGCCGTAATCAGAAAGACGACCGCGACGTGCACCGTGCACACCAGGAACCGTTTCTACTTTACATTTCGACTCAAGAGCGCGTGAACCGCTCTTCAATTGCAAGTCGGTACCTTCACGACGAGACAACTTACAAGTTGGACCTATATAACGAGCCATGTATCTGTCTCCTCAATTAAACGCGACGTTTCTTAGGTGGACGACAACCGTTGTGCGGAATTGGCGTCACATCTGTGATGTTATTGATACGCAAGCCCAATGCATTTAATGCACGAACTGCGGACTCACGACCAGGACCAGGGCCCTTAATCATTACGTCAACGTTTTTAAGGCCGAACTCTTGTGCGACAGTACCGGCACGTTCCGCTGCTACTTGAGCTGCGAAAGGAGTACTTTTACGAGATCCGCGAAAACCAGAACCACCGGCAGTAGCCCAAGACAAAGCATTGCCTTGGCGGTCAGTGATAGTCACGATCGTGTTATTAAATGACGCGTGTACATGAGCAACACCGTCGACGACCGTCTTTTTGACTTTTTTCTTGGTGTTGCGCGTAGCTGGCTTAGCCATATTGCACTTTCCTATTTAATGCTCAGCTCTAGCAAACTTGTGGCTAGAGCGAAACGCGTTTAAATTACTTACGAATAGGCTTACGAGGGCCTTTTCGTGTACGAGCGTTCGTTTTGGTACGTTGACCACGAACTGGTAGGCTGCGGCGATGACGAATCCCGCGATTACAACCTAGGTCCATCAAACGTTTGATAGACATACTGACTTCACGACGTAAGTCACCCTCTACAGTATACTTAGCAACTTCGCCACGAAGTTCATCAAGGATATCATCACTTAATGAACCGATTTTCGCAGTTTCAGCAACACCTGTAGCAGCGCAGATAGCGCGTGAACGAGTGCGACCAATTCCGAAGATGTAAGTCAGAGAAATGACCGCATGTTTATTGTCAGGAATATTGACACCGGCTATACGAGCCATTCACTTTACTCCGTTGTTATTGATGATTATATGTTAATTCATCACTTTACTATCATGAGGGCGGCTGATTATGCCTATCTTTAGGACATAAATCAACCACCCTTTCCCATCATCGAGCGAACTCGCTATTAACCTTGACGCTGTTTGTGACGAGGCTCAATGCAAATCACTCGAACTGAACCGTTACGACGAACGATTTTGCAGTTACGACAGATTTTCTTTACAGATGCACGTACTTTCATGTTCAACTCCAACCTACGCTTAACGCATTAGGCCATTTGGACCATAACCAGTCAGATTAGATTTCTTCATTAATGATTCGTATTGCTGACTCATCAAATGACTTTGAACTTGCGACATAAAGTCCATGACAACTACCACTACGATTAACATAGAAGTACCGCCAAAGTAGAATGGAACATTCCACGCAACAACAAAGAACTGAGGCATCAGAGACACTAGAGTGATGTATAAAGCACCAAACAGTGTCAAACGAGTCATTACACCATCAATATATCGAGCTGTATGATCGCCTGGACGAATACCCGGCAAGAACGCACCGGATTTTTTCAAGTTATCTGCCACATCTTTAGGGTTGAACACTAGCGCCGTATAGAAGAAGCAAAAGAAAACAATTGCTATCGCAAACAACAGCACATAAAGCGGTTGCCCAGGAGCTAGAGCCAAAGAGATATTTTGCAACCATTCCATTCCTTCACCTTGACCAAACCATTGTCCGATCGAAGCTGGGAACAAAAGGATACTTGAAGCAAATATAGGTGGGATTACACCAGCCATATTTACTTTAAGAGGCAAATGACTCTTTTGTGCAGCAAATACTTTTTTGCCTTGTTGGCGTTTTGCATAATTAACCGTAATGCGACGTTGACCACGTTCGATGAAAACAACGAATGCGATAGTCGCAATGGCAAGTATACCAATCAACAACAAAGCTAAAATATTGATATCGCCTTGACGAGCCGACTCAAATGAACGGCCTAAAGCAGAAGGCAAGCCAGCAACGATACCGGCAAAGATAAGAATGGATATACCATTACCAATACCTTTTTCAGTAACCTGCTCACCTAACCACATCAAGAAAACAGTACCAGCAACAAGTGTCACAACAGCAACAGCATAGAATTCCATGCCACTACTAAATGAGATCCCTTGACTTGCCAAGCCAACCGCCATACTGGCAGACTGAACAAGGGCAAGAAGTACAGTACCGTAACGGGTGTACTGAGTAATCTTGCGACGACCCGCTTCACCCTCTTTCTTCAACTGCTCTAGCTGCGGACTCACAACCGTCAATAACTGCATAATAATAGAGGCAGAAATATAGGGCAAAATCCCAAGCGCAAAAATACTCATGCGCTCAAGCGCGCCCCCTGAGAATACGTTAAATAAACTCAGAATAGTGCCTTCATTTTGATCAAACAACGCAGATAACCTGTCAGGATTAATACCTGGAACAGGAATGTGCGCACCGATTCGGTATACAATAATTGCTAGAAACACAAAACGAATACGAGACCAAAGCTCGCCTAAACCGTTTTGCATGCCAGCTGGTAGTGAGCCACGCTTTGCCATTTATTCCTCGACTTTTCCGCCAGCTGCTTCAATAGCGGCACGAGCACCTTTAGTCACTTTAAGACCACGAACTGTGACAGCTTTGTCGATAGAACCAGACAAAATCACACGAGCAGTCTTAATTTGATGACCTAGAATGTCGGCGCTTTTAAGAGCAGCCAAATCTACAACTTCAGCATTTACAGCAGCAAGCTCGTTTAAACGAACCTCAGCAACATACTTTGCCTGACGTGAAGTGAAACCGAATTTTGGCAGACGACGCTGCAAAGGCATTTGACCACCTTCAAAACCAGGTTTTACTGAGCCACCAGAACGAGATTTAAGACCTTTATGGCCTCGTCCGCCGGTTTTGCCCAAGCCGCTACCAATGCCGCGACCAACACGTTTAGGAGCATGCTTGCTACCTTCGCCAGGACGAAGTGTATTTAAGAACATGTTATTCCCCTACCACTTTAACCATGTAATAAACTTTATTAACCATGCCACGTACAGAAGGAGTATCTTCCAACTCACGTGTTTGGCCAACTTTACGCAAACCCAAGCCTTTAACAGTTTCACGGTGCTTTGGAAGACGACCGATCGGGCTGCGGGTTAGTTGAACTGTGATGGTATTATTCGCCATGACACATTACCCCAAAATTTGATCGACTGACTTACCGCGTTTAGCCGCGATTTGTTCAGGTGCTTTCATATCCTGCAAACCTTTGATCGTAGCGCGAACTACGTTTACTGGGTTTGTAGAACCGTAACATTTCGCCAAAACGTTGTGAACGCCAGCGATTTCTAGAACCGCACGCATTGCACCACCGGCGATGATACCGGTACCTTGAGACGCAGGCTGCATGTAAACTTTAGATGCTCCGTGATTCGCTTTAACAGGATACTGAAGAGTATCGCCATCTAGCTTAACAGAAACCATGTTACGACGAGCTTGTTCCATTGCTTTTTGAATAGCTTGAGGAACTTCACGCGCTTTACCACGACCAAAGCCAACTTTACCTTTACCATCACCAACGACTGTCAAAGCTGTGAAAGAGAAGATACGACCACCCTTTACAACTTTAGCAACGCGGTTTACTTGTACTAGCTTCTCTTGGAGGTCGCTAGTTTGTTGATCATTAACTGCCATTTGCTACCCCTTAGAACTCTAGACCGGCTTCACGTGCAGCGTCAGCAAGAACTTGGACGCGGCCATGGTATTTGAAGCCAGAACGGTCGAAAGCGACCGAAGTGACACCTGCTTCTTTAGCGCGTGTAGCAATCAAAGTACCGACTTCTTTAGCCGCTGTTTTGTTGCCTGTCGCTGAGCCACGAAGAGCTTCTTCAAGAGTAGAAGCACTAGCTAGTACTTTACTACCACAAGGAGAAATCACTTGAGCATACATATGGCGTGGTGTGCGATGTACAGTAAGACGATTCGCACCTAAGTCACGAATATGCAAACGAGCACGGCGTGCACGACGAATCCGAGATTGTTTTTTAGTGTTCATGAATGCCTACCTACTTCTTCTTAGCTTCTTTACGACGAATTACTTCGTCAGAATAGCGAACACCTTTGCCTTTATATGGCTCTGGTGGACGGAAACCGCGAACTTCTGCAGCAACTTGACCAACGGCTTGTTTATCAATGCCACGGATCACAACTTCTGTTTGAGAAGCACATTCAGCTGTTACGCCTTCAGGAAGTTCGTAATCTACTGGGTGAGAGAAACCCAGAGATAGGTTAAGTACATTGCCTTTAAGCGCAGCACGGTAACCAACACCTTGAAGAAACAATCTTTTCTCGAAACCCTGACTAACACCAACAACCATGTTGTTAATCAAAGCACGAGTTGTACCAGCTAAGGCACGGCTTTGTTTTGCACCATCGCGCGCAGCGAAGGTGATAACATTTTCTTCTTTAGACACTTGTACGCTTGTGTGAACATTAAACTCTAAAGAACCTTTGCCGCCTTTAACAACAACATTTTGTCCATTTAGGGTTAAATCTACACCACTAGGAAGCGTCACGGGACTATTAGCAACTCGAGACATACTAACTCCTAGAATACTGTGCAGATTACTTCGCCACCGATACCAGCAGCACGAGCTGCACGGTCTGTCATCACACCTTTAGAGGTAGAGATGATTGCAACACCAAGGCCAGCTTCTACTTTCGGTAGAGCACTAGTGCCTTTGTATTGACGCAAACTTGGGCGAGATGCGCGTTTGATTTGTTCGATAACTGGCTTACCTTCGTAGTATTTCAACTCGATAGTAAGCGTCGGTTTTACTGCTTCGTCTACAGAAAAGTCACCTACGTAACCTTCTTCGCGTAGAACAGCAGCAATCGATGTCTTCATTTTTGATGAAGGCATGCTCACAGAGGTCTTTGCAGCCATCTGTGCATTACGAATACGTGTAAACATATCCGCAAGGGTATCTTGCATACTCATTTAAGAGCTCCTAATTTAAAAACCATTGTGCAGCAAATAGAGCTCGCGCATAGTACACAGCAGCGAGCAGAATGTCCAGTATTTAGACACTCCACTCACTGCCATGTATTATGATCGCGCTCTACTTGCTTACCAACTAGCTTTCTTCAAGCCTGGTACGTCGCCACGCATCGCTGCTTCACGCAGTTTGATACGAGACAGACCGAAGCGACGGTATACACCGTGCGGACGACCTGTAATTTGGCAACGGTTACGTTGGCGTGAAGAAGATGAATCGCGTGGAAGCGCTTGCAATTTAAGCGTCGCTTCCCACTTTTCATCGTCCGATGCATTAACGTCACTAATGATCGCCTTTAGAGCCGCACGCTTTTCAGCGAATTTAGCTACTAATTTGGTACGTTTTGCTTCGCGCTGAATCATTGATATTTTAGCCATGATTCCTACCTCTTATTTCTTGAAAGGGAAACTAAAGGCTGCTAGCAAAGCACGACCTTCTTCATCGGTACGAGCAGTCGTTGTAATGGTAATATCCATACCACGTACACGATCTACTTTATCGTAATCGATCTCAGGGAAGATGATTTGCTCTTTAACACCCATACTGTAGTTACCACGACCGTCGAAAGACTTAGGATTAAGTCCACGGAAGTCACGGATACGTGGAATAGCAACATCAACCAAACGGTCGAAGAAATCCCACATACGCTCGCCACGTAGAGTCACTTTACAACCGATCGGGTAACCGTCACGGATTTTAAAGCCTGCTACTGATTTACGAGCCTTAGTCACTACAACTTTTTGGCCGCTAAGTGCTTCAAGATCATTTACCGCATGCTCAAGAAGTTTCTTGTCTGCGATAGCTTCACCAACACCCATATTTAAAGTGATTTTAGTGATTTTAGGCACTTCCATCACATTCTTGTAGCTAAAATCTTCTGTAAGTTTTGCTACAACTTGATCTTTATAAACTTGCTTAAGTCTCGCCATGGCTATAATTCTCGCTCTTAGGCGTCGATCGCTTCACTATTTGATTTAAAAACACGCACTTTCGTACCGTCTTCGTTCAATTTAAAGCCGACGCGATCCGCTTTACCAGTAGCATCGTTATAGATTGCTACATTGGAAACCTGGATAGGTGCTTCTTGTTCAACGATACCACCAGTTGAACCCTTCATAGGGTTTGGTTTCTCGTGCTTCTTAACAGTGTTAATGCCAGAAACTAGAACTCGATTTTCGTCTACTACCTTAACAACTTTACCGCGCTTGCCTTTGTCTTTACCAGCAATTACGATAACTTCGTCGTTACGTTTGATCTTACGCATAATGTCCCCTCTCCCTCTTACAGCACTTCTGGTGCAAGAGAAACAATTTTCATGAACTGCTCTGTACGCAATTCACGTGTTACAGGGCCAAAGATACGAGTACCAATAGGCTGTCCTGAAGCATTCAATAGAACCGCTGAGTTTACATCAAAACGGATTACTGAACCATCAGAACGACGAACACCTTTCTTAGTTCTAACGACAACTGCGTTAAGAACCTGCCCTTTTTTAACACGACCACGTGGGATCGCTTCTTTCACTGTGACCTTAATGATGTCACCGATAGCAGCATAACGACGATGTGAGCCACCCAGTACTTTAATACACTGAACACGCTTTGCGCCGCTGTTATCTGCTACATCAAGCATCGATTCTGTTTGAATCATTACTGCTCTCCAATCAAATTAGATAACAAGTCTCACGAAGGAAGGAGCAGCTTATACAGCTGCTGCTTTCTCTACAACTTGAACCAGATTCCAAGTCTTAGACTTAGAGTAAGGACGTGTTTCAACGACCTTAACTGTATCACCGATCTGGCACTCATTGTTTTCATCATGAGCGTGTAGTTTAGATGAACGACGTACAAACTTACCGTATAAAGGGTGTTTTTCTGTACGTTCAACTAGTACCGTGATGGTTTTATCCATCTTGTCGCTTACTACTTTACCAGTAGCTGTACGCGCTTTTGTTTCTGCCATCTTAGTTACCTGCCTTATCGTTTAGCACGGTTTTAACACGTGCGATATTGCGGCGAACTTGCGAGAGCAAATGAGTTTGCGCTAACTGACCAGTGGCTTTCTGCATGCGCAGAGTAAATTGCTCACGTAGCAGTTCAATCAAGGTCGCTTGTAGCTCAGCTACAGACTTTTCTTGCAGTTCTTTTGCTTTCATCTACATCACCGTACGCGTTACGAAAGTTGTGGACAGAGGAAGCTTAGCAGCAGCCAACGCGAATGCTTCGCGAGCTAACTGTTCTGAAACGCCCTCAACTTCATAAAGCATTTTTCCAGGTTGAATCTGTGCAACCCAGTATTCTACGCTACCCTTACCTTTACCCTGACGAACCTCAAGAGGTTTCTGAGTAATCGGCTTATCAGGGAACACACGAATCCAGATTTTACCGCCACGTTTGATATGACGAGTCATTGCACGACGCGCCGCTTCAATTTGACGAGCAGTAAGACGACCACGTTCAGTGGACTTCAATCCGAATTCACCAAAGCTAACTTGGTTTCCGCGAAGAGCAAGACCGCGGTTACGGCCTTTCTGCATTTTGCGGAACTTAGTACGTTTCGGTTGTAACATGACTTACCCCCTACTTAGACTTCTTCTTTTGTGCGCCTTTGTCAGCTCGCACTTGTTCAATACCGCCCAAGATTTCGCCTTTGAAGATCCACACTTTTACGCCAATGATGCCGTAAGTTGTAGCAGCTTCATAAGTAGCGTAGTCAATGTCAGCGCGTAGAGTGTGTAGAGGCACACGGCCTTCACGGTACCACTCAGCACGTGCAATTTCTGCACCGCCTAAACGACCACTTACCTGAACCTTGATACCTTTCGCGCCTGCACGCATAGCATTTTGTACTGCGCGCTTCATAGCACGACGGAACATTACGCGACGCTCAAGTTGGCTAGCAATATTTTGCGCAACCAATTTAGCATCCATTTCAGGCTTGCGAATTTCTTCGATGTTAATGTGGACAGGTACGCCCATCATTTCAGAAACTGCATTACGTAGTTTCTCAACATCTTCGCCTTTCTTACCAATCACAATACCCGGACGGGCAGTGTGAATTGTAATACGAGCTGTCTGAGCAGGGCGCTGAATCTCAATACGAGAAACAGAAGCCTGGACCAATTTTTTCTCCAGGAACGCACGAACCTGAAGATCGTTTAATAACAGCTTAGAGTAGTTTTGATTATTAGCATACCAAGTAGAAGTATGATCTTTAACTATCCCTAGGCGTATACCAGTTGGATGAACCTTCTGACCCATTGGGTTTCTCCTAATTAGTCAGCGACTTTAACTGTAATATGGCAACCGCGTTTTAGAATACGGTCAGCACGGCCTTTGGCACGTGGCATAATACGTTTCAGAGTCATTGCCTCATCAACGTAAGCCGTAGACACACGCAAGTCATCTACATCAGCACCTTCGTTATGCTCAGCGTTAGCTATAGCAGACTCTAGTACTTTCTTGACAATTACTGCCGCCTTTTTAGGACTGAACGTTAAAATGTTCAGTGCTTCGCTAACAGATTTGCCGCGGATTTGATCTACAACCAAACGGGCCTTCTGCGCTGAGAGGCGAGCACCCTTCAATGAAGCTTTTACTTCACTCATGTTAATACCCCTTATTACCGTTTGGCTTTCTTGTCCGCAGCATGACCACGATATGTACGGGTCGGAGCGAACTCACCCAATTTATGACCGACCATATCTTCAGTTACTAGAACTGGAACATGCTGGCGACCATTATGGACAGCGATAGTCAACCCTACAAAATCAGGGAAGATAGTAGAACGGCGTGACCAAGTTTTAATTGGACGACGATCATTTTTCTCTACCGCAGCCTCTACCTTTTTCAACAAATGAAGGTCGATAAAAGGACCTTTTTTTAGTGAACGTGGCACAGTCGTTTCCTCTTATTACTTAGTACGGCGACGTACAATAAGTTTATCAGTACGCTTGTTGCTGCGCGTTTTGTAACCTTTAGTAGGCACACCCCATGGTGTAACTGGGTGACGACCACCTTTGCTACGACCTTCACCACCACCATGTGGGTGATCAACTGGGTTCATCGCCGAACCGCGAACGGTAGGACGAACACCACGCCAACGCGTAGCACCAGCTTTACCAAGAACTCGTAAGCTATGCTCAGAGTTTGATACTTCACCTAAAGTAGCGCGACATTCTGTCAATACTTTACGCATCTCACCTGAACGTAGGCGAAGAGTAACGTAACGACCTTCACGAGCAACTAGCTGAGCAGAAGCACCAGCGGAACGGGCAACTTGTGCACCTTTACCTGGCTTAAGCTCGATACAGTGTACAGTACTACCAACTGGGATATTTTGCAGAGGCAAAGTATTACCCGCTTTGATAGGTGCATCTGCACCACTAAAAACGATATTGCCAGCGACCATACCTTTGGAAGCGATAATGTAACGACGCTCACCATCAGCATATCTAATCAATGCAATATTTGCAGAACGGTTTGGATCATATTCCAAACGCTCAACTACCGCAGAAATTCCATCTTTATTACGACGAAAATCAACCATACGGTAATGCTGCTTATGACCACCACCTACGTGACGCGTAGTGATGCGTCCGTTATTGTTACGTCCACCAGATTTGCTTTTTGTGTCTAGCAAAGGTGCATATGGTGCGCCTTTGTGCAAATCGTTGTTGGTAACTTTAACAACGTGACGACGGCCTGCAGACGTTGGCTTACTTTTAACAACAGCCATTGACCTATCTCCCCTTATTCAGCGACCATGAAATCAATGTCTTGGCCTTCAGCCAAACGTACATACGCTTTTTTCACGTCTTTACGTTTACCTAAACCACGAACTGTGCGTTTCGTTTTACCTTTATGGTTCAACGTGCGAACAGACTCAACTTTGACTTCAAAAAGCGCTTCGATAGCTTGTTTGATTTCAGGTTTCGTTGCATCACCAGTTACACGAAAAACATACTGACCATTGCCTTCGGCTACGATCGTTGCTTTTTCGGAAATATGTGGACCCAACAGAACTTTATAAATACGTTCGCCGATCATGCTAGTGCCTCCTCAACTTGTTTCAGAGCACCAACTGTCACCAACACTTTGTCGTAAGCAATCAAGCTAACAGGGTCGATAGACGCTGCATCACGTACATCTACGTTAGGAATGTTGCGAGCCGCTAAGAATAAATTGTCATCCAATTGATCGGAAACAATCAAAGCGTTCTCAATATTCAATTCTGCCATTTTTGCTATGAAGAGCTTAGTTTTTGGAGCTTCCAATTTAAGATCTTCTACAACAACAAGACGGTCTTGACGTACAAGCTCAGACCAGATGGTGCGCATTGCTGCACGGTACATCTTCTTGTTCACTTTCTGAGAGTGATCTTGTGGCTTAGCAGCGAAAGTAACACCACCAGAGCGCCATAGAGGGCTACGGATAGTACCTGCGCGTGCACGACCAGAACCTTTTTGTTTCCAAGGTTTGCGTCCACCACCTGCTACTTCAGAGCGTGTTTTCTGTGCACGTGAGCCTTGACGAGCGCCAGCCAAGTAAGATGTAACTACTTGGTGAACCAACGCTTCGTTGTATTCACGAGCAAAGGCTACATCAGAAACTTCTACAGTTCCTTCCGCGCCTGTTAGATTCAAGTTCATTGTCTACCCCTCTTAGCGAGCTTTAACAGCTGATTGAAGAATAACATCACCATTTACTGCACCAGGCACGGCACCTTTCACAAGGATAAGGTTACGTTCTGTGTCTACACGAACCACTTCTAGTGATTGAGTAGTTACTTGTGCAGCACCCATATGGCCAGCCATCTTCTTGCCTTTCCAAACACGACCAGGTGTTTGACATTGGCCGATAGAACCAGGTGCACGGTGAGACAACGAGTTACCATGAGTAGCGTCTTGCATACTAAAATTATGACGCTTGATGGCACCTTGAAACCCTTTACCCTTTGATTGACCAGTTACATCAACCATTTGGATAGATTCGAAATCAGCAACAGTTAGCTCATCACCAACATTGATTTCTTTTTCGTCACCTGCCAGGCGGAACTCCCACAAACCACGACCTGCTTCAACATTCGCTTTTGCATAATGACCCGCAGCAGCTTTGTTAACGCGGCTCGAACGGCGAGAACCTACAGTTACCTGAACAGCTTGGTAGCCGTCAGTTTCTGCTGTTTTCACCTGAGTAACGCGGTTCGGTTCAACCTCGATGACGGTTACTGGCACGGATACACCGTCTTCAGTGAAGATACGTGTCATTCCGGCTTTGCGTCCGACTAATTGAATAGTCATTTTTTACCTCATTTGCCAGTTGTGTATGGGGCTATCACCCGCTACGGCTGATCATTCCAGATCATTCCACTATTGTGCATATAGCCGACTGATAACCAGTCGGTTGTCGCACCCCAAACTTTGAGCTATTAACCCAAAGAGATTTGTACTTCCACGCCTGCCGCAAGATCTAGCTTCATTAGCGCATCAACTGTTTTTTCAGTTGGCTCAACGATGTCTAGAACACGTTTGTGTGTACGGATTTCATACTGATCACGCGCATCTTTATTTACGTGTGGTGAAATCAATACTGTATAACGCTCTTTGCGAGTAGGAAGTGGAATCGGTCCACGCACTTGCGCACCTGTACGTTTCGCTGTGTCCACAATTTCTTGTGTTGAAGCATCGATCAGACGATGATCAAACGCTTTCAGACGAATACGGATTTTTTGGCTTTGCATTTCCAACTCCAAATACAATGTTTTAATGACTTAACTGTACATTTATTAAGCCACAATCCTTTTTTAAGGACGGCGAATATTAGCCATTCAAAAACTGGTTGTCAAGTAACCAATTTCTGAACAAACAAAATAAACCATAAAATAAAAAGGCCACCCGATATGCGAGTGGCCTTTTCTAAATCAAAGTAAGCAGATATTACTATCTAATTACTTAAGGATTTTAGCTACAACACCAGCACCAACTGTACGACCACCTTCACGGATCGCGAAACGTAGACCTTCGTCCATCGCGATTGCATGAATTAGCTCAACAGTCATTTGAATGTTATCGCCAGGCATAACCATTTCTACGCCTTCAGGAAGAGAACAAGCACCAGTTACGTCAGTTGTACGGAAGTAGAACTGAGGACGGTAGCCTTTGAAGAATGGAGTGTGACGACCACCTTCATCTTTACCCAACACGTATACTTCTGCTTCAAACTCAGTGTGAGGAGTGATTGAACCAGGCTTAGCCAATACTTGACCACGCTGAACGTCTTCACGCTTAGTACCACGAAGAAGGATACCACAGTTCTCACCAGCACGACCTTCGTCTAGAAGCTTACGGAACATCTCTACACCAGTACAAGTTGTCTTAGTAGTATCAACGATACCAACAATTTCAACTTCTTCTTGGATGCGGATAATACCACGCTCAACACGACCAGTAACAACTGTACCACGACCTTGAATAGAGAATACGTCCTCGATAGGCATCAAGAATGCACCATCGATAGCACGCTCTGGCTCAGGGATGTACGCGTCAAGAGTTTCAACAAGTTTCTTAACAGCAGTTGTACCCATTTCGTTGTCGTCTTCGCCTTTCAACGCCATTAGCGCAGAACCTGGGATGATTGGAGTATCATCACCTGGGAAGTCGTATTCAGAAAGAAGGTCACGCAATTCCATCTCAACCAATTCTAGCATTTCAGCGTATTCTTCAGAATCCGCACCACCACAATCTTCAGCCAACAAGTCAGACTTGTTCAAGAAAACAACGATGTAAGGAACACCTACTTGGCGAGAAAGAAGGATGTGCTCACGAGTCTGAGGCATAGGGCCGTCAGTCGCACCACAAACTAGGATCGCGCCGTCCATTTGAGCAGCACCAGTGATCATGTTTTTAACATAATCGGCGTGTCCAGGACAATCTACGTGCGCGTAGTGACGAGTTGGAGAATCATACTCTACGTGAGAAGTAGAGATAGTGATACCACGCTCACGCTCTTCTGGAGCATTATCGATACCATCAAAAGCAACAGCTGTTCCGCCGAATACTTCTGCACATACGCGAGTCAATGCTGCAGTTAAAGTTGTTTTACCATGGTCAACGTGACCGATTGTGCCAACGTTAACGTGCGGTTTACTACGTTCAAATTTACTCTTTGCCATGATACATACACCTTAAGAATTAGTAAGTATGATGATTAATCTTCATTTTTGATGATCGCGTCTGCCACACTAGCCGGTGCTTCAGCGTATTTCTCAAACTCCATCGCATAACTTGCACGCCCTTGCGACAAGCTACGCACGTCAGTTGCATACCCGAACATCTCCCCGAGAGGAACTTCAGCACGAATAATTTTACCTGACGGGGAATCGTCCATCCCCTGAACAACACCACGACGACGATTCAGGTCACCCATCACATCACCCATGTATTCTTCAGGAGTTACAACTTCCACTTTCATTACAGGTTCAAGAACGCAAGGATCAGCATCAGCTGCTCCTTTTCTTAGCCCCTGAGAAGCTGCAATTTTAAAGGCCATTTCATTAGAGTCAACATCATGGAATGAACCATCGAACAATACAACCTTGATACCCAGTAATGGATAACCAGCGATCACACCATTCTTCATTTGCTCTGAAACACCCTTTTCTACTGCAGGGATGTATTCTTTAGGAATAGCACCACCAACAATCTCGTTAACAAACTCAAGCCCATCTTTATCAGTTGGGATTAACTTCATTACGACGTGACCGTATTGACCACGACCACCGGATTGACGCACAAATTTGTGATTAACCACCACTTCTTTGCGAATTTTCTCCCGATAGGAAACCTGAGGCTTACCAATGTTTGCCTCCACCTTAAACTCACGACGCATACGGTCGACAAGAATATCAAGGTGCAGTTCACCCATACCGGAAATAATTGTTTGACCCGTTTCTTCGTGTGTCTCCACTCGAAAAGAAGGATCTTCTTGCGCTAATTTACCTAGCGCAACAGCCATCTTATCTTGGTCAGCTTGAGACTTTGGCTCAACAGCGACGGATATAACAGGCTCAGGAAACTCCATACGCTCAAGTACAACAACATCCTTCATATCGCAAAGCGTATCACCCGTAGTTACGTATTTCATACCTACGACAGCAGCAATATCACCCGCCAATACTTCTTTAATCTCTTCTCGATTATTCGCATGCATTTGCACCATTCGACCAATACGTTCACGCTTCTGCTTAACAGAATTATAAACCGCATCACCAGAGCGCAACACACCAGAATAAACGCGAATAAATGTTAATGTACCTACAAATGGGTCTGTTGCAATCTTAAATGCCAATGACGAAAATGGATCTTCATCATTAGCAACACGAGTAACAACCGTTTCACCATCCTCAAGCGTACCCTCAATCGCTTTTACTTCAAGCGGTGAAGGCAAATATTCAACAACAGCATCCAAAACAGCCTGAACGCCTTTATTTTTAAAGGCAGAACCACATGTCACCAAGACAATCTCATTGGATAATGTACGAGCTCGCAGGCCGCTCTTTATTTCCTCAATGGTTAGCTCACCTTCTTCAAGGTACTTTTCCATCAATACATCATTCGCTTCAGCAGCCGCCTCAACCATGTGCTCACGCCACTTTTGCGCTTCATCAAGCAAATCACCAGGAATCTCTTCTAAAGAGAAACTCATCCCATGATCTTCTTCACTCCACACAATTGTTTTCATCAAAACCAAGTCGATGACACCTCTGAAATCTTCTTCAGCGCCAACATTGATTTGAATAGGAACCGCATTTGCTCCAAGACGATTTTCTAACTGTCGAACAACCGAAAAGAAATCTGCACCTGTACGATCCATCTTATTGACGAACACCATACGAGGAACTTCATACTTATTCGCTTGACGCCAAACCGTCTCGGTTTGAGGCTGCACACCTGAAGAACCACAAAGCACAACAACAGCACCATCTAACACACGCAAAGAACGCTCTACTTCGATAGTAAAATCTACGTGTCCAGGTGTGTCTATAATATTGACACGGTGCTCTTCAAACTGCTTATTCATTCCACTCCAGAAGCATGTTGTAGCCGCTGAAGTTATCGTGATACCACGCTCTTGCTCTTGCTCCATCCAATCCATTGTTGCTGCACCATCGTGCACTTCACCAATTTTATGGGACAGACCAGTATAAAAAAGAACGCGTTCAGTTGTCGTCGTTTTACCTGCATCAACATGCGCACAAATACCGATATTACGGTAGCGGTTGATAGGTGTTTTACGTGCCACTGTGTATCCTTCTCCGGATGATTAGAAACGGTAGTGAGAGAATGCTTTGTTAGCTTCTGCCATGCGATGAACGTCTTCACGTTTCTTAACAGCAGAACCTTTGTTTTCAGCAGCATCTAAAATTTCGCCAGCTAGACGCAAAGCCATGGATTTTTCACCACGCTTACGAGAAGCATCAACCAACCAACGCATAGATAAAGCTGCGCGGCGAGCTGGACGAACTTCTACAGGAACTTGGTAAGTCGCACCACCAACACGGCGAGATTTAACCTCAACCATTGGCTGGATAGATTCCAATGCTTTTTCGAAGATAGCCATTGGCTCTTCAGTTTTAGCGCGAGCTGCTACAGTATTTAGCGCATTGTAAACGATGCTTTCTGCAACAGACTTTTTACCGCTAACCATTACATGGTTGATAAATTTAGCGAGAATCTGGCTTCCGTGTTTAGGATCCGGAAGGATTTCACGCTTAGCGACGACGCGTCTTCTAGGCATATCTATATCCTCTTCAGGTTCGCCCGAGACAATTCAATTATTGCTCGGCCTTACTGTATTAAAAAATTATGTCTAAACGATGAATTAAGCTTATTTAGCTTATTTCTTAGGACGTTTAGTACCGTATTTAGAACGGCCTTGCTTACGATTTTGTACGCCTGAAGTATCCAAGCTACCACGTACTGTGTGGTAACGAACACCTGGAAGATCTTTTACACGACCGCCACGAATCAGCACTACGCTGTGTTCTTGCAGGTTGTGACCTTCACCGCCGATGTAGGAAGTAACTTCGAAGCCGTTAGTCAAGCGAACACGACATACTTTACGCAAAGCCGAGTTAGGCTTTTTAGGTGTAGTAGTATATACGCGAGTGCAGACACCGCGGCGTTGCGGACAAGCTTGTAACGCAGGAACGTCACTCTTTGCCACTTTACGTTTACGTGGTTTACGAACCAACTGGTTAACGGTTGCCATTAGACAAGCTCCACAAATCCAATTCTTATGACGGAAATCGCCAAAATTAAGGAGGCGCAAGTTTAATTTGCGCCTATAAAACAGTCAATAGGGAGGCGACTAAAAAATCACCTCCCTTACGATTTAACAGCAAATAACTAGTCTTTCAGTGCTGCACTCAATGCTTCTTCCACATCTGATGCACTTACTGTCGAACTTCCTTCCTTCGCTGCTAGCGCAAGCTCTTTCTTTCTCTTGCGCTCATTGTGGTAAGCCAAACCTGTACCAGCTGGTATCAAGCGACCTACTACAACGTTTTCTTTCAAGCCACGTAAGTGATCTTTCTTACCAGTTACCGCACCTTCCGTAAGAACTCGAGTTGTTTCTTGGAAAGATGCTGCTGATATAAAGGACTCAGTAGCCAAAGAAGCTTTCGTGATACCTAGAAGCACACGCTCAAACTTGGCTGGGAACTTATTCTCAGCTTCTGCTTTTTCGTTTGCATCTAACAGATGAGTAAACTCAACCTGATCACCTTGGATAAGATCCGTATCTCCAGACTCACCAACCTCTACTTTACGCAACATTTGGTTAACGATAACTTCAATATGCTTATCGTTAATTACTACGCCTTGTAAACGGTAAACTTCTTGCACTTCATTCGTGATGTAATCGGCCAAAGCCTCTACACCTTGAAGACGCAAAATATCATGAGGGCTCAAAGGACCGTCGGCAATAATCTCACCTTTAGCCACTTCCTCACCATCAAAGATGTTGATTTGACGCCATTTAGGAATCAAAGTCTCGACTGGGTCATCACCATTTTGAGGTGTGATAACCAAACGAATTTTACCTTTTGTTTCTTTACCGAAGCTAACCACACCGCTCGTTTCCGCCATAACAGCTGGATCTTTCGGACGACGCGCTTCGAATAGATCTGCCACTCGTGGCAAACCACCGGTAATATCTTTGTTACCGATAGATTCTTGAGGAATACGTGCAAGAACCTCACCTGATTTCACTGTTGCGCCATGATCTAAGCTCAACAATGCTTTTTCAGGAAGCATGTACTGTACTGGTGATTCAGTACCAGGAATCAATACAGGATTACCCTCTGCATCAACAACGGCAATCATCGGACGTATGTCTTTACCAGCCGCAGGACGGTCACGCATTTCCATCACTTCAATCGTAGTCAAGCCCGTCATTTCGTCAGATTGACGACGAATAGTAACGTTCTCTTCCATACCGCTGAATTCAAGACGACCTTCCATCTCAGATACGATTGGGTGTGTATGTGGATCCCAGTTAGCAACGATTTGACCCGCAGTAACTTGATCACCTTCACGAACACTCAATACCGCACCGTAAGGAAGCTTATAACGCTCTTTCTCACGACCAGCTTCATCAGCAATTGCCAATTCAGAAGAACGAGATGCAACGACTAGATGACCTGTGTGGCGCTCGATACTCTTCATTTTATTGAAACGTACCGTACCCGCACTCTTCACCTGAACACTATCAATCGCAGACGCTCGAGATGCCGCACCACCGATGTGGAACGTACGCATCGTCAACTGTGTACCTGGCTCACCGATAGACTGTGCTGCAACAACACCAATCGCTTCACCGATGTTAACCTGATGACCACGAGCAAGATCACGACCGTAACACTTAGCACATACACCATGACGCGTATTACATGTGATAACGGAACGAATGATCATTTCATCCACACCAGCCGCTTCAATAGTACGAACATCATGCTCGTCAATCAAAGTACCAGCTGCAAGAACGAAATCGCCTTTGCCGTCAATAACGTCTTGAGCTACTACACGACCCAATACGCGATGACCTAACGGCACGACCACATCACCACCTTCAATCATGGCTGCAACGGAAATACCGTTTGTAGAACCACAATCTACTTCAGTGATAACCAAATCCTGCGCTACATCTACTAGACGACGAGTCAAGTAACCAGAGTTGGCTGTTTTCAATGCTGTATCAGCTAGACCCTTACGAGCACCGTGTGTAGAGGTAAAGTACTGAAGTACTGATAAACCTTCACGGAAGTTCGCAGTGATTGGTGTTTCGATGATGGATCCATCTGGCTTCGCCATCAGACCACGCATACCACCTAGCTGACGCATCTGCGCAACACTACCACGGGCGCCAGAGTCGGCCATCATATATACAGAGTTGAAAGATTGTTGTTCAACCGTTTCACCTGCTTTGTTGACAGTCATCTCTTTTGCCAAGTTTTTCATCATGGCTTCAGTTACAGTTTCGTTAGTACGAGACCATAAATCGATTACTTTATTATACTTCTCGCCTTGCGTTACAAGACCATCTGCATATTGGTATTCGATTTCTTTAACTTCCGCCTCTGCTTTAGCAATGATCTCTGCCTTCTCTGGCGGGATAACAAAGTCATCAACACCAACAGAAGAGCCAGACGCTGTTGCGTAAGCAAAACCTGTGTACATCAATTGGTCTGCAAAGATACAGCTCTCTTTCAAGCCCACTTTACGGTAACACTCGTTGATCAAGTTAGAGATCGCCTTTTTCTTCATGGTTTGGTTAACCACGGAGAACGGTAGGCCATCAGGAACGATATCAAACAACAAAGCACGACCAACCGTTGTATCTGCAATGAAAGTAGACGGCACTTTGTCGCCTTCAAGCGTCGTATCAACTTGGCTGATACGTACTTTTACTTTGGCATGCAATTCAACTTGTTTCGCACCATATGCACGGTGTACTTCTTTGATGTCAGAAAACGCCATGCCTTCACCCTTGGCATTGATTTTCTCACGAGTCATATAGTACAGACCCAATACAACGTCCTGGGAAGGAACGATGATCGGCTCGCCGTTTGCTGGTGATAGGATGTTGTTCGTAGACATCATCAAAGCACGAGCTTCTAGCTGCGCTTCGATAGTCAACGGAACGTGAACCGCCATTTGGTCACCATCGAAATCGGCGTTATATGCCGCACACACTAATGGATGCAACTGAATCGCTTTACCTTCGATCAACATTGGTTCAAACGCTTGGATACCCAAACGGTGAAGTGTTGGCGCACGGTTCAACATCACTGGATGTTCACGGATAACCTCATCAAGGATATCCCACACTTCAGGCGTTTCACGCTCAACCATTTTCTTCGCTGCTTTGATCGTCGTCGCCATGCCACGAAGTTCAAGCTTAGAGAAAATGAATGGCTTGAATAACTCAAGTGCCATTTTCTTAGGTAGACCACACTGATGTAGACGCAGTGATGGACCTACTGTGATTACAGAACGACCAGAATAGTCAACACGCTTACCTAGCAAGTTCTGACGGAAACGACCTTGCTTACCTTTGATCATGTCAGCCAAAGATTTCAATGGACGCTTGTTAGAACCAGTAATAGCGCGACCACGACGACCGTTATCAAGCAAAGCATCAACAGATTCTTGCAACATACGCTTTTCGTTACGTACGATAATATCTGGTGCTGAAAGCTCTAACAGGCGCTTTAGACGGTTGTTACGGTTAATCACACGACGATAAAGGTCGTTCAAATCAGACGTCGCAAAACGGCCACCCTCAAGTGGTACCAATGGACGAAGATCTGGCGGAAGAACAGGCAATACATCTAGCACCATCCACTCTGGGTTGTTACCAGAATGATAGAATGCTTCAACTAGCTTAAGACGCTTAGAAAGCTTCTTAATGCGAGTTTCAGAATTTGTGCTGTTTAGCTCTTCACGCATGCTGTTAATTTCTACAGGCATATCCAAATCGCGAAGCAACATTTGAACCGCTTCCGCACCCATACGGGCATCAAATTCGTCACCGAATTCTTCTAGCGCTTCAAAATACTGTTCGTCATTTAGCAACTGGCCTTTTTCAAGCGTCGTCATACCTGGATCAATCACGATGAAAGATTCAAAATACAAAACACGCTCAATATCACGCAACGTCATATCCATGATAAGACCGATACGTGACGGTAGAGATTTCAAGAACCAAATATGAGCAACAGGCGATGCAAGCTCAATGTGACCCATGCGTTCACGACGCACTTTAGACAGAGCCACTTCAACGCCACACTTCTCACAGATAACACCGCGGTGTTTCAAACGCTTATATTTACCACACAAGCATTCGTAGTCCTTAATAGGACCAAAGATTTTTGCACAGAACAAACCGTCACGTTCTGGTTTGAACGTACGGTAGTTGATGGTCTCTGGCTTCTTAACTTCACCGTAAGACCATGAACGAATCATATCTGGTGACGCCAAGCCAATGCGGATCGCATCAAACTCGTCAGATTGTCCCTGTGATTTTAGAAGACCTAATAAGTCTTTCATGGATATTCGCCCCACTCGTAAGGCCGGGGAGTCTTGCTCCCCAGCAGGTCAAATGTGATTCGTGCTTATTCGTTTTCTAGCTCGATATCGATACCAAGAGAACGAATCTCTTTCACCAACACGTTGAAGGACTCAGGCATGCCAGGTTCCATACGGTGGTCACCGTCTACGATGTTTTTATACATCTTAGTACGGCCATTTACGTCATCGGACTTAACAGTCAACATCTCTTGAAGCGTGTAAGCAGCACCATATGCTTCTAGTGCCCATACTTCCATCTCCCCGAAACGCTGACCACCGAACTGAGCTTTACCACCCAGCGGCTGCTGAGTAACCAAGCTGTAAGAACCGGTAGAACGTGCGTGCATTTTGTCGTCAACCAAGTGATTCAACTTAAGCATATACATGTAACCAACCGTTACAGGACGTTCAAAAGCATCACCAGTACGGCCGTTAAATAATTTAACCTGACCACTTTCGTTGATTCCAGCTAAGCGCAACATACGCTTGATCTCAGCTTCTTTTGCACCATCAAAGGCGCCAGACGCCATTGGAACACCGCCCGTTAGGTTGGAGGCCAAGGTTAAAATTTCTTCGTCTGTAAAGCTGTCTAGATCTTCCGTACGAGCACAACGCAAGTCGCCTTCGTAGCCATTGTAGATTTCATCGAGGAAGCTACGCAGTTCTGCAACCGCCTCTGCTTTCTCACGCTCCACAACAAGCATTTCGTTGATCTTACGACCCAAGCCTTTAGATGCCGCACCTAAGTGAGTCTCCAAAACCTGACCAACGTTCATACGCGAAGGAACACCTAGCGGGTTCAATACGATATCAACTGGATCACCGTTTTCATCATACGGCATGTCTTCAACTGGCATAATTTTCGAAATTACACCCTTGTTACCATGACGACCGGCCATTTTATCACCTGGCTGGATACGACGTTTGATGGCAACATAAACTTTAACGATCTTAAGAACGCCAGGCGCTAGATCATCACCTGTTTGTAATTTGCGTTTCTTATCTTCAAATTTCGCATCAAGCTCTTTACGGCGCTCAATCAAAGCGGCTTGTGCTTTTTCAAGCTGCTCACTCGCTTCTTCATTAGCAACACGAATTTTAAACCACTCAGGGTGATCAAGATTCGCCAAGTACTCTTCCGTAATAATCGCATTGCGAGCCAAGCTAGGACCGCCTTCCGCTTGCTGGCCGATTAGGGCTTCAGCTAGACGCTCAAACGTTGCTTTCTCGACAATACGGAACTCTTCGTTCAAGTCTTTACGAACTTGATCAAGCTGCGATTTTTCAATGAACTTAGCACGGTCATCTTTTTCAATGCCATCACGAGTGAAAACTTGCACGTCGATAACTGTACCGCGCGTACCCGTCTTAACACGTTGCGACGTATCTTTTACGTCAGACGCTTTTTCACCGAAGATAGCTCGCAAAAGTTTCTCTTCAGGCGTTAGCTGTGTTTCACCCTTAGGCGTCACTTTACCAACTAGAATATCGCCTGGCTCAACTTCTGCACCGATGTATACGATACCGGATTGATCCAACTTAGAAAGCGCACCTTCACCCACGTTAGGGATATCGGCAGTGATTTCTTCAGGCCCAAGCTTAGTATCACGTGCAACACACGTTAACTCTTGAATGTGGATAGAAGTGAATCGATCTTCTTCTACAACACGCTCAGATACTAGGATCGAGTCTTCGAAGTTGAAACCATTCCAAGGCATGAAAGCAATACGCATGTTTTGACCAAGCGCCAAATCACCCATATCAACAGAAGGACCATCGGCCATAATGTCGCCAGAAGCAACCTTCTCACCCTTCATTACCAAAGTACGCTGATTAATACATGTGTTCTGGTTAGAACGTACGTATTTAGTCAGGTTGTAGATATCTACACCCGCTTCACCAGCAATTGTTTCTTCTGAGTTCACACGTACAACGATACGGCTCGCATCAACAGACTCAATCACACCACCGCGATTCGCGACGATACAAACACCAGAGTCTTTTGCTACATTTTTTTCCATACCAGTACCAACTACAGGCTTATCGGCCTTAAGTGTCGGTACGGCTTGACGCTGCATGTTCGATCCCATCAATGCACGGTTAGCATCATCGTGCTCTAGGAACGGGATCAAAGATGCCGCAACAGAAACAACCTGACGAGGTGACACGTCCATTAGGTTTACTTTTTCTTTTGGAATCAAAGTAGTTTCGTGCATATGACGCACCTGAACCAACTCATCAACCAAACGGCCTTCCGCATCAACATTCGCAGACGCTTGGGCAATTACGTATTTCGCTTCATCGATCGCAGAGATATACACTGTTTCATCAGTCATCTTGCCATCAATAATCTTACGGTATGGCGTTTCTAAGAAGCCGTAGCTGTTAGTACGCGCATAAGTAGATAGCGAGTTGATCAAACCAATGTTTGGACCTTCTGGTGTTTCGATAGGACAAACACGGCCATAGTGAGTAGCGTGTACGTCACGTACTTCAAAGCCTGCGCGTTCACGTGTAAGACCACCAGGCCCTAACGCTGAAACACGACGCTTATGCGTTACTTCAGATAGCGGGTTGTTTTGGTCCATAAACTGAGACAACTGGCTTGAACCGAAGAACTCTTTAATAGCGGCAGCAACTGGCTTCGCATTCAAAAGATCTTGAGGCATAAGGCCATCAGCTTCCGCCATTGACAAACGCTCTTTCACTGCACGCTCAACACGAACAAGGCCAACACGGAATTGGTTCTCGGCCATTTCGCCAACAGAACGAACTCGACGGTTACCCAAGTGATCGATATCATCAACCATGCCGTTACCGTTACGGATATCAAGCAAGGTTTTAAGAACAGCAACAATATCGTCGTTATCAAGAACGCCAGCACCCGTATCTTCTTCACGACCCAAGCGGCGGTTGAACTTCATTCGACCAACGCCAGACAAGTCATAACGATCTTCAGAGAAGAACAAGCCTTGGAATAAGCCTTCAGCAGATTCTTTGGTTGGCGGCTCGCCAGGACGCATCATGCGATAGATTTCAACTAGAGCTTCTAACTGATTACTAGTTGGGTCAATACGAAGCGTGTCAGAAATAAATGGACCATTGTCCAAATCGTTCGTATAAAGCGTTTCAACTTCAGTAATACCAGAAGAAACTAAGGCTTCCAGCAAATCAACAGACAACTCAGTGTTTGCTTCCGCAATCAACTCACCCGTTGAAGGATGAACTAAGTTTTTCGCTGTTACCTTGCCAAGCATGTACTCAAGCGGCACAGATAGGCGCTCAAGACCTGATTTTTCCATCACGCGGATGTGCTTAGCAGTAATACGACGACCTTCTTCTACGATCAGTTCGCCGTTAGCATCAGCAATATTAAACAGTGCAGTCTCGCCACGTAAGCGATTTGCAATTAGATCCATTTCAAAACCATCACGCTTCAAATAGAAACGCGTAGATTCAAAGAAAGTATCTAGGATTTGCTCTGTTCCGTAACCCAAGGCGCGCAACAAAATCGTTGCCGGCAACTTACGACGACGGTCAATACGAACAAATACGCAATCTTTTGGATCAAACTCGAAGTCCAACCATGAACCGCGGTAAGGAATAATACGAGCAGAATGTAGTAACTTGCCTGAAGAGTGTGTCTTACCACGATCGTGGTCGAAGAACACACCAGGAGAACGATGCAATTGAGATACAATAACACGCTCAGTCCCGTTAATTACAAAGGTACCATTGTCTGTCATAAGCGGAATTTCGCCCATGTAGACTTCTTGCTCGCGAATGTCTTTGATTGCCTTGTTGGACGACTCTTTATCATAAATAATTAGTCGTACACGAACACGTAAAGGTGCCGCGTAAGTAACACCACGCAACTGACACTCTTTAACATCAAAAACTGGCTTGCCTAAACGGTAATCGACGTATTCTAGCGCCGCATTGCCGGAAAAGCTGACCATTGGAAAGACAGATTTAAAGGCCCCATGCAGACCTAATTCCCCACGCTCTGCAAGGCTTTTACCTTCTTGCAGAAAATTACGGTAGGATTCAAGCTGAATTGCCAGCAAGTATGGCACATCCAAAACGGGCGGCAGTTTACCGAAATCCTTACGGATACGTTTTTTCTCAGTGTATGAGTAAGCCATCAGCATTCCCCAGCTTGTGCACATTGACGCAAAAGGCCCAAATCAGGCCTTACCATTTATGGGAGCATTATCTCCCACGTGAAAATTCTTCTAAGTTTTATTTGAGTTTTAGAAACCCAAAAAGGCCGGCGACAATAATGTCACCAGCCATTTCGACTATTGGTCGAAATCTGGAAATGCAAGTATCATTACTTGATTTCGACAGATGCACCAGCTTCTTCAAGCTCTTTCTTAAGTGCGTCAGCGTCTTCTTTAGAAGCGCCTTCTTTAACAGTCATTGGAGCGCCGTCAACGATAGCTTTAGCTTCTTTCAAGCCTAGACCAGTTGCTGCACGAACTGCTTTAATTACGTTAACTTTCTTATCGCCTGCAGCAGTAAGAACAACGTCAAATTCAGTTTGAGCTTCAGCAGCAGGACCAGCTTCAGCAGCAGGACCAGCAGCAGCTACAGCTGCAGTTACACCGAATTTTTCTTCCATTGCAGAAATTAGTTCAACAACGTCCATCACAGACATTTCTGCTACTGCATTGATGATATCTTCTTTAGTTAGAGCCATGACTCAGATTCCTAGCATTCTTTATAATCACCCAAGGGTGATAAAACAAAATATTTATCAAGAAACGATACGATAATTCGTATTACGCCGCTTCTTGCTCTTTTTGATCGCGAATCGCTGCAAGAGTACGTGCAAGCTTGCTTGTTGCGCCCTGCATAACACTCATCAGTTTCGCAATAGCTTCGTCGTATGTAGGCAATGTTGCCAAACGATCAATGTCGCCAGCTGGGATCAACTCACCGTTGAACGCCAACGCCTTAACTTCAAGCTTATCATTCGCTTTCGCAAAAGCTTTCAACAAACGAGCAGCCGCACCTGGGTGTTCGTTTGAAAAAGCAATTAACGTAGGACCAACAAAGCTCTCAGCTAGACATTCGAAGTCAGTACCTTCAACTGCACGGCGAGCCAAAGTGTTACGTACTACACGTACATAAACACCTGCTTCGCGCGCTTCTTTACGTAGTGCAGTCATGCTGCTCACGGTAACACCGCGAGAATCAGCAACAACCGCAGACAACGCAGTTTTGGCAACTTCGCTAACTTCGGCGACAATGGCTTTTTTGTCTTCTAGACCTAATGCCACTGGTTTTCTCCTGGATTAGCAGAGGTAAATTACCTCTTATTTTTACCAACTCTTCGATTTCTCGAAGTACTTGCTGGTGAGTTAGATCCAAGTATATCTGAATCGGGCCACACCATCTGCGCAGGACAAACATTTTTCAACGTTGTTATTAAACCGTTAGGTTCCTGCGGTCTTTGACGGCCTGCTCAACAAATTAATGAAGGCAGACCCCAAAGCTCATGATCTAAACATGCTTACTTAGTAGAGTTAAGCGCACTTAGATCAATTTGTAGACCAGGTCCCATTGTAGAGGACAAAGTCACTTTCTTCAGGTAAACACCTTTAGAAGACGCTGGTTTAGCACGACGCAAGTCGGCCAAAAGCGCTTCCAAGTTACCTCTGATAGCATCAGCAGCAAACTCAATAGAGCCAACAGCAGCATGGATGATACCATTTTTATCTGTACGGTAACGAGCTTGACCTGCTTTTGCATTTCGTACTGCAGTAGCAACATCAGGCGTTACTGTGCCAACTTTAGGGTTAGGCATTAGACCACGCGGACCTAGAACCTGACCTAGTTGACCAACGATACGCATTGCATCTGGAGATGCAATAACTACGTCAAAGTCAAGGTTGCCAGCTTTAACTTGCTCAGCCAAATCTTCGAAACCAACAACATCTGCACCAGCTTCTTTCGCAGCTTCTGCATTTGCACCTTGTGCAAATACAGCAACACGAACATCTTTACCAGCACCATGAGGCAATACTGTAGAACCACGAACAACCTGATCAGATTTACGTGGGTCAACGCCCAAGTTTACAGATACGTCGATAGATTCTTTAAACTTAACAGTAGAAAGCTCAGACAATAGAGAAACAGCTTCTTCTACAGAGTAAAACTTAGTTGCTTCTACTTTTTCAGCGATCAAGCGAGCGCGTTTAGTTAATTTAGCCATTAGTTAACACCTTCAACTTCTAGACCCATAGCGCGTGCGCTACCAGCAATAGTACGAACTGCTGCATCCATGTTAGAAGCAGTCAAATCAGCCTGCTTAGCAACAACAATCTCTTCTAGTTGAGCACGAGTAACCGTACCAACTTTCTGAGTGTTTGGACGTGGAGAACCACTCTTCAAGCCAGCTGCTTTTTTAAGCAAAACTGCCGCAGGAGTAGACTTAGTTTCAAATGTAAAGCTACGATCACTGTATACAGTGATAATAACAGGCGTAGGAAGACCCGGCTCAACGCCTTGAGTTTTCGCATTAAACGCTTTACAGAACTCCATGATATTCACACCGTGCTGACCAAGTGCTGGACCAACTGGTGGACTTGGGTTCGCTTGACCCGCTTTAACTTGTAGCTTGATATAAGCTTGGACTTTCTTAGCCATTTTTCAACTCCAATTGGGTCACTGCCCGAAGGCTACCCGTTCAACAAAATCAGGCTTTTTCAACCTGACTAAATTCCAAATCAACTGGCGTAGAGCGCCCAAAAATAAGCACTGCCACTTTGATTCGACTTTTATCGTAATCCACTTCTTCTACAACACCATTGAAATCAGCAAATGGGCCTTCGTTAACACGAACAACCTCACCCACTTCAAACAAGGTCTTAGGACGAGGTTTATCAACCCCATCACTAACACGCTGCAAAATAGCGTCTGCTTCACGACTCGTGATCGGAGAAGGCTTGTCAGCCGTACCACCAATAAAACCAAGCACACGAGACGTGCCTTTAACCAAATGCCAAGAGGCGTCATTCATATCCATTTGAACCAATACATAACCTGGATAGAATTTTCTTTCACTCTTGCGCTTTTTGCCATCTCGGATTTCGACCACTTCTTCAGTCGGCACCAAAATGTCACCAAAATTTTCTTCCTGCCCCATAACCTGCACTCGCTCCATTAGCGAACGCATTACGTGCTTTTCGTACCCTGAGTACGCTTGTACTACATACCATCGTTTGGTCACGAGCAACTCCTAACTAATTACCGAGGAAACGATCCAACCAAGGAACGAATCCACCCCCCATAGCACGAGAGACATAAAAACAACAACCGCTAACACTATTAAGGTTGTTTGCATGGTTTCTTGCCTAGTTGGCCATACAACCCTGCGAATTTCAGTTTTAGCTTCTTTTGCCAAAGTAAAAAAAGCCTTACCTTTCACAGTCTGCAACGCAACAAAACCGGCAACACCAGCCAACACCAAGATAGCGATTAAGCGATACAATAGTGACTCAGCAGAATAATAGTTATTACCAATCACGCCTACCGCAACTAGCAGAACAACAATTGCCCACTTAAACACATCTCCGCGAGACGCTTGAGCTTCAGTACTCGAACTCATACTTCAGGTGATCCCTAACTAAGAAATAGGATACGAAAGATGGCAGGCCAAGAGGGACTCGAACCCCCAACAGCCGGTTTTGGAAACCGGTGCTCTACCAATTGAACTATTGGCCTACATTCGTATGGGCGAAGGATGATACCTGAACAAGCTAAATCTAGCAAGGGTATCTGCCCAAAAAACAGACAATAAAAAAGGCGGCTAAACCACCTATCTTTTGCATTGGAAATGCTGGAGCTCATGAGCAGATTTGAACTGCCGACCTCACCCTTACCAAGGGTGTGCTCTACCAACTGAGCTACATGAGCAACTTGGAGCGGGTAGCGGGAATCGAACCCGCCTCTTCAGCTTGGAAGGCTGAGGTAATAGCCACTATACCATACCCGCAATTGGTGGAGGGAGGTGGATTCGAACCACCGAAACTTTCGTGGCAGATTTACAATCTGCTCCCTTTGGCCACTCGGGAACCCCTCCACGTACTCAGCGCTACAACGCAACACCCCAAAAGGTGGGAGCCATTATATGAATCGTCTTGCCAATTGCAAGCGCTAGCAAGGATTTTTTTCTACTTTTATCATCATCTTGGTTAGATCGAAGCGTGACATAAACTGTTCCCAGTCTTTTTCATCAACCGGTTGCGCTATATCTATCTGTTGAAGCGGAACATTTCGCATATGTTCATAAACATCAACAGCATAGCCAGATACGTTTTCAATACGCGTTTTTGCTTGATCCGCTCGTTCTTTTGAAGAGTACAAACCTAGCGAGATACGATTCTTCATTTCAGCACGGTTAATAACAAAGCTATCAATGGATTTAGAGGCCAACTCTTTAACTATCCGCTCTGCAATGGCGGGCGTTTCAGGTGCCGCTATATAGAGCCAAAATTTAGGCCGTTTACCTGAAACCTCTCTATCCTTATAAGACCAACCGAAACTCTTCAATACTTGGGCAACTTGTTTTTTATCCTCATCTCGCTCTGTTTCTAGACGCGGGCAGAATAATTCAGGCGAATCACCAGAAGCCTCATCAATAACCTTACCAAGCGCCTCTTCAAGACTTTCGTTCGCTTCCGTTCCGGCATTATAGTCTTGCTCTGTCACCGCAGGCGCTTCAGACAATAGATGAATTTTTTCGCTAACAGGTGGACCATAGATAGATTCTTGATTCTTCTCCTGCTTATCCTGAACAAAGCTATGCCAACTCAAAAAGGCAGCATTAAGCAACACTACAAAAAGAAATAGCCACTTCATTTATTGCCTCTTAACCTTTCATCACCAACTAGCTTTGCACCCAACGCCACAAGGTTGGTCTGACACTCTAATGGAACCCCTAAAAAGTCTAACAGTGCTTGAGAATCTCCCCCTGTCACAACCCACTTATACTCTGGGTAACAATGATGGATACGCTCCAAAAAGCCCAACGCCATTTCACGACAACCTTCGGTCACCGCTCTTGCTGTAGAGTCAGGCAACCCAAGACCTGCGACAACCTCATCAGCCTCATAGCGAATCCTAGCCGTTTGAGAAAGCAGTGCGCCTTCCATCATCGCCAATCCAGGAGCAATATAGCCACCTAGATGAACCCCTTTTTTATTGACCACATCTACTTTAATTGCAGTCCCTGCATCCACCACAACGACATCACTTTTCATTAGGTGATGAGCAGCAATCACACCAAGCCAGCGGTCGATCCCCAATCGCTCAGGTTCAACATAGGCATTACGTACCCCGCACGCAATAGCCTGACTCGTCAATGTCAGCCATTCGCTTTGTGGAAACTCGGCCTGAATGTCAGCATGCAATAATGCACTCTGCTCTTTAGACCTTACACTGGCAAAGTAGATGACATCAGGAACAAAACCATATTCTGTAGGGCAACTGTCCCCTCGCTCAACCCACAATACTTGCTCACCCTCAAACGCGGTAAACTTGATACTCGTGTTACCGGCATCAACAATCAAAACCCTACCCACGACGGACACTAATCTCTCCTCCATGAAGAGCCACCAGCTCACCATTTTCTTCTAGAAGCAAAGCGCCTTTCTGATCGATCCCTCTTGCAATACCCTGACGTTGCTGAGAAACCGTACTGACAGTAACAGGCTGATTAAATAAGACATCGTACGCTTGCCACTG
This sequence comes from Marinomonas sp. ATLA20, assembly GCF_057180105.1. Classification (NCBI taxonomy): domain Bacteria; kingdom Pseudomonadati; phylum Pseudomonadota; class Gammaproteobacteria; order Oceanospirillales; family Oceanospirillaceae; genus Marinomonas; species Marinomonas sp. ATLA20. The sequence continues at coordinate 59,287 of NZ_JBXUKU010000015.1, forward strand.
ATATTGGAAATGCTTCATTCCATTGCCATCTTCAAACAGCTGACATATATCGATCAACTCTTTGGTTAGCTCAGCCAAAAGAACATTTCGACTCGGTCGAGACTTCAGCCGAGAAACGAGATCGGTCCAAGGCTGATCAACGAGAGTCATGAAAGCGTCATCCATTTCGACATTAAGTCCGACACCAATGATAACGTGACAAACATCCTGATCAGCAACCATCTCTAACAAAATCCCACAAATTTTTTGACCATCCACTTGGACATCATTGGGCCACTTCAAGCCAGGATTCGGAATACCAGCTTTTTTCAATACCCGCGCCACAGCAACACCAACAGCAAGACTCAACCCTTCTACAACATTTGGTCCATTATCGAAACGCCACGCAAATGAAAATGTGATGTTTTTTGCAACACCAGACTCCCATTGACGCCCACGACGCCCTTTACCTTGAGTCTGACGCTCTACCGAGATCAAAATAGGCAATGGCTTACCTTGCGAGATATACTGCTTAACATCACCGTTGGTTGACTCCGTCTCAAACGCTAATTTGATAGCCACCTCATTTGGTACGCCACTTTCTCGCAGCGTATCTTCTGACAACAATTCGATTGGCGTTGGCAATCGATAACCACGCCCCTTTACCGAATGAACCGTCAAACCAATAGATTCTAGTTTTTTAAGCTTTTTCCAAATTGCGGCACGAGTCACTCCCAATGCTGCCCCCAACTCTTCACCAGAGTGAAATTCATTATCACTAAGCAGGGCCAAAACAGCTTGCATCAACACGCTCCAATTTCAGTTTTTTACTTCGCTTGAAACGGCACAAAAGAAGAACCTTTCGCCGCTTGCAACCAATTTAATTCAGGATACTCACACTCATTATCAACGGCATGGATCGCATAGGCATGGCGAGACTTCCCAGATCGATTAGCATAACTAAGATGCGGAAACTCGCCATTCAAAACCACTAAAGAGCCCTTAGGTACAGGCATGGCCACCAGCTCATCTTTGCACCACTCGTGCTCTTTTAATGTCACCATCCTGGTTTCTATAGAGTCGGCACTGTGGCGTTCAAAGCGTTTTAGCAGTCCATGTTGATGGCCTTTTGGCACTCCCCAAAGGCACCCATTGTCAAGAGTCGCGTCTTCTACCGCAAACCACAAACCAATGACACTCATTGGCGTGGTGTAAAGAAAAGTACTGTCTTGGTGACAATCTACTTCCCCTCCAATACTAGGCTGCTTAAAAATATACATAGATTGTGCAGCGCGCGGCTCAACCATACCTAGTTTATGCAACAATGATTCCCAAACTGAAGACAATGAAAAAGCCTTAAATATTGGGTCTTGGAAGTGAAGACTGTGCCCTACTTTGTTAATCGATAACTCAAGTGGTTGCTTGAGATCACCCGCATCATCAAACGCTTCCTCCTCAAAAAAGAAAGACACTTTATTCGCGGACTCCATGAAGTAACTGTCGGTATGGCGAGATTGCTCTTTAGTTGTAAAAATTGATCGTACTGAATCAGGATCAAAGGCAGCCATCAGTTCTGACATGCGCGTTTTTAAGGCATCACACACACCATCAGGAACAACAGACTCTAAAACCAAATAGCCATCATTATGATATTGATCAATTTGCGATTGGGTTATGTCAACCGCTGAAAGAGCAAGGTTTATATTCTCAGCCATGAGCTATCCTCTCTATCTATTACTGTTAGCGTTTGCCTTGATGAAAAAAGCAACTTCTTGCATCAGTTCGTTGAAATTCGGGTTCCACGACACCCTAGCCGCATGGGGGCTACTTTTTGTCAGTGCATCAGAACCCTCACCAAACCAATTATCTTTGTCTTCTCGACATGCTTGATACAAGGCTTCGTCAGACAAGTACCAGCCACAAATACGGTACTCACCCGCAGCTCCATAATAGGTATTTTTAGGATTCCCATGAACCGCCATATGCGACAAGCCTAATATTTTAGCCTCGGGCCAATTTGTATTATGAACCTTTATACGATCCGTGTTGGCGCTCATTTGATCTTTACTATAAAGCACCATCTGACTCTTAGCGCCAATCATACCCTCGTTAAATACCTTTTCGGATACAGACGAATCTACCGTTTGGTCGTCTTCTGATAAGGCAATAAACACGGGTAACTGTTTCGGGTTATCAAGGATCAGATTACGCACTTCTTTAGACAATTTATACACCTGAGCAATAGCAGGCAAAGGGATTGACGCGTATTTAGCAAAGTCATCGCTTGGATAATTATCCAACCAGTCTTTCACCATCGCCAACCAAGGTGATAACCAATCTATGCTGCTGTTAACCTTAAATACAGGGGAAAACAAAATAGCACCAGAAACACTGTCGGAGTGCTGCCAAGCATATTCCGCCGCTAATGCACCGCCTGTAGAGAAACCGCCAACATACATAACATCCACTTCTTTGCTGAATTCATCAGCAGCATTTCGAAACGTCATACGCCAATCATCACGAGAGACATCAAGAAGATCCTCTGACTTTGTACCATGACCAGGTAATAAAACGACGCGTACTTGATAACAAGCCGCCTGTAGAGCCAGCGCCGGATCTCTCATCGAGAAAGGAGAGTCAGATAAGCCGTGCGACAACAACACACCAATGCGCGCCCGTCCAGCACAGCTCTCTGCATCTGGCAGCAACTCAAAAGGCAGAACCGCAGCAAGCTCTCTCGGCTTATCATCTACCTTAATCCATGTCTTGCGCTCATTTACATACTGCTCTGCACGAGCGACATAATGGGTGAAGGCTTCCTCTGGCTCATAAACAAATTGCGCTTGCTCTTCTGTCGCATACCCTGTGACTGATACGGGCAATGCCAAAACACAGAAGCACCACAACACTAATTTTTGCCGCACAATAATCCCTCCGCTATCTTTCATTAAATTTCGCTAGCACTGTAAAATAATTGATTATGTTATTATCAAACACTTAAATTTAAGCTACACATTTGACTATGAACACATCCTACCCTATCCCAGAACAAGTTCCTTCGCTTTGGTTTCCTTTGGTAAAGAAATTTTATCAAGAACACTATCCAAGCGGTAAACCGAACAAAGCAGACCCAATCTGGGTAATAAGAGAGAAAGGCAAAATTCTTTGCGCCTTAAGACTCAAACAAATAAGCAACTCTCAACTGCTCACTGGCATGGTAACAGAGCCCAACCACCGTAACCGTGGTCTTGGCAGTCATCTAATCAATAGTATTCACCACGTATTGGGAGAAACACCCACTTATTGCTTTGCGTTTACCCATCTAGTGCCGTTCTATAACGCTAACCATTTTACGGCTATCTTGGCAGAAATGTTACCAGAAGAACTAGAAAGCCGCTTCATGACCTACACGGCACAAGGTAGAGATCTTACGCCAATGCGCTATAACCGCTGCTAAAAAGACCTTAAAATACACTTAAATCTTCTTAAGTTACTAAAACCACATTCCCATTGTTGACGCTTTTCAGTGTCCTCCAGTACCTTTGAGTGCAATACATTCCTTCGCGAAGACAACAAATAGAAAGACTGGGGACAACATGTCAATCACCTTACCATCAAACTCGAAAATGCTTAGCTCTGATTTTATCTTTGGCGTGGCGACTGCCTCCTTTCAGATTGAGGGCGCGACAACGGCCGACAATCGCCTTACTTCTATTTGGGACACTTTCTGTGCAACACCCGGAAAAGTAAAAGGCGCAGATAACGGTGAAATGGCATGCGACCATTACCACCTATGGGAACAAGACATCCAATTGATTAAAGATCTCGGTGTAGATGCCTATCGACTTTCTATTGCATGGCCTCGAGTCATGGATCAAAACGGTGAAGCCAACCAAGCTGGGCTGGATTTTTACCGCGCCCTGCTGACAAAACTTAAAGCGGAAGGTCTTAACGTATTTGTTACTCTTTATCATTGGGATCTACCTCAATATCTCGAAGACAAAGGCGGCTGGCTAAACAGAGAAACAGCGTATCAATTCAAACGATATGCCGACTTAGTCACATCAGAATTATCTGAATGGGTCGATAGCTGGGCGACCTTCAACGAACCTTTCTGTACGGCAATATTAGGTTATGAATTTGGCATACATGCGCCAGGTCTAAGCAAGCCAGAATACGGCAGACAAGCCGCACACCATATCTTACTTGCTCATGGCTTAGCTCTCCCAGTGATTCGTAAAAATGCACCTAAGTCACAGGTGGGCATCGTACTCAACATGAATCGATCTTATGCTGCCAGCGAAAAAGCCGAAGACCAGTTTGCTTGCTTGATGCGCGAAACCCTCGACAATCAGTTCTTTATAGAACCTCTCATGAAAGGCCAGTACCCACAGATCCTCAAAACCGTTGCGCCGCAATATTTGCCTAACGTGTTACCAGGCGATATGGCGATAATTTCTCAACCAATGGACTTCTTGGGCATGAACTTCTACACCTGTAATCATAATGCCTTCGACTCAGAAAACATGTTTAAAGATGTGAAAAACAGCAAAGCCGTTGAATATACTGATATTGGCTGGGAAATTGCTCCACACGCCTTTACCGAGCTGTTGGTAAACCTTCATAAACAATATGCCCTACCGCCAATGTACATTACCGAAAACGGTATCGCCTGCGCCGATAATATTATTGATGGGGACATCAATGACGATCAACGCGTGCGTTATTTAAATGACCATCTAAATGCCGTACATCAAGCGATTGAAACGGGTGTGGATATTCGTGGGTATTTTGCCTGGAGTTTAATGGATAATTTTGAATGGGCAGAGGGTTACAGTAAGCGCTTTGGTCTAACTTACGTTGATTATAATACTCAAGAAAGAACCATTAAACGCAGCGGATATGCCTACCGAGACTTTCTAAATAATCGCAAAAGCTAAAATTTTTAGAGTCAATTAATAAACAACTAAAAATGCCCGATGCATAACATCGGGCATTTTTATTGGTAAGAACAACAAGTCCCTTTAGAGAGTTACTTCAAATGACCTGCATTGTGAAGCTCTCTGTCTTTTTCTGCTGGCGGTGTCCACTGATACTGCCACGTCTCAGTCAGCGGCTGCCCGTTGGCTTCCAAATGAACATTTAAGTTAATTGGTTTAGGCTCACCTTTCGGCGGTACCAGATCAAACATCGCACGATAACCATCAATGGAGTGCAATGGGCGAGCGGATTCAATTTCGACTCTGCCTTCAGAAGAAGTAATCACCGCTTTCACTTTGGTGTCATTGCCTAACATAGACAAAGAACCACCCGCGAAATCAACTACAAATCGCTTGCTGTAATAGTGACGCTTCTTACCAATTACTCCGCCAATACCTGTGAAGGTGTCCACGACACGAGCACGGTTAGATTGCACAGGAGGCTTACTTCCCCAGTACATGTTATAGCTATAAAGCAACTCTTGACCCGCTTCAACCGGAGCCGCTGGATTCCAGAAAGCCACGATATTATCGAAGGTTTCATCTAGGGTTGGAATCTCTACCAATTGCACAGAACCTTTACCCCAGTTACCAATCGGCTCAATCCATAAACTTGGGCGTTTTTCATAGAAAACACCGTCATCCTGATAATGATCAAAGTTACGGTCACGCTGCAGCAAACCAAAGCCTTTTGGGTTGTCATCACTGTAAGCATTAAATTGTAAGTTTGCTGGGTTACTTAAAGGACGCCAGATCCATTCACCATTACCTGTTTGCATTGCAAGACCATCAGAATCGTGGATCTCGGCACGCCAATCGTAATTTGTTCTACGATCATTTTCACCGATCATAAACATACTCGTCATAGGCGCAACACCTAAACGTTCAACCGATTTACGGGGATAAATAGCCGAATCCACTCGCATTTTGAACGGTTCGCCTGGAGTCATATCAAAGCGATAGGCCCCCGTCACACTTGGAGAGTCCATTAACGCGTAAACTGTAACCACATCAGAACCAGGTTTTGGTTTCTCTAGCCAAAAGTCGGTGAAGGTCGGAAACTCTTCAGGATGAGGCATAGCGGTATCAATTGCCAAACCACGAGCGGAAAGGCCATATTGCATTTCACTGCCAACTGCACGGAAGTAACTCGCACCTAAAAAGGCGACAACATCGCGCTGCCAGTCAGTAGCAAACTGCATTCTAAAACCAGCAAAGCCGAGGTCTTTTGGTAATTTCTCGCCATCTACTCCAGATTTACCATAAGTAAACTCAGAAGGCATATAAGGAATCGGTGTCGACTTACCATTTTCAAGCTCATTCATATGAATGGGCGTATCAAAACCTAGGCCTAGGTGGAAAAGCCCGGTACGGAACTCAGACTTTTTATCGTGCCATAACGCAGCGTCTTTATTGAATTGAATTTCTTGATAATCATCCCAGTCTAACCCTTTTAAACTATCGGGCATTTCGCCTTGATGACTTTCATAGGACTTAGTCGACAATTGACGAGCATAGCCTTTCAACCAAGCGTAATTAAACTCTTCACCTTTTTTAGGTTGAGCAATAGAAGCTTGTGAGGATGGTGAAGACTCAGGCTGGGATTGTGCAGCACAAGCAGTAAGGCTAAACAACACGCCAACGGTCAATAAAGACCGACTTGCTAAACGTTGCAAGGTACTAGACACATTTTTTTTCCGGGATTTTCGCAACACCTGCGACCCGACCAAGTTGGAATCCTTCATGGACTCTGAAAAACAATGAGGAAGCATAGAACATGACCCTATCAGCTAAAAAGTTGGTACCTATACTAGCGAATTACAGCGGTGCCTAGTGTTCAGATAGAGTAAATATTTAATACATTTATATGGATAATTTAGGATATCACCTTACTCTCGACCTAAAATCTATTTTCATCGACAGTTTTCACGTCATGAAATTATATAGCTCACAGCGTAATAAATGTGGATAAGCGCCCAAGTTATTCACATTAAAACGCTTAATTATATTTTTGTAGTAAAAAAGACCATCTTAGATGCGTAGAGCTGACCAAGTTAATTACATAACAATACAGAGTATCATCACATGCTATACATCCGACAAAGCAAATTGGGGTTAAAATATCCAGAGAAAAGACGTAGCGATGTGGTTTATACAGCACTCACTCAGCTTCTTTATGTAAGAGTAGTAAGAAATTAAGGTGGAAAACAATGATACATCCATGGGTAACAATATTAGGCTATTTCCTAGCTCTATGTTTTTTACTCACATTGATATACACCTACATCAAAACACAATCTAAAAACCGTGCTCTTATTAAAAAGCTAGAGCATACCGAACGCCATAAAAAGCTGCTAACATCATCGCTAGACATGCTTTCCGATCCTATTTGGATCAAAGACCAAGACCATACCTATATTTATTGCAACGCGGCATTTGAGCAATTTTCTAGTCTCTCAAAACAAGAAATAATCGGCTATAAAGATGAGGAACTTCTGCCCACACATCCTCAGTTTAACCAAAGCGTTTTCCTCACCATCACCTCAACTCAAGAAACAGGAAAAACCGAAAAATACATTGATTCTCCCAGTGGGCACATCGATTATTTTCAAGTGAGCATCACGCAGGCACACGACATAAGCACACAACGCTTTTCGTTCGTTGGCCATGCGCAAAAAATAACGCCCTTTAAAGAAAGGGAGAATGAACTGGTCGATGCTGAAATTCTGGTCAATGAAGCGTTAAAGCTAACTAAAGTCGGAATATGGGAATGGAACGTTAGCCAAGATATCTGGTTCGCTACGCCATCCTATTTCACCATGCTTGGCTATACTCCTGTTGAAGGTGTGGCAGATAGAAAGGCTGAACTGGAAAAAATACACCCAGAAGATCGTCAACATGTTTTAGACACTATAAACAGTATTTTAACCAGCACAAAAGGACCAAATTACTACAAATATCAAGCTCGCATCAGACATGCAGACGGCAACTATCGATGGATTGGTGTACGTTGTATCGTGACTGAATTTGATCAAGAAGATAAGCCTGCTCGCATGCTCGGAGTGCGAATCGACATTGATGAAATCAAAAGCGCACATGAACAAATTGAATGGCTAGCGCATCACGACTCATTAACCAAACTTCCTAACCGAGTCGCGCTCAATAAAACATTCCATAGAATCATCAAACCTAATGTAAAAATAGCGTTACTATTTATTGATTTAGACCACTTCAAAAATGTTAACGATACACTGGGTCATTGTGTAGGAGATCAGCTACTACTGACTATCGCAGACAGAATGCGAGCTCTAGTTAATAGTATTGGTTACGCGGCACGGCAAGGTGGTGATGAATTTATTATTCTACTGCCTGCAGAAAATGACGAATACCTAATCGAAAAAATCTGTGCTATCAAAGACACTCTATCCGCACGCTATACTATCGATCAAAATCAATTTTTTATCTCACCGTCTATCGGCGTGAGTCTATACCCGCAAAATGGAGAAGATTTCGATACCTTGTATCAGAGAGCAGATACAGCCATGTATCACGCCAAGCATACAGGTAGAAATCGATACGCCTTTTTTACGGAAGAAATGCAAGTCACCTCTACACGAGCGCTGACATTAGGCAATGCGCTGCATGATGCCTTAGAACGACAAGAATTCTCCCTACACTACCAGCCACAAGTTTCGCTCGAAACCGGAGAAGTCATAGGCGCAGAAGCACTTATTCGATGGCATAGCAAAGAGTTGGGGCATGTTAGTCCAGGAGAGTTTATCCCTCTTGCAGAAGAAAACGGACAAATTTTACCAATCGGAGAGTGGGTTTTAAGAGAAGCGGCACGCCAATTACAGCAATGGATAGAAGAAGGGGTTACACCAGTAAGAATAGCAGTAAACCTATCTTATGCTCAGTTTCAAGCAAATGACCTTCCCTCTGTGGTGGCAGAAATACTCAGCGAATACTCAGTACCGTCACAATACTTAGAACTTGAACTTACCGAGCACATTGCGACAAAAAATCCAGAGCATACGATCACCATATTAGAGTCCTTTCAAAAGATCGGTATACACACATCGATTGATGATTTTGGCACAGGCTATTCTTCTTTAAGCTACCTACAACGCTTCCCCGTTTATAAACTCAAAATAGACCAGTCTTTCATACGTAGCATGACTGCCAATACCAATGATCAAGTCATCGTTGGCACTATCATTCTACTCGCGCAACAACTTGGTATGGGCACGATTGCGGAAGGCGTGGAAACAAAAGCGCAACTTGATATGCTGAAAAATATTGGTTGTGATGATGCTCAAGGTTATTACATTAGCCGGCCTATTCCAGCAGAAGAATTTAAAGTCGGCTTTTTACAGAAAAAGTAGATACTTATTTCTGTTGAAAACTAGCCACTAAAAATTAACGCAATAATCACAACAATACACACCCCCTTCTGGCACTCACTCCAACTTGCCTATAAAATCCCCGCACTTAAACCATTCATCAAGGATTCTAACTATGAAAAATGCCGTCTTAGGCATTCAAATGCTGTTTGTTGCATTTGGGGCTTTAGTGCTCGTTCCGTTATTAACGGGATTAGATCCCAACGTTGCGCTTTTCGGTGCAGGTGTTGGAACACTCTTATTTCAATTAACCACACGCAGAACGGTTCCAATCTTTCTTGCTTCCTCTTTTGCGTTCATTGCCCCCATTATGTACGGCGTTCAAACGTGGGGGATCCCTGCGACCATGGGTGGATTGATAGCAGCTGGTTTTGTCTATGTTATTCTCGGTGGGATTATTCGTCTCAAAGGCGCAGGCTTTATTCATACCCTATTACCACCGGTTGTTATTGGCCCAATTATCATGGTGATCGGTTTAGGACTAGCGCCTGTTGCCGTCAATATGGCGCTAGGCAAAGCTGGAGACTCACAAGTCATCGATCCCAATATTTCTATATGGATTGCTCTCGCCTCTTTACTTACTACGATTCTAATTAGCGTATTCGCTAAAGGCCTATTTAAATTATTACCCGTTTTTGGCGGTATTATCGTTGGTTATGCCCTAAGTTTATTTTTCGGCATAGTCAATTTTGACCCTATCTACAATGCAGCATGGTTCGCTATGCCAAACTTTAGCGCTCCTGAATTCAACATCAATGCGATCTTGTTCATGCTACCGGTTGCCATTGCCCCAGCAGTCGAACACGTAGGCGATATCCTTTCTATCTCAAACGTGACTGGCAAAGATTATCTTAAGAAACCTGGATTACACCGTACAATCACGGGCGATGGGGTCGCAACAATGGCCGCAGCTATGGTGGGCGCACCACCAAACACAACCTACAGTGAAGTAACTGGTGCTGTAATGCTCACCAAAGCATTTAACCCTGTCATCATGACATGGGCAGCCATTGCGGCCATTATCCTCGCTTGGGTTGGAAAGTTAGGGGCTGCCCTACAAACCATTCCACTTCCAGTCATGGGCGGCATTATGATCCTATTATTTGGCTCCATTGCTGCGGTAGGCTTGAATACTCTAATCAAAAACCAAGTCGATCTTCATAAGTCTCGCAATCTAATTATCGTTGGCGTCACACTGGTATTTGGGATTGGCGGTATGGCATTTGGTATTGGTGAATTTAGCCTTCAAGGCATCAGTCTATGCGGCATCGTTGCGATCACATTGAATCTGATTTTACCGAAAGACATCGGTGACAATCACATTGTTGATAACGCGCAAATGGAAGACTAATTTTTTCATATATAAACCGTTAAAAGAAAGCGGCCCAAAGTGGGCCGCTTTCTTTTACAATAAAAATGCTTCTAGAAATAATAGGCTAAGCAAGCATCGGATAGGTAAATAAAAATAAGTGTAAAACGTTCAGCGTAAAATGACAGAGAATAGACCACTCTATTCTCTTAGTTCGATGAAAAATATAGCCATATCCTAACCCTGCGACACCAGCAACAAAGACATACTCAACCCCACCGGCAATATGAGCCAAACCAAAAATTGCAGCAGAAAAAAATGGCGCTATTAATAGAGGCAACTTTCCCTCCAACCAAGCCGACAACCCTTTTTGTAGAAAGCCTCGAAAAAATGCTTCTTCAGCCACACAAGTAAACAGCAGATTAATAGCGAGGAAACTCAACCAGAAACTAGGTAGCTTCAATTCAACTTGAATTAACCCTAGCAGAACCGCCAACCCCAAAGCTAAAAAGAACGTCGCAATAGCTATAACTAGCGACTCTTTAGGCATCTGAAGATTATGGTAATAATCAACTTTTACTTGTCCGCCAAAAAAGTACCCCAACAAAAATAAACCTGCCAACCCCTTATCAAAATTTGCATAGAGACTAAAAGGAATTGCACCGACACTCACTGTCTGCTTTGTCACCACTACATCGTTATAAAAACCTGGTAATAAGTGCAGAGCGAGTGCTAGAGAAAAAGCACCAAACAGACACACAACCGCCCTACGAAGCCAAACGCGCTGCAATGTTAGCGAACTAAATAAAAGTCCAGAATACGCTAAAACAGCAATAACCCCCTGAATATCAAGAACCTTTTCTAGAAATCCAGATATAACTGTCGCTAAGCAAGCTAAACACCACAGAGGCATCTTTGTAATTAAAGGCTTATATGGAATAAAAACCAATAGGATGGATAATCCAAGCAGATAAAAAGTCACAACAACCCTTTTGTATAAGAGATTAATAAAAAAACAAATAATACAGTTGGATCAGTTAGGGATACAGCTATTGCTGCATACCATCCCAAGAAGTACATCTAGATAGTGCTTCCCAATGCCATTTGGCGTCCTGAGCTAGTTCCTACCGCACATCGCTTAGTGACATGAATCCAAAAGTAGTAAAGAGATAGATGACTTTGCATTTCTTAAATACACTTTCTCCAGACGAAAAAAAAGCCCTGACAGCGTAGCTATCAGGGCCTTCTTAATATAAAGCTTGATGATACTTATCCCCTTTATCCCCTTGTGGGACGACCTACTCTCACATGGGATCTCCCACAATGCTTATACTACCATCGGCGATGGCGAGCGCCCGCGGCTTGCAAAGAGTCACTTCTGAACGCCTGTGGCGAGTAAAAAGCGGGATGGGATCAGGTGGTTCAGTCTCTTCGTATTCGAGTTTTCTCCAGACGAAAAAAAGCCCTGACAGCATAGCTATCAGGGCCTTCTTAATATAAAGCTTGACGACGACCTACTCTCACATGGGATCTCCCACACTACCATCGGCGATGGCGCTTTTCACTTCTGAGTTCGGGAT
>NZ_JBXUKU010000016.1:0-60868 GCF_057180105.1 Marinomonas sp. ATLA20
AACTTAAAAGTGGCGTCCCGTAGGGGGTTCGAACCCCTGTTACCGCCGTGAAAGGGCGGTGTCCTAGGCCTCTAGACGAACGGGACACAATCTAGCTTTTATAGAGCTACAACTAATCACTCACTTTCTAGTTTAAGAAAGTGGAGCGGGAAACGAGGCTCGAACTCGCGACCCCAACCTTGGCAAGGTTGTGCTCTACCACTGAGCTATTCCCGCAAAAAACTTCTCACTCAACACATATTTTATGTAGACTATACAGCCAATCGTATGAAAGGATGGCGTCCCGTAGGGGGTTCGAACCCCTGTTACCGCCGTGAAAGGGCGGTGTCCTAGGCCTCTAGACGAACGGGACAACGTTTTAATCTTGCTGTGTGAGCGGGTGCGTATATTACTGTTACCAATCTTAAAATCAACAGTTTTTTTCATTAATTTAAGCAACTTAGAAAAAAGTCGCTTTAGAAATCAATCTGATCGGAGCTATTATGCTAAAGAAACAACTATTTTTATCCCTGTCCCTATCGACGCTTTTATTAGCAGGCTGCTCCACAACGCACTATATAAGCATCACTCCACAAGAAGATGTTAAAGCCGCAACCCTCTCTAATGAGAGAGTCATAGACGTAACCACCAGTACAAACCTAACCAATGCCGTTGGCTCAATTAAAACAGGCCTTAATGAACGAGCTGACATTTTCACAACCAATGACGTCAAACAAAGCGTTAGGGAAAGTGTACTAGAAGGTTTACGCAAAATGGGCTTCACTCCAGATCAAGGCGTAATGCCTGCAGCAGATCTGCAAATCGAAATAACTAAGATGAGCTACACAACTAAAGTAGAAACATTAAAAACAGTGGCCACTTTAGAGTTTGAACTAAAAACAACACTTTCTGCCAAAGGCCAAACCTATAAAGCTAACTATGGATCACAAAAGGTAAATGAGTATGGCACCATGCCTTATCAAAAGGCCATTGAAGATGACATGAATGCGCTTGCTAGCCAAACAGTCAATCGCTTATTGAGCGATCCAAACATCATCGCCCTACTCAAATAAGATTTAGTCAATAAAAAAAGGGTCAAACTTTATAAGTACCAGTGCAGTTTGACTCTTTTTATTCCCTCCGCTATTCCTTCCGTTATACGCTAGCACTTTACATCAACACACCACTGGTTTTATCTAAACAATTTTATTGCTTATAAATTCACTCTCTACCTTGAATGCGCTGAAGTAAGGAGTAAAGTTAGCACTTTACTCCGCCCAGCTTCAGTAAGGATAAAGTGGTGCAAATTCGCAAATCAAACAAACTCGCCAACATATGTTATGAAATCCGTGGTCCAGTCCTAAAAGAAGCCGTTCGCATGGAAGAGGAAGGTCAACGCATACTCAAATTAAATATAGGCAACCCTGCTCCATTTGGGTTTGAAGCGCCTGATGAAATTCTTGTTGATGTGATTCGTAACCTACCAACCTCTCAAGGCTACTGTGAATCCAAGGGTCTTTTTTCTGCCCGTAAAGCTGTTATGCAGAAATACCAAGCCATGGGAATTAAATCTGCCGACGTAAACCACGTATGGATGGGTAACGGTGTTAGTGAACTTATCGTCATGGCTATGCAAGGCCTATTAAACGACGGTGACGAAATATTAATCCCCGCTCCTGACTACCCTCTTTGGACGGCCGCCGCTACATTGGCTGGCGGTTATGTAAAGCACTATTTGTGCGATGAAGGCTCTGGCTGGCAACCTGATATCAACGATATTCGCTCTAAGATTTCAAACAAAACAAAAGCCATTGTCATCATTAACCCAAACAACCCAACGGGTGCGGTTTATGAAAAAGGCATTCTTGAAGCAATTATTGAACTTGCAGAAGAACACAATCTGCTAATTTTCTCTGATGAAATTTACGACAAAATTCTATATGACGAAGCTAAGCACATACCGACAGCCACCCTTACAGAAGGTCGGGCGCCCTGCATTACCTTTGGCGGACTCTCAAAAGTGTATCGAACAGCGGGTTTTCGATCAGGCTGGATGGTGATTACGGGCGATCGAAGCGGTATAAGCGACTATATAGAAGGCTTAGACATTCTTAGCTCAATGCGACTGTGCGCCAACGTACCTGCTCAACACGCTGTACAAACTGCTTTAGGCGGTTACCAGAGCATAAATGAGCTTATTGTCCCTGGTGGTCGCTTCTATGAGCAGCGCAAGGTGGCATGGGAGGCGCTCGACTCTATCCCGGGCGTTCATTGTCACAAACCAGAGGGTGCGTTGTATTTATTCCCGAGGTTAGATCCTAAAATCTACAAAATCAAAAATGATATGGATCTAGTTTTACAATTCCTGCGTGAAGAGAAAGTACTGATAGTTCAAGGCACAGGATTCAACTGGCCAACTCCAGACCATGTCCGATTTGTCTTTCTTCCTCATGTTGAGGAGCTCACACCTGCAATGGATAGATTTGCGGCATTTCTTAGTCGATTAAGAAAGCGCTAATCCTCTCTTGAAATAATCCAATAAAGCCCTACTATGCTCCTTAACAGTCTTTTAAGGAGCATAGTGATGCGTATTATTCTGTTTTTACTGACAAACCTAGCTGTCATGGTGGTAGCGGGTATTGTCTTAAGTCTTTTAGGCGTTAACGGTTACATGACCAGCAACGGTCTAGACTTCACATCACTGCTAATTTTCTGTGGTGTATTTGGTTTTACTGGCAGCTTAATTTCACTTCTTCTTTCAAAATGGATGGCGAAACGTGGATCGGGTGCGGTTGTTATTGAACAGCCTCGCAATCACAAAGAAGTATGGTTACTTGATACTGTCAAAGAGCTTTCCCATAAAGCGGGCATTAAAATGCCAGAAGTGGCGATATTTCCTGCGCATGAAGCCAACGCATTCGCAACGGGCTGGAATAAAAACGATGCACTGGTTGCCGTATCAAGCGGCATGTTAGATCGATTTTCCCCAGATGAAATCAAAGCAGTTCTAGGGCATGAAATTGGACACGTTGCCAATGGCGATATGATCACACTGTCTCTCATTCAAGGCGTGGTAAACACATTCGTAATGTTTTTTGCTCGTATCGCTGCTTACGCCGTCGATCAGTTCCTACGCAAAGACGATAACGAAGGTTCCGTTGGCTGGGGCTATTACATAGCGACATTCGTATTTGAAATTATCTTTGGTATTTTGGCATCCATGATTGTTATGTGGTTCTCTCGTTTCCGTGAGTTCAGAGCAGACGAAGCAGGCGCGAGACTTGCAGGTAAAGGTGCCATGATTGCCGCCCTCGCGAGATTACAGCAAGAACATGAAGAAAGTCGCATGCCTGACTCTATGCTTGCTTTCGGTATTCGTCGTGGAAAAACACCGACGTTGGGCGAACTATTCTCAAGCCACCCCCCTATCGAAGTCCGCATCAAAGCACTTCAAGATCTTTAGTGTCTAGATTTCATGAGCAATAAAAAAACGCCAGCTTATGCTGGCGTTTTCATGAATAATGTCTTCAAAGAAACATTTAGAGTAAGATTTTCACACTATTAAGCATCAAGACTAAAAAGCTTTTTACCTGCTAATAAAGCTGCAGGATGAAGCTGGCTTCCACCTTGAACGATGCAATCGTTCAACATAGTCTTCATACGTCGCGGCCAAAACTTTTTAACATGCCCTGCAATGACATCGGCGACAGCTGAATCATCTCCAGCGCTTATATTATTAACGGCAATCTGATTAATCATTTCGATTAAATGTTCTTCTTCAGTTTGGTGCATATCTTATTCTCACAACAAGAAACCAGTTAGTAATAGCCATATCAGAACCGGCTTATCAAAGTGATAGGTCCTCACCATCACAATAAAAAAGCCGGCCATGATAGACCTATTCATCACTCCTCAACAGAGACTGACAACGTCGCTTCTGAGAGGAATTTTTGTTGGCGATGATGATTTTCCACAAAACCTTTTTGCCACTCAGACGGTTGAGAGACTTTCTCAACCTGCACTGCCGTTACTTTATATTCAGGACAGTTAGTAGCCCAGTCAGAGTTGTTGGTAGTTATCACGTTCGCACCACTACCAGGATGGTGGAAGGTCGTATATACGACACCAGGCTGCATACGATCGCTAATACGAGCGCGAAGCACGGTTTGACCAGCGCGACTACTGATACCAAGCCAATCACCGTCATTAACACCACGTTCTTCCGCATCATGTGGGTGAAGCTCTAAAATATCCTCATCATGCCATGCTTGGTTTTCCGTGCGTCGCGTTTGCGCCCCAACATTATATTGGCTAAGGATACGCCCAGTGGTTAACAACAATGGGAATCGACGATTCGCTCGCTCAGTTGTCGGCACAAATTCGGTAATAGCAAAGTGCCCTTTACCTTCAATCGTTGGAAAGCTATCAACATGCATAATTGGAGAGCCAACAGGAAATTCAGCATTACAAGGCCACTGCAAACTTCCGTGCTTGTCTAACTTGTCATAGTTAACACCAGCAAAACTTGGCGTCAGTGATGCTATTTCATCCATAATTTCAGATGGATGGCTGTAATCCATTGGATAACCCAGCGCATTTGCAAGCTCAACAGTGACTTGCCAGTCTTCTTTACCAGCAATAGGTGGCATCACTTTACGTACGCGGTTAATACGACGCTCGGCGTTCGTAAAAGTACCGTTTTTCTCTAAGAAAGTTGAACCAGGCAAAAGAACATGGGCAAATTTAGCAGTTTCATTCAGAAAGATATCCTGAACAATCAAGCAATCTAAAGCTCTTAGTGCGGCTTCAACATGTTGAGTGTTAGGGTCGGACTGAGCAATATCTTCACCTTGGACATACAAAGCTCGGAACTGCCCAGCAATCGCCGCGTCAAACATGTTTGGGATACGTAAACCAGGCTCATCGTCAAGCTTAACACCCCAAGCCGCTTCAAAACGCCCACGAGCAATCGGATCAGAAACATGCTGGTAACCTGGTAACTCATGAGGGAATGAACCCATATCACAAGAACCTTGCACGTTATTCTGTCCACGTAGTGGGTTAACACCAACACCGTCACGACCAATATTGCCTGTCGCTAATGCTAGGTTGGCAATACCCATTACCATGGTTGAACCTTGACTATGCTCAGTAACGCCCAAACCGTAATAAATGGCTGCATTAGGTGCTTTAGCAAACATGCGAGCAGATTGACGCACTAATTCAGCACTAACGCCTGTAATTTCTTCTACGGCTTCTGGTGCATGGCGAGGATCAGAAATAAATGCTCTCCATTTCGCATAAGCATCAGACTCACAACGTTTCGCAATAAAGTCCGTATCTTCCAAACCTTCGGTAATAACCACATGTGCCATTGCATTGACCATGGCAACGTTAGATCCTGGACGCAAAGGCAAATGCACAGCATCACCTAAGTGTGGGGTTTGCAGCAGGTCAATTTGACGCGGATCAGCCACTATCAAACTTGCACCTTCACGTAAACGGCGACGCATTAGCGAGCCAAATACCGGATGGGCATCCGTTGGGTTAGCACCAATAACCAATACACAATCAGACTTTAGAACTGAGTCAAATGTTTGCGTACCTGCTGATTCGCCAAGAGTCTGCTTCAAACCATAACCGGTTGGACTGTGACAAACACGAGCACAGGTATCCGTATTATTATTTCCGAACGCTGCACGAATAAGTTTTTGTACCAAGTAAGTTTCTTCGTTAGTACAACGAGAAGACGTGATACCACCAATACTTTCACGACCATGCTCAGCCTGGATGCCTTTTAAACGACCGGCTGCGAAGCTCATTGCTTCTTCCCAGCTAACTTCTTTCCAAGGCTGATCGATTGAATCACGAATCATAGGTGTTCTAATACGATCTTTATGTGTCGCGTAGCCAAATGCAAAGCGCCCTTTCACACAAGAGTGACCATGGTTTGCATCGCCACCTTTATCAGGAACCATACGAATTAATTGATCCCCTTTCATCTCTGCACGGAATGAACAACCAACACCGCAATAAGCGCATGTAGTTACAACACTATGTTCAGGCTGCCCTAATTCTATAATAGAATTTTCAGACAAGGTCGCTGTAGGACAAGCCTGTACACAAGCACCACATGACACACAGTCAGATTCCAGAAAGTTTTCATTCTGACCTGCAGCAACTTTTGAGTCAAAACCACGCCCATCAATGGTCAGGGCGAATGTACCTTGAACCTCTTCACAGGCACGTACACAACGAGAACAAACAATGCACTTGCTCGCATCAAAAGTAAAATAAGGGTTTGAGGTATCTTTAGGAGCGTCTAGGTGATTTTCACCGTCAAAACCATAGCGCACTTCTCTAAGGCCTACAGCCCCCGCCATATCCTGTAACTCACAGTCCCCATTAGCAGGGCAAGTTAGACAGTCTAGCGGGTGATCGGAAATATATAACTCCATAATATTACGACGTAGCTTCGCTAACTTATCGTTCTGAGTCGTAACTTTCATACCTTGTTCAGCCGGTGTTGTACATGAAGCCGGCATACCACGACGCCCTTCAATTTGCACAGCACACAATCGGCAAGAACCAAATGCTTCTAAATTATCGGTTGCACACAACTTTGGAATGTTGATGTCAAAAAGTGCAGCGGCGCGCATTACAGATGTACCCTCCGGCACATTGACTTCAACACCATCAATTTCTAGCGTAACAAGCTTCTCACTAAGTGAGGCAGGCGTACCATAATCTTTACTCGGATCAAAATATTGCAACATATCAGACCTCCTCTACATTGTTAGTTGAAACCGCGCTCTTAACAAAGTCTTCTTTAAAAAATTTCATCGCACTTTGTACTGGGAACGGTGTCATGCCACCCATGGCGCATAACG
Source organism: Marinomonas sp. ATLA20 (assembly GCF_057180105.1). NCBI lineage: Bacteria > Pseudomonadati > Pseudomonadota > Gammaproteobacteria > Oceanospirillales > Oceanospirillaceae > Marinomonas > Marinomonas sp. ATLA20. The sequence continues at coordinate 6,870 of NZ_JBXUKU010000016.1, forward strand.
ATCCGTCAACCATGGTTTCACACAGATCGGCTAATAGATTTAGATTGCCATCCACGTTTTCACCAGAACGAATACGGTCAATAACTTCAACACCGCGAGTGGAACCGATACGGCAAGGGGTACATTTACCACAAGATTCCGCCACACAAAACTCCATTGAAAATCGAGCTTGCTCACTCATATCAACAGTATCATCAAACATGACCACACCGCCGTGACCAAGAACAGCCTCTTTTTGACTAAACTCTTCATAGCCTAATGACGTATCCCACTGACTTTCATGCAAGTACGCGCCTAATGGGCCGCCCACTTGTACTGCTCGCAATGGACGGCCACTTCGTGTACCGCCACCAAAACCGAACATCAATTCATTAAGTGTAGGACCAAATGCCAATTCTACCAAACCACCAAACTTCACATTACCGGCCACTTGGAAAGGTAAGGTGCCTCGTGAACGGCCAACACCAACATCCGCATAGGCCTTAGCGCCTTTATCCATGATAAATGGGATAGCAGCTAAAGACAGAACATTGTTAACGACTGTGGGCTGACCAAATAAACCAACAATCGCTGGCAATGGTGGTTTCGCTCGTACTAAACCGCGCTTACCTTCAAGACTTTCTAGTAGTGAGGTTTCTTCTCCGCAGATATACGCACCAGCTCCCATGCGCACTTCTAGGTCAAAGTGATTACCACTTCCCAAAATGTTCGCACCTAGTAAATTGTTTTCGTAAGATGTCTTAATCGCTTGATTAAGATTTTCAATTGAAAGCGGATATTCAGAGCGGCAGTAGATATAACCTTGCGCAGCACCAACAGCAAGACCCGCTATAATCATACCTTCAATCAGCATGAATGGATCACACTCCATGACCAAGCGATCCGCAAATGTTCCAGAGTCACCTTCGTCGGCATTACATACGATATATTTTTGATTTTTAGGCGACTCTACATTTAATACTGTTTGCCATTTAATACCTGTAGGGAAAGCTGCACCACCACGACCACGCAGGCCGGACTCTTTCACAGCATCAACGATCTCTTGTGATGACAGCTTGATGGCGTTTTCTAATCCTTTAAAACCATCATTTGCTTGATAGTCGTCTAATGACAGTGGATCAGTGATACCAAGGCGAGAGAATGTGAAGCGCTCTTGGCGTTTTAAATAAGGAATTTCCTCTACCAAACCTAAAGCTAAAGGGTGGTCGACATTACCCTTCCAAAACTCAGCGTCAAACAAAGATTCTATATCAGCTTCTTTTACTGGGCCAAAGCCATATCGACCCTCATCAGTGTCCACCTCAACAAGTGGTTCGATCCAATACAGGCCACGAGTACCGTTGCGACGTATTTCAACATCAAGCTTTTGCTCTTTGGCAACAATATCAACCAAACGAGCGACTCGGTCTGCACCGAGCGCTTTCGCGGTTGTATCAGAAGGAATATGGATACGATAAGTCATCAAAGAATCTCCACTCGCTCAGTTTTAAGGCTATCTACTAACGCATCAAAGCGCTGCGAATCAACTTCTGCGTATACTTCATTGCCAACGCGAACCGAAGGTCCGCAACTGCAATTTCCTAAGCAATAAACAGGCTCTAAGGTAATATTGTTATCCGCTGTAGTTTGATGATATTGCACACCTAAGGAACTCTTTGCATAGGATTCCAATCCACGAGCACCAACGGCCTGACAAGCTTCGGCTCGGCAGATTTCCACAACATGACGTCCTGGCTGTTTAGTTCGAAAATGGTGGTAAAAGCTGATAACACCATGCACTTCCGCACGGCTTAGTTTTAATGCCTTAGCAATTAACGCTACAGCGTCTTCTGGGATATATGAAAAGCGATCCTGAATCGCGTGCAGAAGCGGCAATAATGCTCCTGGCTTTGACTTATACTCATCAATGATTGCTTGCGCGATGGAAGGCTCCCAAGTCACGAATCTCGGCGTAGTCATTATTGTAATTCCTCCTACCACCGCCCTATCTATTGAAAAATCATATTCAGGCGGGAGTGTTACTTTTTATTTTTTAGTATCTATTGATACAGATCATACATTAGCACTTGAATCAAAAACCAATAAATAATGATTTCTGAACAATGCTGTCGTTTATTTACAATCGTAAAAACATCGAAATTTAGACACGTCATCCTACGCCAGTTACAGCGTTGAATGGCGCAGCATCGCATATCCGTCAACCTCTAACTTATCTTATTACGACATTTTCTAATGCCAGATACCCTGCCCGCACTACAAACAAAAAAAAGACAAAGATCGAATCACCCAGAAACCACTTAGGAAGACGAAAACGTCGCGAAAACAACAGCTGTTGACGCTAGCATGCAATATAACAATATACAGCTGGTTTTTAATTACTTGCGTTTCTAAAGCAGCATCTAAGCAGAAACCACGGGCAGCATTCTTTATTTTTAAATAAAAGAATGCACAGACTTAGTCTAAAAACAATAACGGCATCAATATGAAAATCGGAATACCAAAAGAGATTGAAGAAGGCGAATTGAGAGTCGCCATGACCCCGTCCGTTGCTTCCAGAGTGAAGCAATTAGGTTTTAATATCATGATAGAGAGCGGTGCTGGTGTTGCTGCATCCTATTCCGACGAAGCGTACATTGAAGCTGGCGTTGAAGTCGTTCATGATACCAAGCAACTATGGCATGACGCTGACGTCTTGGTAAAAGTCCGCCCTCCCGTCGAGCACCCAGAACTTGGTTTTTATGGTATTGAGCTGTTAGGCAAGGACCAAACCCTAATTAGCCTTATACATCCCGCTCAAAATGCAACCAAACTTCAACAACTATCTGAACGCGGAACAAATGTTGTTGCGCTCGATGCAGTACCTCGCATTTCTCGAGCTCAAAAAATGGATGTACTCAGCTCCATGGCAAACATTGCAGGCTATCGTGCCGTTGTGGAGGCCGCCCAACATTTTGGACGTTTTTTCACAGGCCAAATAACGGCAGCAGGTAAAGTACCACCAGCTAAAGTATTAGTTATAGGCGCAGGCGTTGCTGGTCTAGCAGCCATTGGTGCTGCTAAGAGCATGGGAGCGATTGTTCGTGCATTCGATACTCGCCCTGAAGTAAAAGAGCAAGTTGAGAGTATGAATGCAGAATTCTTACTTTTGGACTTCTCTGATGAAGATGGCACAGGTGAAGGCGGTTACGCCAAAACCATGAGCGCCGAATTCATAGCCGCTGAAATGGCGCTATTTGCTGAGCAAGCCAAAGATGTCGATATTATCATTACGACTGCATTAATTCCCGGTAAGACAGCCCCAGAACTTATTACGGAAGAAATGGTCCGCTCAATGAAGCCAGGCAGTGTCATTGTCGATCTTGCGGCTGAAACAGGTGGTAACTGTCGTTTGACTCAAGCCAACAAGGTTATTAAGGCTCACGACGTTTCTATCATCGGCTACACCAATTTGCCTAGCCGCATGGCTGCCCAATCTAGCCAATTATTTGCGACAAATATTTTCCACTTGCTAACTGAGTTATGCCCAGAAAAAGACGGTCAAATCGTACTTAATATGGAAGACGAAGTAATTCGTGGTGCCACGGTTGTTAAGCAAGGAAAGATTACATGGCCACCACCAGCACCTCGTATTTCAGCGGCACCAAAAATGGATGTCAGCGAACAACTACCAAAAGAAACTAAACAACCTGCAGCGAAAGAAAAAAAGCCCAGTGCGTTTGGCTTCCTCGTTCCTGTTGTTATTACTGGGGCGTTACTTCTCGGTTTAGGTTCGATTGCCCCTGCTGAATTCATGGGTCATTTAACTGTTTTTGTCTTATCTTGTTTTGTTGGCTATATGGTTGTTTGGGGTGTCAGTCACTCTCTACATACACCACTGATGAGTGTAACCAATGCCATTAGTAGTATTATTGTTATTGGTGCGATAACGCAAGTATCCAGCCAAAGCACTACCGTTTCCATTCTCGCGACACTGGCAATATTCATCACCAGTATCAATATTGTGGGTGGCTTTGCCGTCACTCATCGCATGCTTAAAATGTTTCGTAAATAGGAGATATACAATGGACTTCGGAGTAATGACTGCCTCCTATATTGGAGCAAGTGCTTTGTTTATCATGGCCTTAGGCGGATTAAGCCACCAAGAAAGTGCGAGACGAGGCAACATCTATGGAATGCTTGGAATGGCACTTGCTATTGCCGTTACCATTGCAGGAGCCGTAACTGATAATTACCAACTATTGTTACTAGGTATGATACCTGGCAGCTTAATCGGGTGGATTCTTGCAAAGCGCGTTGGAATGACTCAAATGCCGGAGCTCGTAGCCGTATTGCACAGCCTTGTCGGTTTAGCTGCCGTATTTGTAGGGTTTGCAAACGCTTTAGGTCATGGCGAGTACGACTCACTGGTTGCTCAACGCATTCATGACGTTGAAACAGCATTGGGCATATTTATTGGCGCTGTAACCTTCACTGGATCACTGGTTGCTTACCTGAAATTAAGCGGCAAAGTGTCAGGCAAGCCTCTTCGTTTACCTGCGCGCCACCTCATCAACTTGATAATATGTATTGTTGAAGTATACTTAGTAGTGCAGTTTGCCCAAGTGGGTGCTGCAGAAGGCATGAATTATTTAGCCATTATCACCGTACTTGCTTTGCTGTTTGGTGCGCATTTAGTCATCGCGATTGGCGGCGCAGATATGCCTGTTGTTGTTTCTATGCTTAACAGCTATTCAGGATGGGCGGCAGCAGCGATGGGCTTCATGCTAGGTAACGATCTACTTATCGTAGTTGGTGCACTAGTCGGTAGCAGTGGCGCTATTTTAAGCTACATCATGTGTAAAGCAATGAATCGCAAGTTTCTTCACGTCATCCTTGGTGGTATCGGCGGCGGAAAGCCAACTAGTGCGCCAGCTAATGCTTCTACAGAAGTTCAAGGTAACATTATCGAAATTCAAGTAGAAGAAGCAGCTCAAGCTCTAGCTGATGCAAAAGAAGTGATGATCTTGCCTGGTTACGGTATGGCCGTTGCTCAAGCTCAACACACGGTTTATGAAATTACAAAGAAACTCAGAGAGCAAGGTGTAAATGTTCGTTTTGGCATTCACCCTGTTGCTGGCCGCATGCCAGGACATATGAACGTCCTCTTAGCTGAAGCAAAAGTTCCTTATGATATCGTTTATGAAATGGATGAAATAAACGACGATTTCAAAAACATTGACGTGTCTATCGTGATTGGAGCCAATGATATCGTTAACCCAGCAGCCAATGAAGAACCGGACAGCCCTATTGCAGGAATGCCTGTATTAGAGCCTTGGCACGGAAAACAAACGATCGTACTTAAGCGCGGTATGAGTCGAGGTTATGCTGGAGTTGAAAACCCACTATTCTTCAAAGACAACACTCGAATGCTATTTGGTGACGCCAAGCAAAGTTTGGATGCTCTGTTAAAACACTTATCTTAATGAACAGCGCTTTTATTTCTCCCCGTTAAAAAAAACGCCAGCATATGCTGGCGTTTTTTTATGAGGCGAAACACTTACTTTGTTTTATTACGAATCGTTTCTAGAATAAAAGCCATGAGCGGTATACCAGCTTCTTTGGATACATCCAAAAAACGAATGCCATAAACGTAGAAATACTCAACTCCCATACGACTTAAGAAATCATTATCAACCAAAGTCGCCTGAACTTGCTCGAGCATTTGGATTTCTTGAGACCTAATTTCACAGTCCAGTTTAAGAATATGACTATAAGGCCCAATCTTGACATTACAAACCAAACGCATCGTTTGATTTACTGAACCGAAATCTTCTTTAGAGATCAATTTAGCCCCCCCAAGACTAAGATCGATAACAATCGCTGAGGAAAACATACTAATTGAGGTTGGCGACACATTTGGATCTATACTACAAATAAGGCGCGTCTCTACACGCCCAGCCTGCCTAACTTCAGAGGTTTCCACGTAGCTTGGGTAAGCAATATGCAGATGGGCTGAGGGTTCCATATAACTTTTGGCAATCTTACTTGAAAACGCACAAACATGCGTACTCAACATCAAGCGGACATTTACCACCTGACTTTCTCTAACAAGTATGTTGCTTCCATTTAATTTTGGGCAAGAAACAATTAATGAGTGTTTTGGAATATTACCTAGGACTTTTACCATGAAACGTCCAGGTGGAGAAATAAACTCAACCTGTACATTCGTACCTATTGGAACATCAAGATCACCTAGATCAACCTGCATTACTCCAGCCATGCAACTACCTTAGTTATTATTTATTTTCTACTGAAAAACCAACGGCACTCAAAAGGTTACAAGCATCGTTATTATGAGCATGAATTATACATGTATTTAATTCATCCCTTTCTACGTAATGCTTTCGCAACCAATCAAAGATATTTTTTTCTTTATTCTCACGGTATTTATAGCGCAATCTAGCGTCATCTCTTGCTACATCATAGATAGCCTGCACACTTCGGGCCAGCATTTCTTCCAGAGGGGCGGAACTGTTGATATTAACCGATGAAAACCATCCAGCACCAATAGCATCATGCTTCGTCACAACATCAGAATTTAACTGCAGAAACTCACACAGAGCCTGATACACCATCCACGTGCCTTTTTCACGACCTTGCTTGCTATAACCAGCAATGTGCGGCGTAGCAATATCAGCAATAGAAGCCAACTCTTGATTAAGGGCTGGCTCACCATCCCAAACATCAAGCACTAAATGAATATCACCATCCAATTGTCTATGGCGTTCAAGCAATGCATTTTCTTCAATAACACCACCACGGCCAGCTGAAATAATAGCAACACCCGATCGCAAACGAGCCAACTTTTCTCTTCCAATCATCCCTTTTGTTGGGAAAGCCCCCAAATGAGTTAAGGGCGCATGAAGAGAAATCACATCACAAGAGAGAATCTCATCCAAAGAAACAAAGTTAGCAACATCATTTTCTAATTTAAAAGGGTCATAAACACATACCTGACAACCCATATTGGCAAAGCGTTCATAAACAGTTTTGCCAACATTACCATAGCCAACAATGCCAATTTTTTTACCTAACCAGCTGATTTTTTTTGTCATATAAAGGTGGCTCAAGCCACTAAAGACATAATCAGCAACTGCGTCTGCATTGCAACCAGGCGCACTACTAAAAGCAATATTTGATTTGGCCAGGTAATCCAAATCAATATGATCTACACCAATTGTAGCGCTGCCGACAAAACGAACTGAACTCCCTTCAAGCAGTTCTCTGGTTACCTTTGTAACCGAACGAACTAAAAGCACATCGGCAACCTTCACCTGCTCATGAGTTAAAGTTCGACCATTTACTAACTCAACGCTACCCAAATGTGAAAACAAGGCTTTCGCATTTGGCATATTCTCATCTGCAATTATCTTCATACTGTCGCTTTAAAAACTCATTTAATTCTTGGTTAGGAAGTCGCTGCACCAATAAATATTTAGAAAAGATCTCAGCCCTTTTGGGTAAACCGGAAGCAATATACTTAGCGACCTGAGACATAACGGCCTGCTCAAAATGCTTGGCGTCGTAATCTGGCATAGACAAATTATCCACACTGACACGAAAAGGTAATCCTGCCACCCAATGAAAAATACATTCGATTGCCTGAGGCTTGACTTCAACCCTTTCAAACTCTTTTTGTGTTTTCAGGTTACGAGAATCTGATTCATACCAATAGCCATAATCTTCTAGTAATCGCCTATCATGTCCAGCAATACACCAATGACTTACTTCATGCAGCGCACTTGAAGGATAATCAAAACGAAAATACACAGTCGCCGAACTATTTGGTTCAGCTGGCAGATAAAAAGGCTCATCTGCACCACCAATGAGGCGGGTGTTAAAACTTGAAAGGAAACAGGCGCTGAAGGCTTCCACAAGCTGAATTGCACTTGCCAACGGTAGACCTCATAAAAATAAGAAATTATTACATAAGAAACAAACATGCGCTACGCAAAGAAGCAAGCTCCACGTAACGCTCTTTATTTAACTCTATATTGGGCGTCTTTTAACTATACGAGTGTTAATACCCAAAAATCACTAATGAATTATCCACGATAATAACGGGACGGTACAAACGGCATTGCCGCTTGTTTCAATGGAATACTCTTACCTCTCACACTGGCGAACAAAGGCTCAGCAGCATCTAGAGCCTGAGTTGAGACATAAGCCATTACAATAGGTTGAGCAAGACTTGGCGAAAAGCCACCGCTGGTTACAGAACCTTTTACTTCTCCAGAAGCATCAACGATTTCGACACCTTCACGAACAGGCGCTCGACCATCAACCAAAAAACCAACACGTTTTCTTGTAGGTTTGTTCGCAAATTGTGGCAATATAACATCAGCACCTGTGAAGCCACCTACACGCTCACCTTCTAAACGACGAACTTTTTGGATTGCCCAATTCAGAGACGCTTCAATTGGTGTGGTTGTCGTGTCAATATCATGACCATACAAGCACAAACCAGCCTCAAGACGCAAAGAGTCTCGTGCCCCCAGACCAATCCACTCCACCTCATCAAATGCCAATAAAGCATTAGCAAAGACTTCAGCTTTGTCATTTGGCACAGAAACCTCATAACCGTCTTCACCTGTATAGCCAGAACAACTAACCCATAGCTCAACGCCCTGCCATTCAAGCTTTAAGCTTTGCATGAATGTCATATTGGAAGCACCTGGAACCATCCGAGCAAACACTTCACGTGCTTTTGGCCCTTGAATAGCAAGTAATGAACGATCTTCTATAACGTCAACATCACAATCAACTAAAGTAGCCCTTAAGTAGGCGAAATCTTGATCCTTACAGCCAGCATTAACAACCATAAATATTTCATCGCCCCAATTAGCGAACATTAAGTCGTCCGTAATACCACCACTATCAGTGGTAAACATACCGTAACGCTGTGTACCTTCCGCCAAACCAAGCACATCAACAGGTAAAATGGCTTCAAGCGCAGCTTTTACATTTTTACCTCGAAGTATTACCTGCCCCATGTGCGACACATCAAACAGCCCCGCATTTTCACGAGCCCATAAATGCTCCTTCATGACACCCAATGGATATTGAACAGGCATCTCATAACCAGCAAATTCAACCATTCTAGCGCCAGAAGCGACATGTAGATCACATAGTGCAGTACGTTTCATAACGAAAACCTTTAATTAAAGTAGTAATAGTGTCTGTTTCCAATCGGAAACAGAGTATCCAAATTCAGTCGACCTTGACAAGCCCTAAGCAGCATTTATTCATACAAATTCCAACCCAATCCTCATATTTTAGACGGAAATTTTTAAACGAACGGTCAAACATATTAATAAACAAACTTCAAAATTCCATTCCAATTAGTGTTTCCAATTGGAAACTTTTTCATTATCATAGGTGAAAATGACGTAAACCGAACAATGACTGACGCTCCTAGAAAGATGATCTTTTTTCATCATCATAGACTGCCTTAGTGTTATTATACGCACGACTCATTGTCTTTTTGGCATACATGTTTATTTAAGAGGAATTTCCCCATGGCGAATACCGAAGCTTTTTTCAGCCAAACTTTAGCTGAGCGAGATCAAGAACTTTTTGCGACAATCGTTGAAGAGCAAGAACGCCAAGAAACTGGCATTGAATTGATTGCTTCTGAAAACATCACTTCAAAAGCCGTTTTAGAAGCCCAAGGCTCTGTACTAACCAACAAATATGCAGAAGGTTACCCACATCGTCGCTACTACGGTGGCTGTGAAGCAGTTGACGTAACGGAACAGCTTGCCATTGACCGTGCTAAAAAACTTTTCAACTGTGAGTTTGTAAACGTTCAGCCTCATTCTGGCGCACAAGCTAACGGTGCTGTAATGCTAGCACTGCTTCAGCCTGGCGACACTATCATGGGTATGTCATTGTCTTCTGGTGGTCACTTAACTCACGGCGCTGCACCAGCTCAATCTGGTAAATGGTTTAACGCTGTTCAGTACGAAGTTAGCCCAGAAACATTATTGATTGATTACGATGCTATCGAAGCGCAAGCACTAGAGTGCAAGCCAAAGATGATTATCGCGGGTGGTTCTGCCATTCCACGTCAAATCGACTTCAAGCGCTTCCGTGAAATTGCAGACAAAGTTGGTGCTTACCTTTTCGTCGACATGGCTCACATTGCTGGACTTGTTGCGACTGGTGTTCACCCATCTCCACTTCCACATGCACACGTTGTTACCACAACAACACACAAAACACTTCGCGGCCCACGTGGTGGCATGATTCTTTCCAATGATCTAGATCTTGGTAAAAAAATCAACTCTGCGGTATTCCCTGGGTACCAAGGTGGTCCATTGATGCACGTTATTGCTGGTAAAGCAGTCGCTTTCGGCGAAGCATTGAAACCAGAGTTTACTGATTACATTAAACAAGTCGTTGCTAACGCTAAAGCACTTGCAGAAGTAATGGTTGAACGTGGTTGTGACATCGTTACTGGTGGTACTGATACGCATCTAATGCTAGTTGACCTTCGTCCTAAAGGACTTAAAGGTAACGCAGCCGATGCCGCTCTTGAACGCGCTGGTATCACATGTAACAAAAACGGCATTCCGTTCGACACAGAAAAACCAATGGTGACTTCTGGTATCCGTCTAGGTACTCCAGCAGCAACATCTCGTGGTTTTGGTATTGAAGAGTTCCAAAAAGTAGGTCATCTTATCAGTGACGTACTTGACGGTTTAGTTGAGATGCCAGAAGGCAATCCAGAAGTTGAAGCTCGCGTACTTGCAGAAGTTAAAGAGCTTTGTAAACGTTTCCCACTTTACCGCTAAGATCACGTACCCAAGGGGTAACCCTCCTTGGGTATTTTTTTAAAGAGGCATAAATACTATGAGCACTATCCCAGAAAACCTAAAGTACGCTGACTCCCATGAATGGGTGTTAGATAACGGCGATGGAACAGTTACTGTTGGCATTACCGATCACGCACAAGACCTACTAGGCGATGTAGTTTACGTTGAACTACCTGAAGTTGGCGCCGACGTAACTGCTACAGAGCAATTCTCTTTAGTTGAGTCTGTGAAAGCCGCTTCCGATATTTATGCCCCTGTTAATGGCGAAGTAATTGAAGTTAACGAAGCTCTAAATGACTCACCAGAGCTTATCAATGAAGCACCTTTTAAAGATGCATGGATTGCTAAAATCAAGCTCAGCGACCCTGCTGACCTTGACAAATTACTTGATGCTGCAGGCTATTCAGCCACAATCGAATAGCCTCAAATCTAGGCTCTCCCTCTATCCGTATTGAGAGCCTAACTCCTCGATCTAATCTTAATAGGTAATTAAACCATGACCTCGTGCATTCGCGATTTGTTAAACAGTGATGAATTTATTGCTCGCCACATTGGCCCTGACGCTTCAGAGCAGGCAAAAATGCTATCTACAATTGGCATCAACAGCCTTCCAGAACTAATCGAAAAAACAGTCCCGGAAGCCATTCGTCAAGCAAATCTAGATCTTTCAGCTAACCCTGTTAGTGAAAACGAAGCACTTGTTCAACTAAAGGCCATCGCCAATCTAAACAAAGTAGCGCGTTCTTTTATCGGCATGGGTTACCACGACACACATGTGCCCTCACCAATTCTGCGCAACCTACTAGAAAACCCAGGCTGGTACACGGCTTACACGCCTTACCAACCAGAGATATCTCAAGGTCGCTTGGAAGCACTATTAAACTTCCAACAAGTCATTATCGACCTAACAGGCATGGAAATTTCCAACGCCTCTTTATTAGATGAAGCGACGGCCGCAGCCGAAGCGATGACACTAATGAAACGCTCCAACCGCAAGAAGAGCGATAAATTATTCGTTGCAAGCCACTGCTTGCCACAAACAATAGACGTCGTTAAAACTCGAGCAGAACTGCTTGAAATTGAAGTCATCGTTGATGATATCGCAAATTTCGCACAACACGATGTATTCGGCGCCATTATTCAATACCCAGGCATTGATGGCACAGTGACTGATTTAACCCCTGTTATTGCTCAAGCACATGAGCAAGGCGCACTTGTCAGCATTGCCGTCGACCTACTGTCTCTTGTTCTATTGAAATCACCAGGCGATATGGGTGCTGACATCGTTTTCGGCTCCGCTCAGCGCTTTGGTGTACCAATGGGCTTTGGTGGCCCACACGCTGCATTCCTAGCAACCAAAGATGCATTCAAACGCTCTATGCCAGGTCGTGTTATCGGCGTATCGAAAGACAGTCATGGCAAACCAGCGCTACGCATGGCAATGCAAACACGCGAGCAACATATTCGCCGTGAAAAAGCGACATCGAACATATGTACCGCTCAAGCACTACTAGCGATGATGGCTGGCTTCTACGCGGTTTATCACGGCCCTGCTGGCCTTAAAAAGATAGCGAACCGCGTTGCGGCGCTTACCAACTGCTTTGCCAACACCATCCAAGCAAAAGGCTTCACCACTAACTCAAGTTACTTTGATACCGTTATCGTTAACACTGGTGAACAAACTGATAGCATCATGAATAAAGGCGCTGAGAAGTTAATGAACTTCCACAAAGCGTCTGACAGCCAAGTGTCTATCGCGTTAAACGAGACAATAACCCCAAATGATCTTATCGACTTAGCTGAATGCTTCGGCGCAGAGCTATCACTAGAAGACATTACAAACACGGAAAGCGCTTATGGCTTTGATGATGCCCTATTGCGTCAAGATGACATACTGACTCACCCAGTATTTAATAGTCATCACAGCGAAACCGAATTGATGCGCTATATGCACCAATTGGAAGTCAAAGACATTGCGCTTAACCAAAGCATGATCCCTCTTGGATCTTGCACAATGAAACTAAATGCGGCATCCGAAATGATTCCGGTTACTTGGGCTGAATTTGGTCGCATTCATCCGTTTGCACCAAGCACTCAAGTTGCTGGCTATCATGCATTATTGCAAGAGCTGATCGACATGCTTTCCAAAGCAACGGGATATGACACCGTTTCTTTGCAACCAAACTCTGGCGCACAAGGTGAGTACGCAGGCCTTATCGCTATCGATAAGTACCACAAATCTCGCGGCGACCATGATCGTGATGTCTGTTTGATTCCAAGCTCAGCTCATGGAACAAACCCAGCTTCTGCTGCGTTAGCCGGCATGAAAGTTGTCATCGTGAAATGCGACGAGGACGGCAACATTGATTTAGTTGACCTTGCTGAAAAAGCTGAAAAGCATGCTGCTGAACTGAGTTGCATCATGGCAACATACCCATCTACTCACGGTGTATTTGAAGAACACATTCGTGAAGTCTGTGACATTGTTCACAAATTTGGTGGCCAAGTGTACATTGATGGCGCCAACTTAAACGCTCTAGTGGGTGTTGCGCCTCCTGGCTCATTTGGTGGTGACGTTTCGCATCTTAACCTACATAAAACATTCTGCATCCCACATGGTGGTGGCGGTCCAGGCATGGGCCCAATCGGCGTTAAATCTCACCTTGCGCCTTTCTTACCTGGCCACGCGGTTTCCCCTGTGATGGGCATGCTTGAGCAACACGGCGCGGTTTCAGCCGCGCCATACGGTAGTGCAAGTATTCTTGTGATCACTTGGATGTACATCAAAATGATGGGTGACAAAGGCTTGCGCGATGCAACCTTCAACGCAATTTTGAATGCAAACTACATTGCTAAGCGCTTAGGCGAACACTATCCAGTACTTTACACTGGCAAAAATGGCACAGTTGCACATGAATGCATTATCGATATTCGCCCATTGAAAGCGGAATCAGGTATTAGCGAAGAAGACATCGCTAAACGTTTGATGGATTTTGGCTTCCATGCACCAACCATGTCCTTCCCTGTTGCTGGCACATTGATGATCGAACCAACGGAATCTGAAAACCTAGAAGAGCTAGACCGCTTCTGTGATTCCATGATTCAAATTCGCAAAGAAATCAGCAAGGTGCAAGCCGGCGAATGGCCTCTAGAAGACAACCCGCTAGTAAATGCACCACACACAGCAGACAGCCTTTTAGATATGGAATGGAATCACGCTTATTCACGTAAAGAAGGCGCTTACCCTTTAAATTGGATCAAAGCACGTAAATACTGGCCACCCGTTGGCCGTATCGACAATGTCTACGGTGATCGCAACCTATTCTGCGAATGCCCCCCAATTGACAGCTATGAAGACTAATCTTCTAAGCAGGTAAAAAGTACTAAAAACAAAAAAAGGCGAATCAGCAATGATTCGCCTTTTTTATTTCATTCGCCATGATGAACCACATCAAATCCATATAATAATTAAAATATAAATGGTATTTTATTTATTAAATGTGCGCATTACACTTTACTTAATGCTAGACCAAGTAAGCTGAAATAATTCTGAAAGGCTTGATTAATACGAAGTCGCTGCTCACCTTGAGGATAAAGGCCTATTTTAGCCTCTTCAGAATGGCGACTGCCTTTTACCAAGAAGGTACTGGTAGGTTTTGTGTCCTCAACGAAGGCTTCGAAGGCGCGCGCTGCCATTTCTTCTGGTTTGGCGTAGTAGATGACTTTTAGCTTTTGATCGGTAAGGCGGGATATTTGAAACATGTCGCTTGGCTCATCCCCTTGCTCGTTCAGCATAATGACTTTGAAGCATTCAGCCAATAACAAGCTCAGCGGATGAGGCTGCCTGTTACGAGACAGTTGTAATTGGGCGCTATTAAGCCAGCATGCAGAAGCAAAATGAGAAGTCGATACGTGCTGGAACATTTTTTCGCCCATATAATGGTCGAAAGCATGAAACCATTCGTGAGCAAGGCTGCCAGCTCCCGCATTTTTGGCTAAGGATAGCTGCCGCGTTGCTGGCATATAGTGAGCGGCTACGCCGGGCCTTCCGCCCTTTCCATATTGAAGCCCAAGAGTACCTCGCAATGATATTAATAGCTCAGGTCCTTGCAACACAGACATTAGGTCTTCCAATGCTCGATAGAAATTGACCGCGGCTCGATCCCTTTCATCTGGCGTTACCCAACGCCCCATTTCAATACCACGAAAATCAAACTGCCGGCGTATTATGACGAAATTAATGGGGGTTTGGTTAAAGGACATGCAAACTCGATAGTTAACTAGGCTAGATTCAAAACGGCAGTATGCTTTATGTTATTCCAAATTGCTGATTAAATTCTGCAATTTTTGAACGGCGCATCTCTTTCAGATCCTGCAACTGATCTTCAACTCTACGCTTGGCAATCTGGATGCTTTCTGGATTACTATTTGTCGCCGCATCCTCTAATTCACGCTCATACTGATCTAATAGCGTATCGTAATCATCCTGGTACGCTTCCTCCACCAGCGCCAAAGCAACTTGATGCTGGTAACTAGCCGCTTTCTCCGTGTGCTTTTGAATGTAAGTCAGTGAATTATCAAAATACAACTGCTTTAGTGAATCTGTTTGGGAATCTGCGCTCTTAAGTGTGCTTTTTCTATCATCGGAAAGCACCCTAGCCTGCAGCACCTCGGCTTCATAGTTAACACCGCCAGTCTGTGCAAAGCTAACAGGTACCGTATTCAGCACAAGAATCGCGGTAAGAGACTGCAGTTTTTTCAAGAAAACTTTCTTCATGCGGACCTTCTTGTTCTATAAAATGTAGATCAAACCTCGTGGAGTTGAACTTCGGTCAAAGTACAAAGTAACCACAAGACGAGTAATAGTGACATTTGATTCTATTGAGGCGAAGCAACAAGAACAACAGTCAAAACACAGATGCACATTTTAATCTTATCTTTACAGCATTAGATTCATCTACTTAGCACTGGAGCCTCTGATTACTACAGATACGGTGAAATATTATGCATAACACGACTTACGTATTCTTCTTTTTCACCGACAGGAGCAACGTAGTCGATCGCATTTTTTGCTTCGTCAATACCGTCTAGTCGGGCAATAACCCATGCAGCAAGATAATGCGATGCCAAACAGCCTCCCGCTGTCGCTACATTCCCTTTCGCGAAAAAAGCTTGATTTAGCACCTCAACGCCAGCTTCTCTCACCCATGGTAATGTTGTTAAATCTGTACAAGCAGGCACACCATCTAATAAACCTAGTTTAGCTAAAACCAAGGTGCCAGAGCATTGCGCACCAATAACCTGACGACTTGGATCAAGTTGTAATTGCGCCATAATAGATGGGTCAGCCACCACGTCTCGTGTTTTTAAGCCACTTCCCACGATGACAGCATCGGCAGAAGCGAGTCCATCAAGCGACTCCTGCCTTTCAATCACGACACCATTCATCGACTTAACTTGTTTAGTTGGGCTAGCAATGGACACCTTCCAACCTTTATTTTTCACTCTGTTCAAAATACCAAGCGCTATAAATGAGTCCAGTTCGTTGAAATCATCAAAAGTTAAGATAGATATGTTCATAATTTAATTTTCCTCGAGGCCTGATCATTAATATATTCTATTAACTCATGACACCAAAGTGACTATCGTGAATTATTCATACATAAACAACACAACCTAGTAACCATGTTGAAGATCCAAAAGCAGGGGCTGTATACGAGCACCAGCTAGCTTGTGGACAAAAAGTCCATACTGGCAGCAATCGACAGCGAATCAGTATTCGTTAACATGCATACCCCAGCTAGCTTAATTAGCGGAGAGCTATCTCTCATCATGTATTGCCCTGCTGGTGCAGAATCAACTGGTTTGCTTGCACTGAATGAAAGTGAAAGACACATTAGACCCGTACATCTGCTATAACTACAAAAACCGTTACGGAGCTGCTGTTGGTTACATTATAGAAATCTCTAAAGTTTAAGAGCTAAGATTTAAAAGCTAAAACTTTAAATCTGTAAAAACGAAAAGGGCAACCATCTGACTGCCCTTTTCTTCATCTGATTATTAAGACAACCACAAAACAACAATCGAAAAACAGACAAACATCAAACCAATAATGGCATCCACCCACCTCATGTGCCGAACAAAGAAATCAGACACATAAGTACAGAGTTTGCTATAAGCTAAATGTACAGCAAAAGTACAGAGCAATAATATTAAAGTGAGAGTAAAAGTCTGCGATACAAGACTGCTATGTTGGTGGATAAAAGCTGGAAGTAAAGCTGTGAAAAACATCAAGGTTTTTGGATTAAAAATAGACAAAATAACACCCGTTACGAATGTCATTTTTCTCTCTGATTTTTGAGACTTCATAGCTTCTTGTTTACTGTTAAATAAAGGCCATAAAATACGCACACCCAAATAGCCAATATACAATCCACCAATGTATTTGATTACCATAAAAGCCAGTTCAGAGTGCAGAATCAGAGCACTTAAACCTGTCACTGTTGCTACGGACACAACGCCCATCCCAAACAAAATCCCAAACATGACTGGTAACGTTCTCCGAACACCAAAAAGCAACGCAGAATTCAATACAGCAAGGGTTCCTGGGCCAGGTGTGCCTGCCGCAATTAAACAAATCGCTATATAATACAAAACCGTGTCGCTACCAAGACCAAACATAAACTCTCCTTTAAATAAGCCTTCATTATCGTCTTGGAGAAATTTGCTTATAGGATAAAATTGCGCTTTTATGTCTCACAAACAATTTGCAGGACACATCATGAACTCGAAAATCGGCTCACACTTCTTTAATCTAGATTGCTATGAAGGGATTGAATGTGTTCGGGCTGATTTCAAAGACCAGCACTTCTCAAAACACGTGCACGAAGGTTATGCAATAGGTGTTATAGAACATGGCGTACAGCGCTTTTTTAATGAAGGTGAAAATCATACCTCTGGGGCTGGCAGTTTAGTAATAGTCAATGCTGATTCCGCCCATACTGGTAGCGCAGCCTCACAAAATGGATGGGGATATCGAGCTATGTATCCAACTCCAGAATTATTCGATGAGCTATTAAGCGACTTTACAGGTAAGCATAAAAACGCGCCTTATTTCCATAACCCGATTATTAACGATGAAAAGCTTATCAAACAATTTAACTTAATATTCAGCTCTCTTTCCGATAAATCATCAAGACTCACCCTAGAGACCATCGTTTATAATTTTCTCATGCAATTGACGCTCAATAGCAAAATCAATCAATCCGTTATTCAAACAAAAAAAGCAAAGAAATCATTACTAAGTGCGAAAGAGTTCATTAACGCTTACGCCAGCAAGGAAATTAGCCTAGAACACCTATCGAAAGTAATTGGCATGAGTAAATATCACCTCATACGTCAATTCCAAGCATCTTTTGGCATTACACCGCATCAATATCAAATCCAGTCTCGAATACAAAAGGCAAAATGTTTACTCAAAAGTGGCGAACAGCCAAGCAATGTGGCGTTGGAGTGTGGTTTTTTTGACCAAAGCCATATGAACTCACATTTCAAAAAAGCATTAGGAACAACACCCTATCAGTACCAAACAAATATTAACGCTTAAAAATGCCCCATTTCTTATAAGCGCAATTTCAAACACTTAAAAACATCACATTTCATACACAGTTTTACTATTTCTTGAGCTCTACCATAGCCGTTATGATAGGCATTGGAAAACGGTTATATCAACAACAAACACAAGAGAAGAATCTAGCCGTCCCAACCCTTTTCAGAATAGCTAAGGAAGCATTCTCATGAAAAAATTTCTCGAAAATAGGCTAATAGGTACTAAACTTGGTTTAGGCTTTGGCTCTGTATTATTACTTGCGCTTATAGTTGGTATAGTCGGTATATCAGGTGTCAATACTTTGCTTAACAGAGCGGATAAAGTACGACTGTCCAATGACTTAGACGATGCCGTTGTTGAAATGCAAAGAGCCAGAGTGCTTTTCGTCGAGTCAGGATCTTCAAAGGATAAAGAGGATCTAGTTCGTCGCACAGAAGTTCTAGCCGATTTCTTGAAAGAAGGTGAAAAAATCTATAATGGCTCAGATGTGAGAGAGCTGGTAATACAAACAGATCAAAACCTTTTAGAGTATAAAAAGGCATTAACCATTCTGACTGATGCCCGAAAAAACTGGGAAGCGATTGACAATGAGGCTACTGGAATACGCCTTAATATATTTAACCAATATGACCAAATCATTAAACAGCTACGTCAGAAAAATGACATGGAAAATTTGAATACAGCTTTAGATGTCGCAAACAGCTGGTATGCTTTGACATCAGAGATAAATGACCACGTCATCAAAAAAGAAAATATACCTATAGAGCTTGTTACAACGAGATTCCAAGCCATTATCAACAAAACAAAAAATCTACAATTATCAAGTGATCTTCAAAGCAAGCAACAAGCAATCCTATCTCTTTTAAACCTATATGAAGACCTTGGGAAAAGAAATCCCGCGGTTAATGCTGAGCTTGTAAAAGCACAAAAAAATCTAATGGCTCTGTCCACTAAGATGAATGATAAGATCGATTCAATCACACTACTTCAAGAAGAAAAGAGCAAAAGTGATGGTGATAGAGTCTCAACGGTTCTAATTACTGTCACTATCATCGCTATACTAATAGGCATTTTCTTTGCTTTGTTAATTCGCCATATGATTGTCAATCCAATGAATGACGTTAAGGCCGCTGTTGAAAAAATATCTAATGGTGACTTAACCCAGATATTAAAAAATGACCGTAAAGACGAACTTGGCCAACTGTATAACAATATCGGAACCATGAGCCGTACTCTTAATACGCTCATTTCCGAGGTCATTAATGGTGTTCTAAATTTAAGCTCAACCAGTGAGCAATTAGAAACCATTTCAAAACAAGGCCAAACTATGATGCAGTCTCAAAAAGATGAGACGGATCAAGTTGCCACGGCTATTAACGAAATGTCCTCAACGGTTGCCGAAGTAGCTCGTAACGCAGAAACAGCAGCAGAAGCGACCACGAAAACAGACAATATCGTTAACCAAGGTAACTTGAAAGTATCCGATACAGCATCTTCAATTGAATTATTAGCCAACGACTTGACCGCAACAAGTAAAGCAATGGAACAACTGAAAACTCGCACCGACAATGTCGGTAACGTATTAGAAGTCATCAAAGCCGTTGCAGAGCAAACCAACTTATTGGCACTTAACGCAGCAATCGAAGCGGCGCGAGCGGGTGAAGCAGGCCGAGGTTTTGCCGTGGTGGCAGACGAAGTTCGCGGACTGGCAAGTAGAACTCAAAGCTCAGCGAAAGAGATAGAAGACTTGATCGTCGAATTACAAAATGGCGCCCAAGAATCTCTGGATAAAATACTAAGAAGCAGAGACTTATCTACTAAAAATGCCGAACAAGCAAAAGAAGTATTGGCTCTTTTTGCCAACATAAGTGAGCAAGTTGGTTATGTGCAAGATATGAATAACCAAATAGCTACTGCTGCTGAAGAGCAATCTCAAGTATCTGATGAAATAAATCGCAACGTTGAAAATGTTCGTCAATTAGCAGACCAAACAACCGAAGGATCTATTGAATCTGTCCGTGCTGTCAGCAACTTAAGAACATTAAGCAATCAGCTCAAATCATTAACGGATCGCTTTAAAATCTAGTGATGGCATCATAATGTATTAGTATTTAAAACAGCCACCTAATCTAAACTGTTATAGGTGGCTGTTTTTATTTACATAAAAAGTTGCTACTAATCACACACACGTAAAGTCCGCGATACCCACAACGAACAGCAAAGACAACTCCCACTAGCAAGAAGCGAAAAAAAAGACCTACCTTAGCAAGCCTTTTTTATTTTTCTATTCAAAAGCGACAAATATCTATGGGAAAATTCCGGTCAAACTGTCATTCATCAAAGCTTGCCACTCTTTATCCAGCGGCGCCTCAAACAGCATACGCTCCCCATTCAACATAATGTCTAATCGTGTCGCATGAAGACATAAGCGCTTAAAGCCAAGGGCTTTTGTTTCTTTTAAGGATTCAGCTGGCGAGTATTTATCATCACCAACAATCGGATAGCCCGCATGCAGCGTATGAACGCGAATCTGATGCGTACGCCCTGTTACTGGCTCACACTCGACCAAACTATAGCCTTCAAACTGACGAACTAATTTAAAGCGAGTTAAACTTTCTTTACCGTCTGTGTGAACCTTCACCACACGTTCGCCAGATTTGAGTTCATTCTTTAATAAAGGCGCATTAACTTGCAATTTTCGCTTAGGCCAGCTGCCATAAACCAAAGCCAAATATGTTTTTTGCACACCTTCTTTTTCACGTAACGCCGTATGCAGCTCTTTTAGTACTGCACGTTTTTTAGCGATCATGATAAGACCCGATGTATCGCGATCGAGTCGATGAACAAGCTCAATAAACTTCTCTAACGGCCGCATTTGGCGAATAACTTCAACCAAGCCGAAGCTCAAGCCACTGCCACCATGAACGGCTAAGCCTGACGGCTTGTTAACAACGATCAACCCTTTATCTTCATAGACAATGCGAGATTCTATCTCGCTTTTCAAACGATCAGACAAAACTGGCTTGTCTGATTCTGGTGCAAGCACAATCGGCGCAATACGCACAACATCTTCATTTTGAAGGCGGTAATCAGGCTTAGTTCGCTTCTTATTAACGCGTATTTCACCTTTCCTAAGTAAGTTGTAAATCTTACCTTTCGGAACACCCTTTAAAAAGGTAACCAAAAAATTATCAATTCGCTGACCCGTATTATTGTCGTCAATAGTGACGTAACGAACCGCTGGACGCTCTGCTGATTTTAGTTCTGAGTCCGACATAAGCTAAGATTGGTTTCCTTTATAATTGAAGCACTTAGTTTTTACTGTTATATTCACATTCGCAAAGGGTAAGAGGCAACAAAACACCTCGAAGATAAGATGCAAGAATTGAATGACAATTGCCGAAGCGACACTTTGGCCCCCTATCTTACCTCTGTAACAGTTAATCTTAAATAATAAACCGCATGATTCGGAAAAATCCGCTTCAGTGGAAGGAACTCTCATTAAATTGCTAGGCCACGCGTTCGCGTTGTTTCGTAAAAGCAAAGAAACGAGACCGGTTAAAGAGACTATTTGGTATTGATCACGGCAGCGACCGCATAAAAGCGTTTAACATAAATAAACGAATCGCGTACTCCTCTCGCCAGAGAACACTAAATGACTTGCTCTAATTCTGAGTCAGATTTATTAATGTTTACCCTATCACTGTTGTGACTCTTTCGTATCAGCCCACAGAGTTCACACATATAATGATTAGAATGCTTATTAATGCAACTCAACAAGAAGAGTTGCGCGTCGCCCTAGTAGACGGACAACGTCTATATGATCTAGACATCGAATCCGGTTCACGCGAACAGAAGAAGTCGAATATATACAAAGGTCGCATCACTCGCATTGAGCCGAGTCTTGAAGCTGCTTTTGTTGACTTCGGTGCAGATCGCCACGGTTTTCTACCTCTCAAAGAAATTTCTAAAACCTACTTCTCCAAAAAGTCCAATCACGAAGGCCGAATTAACATCAAAGATGTGTTAAGTGAAGGTCAAGAAGTGATTGTTCAAGTGGACAAAGAAGAGCGTGGCAACAAAGGCGCTGCTTTGACTACTTTTGTTAGCTTGGCGGGTCGTTATTTGGTTTTAATGCCTAATAACCCACGTGCTGGCGGTATATCTCGTCGTATCGACGGCGACGATAGATCACACCTTAAAGAAGCTATGTCAGGCCTGAACACACCAGAAAATGGTGGATTGATTGTTCGTACTGCAGGCGTTGGTCGTTCAACTGAAGAGCTTCAGTGGGACTTGGATTACCTTGATACTTTATGGTCTTCTATTACTAAGGCTGCATCTGAAAAGCCTGCTCCTTTCTTAATCTATCAAGAAAGCAACATCGTCATCCGCGCCATTCGCGATTATCTACGCGAAGACATTGGCGAAGTATTGATTGATGAGAAAAGCGCTTACCAAGACGCGATAAACTTCGTTATGCAAGTTATGCCGCACTTTAAGTCGCGCATTAAAATGTATACTGACTCCACACCGCTGTTTAACCGCTTCCAGATCGAAACTCAGATCGAAACGGCTTTCCAGCGTGAGGTTCGCCTACCTTCTGGTGGCTCAATTGTTATTGACCCTACAGAAGCACTAGTGTCTATCGATATCAACTCAGCCCGCGCAACGAAAGGCGGAGATATAGAAGAAACAGCACTACAGACCAATTTAGAAGCGGCCGATGAAATAGCTCGTCAATTGCGTCTTCGCGACATCGGTGGATTGGTTGTTATCGATTTCATCGATATGACACCAGTACGCAACCAAAAAGAAGTTGAAAACCGCATGAAAAACGCTCTAGAGGCGGATCGTGCTCGTGTTCAACTTGGTCGTATTTCTCGCTTTGGCCTATTAGAAATGTCACGCCAGCGTCTGCGCCCTTCTCTTGGCGAAACCAGCGGCATTGTTTGTCCTCGCTGTAATGGCCAAGGATTTATTCGTGACGTGGAGTCTCTGGCACTTTCTGTACTTCGCCTTATTGAAGAAGAATGCTCCAAAGAACGTACTGCTCAGATCCGTGCTGTATTACCGGTATCAGTTGCGACTTTCCTACTTAATGAAAAACGTACCAATATTGCGAAAATTGAAAAACGTAACAGCGTTCACATTATTCTTGTGCCAAATCCACATATGGAAACACCGCATTTTGAAGTAGAACGTATTCGCGATGACAGCACAGTTGTTACGCAAAACGAAAATAGCTACAACTTGGTGGAAACACCTGAACAACCGCCTTACGAACCACGTAAAGCAAATGAAAATGTTCGCCCACAAGCAGCGGTAACTAGCATTGCTCCTAAAGCGCCAGCTCCAGAGCACACCGCACCAGTAGCGACACCAAAGGTAACCAAGAGCACGCAGAATACACAAAGCAAGCCAAGTTTGCTTAAACGTATTATGACGGCACTATTTGGTGAGACTCAAACCAAAGCAAAACCTAAAACCGTTAACAAGACTAGCGCTACAACACCTTCACAAAATGATCGTGATCGTGACACTAGTGCATCAAGCAAGCCTAACGATAAGCGTGTAAACAGAAACAAACGTAACGTTAAGCATCAAAATGCGGATCGTGACGACAGCAATACGACTGAAAAAAATCGCTCTACTCGTCAATCACGCCGTGAACAGGCTGAAGCTGGCACGAAAGGCAATAACAACAACCGTCGTAATAACCGTGGCAACAAGCAAGACGCTCAAGAACCGAGAGCTGAAAAGCAAGAAGCGGCTGTAAAAGCAGCTCCTCGCCAACCTCAGAAAGAGGTTCCTGAAGTCAAAGAACGCAAACGCGATCGTAATGACAACCGTCGCCGCAACGGCAAATTAAAAGACGAAGCATTGGAAGCAACTAAACTACAAGAGCAAGAAGATGCAGCTCTAGTAGAAGCAGCTCAAAATGCCGAAGTGGAAAGCAACGAAAATGGCGATGAACCTCAACGTCGTTCACGTCGCTCACGTCGTTCGCGTCGCCCACAAAAAGAAGAAAACAGCACACAACAAGAGAATGTTGAATCTGAAAATGATCAAGCGACAGAGACTGCAGCTGCAAAAACTGAAGAAGTAAAACCAACCACTCCAGAAGTTAAGCAGACTGAAACAGAAAGTGAAGTTAAATCAGAAGAAGATGTGACAACAGAAACCATTTCGGAAGACAAATACAAAACTGAGCAAAATGTTCAGACTGAGAAAACTGTTGAAGCTGTTGAAGCTGTTGAAGCTGCTGAAGCTGTTGAAGCTGTTGAAGCTGTTGAAGCATCACCTGCAGATTCAAAAGAAACAACAGTAGAAACCGTTAAAAACGAGTCTCCTGAAGCAAAACCAACAAAACCTAAGATGTCTGTAAAAGCTCAGATGCGAAAAATTGAGCAACAGACAACTGAAGCAGCAACAGAGCAAACTGAAGAAGAGTCAAACATGACTTCCAAATCAGAAGAGACTCAAACAACTGCTACAGAAGCTACAGAAGAAGCCAATGCCACGGATAAGCCAATACCTGAAGCAGAAGAAGCTAAGACTGTTACTGCAGAACCAGTCAATGCGACAGAAGAAGTATCTACTGAAACACAAGATACTGACGCTGTTATAGTGACGACAAATCAGAAAGAGACCGAGTCTACTGACAACACTTCTGAGATAACTGAAGAAAACGCTAAAACAGAAGAGACATCTAGTCCTTCCACTCGTACTCCTCGTCGCGGACGTGGCAAACCGGCTACCAAACAGGCAAATACAGAAGCTAAAGCGCCTGTAGAATTACCTGCTGCCATTTTAGCCCAACAAGAAAAGCTACGCTTAGAACAGGAAGAAAAACGCAATGCTGCGACATCTCGTCGTCGCGCATCCTCTGGAAGAGTTAAAAACGACCCGAGAATTGCAAGAGAAGAAAAATCAGAATCAACTTCGGAAGCTAACGTAGAATAAACACTGCGGTGTCTATTTAGATAATACAAAGAGCCCGCATTTATGCGGGCTCTTTTGCAACAAGAGCACTATGGATTATTTCAAAGGATTGATTTGAACATAAATAACGGACAGGAAAAAAACAATGATCATTGATTTTTCTCGCTTTAAAGATTGGACTCTTGTGGGCGATTTATTTGGTGGCGCAACGACAGCCATTGTTTCGCTACCACTTGCACTAGCATTTGGCGTGGCATCAGGAGCTGGTGCAGAAGCAGGCTTATGGGGAGCCATCCTAGTTGGCCTTTTTGCTGCACTATTTGGCGGCTCAACCAGCTTAATCTCAGAACCAACCGGCCCAATGACCGTCATAATGACAGCGGTACTAACGAGCATGATGGCCAGCAGCCCGGAAGGTGGTGTCGCCATGGCTTTTACAGTGGTGATGATCGCGGGGCTGTTTCAAATTACATTAGGCTATCTAAAGTTAGGCAAATACATCACTCTAATGCCATACAGCGTTATTTCAGGCTTTATGTCTGGCATTGGCATTATATTGATTATCTTGCAAATCGCTCCTTTTCTAGGGCACTCATCTCCACCTGGTGGAGTAATAGGAACATTAAGCGCCCTCCCCAATCTTATTGTTAACTTGAAATTCTCAGAATTATTTCTAGGGCTGCTAACACTGGGGGTGCTTTTTTATCTTCCCAAACACTGGCGTCGATACGTTCCTCCTCAACTTGTTGCTTTGGTCGCAATCACGCTTATTTCTATTCTATTATTTAACGACTCAGATGTGCGCCGCATAGGTGTTATTCCATCTGGCCTACCATCAATTCATTGGCCCACCTTTGAACAGTCTGTATTTATAGAAATGATCATAAACGGCCTCGTGCTGGGGACTTTGGGCTGCATAGACACCTTACTTACAGCGGTTATTGCCGACAGCCTTACGCGCAAAGAGCATGATTCCAATCGCGAACTTATTGGCCAAGGCACCGCTAATTTTTTCTCCGGCCTTCTTGGTGGGCTTCCTGGTGCTGGCGCAACCATGGGAACCGTCGTCAATATACAATCTGGCGGCAAATCACCGCTTGCAGGCATAACAAGAGCGTTAATTCTTTTATTGGTTGTTCTTGGTGCATCTGACTTAATTAGCCCAATTCCAATGGCTGTACTGGCTGGTATTGCCTTGTATGTGGGGATCAACATACTCGACTGGAGCTTCTTGAAACGAGCACACAAAGTCGCCCTTTCTCCCACCATTATAATGTACGGAGTGATGGCACTAACCGTATTTGTTGACCTAATGGTTGCGGTTGGAATTGGAGTTTTTATAGCCAATATCATGACAATAGAAAAACTCAGCCGATTACAGTCAGGGAATGTAAAAGCCATCAGTGATGCTGACGACGATATTCCACTATCAGAAGAGGAAAAATCATTACTAGACCAGGCTGATGGAAACGTATTGCTTTTCTATCTATCTGGCCCAATGATTTTTGGTGCAAGCAAAGCCATCGCAAAGCATCACAACCGCATACACAACTACAAAGCTGTAGTGTTAGATCTGAGCGCCGTTCCTATGATGGACCTTACCATAGGGCTTGCACTAGAAAACGCCATAAAAGACGCGATAGAAGCTAACTGTGCCGTTTATATCTTTAGCCCTAATGGACAAACCACAGAACGACTTGAAAAGCTGGGCGTATCAAATAGACTGCCGCACAATGCGTTTTGTGATTCTCGTAAATCCGCTTTGCAGCAAGCGGTTAAAAACTTACCCACTTCGTAATAAAGCAATGCAAAAACATTAGATAAAAAAAAGCCGCTTATAAAGCGGCTTTTTTATTTGCTTAGCTGTTAATCAAAGAATCTGATTAAAGAGACAAGCGACGTACATCACTCAGCAAGGAGTTTAAGAAGGTCATAAAGCGACCTGCATCACCACCATTCACAGCTCTGTGATCGTAAGACAAGCACAATGGCAACATTGTACGAGGCTCAAACTCTTTACCATTCCAGCGTGGCTCAACGTCCGCTTTAGAAACACCCAAAATACCCACTTCAGGACAGTTAACGATAGGAGTAAATCCTGTTCCGCCAATTGCACCCAAACTAGAAATAGTGAAACAACCACCCTGCATGTCAGCTGGCTTAAGTTGTTTATCTAGTGCTTTCTTAATTAGCTCTCCCGCTTCTTTTGCAATTTGAACGACAGATTTCTTATCTGCGTCACGCAAAACAGGAACAACCAAACCAGCAGGCGAATCCACAGCAATACCAATGTGTACATAATGCTTTTGAACGTAGCTTTCGCCATCGGCCATTAGCGACACATTAAAGCTTGGATTAGCAACCATTGCTTGCGCAACTGCTTTAATCAGGAATGGAAGCGGCGTTAATTTAACACCTTGTTTCTCCATTTCGCCTTTTAAGCCTTTACGGAATGCTTCAAGATCAGAAATATCAGCTTTATCAAACTGAGTAACTTGAGGCACAACAAGCGCGTTGCGAACCATGTTCTGAGCAGTTAGACGCTGGATCTTGCTCATCTTAACAACGTCAACTTCACCAAACTTGCTAAAGTCTTGATCTGGCACAGTTGGCAGACCGGAACCTGTTGCAACACCACCAGCCGGAGCAGAAGCCACCTTTTGCACAGCTGCTTTCACATAAGCATGCAAATCTTCTTTCGTAATACGACCACGAGGGCCAGTAGGACGAACAAGATACAGATCAACACCTAACTCGCGAGCGAGCATACGAACAGCTGGACCAGCATGAACTTTCTTAGAAGGTTCAGACAGTACAGCAAATTGATCTACTGCAGGAGCTGACTTTTCGGCACTTGCTTTAGGCTTTTCAGTTGGTGCAGAAGTTGCTTTTTCAGCAGCCGGCGCAGGCGCAGGCACTTCAGAACCACCTTCTACTTCAAGCTCAAGAACAAGATCACCTTCAGAAACCTTATCACCAACCTTAATAGAAACAGACTTCACTGTTCCTGATTTCGGCGCAGGAATTTCCATAGAGGCCTTATCAGTCTCAAGAACAATGATAGAATCACCTTCTTGAACTTTATCTCCGGCTGCAACAGCAACCTCGATAACTTCAACGCCTTCAGCACCACCAATGTCAGGCACTTTAACCGACTCAACACCACCAGAAGCTGATGCTGCAGCAGGAGCTGATGATTTTGGCTCTTCAGCTTTTTCTTCTTTAGCAGCAGGCGCCACTGAAGATGACTCAGTTGTCAGCACAAGAATATCAGCACCTTCGGATACAGTGTCACCAACTTTAATAGAAATCTTGGCGATCTTACCTGTAAATGGTGAAGGTATGTCCATAGAAGCCTTATCAGTTTCAAGAACGATAATTGAATCACCCTCTTCAACCATATCACCTTCAGCAACACAAACCTCTATAACTTCAACGTCAGTTGCACCACCAATATCTGGCACTGAAACTTTTTCTTCGCTGGAAGATGAAGAAGCTGGAGCTTTCTCAGCGGACTTCTCTGGTGCAGGATCTTCTACAGGTGCCTCAGGAGCAGACTCTTCCGCACCTTCAACCTCAATAATAAGAATCTCATCACCTTCAGAAACTTTTTCGCCTTCTTTCACAGAAATACTTTTTACTTTACCTGCCATGGAAGATGGAACATCCATAGAAGCTTTATCTGTTTCTAAAACAATAATTGATTGATCCACTTCAATTGTGTCACCAACCGCAATACTGATCTCGATAATTTCGACATCAGTCGCACCACCAATATCCGGTACTCGAATGATTTCAGTACTCACAGAAATCTCCTTTGTCTTATAGACGCATCAAACTTAAAAACTTATCTGACTTAGTTAAAAACATACACTAAGCCAGATACCTAGCTTGTCAGGTAATTAGCACATTACAGGGTTTGGCTTCTCAGGATCTAGACCAAACTTAGCAATTGCCTCACTAACTACAGATGCATCAATTACACCGTCTTTTGCCAGTGCACTTAAAGCAGAAACCACTACCCAATAACGGTTAACTTCAAAGAAGTGACGCAATTGAGCGCGAGTATCACTGCGGCCAAAACCATCAGTACCAAGTACATTGTAAGTACCTTTTACGAATGGACGAATTTGATCTGCGAACAATTTAATATGGTCGGTAGATGCAATCACAGGGCCATTGTCATTCAGGCAAGACTCTACGTAAGAAAGGCGCGCTTCTGATTCAGGGTGAAGCATGTTCCAGCGACTTGCATCAAGACCTTCACGACGCAATTCATTGAAAGACGTTACACTCCATATATCAGAGTTAACACCGAAATCATTAAATAGAATCTCTGCAGCGGCTTCAACTTCACGCAGAATAACGCCAGAACCAAGCAATTGAACTTGTTTCTTATTGGCTTTCTTAGCATGAGACTTAAGCTTATACATCCCCTTGATAATACCTTCTTCAACACCTTCAGGCATATCTTCGTGCGTATAGTTTTCATTCATTACAGTTAAGTAATAGAAAACACTTTCTTTCTCTTTATACATACGACGTAAGCCATCTTGCATGATAACAGCGACTTCGTATGAATAAGTAGGGTCATAAGACACACAGTTAGGAATTAGACCTGCTTGAATATGGGAATGACCATCTTCGTGCTGCAAACCTTCACCATTTAGCGTAGTACGACCTGCAGTAGCACCAATCAAGAATCCACGAGCCTGAGAATCACCTGCCGCCCAAGCTAAGTCACCAATACGCTGGAAACCAAACATTGAGTAATAAATGTAAACAGGAATCATTGGAAGAGCGCTGTTTGCATAAGATGTAGCCAATGCTAACCAAGCAGAGAATGCCCCTGGCTCATTGATGCCTTCTTGAAGGATTTGACCATCAGCAGATTCTTTGTAATACATAATCTGAGTATGGTCATGAGGCGTATAACGCTGACCTTCAGATGAGTATATACCCAGCTGGCGGAACATACCTTCCATACCAAAGGTACGAGCTTCATCGGCAACAATTGGCACAACACGTTTACCAATTTCTTTATCTTTAACCATAACATTCAGTGCACGCACAAACGCCATAGTCGTAGAGATTTCACGGCCATTCGTTCCCGCGATTTGAGACTTAAAGGCTTCCAAAGAAGGAACTTCAAGCGCTTCGCAATCATGGTTACGGATAGGGAAAGCGCCATGCAATTCTTTGCGACGAGAGCGCATGTATTGCATTTCTGGGCTATCTTCAGCCGGTTTATAGTACGGTAAATCTTTTAGCTCTTCATCGCTAATTGGGATACCGAATTTATCACGGAACTGAGCAAGGGATTCTTCATCCAACTTCTTCGTCTGGTGCGCTGTGTTTTGCGCTTCAGCCGCTTTAAACATGCCGTAACCTTTAACGGTTTGCGCCAAGATAACAGTCGGTTGACCTTTATGAGAAGTTGCTTCGGAGTACGCCGCGTAAACTTTGTAAGGATCATGTCCGCCACGATTAAGATTCATAATCTCATCGTCAGTCATGTCTTTAACCATTTCTAGCAATTCTGGATATTTGCCGAAGAAGTGTTCACGAGTATAAGCACCACCATTTGCTTTGTAGTTCTGTAGTTCGCCATCGCAAACTTCATTCATACGTTTAACTAGCAAACCGTTGTGATCTTTCGCAAAAAGAGGGTCCCAATGACGACCCCATAGGCACTTAATGACATTCCAGCCAGCACCACGGAAGACACCTTCAAGTTCCTGAACAATTTTACTGTTACCACGTACAGGACCATCAAGGCGCTGTAGGTTACAGTTAATTACGAAAATAAGGTTGTCTAGATTTTCACGACCAGCAAGGGCAATAGCACCTAAGGATTCTGGCTCATCACACTCACCATCACCTAAGAAAGCCCATACCTTACGATCACCTTGATCGATAAGACCACGGCTATGCTGATACTTCATTACGTGTGCTTGGTAAATAGCCTGCAAAGGCCCAAGACCCATAGATACAGTTGGGAACTGCCAGTAATCAGGCATCAACCAAGGGTGCGGGTAAGAGGAAATACCTTTACCATCGACTTCACGACGGAAGTTATCTAGCTGCTCGTCTGTCAAACGCCCTTCAATGTATGAACGAGCGTAAATACCTGGGGATATATGACCTTGGAAAAAAACCATATCCGCTTGCTGTTTACCGTCATTACCACGGAAAAAGTGGTTAAAACCGATATCATAAAGCGTTGCCGCAGAAGAAAAGCTTGTAATGTGGCCACCAAGTGTTGAATCAACACGGTTTGCCTTCATTACCATAGCCAATGCATTCCAACGTATTATAGAGCGTATACGACGCTCCATAAACACATCACCCGGCAATGGCTTCTCATTTTCAGGAGCGATTGTGTTTCGGTATGCTGTCGTGATAGACGACGGTAAAGACGAACCTGCTTTTGAAGCTTCATTCGTCAAACGATTTAAAATGTATTGCGCGCGATCAGGACCTTCTTCGCGAAGGACAGACTCAAGCGCATCGACCCACTCTTTAGTTTCAATTGGATCGATGTCTTCGAGAATATGCTGCTCAGTCATCGTGTTAATAACTCCCGCTATTAGAACAGATACTAACCTACCAAGGACATTATGTGTATTTAAGCCTTGGAGGCTACTTAAACGAACCGTCGGAACTTATATGAATAGCCACAAAGTTCCAGCCGACCTAGGATAAAACGACACACTGTTTAATAAGTTTTAAAACGCGTCGTTTTTATCCGTTCCAATGGCAATTATTATTGTTTTAATTTTATTTCCATTGCATCGACCACTAAAAATCTAGTCAGTTCGCTTCCAATTTGGGTTTGGTTCATCAAACCCAACATTAAATTTTCACATGCATATAGCCTTACTAATGCATGTAAAAAATCAAAGCTATGTACTTAGAAACCGCATAGATAAACTGCTTCTAATACTTTTGCATTCTAGATATTTTACTAAACCCTTACATTAAACAGGGCTTTTTTACATATCAGAAGCATCTAATTTGGGCGTTAGATTAACACCTAATCAAGAGATCGCCTAGCCACCCACATGAAGATTGAGGTGCTCACAGAACTTTTGAAGCTTTTAAATACCCTAAAATTTGTTTAGAAGTAGTGAAAAAGCCTAAGACAAAAGCGTTAAAGCGTCAGCCAGCCTCACCAAAATTCACAGAAATCATGAGGCGTATAAACACCATGAATCCACGACCACACTTCAATCAATGAAGAATACACAGCATCCGCTCCAAAGTACCATTCAAAAAACGATGATCCGTATTATTTTATTCGCTTATCAAGACCCAACTGACACAATGACTATGAAAAATAATCAGCCACTCTAAGTATATCTAAAGTGAAAGGCTGATCGCGTGTGCGAAAAAGCTACACTGTCGCTCTTTTTCATGTAGAAAGATCATGCAAATCAATGAATATAAATAAATCAACACTGACGCATTACCAATATAGCGCTACAATATCCATAATTTACTTAGCAAGATTAGGATAGTACATGACTCTTTTGAACGCTCTATTAACTGAGCACATTCAATCGCAAGTGGCGTTTGCATTAAAAGAAGACATTGGATCAGGAGACATAACCGCACAACTTATTCCTGATGATCAAGAAATAACAGCCACCGTAATTAGTCGGGAACCAGCAGTCCTATGCGGTCAAGCTTGGGTAAACGAAGTGTTCTCTCAATTAGACAGTCGAGTTACGCTCTCATGGCATAACAATGAAGGCGATATGCTGGAAAGAAACAAGCCTTTTTTAACGATCAAAGGCCATGCAAGAACAATATTAACGGGTGAGCGTACCGCATTAAATTTTTTACAATCACTTTCTTATACCGCCACTGTCACTAATCAATACAGTCAAATTGTAGCGAACACGCAACTCACCATTTTGGACACTAGAAAAACCATACCAGGCATGCGACGAGCGCAAAAATATGCGGTTGCTGTTGGTGGTGGAAAGAACCACAGAATGGGTTTATACGATGCGTTTCTAATCAAAGAAAATCACATCATGGCGGCAGGGTCGATTGCTAACGCTGTGAGTATGGCGAAAAAAATTGCCCCTGGCAAAACCATTGAAGTCGAAACTGAAAACTTAGAAGAAGTTTCCATGGCTGTTGCTGCAGGGGCAGATATTATCATGCTAGATAATTTCTCTTACGAAGACATGAGCAAAGCAGTTGCTGATTTTAAAGGTCAAGTAAAGTTTGAAGCATCAGGTAACATGGACAAAGAACGCTTGTTACAAGTGGCTGAAACAGGTGTAGATTATGTCTCCATCGGTGCCCTAACAAAACACATTCAAGCAATTGACCTTTCTTTACGAGTATCTCAGGAATAACTATGAAAGATAGTATTTTAGTCATCAACTGTGGAAGCTCTTCGTTAAAATTTGCGATTCTTGCTAACGCTGGACAAAAAACACTGGTTGAAGGCATTGCTGACAGACTTGGTACGGATGGTAGCAGCATCACGTTTAAGTTCGAAGGGCAAAAGCGTATTATCGAACTAGAAAATGGCAGCCACAAAAATGCCGTCGCTCAAATTAAAGATTGGCTAAGCAACCATCCCGACATTGAACTCTCTCTTACTGGAATTGGCCATCGCGTAGTTCATGGCGGAGAAACCTTTAGTAAATCGGTTCTAATCAATCAAGATGTGATTGATGGAATTAACGAATGCGCTCAATTCGCCCCTCTCCACAACCCAGCTCACGCCAAAGGGATTGAGGTTGCTTGTGAACTTTTCCCTGGATTACCACAAGTTGCGGTGTTTGATACTGCGTTTCATCAAACTCTAGCGCCAGAGCAATACTTGTACCCTATTCCCATGCATTTTTACAGAGAGCATCATTTTCGCAAGTATGGTTTCCACGGCACCAGCTATCGCTATATTAGCCAACGTTTAGCACAAATTGCACAAGGCAGTGATCAACAAGGTGTACTTGTTGCCCACCTTGGTAATGGTGCCAGCACATGCGCTATCAACAAAGGGCTATCTTCTGACACCAGTATGGGCATCACACCATTAGAAGGTCTAATGATGGGAACTCGTTCTGGAAGCCTAGATCCAAGCCTTCTGTCTTTCATTAGCCAAGCTGAAAATATCTCTGCCAATGCAGCCCTTGAAATTCTTAACAAAAAAAGTGGCTTACTCGGTGTCTCTGAAATTTCGAATGACTGCCGAACATTGGAAGAAGCCATGGAATCTGGAGATCAAAGAGCAAAATTGGCTTTAGATATGTTTGCAGCGCGAACAGCGAAGCACTTAGCAAGTGTAGCAACCACTTTAGAAAGTATTGATCACTTGGTATTTACTGGCGGCATCGGTGAAAATTCAAGCTATTTACGTCAAGCTATTTGCAATCATTTGAAAGCACTGAATATCCGTATAGACTCAGAAGCGAATGATAATGCTCCTCGTGGCGAGACGTTAAACATTAGTGCAAAAGGCAGTAACACCAACATTTGGGTTATCCCGACCAATGAAGAGCTAATGATTGCCCTGGATACTATAAGTTTAATTCAGCAATAACCAAAACCATACACCCCATAATGGACTAAATTAGGATTCATCAGATATGTCAATAAATGTACTCATGACCGTCCCTACAGGCCCTGGTGTAGGATTAACATCTGTTTCTGTCGGTCTTGTCCGTGCGCTTGAGCAGCAAGGGTTAAAGGCCAGTTTTTTCAAGCCAATCGCCCAGCCTCAACCAGGCGACAAGGGTCCTGACAAGTCAACAGCCATGGTTGCTCAAGGCTCAACCCTTACACCAGCTGAGCCAATTCCGCTTCATGAAGCAGAGCGTTATTTGTATAACGACAATATTGATGAACTGATGGAAGAAATTGTTGGTCGATTCCAAGCCAGTGTCGAGCCAGATTCAACGGTTATCGTAGAAGGTCTTGCTCAAATTGCAGGCCATCCTTATGCAACAAGACTAAACAAAGCCATTGCTCGTACACTTGATGCTGGTTTGGTTTTAGTGACAGCGCCGAACAACATGCGAGTTAACGAGCTTGAACACCATGTTGAAATTGCGGCAGGTTCTTATGGCGGAATTAAAGCCAATGATGTGATTGGGTGTATATTAAACAAAACAACACTAGGCTCATTAGGCGTTAAATCCTATGGAGATTTATTTGCACAGAGAGGAATCTTCAAACGTAACTTTAGTCTACTAGGTCAAATTCCAAAAGCAGACGAGTTAACTTACCCTCGTGTCAAAGATGTCGCTGATTTTCTTGGTGCTCGAATCATCAACGCTGGTGAAATCGAATCTCGTCGAGTGCAATCTTATACACTTTGTGCTCGTGGCGTTGAAAACATGCTTGAAGCCTTGCGACCTGGAGTATTGGTTTTCACTCCAGGCGATCGTACTGACATCATCATGGCGACCGCCATTGCTGCATTAAATGATATCAAGATTGCAGCCTTAGTGGTCACAGGCGGCTATCAGCCGAGTGAAGCTTTAATGGCACTTTGCGGTAAAGCAATGGCAAAAGGCTTGCCTGTTCTCTCTGTTGAATCCAACAGCTGGGAAACCGTCATTAACATGCAGTCTTTTAATCAAGAAATTCCACTTGATGATAAAGAACGCGTCTTGATGGTAAAAGAGCACATCGCCCGTTGTATCGATCACGATTGGATCAATTCTTTTGCATTGAACCAAGAAGAGAGAAAACTGTCCCCTCCTGCATTCCGATTCCGCTTGATTGAGCTTGCTCGCTCATTGAGTAAACGTATCATTCTTCCCGAAGGTGAAGAGATACGTACCATTCAGGCGGCGTCTATTTGTGCTGAGCGTGGTATTGCTCGTTGTACCCTTTTAGGCAATGAAACCGAAATTCTTCGTATAGCTCAAAACAATGGCATTGAGCTAAGTCATGGGGTCGAAATACTCGACCCAAGCAGCATTCGTGAACGCTATGTTGCGCCAATGGTTGAGTTAAGAAAGGCTCGCGGACTAACTGATATAGTGGCTCGCGAGCAACTTGAAGACAATGTGGTTTTAGGCACCATGATGCTTCAAGTTGGCGATGTTGATGGCTTGGTGTCTGGGGCTGTTCACACCACAGCAAACACTATTCGTCCAGCCCTTCAACTGATCAAGACATCTCCGAACTCAAACCTTGTCTCGTCAATTTTCTTCATGTGTTTGCCAGATCAAGTTCTGGTCTATGGTGATTGTGCAATAAACCCAGACCCGAGCGCTGAGCAGCTAGCAGAAATTGCGATTCAAAGTGCCGATTCAGCCGCTGCTTTTGGTATTACGCCAAAAGTCGCCATGATTAGTTACAGTACTGGTGGCTCTGGAACGGGTAACGACGTCGATAAAGTACGAGAAGCAACAACGATTGCCCAGAATCTTCGACCTGACCTGTTAATTGACGGCCCTCTTCAGTATGACGCTGCCATCATGGAAAAAGTAGCTAAGCAGAAAGCGCCAAACAGTAAAGTGGCGGGCAAAGCGACTGTATTTATTTTCCCTGATTTAAATACAGGTAACACCACATACAAGGCCGTACAGAGAAGTGCGGATGTTGTGAGTATTGGTCCTATGCTACAGGGCATTCGTAAACCGGTTAACGATTTATCTCGTGGCGCATTGGTAGACGATATTGTATACACTATAGCCATTACAGCTATCCAGTCAGGCCAATTAACTAGCCATTAAATCATCAACCTATCTAACCACTAACCCGTCTTCACTTATTAGCAAGCGAAGACGGGTTATCTCTTATAAAAACATTTTCTTCACCTAAATTTATCTGGGCGGTGGACAACTAATACAATGCCATCTAATATTTATTAACCTTTGTTAACAAACGTTAAGTTGGTGATTTGCATGTCTGGTAGCCTTCCTCATTCTATAGCACTTTCAAATCATACCCTCACGAGTACAAATACTCCTGGTTACACGACGTTTGATTTGCGCTCTGATGAAGATACAAGCATGGCGGCTCTTAATGCTCGAAATGCCAAAGCATCCAGCGATCTTGTTGTCACAATTTCAGAACAGGGCCAAGCACTGTCCCAAAGAAAGCAGAAGAAATTTGAAGAAATAGAAGCCCAGAAAAAGCAGGACCTATTACTCGATCTTTTAGATGAAGAGTTCATTGAAGATGACGAAGAACTCACTATGCATTCATCAAACAAAGACCATAAAACGAGTAATTACCAAGAAAAAACGCCTACAGGTGACTTTCTCGACCAAATTGTTTAATCTAATAGATACTCGTTAATTTGAGTATCTCGGCAGGATGCCATCAATTTTAAAATCTTCAAGGAGTGAAGAATGTTACTTACTCGTCTAACCATACGTGGTTTTACGCTACTAGAGTTAATGGTTGTAATCGCTATTATTTCTATTTTAGCAAGCCTTTCAGCCCCTACATTTACTCGTCAAATTGCCAAAGCAAAATTGATAGAGGCACAAAACCTAGCCACCCAACATCAGGCACTTGTTGAAGAATTCATTCTTCTACATGGCTCTTTTCCTAGCGAGACAGAGTTCAACTTAATAAAGCAATCCCCAGCAGATGATTCCATTGCAAAATCCATTTCTGTCCAGAGCCAAAACAAAAGCATGGGTGATCTTGTTCTCACCCTAAACAACAGCACCGGCATTAGTGAAAACCAATACCTGAAGTACTCTCGCGATGAAAATAGGAATTGGACATGTCTTTCTGACTTGGAAAGCAACATCCTCCCGCTTCAATGTGAAAGCCTAGCTGGAGAGGACGAATGACTTTAGAAGAGATAATCTCCAATGCGGTTAGCAATAGAGCTACCGACATTCACATAGAACACTCAAGCCTTGGCATAAAAATATATCAACGCTGCTATGGATTACTTCATAAAGTGACCGAGTTAACGCAAGGAGCAAATTTACTCAACCGCATAAAAATGCGCGCCAACCTAGACTTATCTGAAACAAGGCGAACTCAAGAAGGTCAATTTTTTTTTGAAGAAAGAAGCCGTAGCACTTTTATTCGCGTCAGCATTATATCAACTATTAAGGGCGAAAAAATTGCCTTAAGGCTCTTGCCAGAAAAGAACCGTTTAGCATTGGATGAGATCGGCATACAGTCATCTCTGCTAAAAACACTAACATCGACATTAAACACTCCCAGCGGCTTAATTTTAGTTTGTGGCGCGACTGGAGCTGGAAAAAGCACCACTCTGTATTCATGCCTTGATACCTTAAACAATGGCAAAAAGACGATTTTTACCATCGAAGACCCGGTCGAATACGAAATCCCAGGCTTATTTCAATGCGAACCCAATCCGGCCATTGGCTTAGATTCCGCTTCTCTTTTAAAGTCATTCTTAAGACAAGATCCAGATGTAATCATGGTGGGAGAGGTGCGGGATGCCGTTACAGCAAATCTTGCGGTAAATGCGGCATTGACAGGTCACCTTGTCTTAGCAACATTACACACAAACTCAGCTCTTGACGCCATGCATCGTTGTCATGGCTGGCAGGTAGATTTTTTCTCTTTAGTTAGTTCCTTAAAACTGATAATTCATCAATCCATGCATTATAAAATTTCATCGCAGCAGCCAATATTCAACGGGTTACAACCTCTTTGGAATGAATTGCTTCCAAGAGATTACGATACGCTTATTTCATCCCCTGCCTTATGGAAAGCTTTTTCCCATCAGAACAGCGAGGCGCAAAATGCCTTGGTATAAAATCCAACATCAAAATGGCAAAACAGACTACCGCTATGAACCCTCTGAAAGCAGAGCATTATTTGGCTATATAAACCGCGGCTGCTGGTATGTAAGCATTTCTGAATGGAAACCCAAAGAGCTAGACTATAAATCATTACAGACATTTTATACTGAAATCCAGAGTGCCTTGCAGTCTGGGCTTCAACTTAATCAAGCCATTTCTCATTTTGCACTTTCTTCTACCCATCAAAAAATCGCTACTACCAGCAAAGCCATATTAAGTGAATTAGAAAATGGGGCAATTTTCAACGACGTATTAAGCAAGCTGGTAAAGCCTTCTGCTGCTCCCTATTGCCAGCTCCTTAACTCGCAGGGTTCGAGAGAAGACTGTGAAAAAAGTTTAAACATGTCAATCACACAACTTAATACTCTACTAGATTGCTCCCAACGTTTATTAAAGGCCATTATTTACCCTTTTAGTATCATTCAGATTGCTCTCATTATTCTTATAGCCAATCAACTAATGCAAAAGAGCACCGATGAAAATTATCTTTTTGAGCTAATCAAGCATATGAGCATTTACTTTGCTTGCAGCGTCGTTCAACTCATCAT
This sequence comes from Marinomonas sp. ATLA20, assembly GCF_057180105.1. Taxonomy (NCBI): domain Bacteria; kingdom Pseudomonadati; phylum Pseudomonadota; class Gammaproteobacteria; order Oceanospirillales; family Oceanospirillaceae; genus Marinomonas; species Marinomonas sp. ATLA20. Next base: position 46,606 of record NZ_JBXUKU010000016.1, read on the forward strand.
CATACGAAGTTTATATCAAGGACAGGCTTGCTATTGGCTTGAAAAATACAGTGGGACCTTCCGATTAACCAAACTCTTTTCTTTATTAAGCACAACAAGAAAAGCAGGCATTACATTGCAGCATGCGTTGAAAACTATGCCTGAGTACTTCCAGCATCCACCTATTAAAAAAGATATTTACCAAGTCTATTACACCCTACGTCTCGGTAAAAATTACGCTAATAGCTTCCCAGTCGAGTGGTTCCCTAATGAATCCGCTATTGCACTTCATTCTGCTGAGCAGGACGGGGATATAGAAAGAGCGCTTTTGCTTGCAGAAAATGAACACACAAAGCGTTGGCAAAAATTCATTGCTCTGCTTGAAAAATTGATCCCGGCCGCTTGCCTTATGATTGCAGGTGGATTTGTTGCCTCAGCACTCATTGCACTATATGCACCACTCATTGAGATGTCCTAGATGTGGCTCACTTCAATCAATTGGTTTTTATATACATTAATGGTCTTGAGTATTGGCAGTTATGCTGCTGCATTTACAGTAAGGTGGCCGATTAAGAATATCTATTTATGGGAAAAGGAAGCGCATGCTTTATTGCAACTTCCTTTTAGTAAACACCTTCCAGCTAACATAAATAATAACCGCTCCTTCTGTTTTGATTGCCACTTCCCGCTGTCTTGGCAAGACCTTATACCACTACTTAGCTACATAATGCTTAAAGGAAAATGCCGTTACTGCCAATCTAGAATTTCATATCGCTATCCCGCCATAGAATTCCTTCACCTAATAGGCTGCTTCCCGTTACTCTTTATCTTTGACGATACCTATCAGCTTATACTGCATACACTGTTGGTGAGTGTTTTAATAACGGCAGCAGTAATTGATCTTGAACATCAATTAATACCTGATGAATGCAGCACCATAGCATTAGCTTGTGCGCTCTTAATTAATCTTCCTACTAATAGAATAGAAAGCAGTGTCTTAGGTATGATCATCGGCTATGGACTTATCTATGTGCTACGTTGGTTTTATTTAACGTTCAGAAATCAAGAAGGGATAGGATTAGGTGATGCGAAAATTATAGCCGCGCTCGCTGCATGGTTAGGATTTTCAGGCTTAACTCCCTTGTTACTTTGTGCAAGTTTAAGTGGAATCCTATACACTGTATTAATTAACAGAAGTAGAGCTAAGTACATGGCATTTGGCCCATTTCTTATATTTTCAGCCATGATGGTGTTTTATTTTAGTCTATGACAACTCCAACTATAATCGGTCTTGCTGGTGGCATAGGCTCTGGCAAAAGCACAATTACAAAATACTTCAATAACATAGGCATTCAAAGCGTTGATGCCGATGACGTGGCGCGACTTGTTGTCCAATTAGGTTCAACTTGCTTGGATCAAATACACCAACGTTACGGTGATAGCATACTCTTGGACGATGGTAACCTTAATCGTAAATCCCTACGCAGTCTTATTTTTGACAATCCAGAAGAAAGGTCCTGGCTTGAAGGACTAACGCACCCTGCAATTCGAAAAGAAATATCAGTGCAATTAAGTAGCATTACCTCACCCTATGCATTGCTTGTTCATCCTTTACTGTTTGAAACAAACCAAGACGCTATATGTGATCTCGTTATAGCAATTGATGTCCCTGAAAGCATACAACTACAACGCGTCATGAGTAGAGACAACATTAGTAGAGAAAATGCAGGTAAAATTATGGCGACGCAACTCAGCAATAGCGAACGCATTAAGAGAGCCGATCTTGTCTTGGAAAATTCTGGTAATATTGATGAAATGAATGCTAAAGTCTTCAAATTGCACAAAAAAATTTTAGAGTCACAATCATGTTAAATAGTAATACTGCAACCTTGGTTGCCTGCCCTACTTGTCAAAAAAAATCGCCTTGGTCTAAAGAGAATCCAGATCGCCCTTTTTGCAGCCCAAGATGTAAATTGATTGATTTGGGTGCTTGGGCAAGTGAATCTTATTCTATTCCACAGCAAACCTCTGAAGAGGATGAAATTTTTTCAGAAGATCTAGTAATAGATCCAAATAAATCCTTTTTATAATTGCTTAATATGGAATGTAATTATTTATGGCTCAACAAGATTTTTCGAAGAAAAAAGCTCTACTCATAGAAGATATGGCGGAAGCAAGAATCATGCAGCGAAAAATGCTGACTGATTTTGGCTTTACTTCGATAGATATTGCTATGAAAGCAGAAACCGCCATCGAACTTCTGAGGAACAAATCCTTTGATGTCATTCTATCCGATTACAATCTCGGAAATGGCAAAGACGGTCAGCAGCTTTTAGAAGAAGTCAGACACTCAAAACTCATTCCAAATACCGCCACTTATTTAATGGTAACAGCAGAAACGTCCATTGAAATGGTGATGGGAGCCATTGAATATCAGCCGGATGGCTACATTACAAAACCTTTTTCTCAAGCTGTTCTTCAACGACGCCTTAGCAAGCTATTAGAGACAAAAGACAGGCTTTATGATGTGAACGCTGCCCTCGATGCAAATAATTTTGAAGATGCAATTAAGGCAGCTAAAGGGGTAATGAAAAAATACCCTTCCCTCATAGGCAAATGCGAAAGAATAATTGGTGAAAGTCTCTTAGAGATTAAACAATATAAAAAAGCGTTGTCGTTGTTCAATAAAACCCTTAAAAGCAGAAAAATGCCTTGGGCATTGTTTGGCAAAGCCAAATCCTATTTTTTAATGGGAGAATTGGAAAAAGCCGAACTACACTTTCGTCAACTAATGCTTGATAACCGTTTTTTTGTGAGTGCTTATGATTGGCTTGCCAAAATCCAAGTTCTCCAAGATAAACCTGAGGAAGCGCAAGCTACACTAGTTGAAGCAATTGGTCGTTCACCAAAAAATATTCTCCGCCAAATGGAGCTAGGAAACATAAGTTTGTCCATTGGCGACAGCATGACTGCAGAAATGTCATTTCGCAGAGCTGTATTTTTAGCGAAATTTTCATGTTACAACACCGCCGATGTTTACTTAAAGCATTTAGAATCTCTTGCTAGAATCTCTGACAACGGCCCACTTTTACCAAGACAACGAGATAACTTTGAGAGTACCCTCAAAAAAGTTCATGAGTCTTTCTTTGAAGACCCAACCAACAAATCAAAAGCCTATAGCTACGAAATCGACATTTATTTAGCTGATAATGATCCACTCACAGCTAAGCAAATTTTTGAAGGCTGGCTTAGCGAAGTAAAAACCGCAAGTGCCACAGCACCAACTAAAGAACAAAGCGCAAATTACACAAAAGCATTTGGAGGCTAAGATGGAAAAAATCGACATCAGCACTATCTTGGCCAGCGCCATTCATGAAAGTAAAAACCAAGTAGGTACGTTACTTTATCAGCTACAAGGTCTTAAAGATTCAACAAGTAAAAGCGATTCGAACCTGAAAAGAATCGTCTTGATTGAAGAGTCTCTCAAAAAGCTCAATGATGAATGGGTTGAATATTTATACCTTTACCGCCTAGCATCTGATGGTTATGACTTACATGTAGACACCTTTTTACTGGATGAGTTTTTAGATGACCAAGTATTTGCTTTGCAGCCGTCCGCCAATGCAAAAAGTCTAGATTTAGAATATAACTGCGATGCACAGCTAACTGGGATTTTTGATGAACGATTAATGACAGCGGTCGTTAGTACTGCTGTATATAATGCTCTACGATTTGCAAAATCAAAAATCCTCATTAATGCAAAAATGGAGAATGGATTCCTAATTATATCAATTGAAGATGATGGCGATGGTTTTAAACAGATTGATACTGACGATCAGCCGGAGGAATTTCCAGAAGGTAATACTGGCTTAGGTTTGTATTTTGCTGAGTTATCAGCCACTGCACATATCGTTAATGATATCAGAGGGTTTATTAAAAAAGAGTCTTCTTCTACCCTAGGTGGGGCCAGCCTAACCGTTTGTCTCCCCCAACCGATCAACTTAACATTGTAGTTTGCAAGTTCTCTTATAAATTCAGTTTTTTTAAATACTTAGTTAACAATATTCCTGCATTTTCTATATGCTGCCTCAGAAAAATGAGTGCAGCCTTCTTTTCTTTTGACTCAATTAATGAAAGTAGCTGCTCATGCTGAGCCTGACTAGTATCTCGATAGCCTAATGGTCCATACTGAAAGCCGAGATAGCGTACTGCCTGTTTATTAAGACCTTCCACTACCCGTTGCAACGTTGGTCGTTCAGCGGATCTGTACAAAACTTGATGGAATAACCAATTAAGCTCGCCTTTATAGACCAATGTTAAACTCTCTTTATTTAGCTCCTCTAAGAAGTGCCTAGCCTCAACTAGATCACCTTTACCGATGTGATCAAATGCCCTTTCAAACAACAAACATTCTAATTCAGCTCGCATCAAATAAAGATCTTCTGCTTCCTTCCAATTCAAATCAGGAATCATAACCCCAGCTTTACCATGTAAAACAAGCCAACCTTCAGACTTCAAAACCTGCAATGCATCCCTAATAGGAATTCTGCTCACACCATATCGAGTTGACAGGTTCGCTTGTCGTAAAGGAACACCTCTTGGCAGCTGATTTTTTAAAATGTCTTCTTTGATACTATGGCTAATGTCCATAAAGAACCTTCTTATCTGAACTTAATATTGCCTATCAACAGACAAATAACACCAAACAAAATGCCCCAAAAAGCTGACGCAATACCACCAAATGACACACCAGAAACTGTTACTAAAAAAGTAATCAATGCCGCTTCTCGATTAGAATCATCCGCCATCGCATTTTTCAAATTCATACCAATGGTTCCTAGTAAGGCAATACCCGCTAAAGCCGCAATCATGGTTGCAGGAAAAATCGAAAATAAAGCAACTACTGATGTGCCAGCTAAACCAGCAAACCAATAAAACACGCCTGCAGATAATCCCGCTATATAGCGCCGCTTAGGGTCTTTGTGACATTCATCACCAGAACAAATAGCCGCCGTAATCGCGGCTAAATTGAAAGCGAAGCCACCTAAAGGTGCCAACATAATAGAAGTAAAACCTGTCCAGCTAATGAGTGGAGATACAGGAGTTTGGTAGCCACTACTGCGCATCACAGCTACACCTGGAATATTCTGAGAGGTCATAGTCACAATATATAACGGAATACCAATACCAATTAATGCACCAATATTCCATTCAGGCCAAACCCATACAAACGCGCCAAGTGAGAAAGGAACATCAGACATTAACTGGCCATCGGATCTAGCCAGTACAAATGCAACACCAGCAACCAAGACAAACAACACAGCATAGCGAGGTAAAAGCCGTTTGCTCACCAAATATGTCATCAACATTATTCCGACAAGGAAAACATCACTCATCATAGAATCGAAAATAGAAAGCCCAAACTTGAAAAGTACTCCAGCCAACATGGCACAAGCTAGGGGTAAAGGAACCAAACGCATGACTTTGTCAAATAGCCCAGAAACACCGGTTAGCAAAGTGAGTATGCCAGCAAAAACGAACACACCTATCGCCTCGGCATAACTGATTGTTCCTAGGCTCGTCGCTAACAATGCGGCGCCAGGCGTAGACCAAGCCGTGATAACAGGAGATCGGTACCACAAAGAAAGGAAGAAGCAGGTTGCCCCCATACCAAGCCCTAACGCCATAATCCAAGACACTATGATGTTAGAATCAGCGCCAGCCGCTTGAGCGGCCTGAAATACAATTGCAACGGAGCTTGCAAAACCTATAAGCACGGCCACAAATCCTGCAACAAGTGCACTTAAACTAAAATCTTTTACTATTCTGAGCACAACCCTACTACCTGTATGGTTTAAAAAGAGCACTCACTATATTTCATAACAACTATTTTTGTATACATTTTTTACTAATGTACTAACATATAACCAACCAAACCAAGTACAAAACCCATTACGGCCCCCATTGGTGGCATCCAATGCTTCTCTAAGGCAACTCGCGGAGCAATGTCTTGGAATACAGCATATAAAATACCGCCCGATGCGAACAACATCACAGCAGATATAATAACTGGCCATTCAGCTAACCAAAGATGCGCAATAACACCCGCTATCGGTCCGCACAAAGCAAGCAACACAAACAACAAAATAATTGTCCGTGAACGATAAGGTGATGACGCTTTTAATTCACGAAAAGCATTAAAACCTTCAGGAAGGTTTTGCATAGCAATCAGCCCTGCAAGCAACACGCCGTTAATAGTACCTAAAGCAAACGCAGCACCCAACGCCAGAGACTCAGGAATAAAATCTGCTAGCATAGCGACTAATTGACTCATAGAGGTCTGCTGTTTAGATAACCAAATATCAAGCCACATAAACGCCACGCCACCGGATAAAAATAATACCGCTGCAGACCAGGGAGAAAATTGAGAAATACCTTCTGGAACAAGAACCAAAGCAATCGCCGACAACAAAGCACCGCCGCCAAAGGCCGTAATGCCATGCATTAATTCTGTTTCTAACCACTCAGGCTTTATACGCTCAAAATTGGCAATCAAAGCCCCTAATGGCATTGCTAAGCCAGCACATAAAGTTAGAAATATAACGCTATACAAAGGTGCCATTAAACCAATACTCCAAAAGATATAATGTGATTATCTGTGTTGAGAGCGTTACCTGTCATGACTAATAGGTAAGACTTCACTAAGTATGCTGACTAACACTTACGGCGTTATAATCCGCCAAAATCAAATGCCAGACGTTATCTGGTATTGAATCTAAAAATAAGCTTAAAAAAATAATTTTTACTTCTTATATCTTTCTAATTGGCATTATAACGCGCACTAGAAAGCCTTGATGAATGGCGTCTTCAAACGAAAGTGAACCCTGATACTTATCGACAATATTTTTAACGATAGACAGCCCAAGACCAGCACCTTCAACTTCACCAGACCGAAAAAATCGCTCACTGAGTCTCTGTTTTTCTTCTTGACTAACACCCTTGCCTGCATCTAGGACTTTTAATTCAACTAAATTCGCCGTCTGCGTCCAAATTACTTGAATAGTTGAGCCTTTAGGCGAAAACTTAATCGCATTACTCATCAAATTTTGCAGTAATATCTCAATGTGATTAGGCTCTACATAACAATACCAAGGTAAGTTATCATCGACATCTAAGCTAATCTCTACATTATTCTTCCAAGCTAATGGAAGGATATCCGCAATCATGGATCGGCTAATCGCAATTACATCGACCTCTTCACTTGTGACTTTTTTCTGATGCTCTAAACGCGCAAGTGCAAGTAACTGAGAAACAATTCGAGTGGATCTATCAACGCCAGATGTGAGCTGAGTTAACGATTGATTACGCTCTTGATCATTTACAGCCGACGCCGCATTTTCAGCATGAACTCGTAGAATGCTTAATGGCGTCCTTAGTTCATGAGCCGCATCGGCTATCCAACGCTTTTCTCGTTCCATCAATACATCAATTTCTAAAAGCAAGCCATTCAATGCGGTTTTAACAGGTGCCAACTCTTCTGGTACATAAGACATCTCGATGGGTTCTAACTTGGTTGGGGTTATCTTTTGAATTCGCTGAGCAAGTTGTTGAAGTGGCTCAAGCCCAAACCCTACAGCAGCCCAAACAAGAACAGCCAAAATGGGCCAAGCTAATATTTCAGGAAAAAGCGTTTGCAAAACAATTTGATCTGAAATCTCTCCTCTTACATCAGCACGTTCTGCAACAATAACCTTGGTATTTCCAGACAGTTGCTTCAAGGTAAAAGTACGCCATTGATACTGATCGGCCATTGCGTCCCCATAACCTGATGCATCTTCTTTTTGCAAAGACAGCATCATTGAATCAGAGGCTATTTTTAATTTATCACCACTCCAAATCTGATAGAAAATTTTACTTTCGTATTTATGGCCAATTGATTCATCAGTATTTGCTTCATCAATTAATAACGGTGATATCGTATTTTTACTCGAACCAAGCTTTTCAATATTGTCAGACAACGTCAATAATAAACGGGCTTGTTGGGCCAGTCTGGCATCAAATAACTCTTCGACTTCATGATTGGCAAATAGCAAACCAATCACCATGATAAGAATACTTGTCATGGTAAAAATACACATTACAAAAAAAAGGGTTCTACGACGAATTGAACTTAATAGTTTTTCGTTAGCCCAATTCTTGATCGACCACATAGCCAATGCCTCGTATGGTGCGAACTAGTTCTGGGAAGAGTTTTTTACGTAAATGATGGATATGTACCTCTAGCGCATTACTTTCCACATCATCCCCCCAGCCGTACATTAATTGTTGAAGTACATCTCGAGTAAAAACATGACCAGGCTGACTAACAAGTTCGTGCAGCAAAGAATACTCTCGGCGAGTTAAACTGATGTCTTTATTTTGATAAGTTACTTTATGACTTGCAGGAAACAACGTAAGACCTTTGTAATGAATTTCACTGATTGCTCGACCATAGCTTCGACGCAGTAATGCCCGAGCACGGGCTTTAAGCTCTGTCACATCAAAAGGCTTCACCAAATAGTCATCCGCCCCTAAATCCAGACCAGACACCCTGTCTTCCAAGGCATCCCGAGCAGTCAGAATCAAAACAGGAATGCCATTATCATTTGAGCGCAGCTGCTTCAATACAGCCAAACCGTCCAATCTTGGCAAGCCCAAATCCAGCACAACTAAATCGAACACTTCATTGGCCAATGCTTCCAATGCATGAATGCCATCATGAAGTAGATCAACCGTGTATCCTTCACGCTTTAAAGCAGTGGCAAGGCCATCCGCTAATGAAAGATCGTCCTCTACAATGAGTATGCGCAAACCTCTTCCTTCTTTCATAAGTTTGCCAAGATTGATTGCAGCACTCTATCAAATTGAGCTAAATTCATTTCACCTTGGCGGGCGTTGATCAAATCACCATCTGCAGAAAAGAATAACAGAGTTGGTGGTCCAAATACGCCATATTTTGATAAAAATGCTTGCTGAGCAGGCGTGTTTTCAGTGAGATCAAGCTGCAAAAAAGCAATGTTATTCAAATAAACTTTTAGATCACTGCTACTAAAGACATCTTTTTCCATTTCTAAACAAGCGGTACACCAGTCGGCATACATATCTAAGACAACCAACTTCCCATTAGCTTTAGCCTGTTGCATCGCATTTTCAACAAGAACAACATTTTGCATGCGATCAAATAAAGGCTTCATTTCAGCCGCACTCACACCATTTGAAGCTGAGGAAAAGTACCCTAACGGCTTGTCTAAACTAGGTTTACCCGCTAAACCAGAGGTTAATATCGCAGCACCGTAGATTAGCAAAACTAACGCTAAGCCTTGTCGCGTCTTACCCCAACCATTATTACCAGACTCAAAGGGAGAGAGATGAATAGCATACACAATGCAAAGCAGCGCCCATAAATACACACTGATAGTGTCAGATACGATACGGGATACTAAAGCGATGGCCACTCCCAACAAAATCACGCCAAATGCCGCCTTTACCTGCATCATCCACATACCGGCTTTCGGAAGATATTTCCCACCTCCCAAGCCAACTAACAGTAAAGGCACGCCCATCCCTAAACTCATTACAAACAACACACTGCCACCTAGAACAGCATCTCCTGTTGTACTGATATAAATTAGCGCGCCTGCCAAGGGAGCAGAGACACAAGGCGATACAATTAATGCTGAAATGGCCCCCATAATACCAACACCAAGATATGGACCACCGACGCTTTTTTGACTTAATCTATCCAACCTGTCACGCAGAAACATCGGTAACTGCAGTTCATAGAAGCCAAACATAGACAAAGACAAAAGAACAAACAAAACACTAAAACTAATTAATACACCTGGAGCCTGAAACAAAGCTTGAAGATTAAGCTGTGCACCAAAAATACCGACTAAAACTCCCGCTATACTGTAAGAAAAGGACATCCCCAAGACATACGAAAGGGATAAGAAAAAGCCTTTTCTAGCGGTGATATTTCCAGCTTGCCCTGCAATAATACCAGCCAATATTGGAATCATCGGCAACACGCAAGGTGTAAAAGTAAGACCCAAACCTAAAACAAAAAAGGTGATCAAGACCCAAAAGCGATCACCATTTAATAACAACTTAACTAACTGCCCTGCTTCACCTTCAGTGGATGCTTTAGGGGGAGCTTGCACTGTATTATTGATGGATTTAGAAGGCACAGAAACCGATAATTGCTCGATCTCTACGGCTTTATCACTGCTGCCGCTAAAGGCCACAATCTTAGTTTGTGGTGGATAACACAAACCTGCCGCAGCGCAACCTTGATACGTCACCTTCAGGTCACTAGGCTTTTTTTCATCGCCATCAATGGCAATCGCCATTTCATTATGAAAAACATTAACCAAACCAAAATTTGGATCGTCTTTTTCTTCAGATCTGGTTAAGAAATGAAAAGGAATCGATACAGCCTTATCCTCTGCCAACGACACTTTTACTCGTGATTCATATAAATAATACCCATCAGCAATTCCCCAATGGATCTCTTTTTTAATATCATCAACCTGCAATTTAAAGGCCTCAGACGGCTTCAAAAAATCGCTATCCGCAAAGGCTGGAATTGCCAAAAGCAAAGCAATTAAAGCAGCTACTACCCATCTAATTTGCCGATAATACATGAAAGAAGTCATCACTCAATATTCCTTAATATGCGTAGATTTACACACTATAGATAAGCAACCTTAAGCAAATCTTACGTCATATCTTTTTGCCCCTTAATTTTTCCTTAAGAATGGCACAGTAGTATTTCCAGTAAATCTACTACTTGGAAGCACGCTATGACCAAACATCCTAAATGCATTTTGCTAGCCGCTTTAACTGGTTACCTTTTGTTATCTTCATCGTTGTGGGCATCCGATTTGACACCATCTTCCACAGCAAAAGCTGCACCTCACCAAGCTGTGATGCTGCCTAAGTATCAAACAAACCAGAAAGTTTCGTTACAAATGGAAAAGGGCAAAGTGATACTCGTAGATTTCTGGGCTTCGTGGTGTGGGCCATGCCGAGAATCATTCCCTTGGATGACAAATATACAGGCTAAATACAAAGGCCAAGGACTTAAAGTTATCGCCATCAATTTAGATCAAGAGAAACAACAAGCGTTAGATTTCTTAAAAGAATTTAAACCAGGCTTTACCGTATTGTTTGATACACAAGCTCAATTACCAGAAGACTTTGGGGTTATCGGTATGCCAACAAGCTTTTTGTTGGATCGACAAGGAAAAATTAGAGCTACTCACGTTGGCTTTCATCAGAACAATATAAATGAATATGAAGCCGCTATTGCTGAATTACTAGCAGAAAAAGGGGAATAAGCTATGCAAAAAATAATCAGCGCTATTGGCTTGATGACTCTGCCAATTATCCTTTCAGGTTGCAGCGATGTTGGGGTTAAGCCTTGGGAACGGGATATTCTTGCCCAACAGGAGATGAACCTAATTAGTGATCCTATCGAAAGCAGTTTGAATGATCACATTTATTTCAGTAAAGAAGCCAGTAGTGGTGGGCAAGGATTTGGAGGTGGTGGCTGTGGCTGTAACTAAGAAAACTCATAATAATCGTGAACTGGCTCAGCTATTAGCGGCTGCCAGCTGTGCCCTTATTGGCGGTATATCTCCTATTGTCAATGCGGCTGATAGTTGGGATGTAGATTCTGCTTTCCTGCTCTATTCAGAAAGTAACGGACGAGTCTCTGCTGCTGAACCTGTTATTAGTGCAACCAAAAACTATGATGAAGAAACAAAACTTACCTTTAAAATCGCAGCCGACACCTTAACCGGTGCCTCTCCAAATGGTGCGACAGCAAGTGATCATGTTCAAACCTTCACCAGCCCTTCAGGTAAAAGTTCTTACAATGCGACTACAGGTGAGCAACCTCTAGACGATACCTTTAAAGATACTCGTATTGCATTTTCCAGCAATTGGACTGCGCCAATAGATCGCGATTGGGCTTACGGCGTTGGTGGCTACCTTTCCAAAGAGCACGATTATCAGTCTCTTGGCGTAAATGGCAGCCTGACTCGTTATTTAAACCAAAAGAATACAACACTTACATTGGGCTTAAACTTATCTAATGATACGGTAAACCCAGAAGGCGGTATTCCCACAGGCTTGATTCAAGTACCGCTCAATAATTTAGGCAGTGAATTTACTCAGCGAAGCGACGCGGAAAATAAAAATTTAGTTGATGCCGTATTCGGCGTCACTCAAATTATCAACCGAAAAACCATCATGCAATTTAATTATGCGTTAAGCACCAGCTCTGGTTACTTAACGGATCCTTATAAAATTATTTCTGTGATAGATGATAATGCAGGTACAAATTATGGCGGTAATTTTCAAAGCAGTGGCCGAGATTTATATCTATATGAAAAGCGGCCTGATTCACGCCTCAAGCAAAGCATATACTGGCAAACAAAATATCAATTTGATAACGACGATATACTCGATGTAAGTTATCGATATATGTTTGATGATTGGGGAGTTAATTCCCACACGATTGACGCTAAGTATCGCTTTCGATTTGATAACCAGTACTTAGAACCACAACTACGCTGGTACACTCAAAGCAAAGCAGACTTTTATCATAGATATTTAAATTCTAGTGATTATACAAACGCTGATTTCGCCAGTGCTGATTATCGTTTAGGAGATTTAGATACCTATACTCTAGGCTTAAAATACGGTTATAAATTTGCGGATGAAACTGAGCTTTACACTCGATTCTCCCTTTACCATCAAGAAAGCTCTGGTGATAAAGGCTATGGAAAGCTTACATCACAAGAACTTTACCCAGGCTTGGATGCAGCTATGTTAATCCTAGGATATAAGTTTTAAACCATAATCCCCTCTATATATCATTTATAGAGGGGGTTTCATCGCTACCGGGGCACTATGAAGTTAATTGAAAAGTTACTTATAGATTCATCGTTTAACCCATCTAGCCATCCAAACCCTAGCTTATGGCAAGAAAGCGAACACGCATATAAAATTCAATTTGAATGTATGGCAAGCAACTGTTCAATATTGATTGAATCTAAACAGCTCGATCTCGTTAAAACAGCAGCTAAAAGCGCCATTATTGAAGCATGGCGAATCGAATATAAATTTAGCCGCTATCAAACAGATAATACATTCACCAAAATCCATTCGAACGTTGATGCTATTCAAAAACTAGATACAGAAACTGCCCAATTAATGATTTTCGCTAATCACGCTTACAACGCGTCACAGGGGTTGTTTGACATAACATCTGGAATACTGAGAAAAGTATGGAAGTTTGATGGCAGTGACAATTTACCTGAAAATAGTGCAGTAAATGAACTATTGACTATAGTTGGTTGGGAAAAGTTAGGCTGGAACCCAAATAACCCAACAGAATTAACTTTGCCATCAGGTATGGAGTTGGATTTTGGCGGTATAGGCAAAGAGTATGCCGTCGATAAAATGCTGTCTATCTGTCGTCAAATCTTTTCAAAAACTACCGCTGCCATTCTTATAAACTGTGGTGGTGACCTTGCTTGTAGTGGCAAAAGGTTAAACGGTGAAAGCTGGAAAGTCGGGATTGAGTCGATTAACGATCCCACAAAAGCAACACTCATTGTTGCACTCTCCTCTGGTGCCCTTGCCACATCGGGAGACAGTCGCCGCTTTTTAATGAAAGATGGTATCCGTTATTCTCATGTTTTAAATCCAACGACTGGATGGGCCATGACCGACGCACCAAGAAGTGTGACCGTAGGGGCGCCTACATGCGTCAATGCAGGAATAGTATCAACTCTCGCGTTACTAAAAGGTCCAGAAGCAGAAAGCTTTCTAGCATCACTGGATATGGACTATTGGATATCTAATTGAGATAAACTGTAAGTTTCACTTTAAACTTACAGTTTATGATTAAGCAGAATAAAAAAATAGCCTCACATATTTATCCCCTTGCGGGATGCTTATCCCCTTGCGGGATGCTTATCCTCTTGCGGAAGTGCCATTGGCTAAAAGCAAACTGATGCTCGCATGTTAAGACCACTTTATTAATTATAATGGTTAAACCAACGTAATTTTGATGAGTTATTTTTGAGAAAAAAAAACCCTGACTACTTGCGTAATCAGGGCATTCTTAATTAAATCTTGATAACGACCTACTCTCACATGGGATCTCCCACACTACCATCGGCGATGGCGCTTTTCACTTCTGAGTTCGGGATGGGATCAGGTGGTTCAACGC
>NZ_JBXUKU010000017.1:0-60051 GCF_057180105.1 Marinomonas sp. ATLA20
TCTGGCTCTGGCTCTGGCTCTGGCTCTGGCTCTGGCTCTGGCTCTGGCTCTGGCTCTGGCTCTGGCTCTGGCTCTGGCTCTGGCTCTGGCTGAATAATATTGTGCTCTTCAGAATCTGCTGGCAAGCCATCAGCTTGAGCAGAAATTGCTTCTTCAAAATCGTGAAATGAAGCATCTAATGACGTAAGCTCTTCTTCAGTAAGTCCATCGTCTAAATCGGTGGCTTCAGGTTCACTAAAGTCAGGCTCCCCATCGGCCATAGATTCAGCTTCATCAACCTCGTTTACAGACGGCTCAGAAGTCGCTTCTTGTAATAGGTCATCAAGGTAACGTTGAACGGCTATCTGCGGTCCTATTAACGTCTGCTCTTTACTCTTTGTATCTTTCATAAACTGTTACTATCCCGCTGGGTTCAGCAAAGAATCCATCAGACTTGCATAAGCCTTAATTCCTCGAGCATTCGGATCCAACGCTGAAGGAGCAATACCTGCTGTACTAGCGTCTCTTAACTTTGTATCAACAGGGATTACTGAATGCCACACCAACTCTTCATAAGTATCTTTTAAACTACGTAAGCTTTTATTAGAAGCCTGAGTACGGCGATCAAAAAGAGTTGGCACTATTAAAAACGGTACTGGTCGCTTTCTTGCTCTGTTAATCATGGTCAATGTACGGACCATTCTTTCCAACCCTTTTATCGCTAAAAACTCAGTCTGGACAGGTATAACCAACTGCTGGCAAGCCGCCAAAGCATTGATCATCAGAACTCCCAATACTGGAGGGCTATCAATCAACACATAGTCATAGTCATCCCATAAAATCGCTAACGTTTTAGAAATAACTAATCCCATACCACCTTGCGCTTGAGCATGACGCTCCAAAGTAGCTAACGCTGTCGACGCAGGCATTAAAGATAAATTAGGATGCCCTGTTTCTAGAATTAGCGAAGCCGGTAAATCCTCTGGGATTTTTCCAGTAGCTTGAAATAGACTGTACGCGCTTTTTTCTATGGAGTCTGGATCAAAGCGGAAGTAACTGGTCAGTGACCCATGAGGATCAAGATCAATCATTAATACCCGATGGCCAGCATCAGCTAACAACCCTGCTAATGAAACTACTGTGGTCGTTTTACCAACGCCGCCTTTCTGATTCGCCACTGCCCAAATGTGCACTCTGACTCCCCTGATACCCTATGCTGTTATTTTGCTTACGAATTGCTTGCAATCATATACAGTAACACGCTATTGAAACAAGTAATCATAGAGATTATCGGCCTTACGCTTACTAATACGCAATATTACACGACGATTTTGCTGACGAGCATAATCATTGGTGTTTCTTACTTTAGGATGTTCACTGGAAAAGCCAATTGGTGCGATCATCTTTGGATCGACCCCTCTGTAAACCAATTCATCCACAACAGAAGAAGAACGTAAACTAGACAAATGCCAATTCGAAATTAGACGTCTTGAGTTAACAGGCAAATCATCTGTATTACCCTCAACCAATATAACTGAAGGATGCGCTTTTAATATGTTGGCAACTAAAATCAACAAAGCGACCGCTTCATTCGTTAAGTCGTATTCTCCTTGTCCAAACAATAGACCAGACTTCAGCTCCAAGCTTACCCAATCCGCCGATTCAGTAACGGATATCTGACCTGATGCATGCAACCCAGAAAATTGGTTTTCCACAACTTGACTTAGCAATGCATACACAGCAGACGAATTACTCTCTTCTATAGTCGGAGGTGCAGCTGGAATTGGTTTTGCCTCAACCACTTCGACATCTTTTGGCTCACCAACAATAGGTTCTCCTATGTTGATAGGCTTAATAGACTTCTGAACAGCATCAAAAACGCCATGCAACGTCTCTTTCAAACGCTGTTCATCACCAGAATTTTTTAATGAGAGAGAGTACAACGCCACAAAAAAAGCAAAAAGCAGAGTGATAAAGTCTGCATAAGAAAGGATCCAACGGTCTCGCCCCTGCATGTTCGTCCTTGGCGACTTAGTCGCCATCCGACGGCGCTTTGAAACCCTAGGAGGAGTATCACTCATAGGTATTTAGCTCTAACTCTAATCGATATGGATGCTTGCCTGTAGCAATTCCACAGATACCATCAATTAGTAGCTGATGATAAAGAAGCTCTTTATCGACATAGCCCGTTAATTTTTTAACAATTGGAAATATAACCAGATTAGCAAACCCTTGGCCATATAAAGTTGAAACGAAAGCAACGGCAATACCATGACCCAATGCTTCCGGGCTGTCCAAATTAGCCATAGCTTGAATCAAACCCAGTACAGACCCCATGATACCTAGAGTAGGTGCATAACCGCCTATCGATTCTATAAATGAGACACTTTTCATCCGCTTATCATAAATACGGACTGCATCATCATGAAGCCTATCAGCTAATAAATCAGGATCCGTCCCATCGATAGCCATTTGCATAGCTCGACTAGTAAAACGGTTGCCCAACGCTTCAATATCAGATTCCAAAGCAAGCAGAGAAAGTCGTCTCGCTTTATGGGCAAGATTGTTTATTAATACACGGGCAGAATTGAAATCATAAACAGGCGGGAAAAGACTCCACTTCATCAATACAAGAGAACGGGCTGCTTCTTGAATACTACTTTGAATAAGTGTTGCGCCAATACTACCAACAATAACGATGATAGCGGATGGAAGGTTTAGAAGGAGAACGATCTCTCCTCCCCCTAACCAGTTAGCTAGAAATACTGAACTGAATGCAATTAATAGTCCTGCTAAGGTAACAAAATCCACTAGCCAACCTCACGTGCAATACGCTCACCGATATGGTCTAAATCAATAATGTCATCCGCTAAATTTGCTTTCTCAACAGCCATTGGCATACCGTAGATCACGCAAGACTCTTCACTTTGAATCCAAACTCTTGAACCCGAACTTTTCAGCATACGAGCACCTTCACGACCATCAACGCCCATCCCAGTCATAACAACAGACAACACTTTTCCTGGATAGCATTTCGATGCTGAGCCAAAAGTAACATCAACCGAAGGTTTGTAGTTAAGTCGTTCATCGCCATCAAGAATACGAACGCAACCACCATTTCGAGGGTCAATCATCATTTGCTTCCCACCTGGCGCTAATAACGCAACACCAGCTTGCAAACGATCGCCATCTTTGGCTTCTTTCACAGTAATCTGACAAATATTATTCAATCGGTCAGCAAAAGCCCCAGTAAAGGCCGCTGGCATATGCTGGACCAATACGATAGGAGCTGAGAAGTCCTTAGGTAATTTGCTTAAAACCGCCTGCAAAGCCATAGGGCCACCCGTGGATGTTCCAATAGCAACAAGGCTCACTCGTTTTCTCATACGTGGAATAATAACACCACGCTCAGTGACAATCGGCTTAGGCGCCTCACGTGGAGCAAGTGCTGCGACAGGTTTTCTATCGCCTGCTAAGCGAGTTCTTGCAACCGCTAACACCCGATCTACCAATGCACGTTTCACTACCGCTGAATCTCGAGAGATATCCTCAAAATTCTTAGGCATAAAGTCAACAGCACCTGCCTCTAGGGCATCCAGAGTAACCTTTGCGCCCTCATGAGTTAATGAGGAAAACATCAGCACAGGTGTTGGCTTTAGCTTCATAATGTTAACTACGGCGGCGATACCATCTAAAACAGGCATCTCATAGTCCATAGTAACAACATCAGGAGATAAGGATTGAACCTTATCTATTGCCTCACGTCCGTTATTTGCAGTACCTACAACGGTTAATCGAGGATCGGCTTCAAAAATTTCGACCAAACGGCGACGAAAGAAACCAGAATCATCAACAACCAGCACCTTAACAGGCATATCACATCCCCTAAATGAAAAAAAATATTACCTAGATGCGTAACACTTAAGCATACTAGGCACATCCAGAATCAATGCAATACGACCATCACCTGTAATTGTTGCACCTGCCATACCAGCGGTACCTTGCAACATTTTACCTAATGGTTTTATAACCACTTCTTCTTGACCAACAAGCTGATCTACAACAAAACCCACTTCGCTCATACCAACCTGAACAACAACCACATGCGCTTCTGCAGGTAAATCATCGCGACTATTCCCTTTGATCAGCCAGCTTTTCAGGTGGAAAATTGGTAAAGTCTTACCTCTAATCACAACCACTTGCTGACCATCTACCACATTGGTTTTTTTCAAATTTAGATGGAATATTTCATTAACACTGACCAATGGGAACGCAAATGCTTGATCTGATAGTGTCACCATCAGAGTCGGCATAATCGCAAGCGTTAATGGCACTTTGATGATAAATCTAGACCCTTGACCAAGGACAGATTTAATCTGTAAGGTACCATTTAACTGTGAGATCTTTGTTTTAACAACATCCATCCCAACGCCACGACCAGACACATCAGTAATCTCAACTTTTGTTGAAAATCCTGGTGCAAAAATCAAATTGAATGCTTCTTCATCAGATAAACGCTCTGCTGCATCCGCATCCATCAAGCCTTTTTCAACGGCTTTTCTACGCAACACATCAGGGTCCATACCTGCACCATCATCATCGATGGAGAGTAAAATATGATCGCCTTCTTGTTCTGCAGACAAAATAACATGGCCAACTCTTGGCTTGCCTTTCGCTTCACGAACATCAGGTGCCTCAACACCATGGTCAACCGAATTTCGAACCAAGTGGACAAGCGGATCGGCGAGTGCTTCAACGAGGTTTTTATCCAGATCTGTCTCTTCACCACGAAGTTCTAAATTTACTTCTTTTTTCAGGTTGCGGGCCAAATCTCGAACCACTCGAGGGAACTTGCCGAATACTTTTTTGATTGGCTGCATTCGAGTTTTCATTACGGCGTTTTGTAGATCGCCCGTAACAACATCCAAGTTTGAAACCGCTTTCCCCATAGATTCATCATCACTTTGGAGTCCCAAACGAACAAGACGGTTTCGAACTAATACAAGCTCACCAACCATGTTCATGATGTCATCCAAGCGTTTTGTATCTACTCGCACTGTTGCTTCTTGAGTAACAGGAGTATTAACTTTCTCTTTTACTTCAGGCTCTGGCGCTTTAGGCGTAGGCTTTGGAGCAGGTTTCGGATCAGCTTTTGGCTTAGCTTGAGCAGCCTTAGGTTCAGGCTTCTTAGCTGCAGGAGCTTCTGACTTTTCTGAACCACCTTTACCTTGCAAGCTGTCTAATAGAGATTCAAATTCATCTTCAGTAATTAAGTCGGACTCTGCACCAGCACTAGGCTCTGCCTTTTTCGCATCGTCTTTAGGTGCATCTTCTTTCTTATTTGCTGCAGGCGTTTCACCATGAAGCTTATCAAGAAGCTCTTCAAATTCATCTTCGGTAATTTCATCAGAAGATGTATCATCTGGGCTAACGTTTTCAGCCGGCTCATCACTAATTCCAGGTGCACCGCTGCCATGAAGTTGATTCAATAATGCATCAAATTCATCTTCAGTAATTTCGTCATCAGTTCTTGGGGCTGCACTACTCTCTTCTGCTGAACTACTTTCTACTTCTTGATTTTCATTTGAAGTATCGCCCAAAGCATCCAATAAAGATTCAAACTCATCATCAGAAATATCAACAGATTCAACCGCTGCTGAAACAGCTTCTTCAGTTTCTTCAACATCAGAGTCAGCTTGCTCTTCAGCAATATCTTCAACTTCATCTAGCTCTTCATCATCTGCGCTAGCAAGCTCTTCTGCAGTTGGCGGTTTTGCATATACGGCAAGCGCTGCGATCAGCTCTGGTGAAGCAGGCTCAGGCTCACCACCAGCACGAACAACCTCGAACATTTCGTTTACAGCATCAAGTGCCTGCAAAACAATGTCCATCAAATCAGAATCTATTTTACGCTGACCGTTCCTTAATATATCAAAAACGTTCTCTGCGTAATGACAACAGCCAACCAAGGCATTTAATTGTAAAAATCCAGCACCACCTTTTACCGTGTGAAAACCACGAAAAATAGCGTTAAGCAGTTGTTTATCATCAGGGTTTTGTTCTAAATCTACTAGTTGTTCGGAAAGCTGTTCTAGGATTTCGCCAGCTTCTACCAAAAAATCTTGTAAAATTTCTTCATCGACCTCGAAACTCATCCTCAGCTCCTTCTAGAAACCAAGACTTGATAGCAAGTCGTCTACTTCGTCTTGACTACTCAGTACTTCAGGGTTGTTTTGTTTATTAATAGCTGGGCCATGACCACGAGTGTCATCGTGTTCAGACTCTTTCTCTTGGTGTTCAATCCCCGAGATACTATCAACGCGTCCAGCAACAGCAACGAGATGCACAAGTTTTTCTTCTACATCTCGAATTAAATCATTCACTCTAGCGATCACTTGACCCGTTAGGTCTTGATAACCTTGCTCTAGAAGAATTGTGTTGAGGTTTGAATGCAAGGTAGTGGCACTGTCATCAGCATAAGACAGGAATACATCAATACGCTTATATAAGTCTCTGAATTCTTGAGGTGTTAAATCTCGCTGAATTAGTCGACTCCAGTCTTTTCGCAACTCCCTTGCTTGACTTTGTAACTCACTGGCCACAGGAACACTGCTGTCCACCATGTCCATAGTTTTATTGGCCGCCGCACTAGTTGTTTCTATAACATAATTCAGTCGGTCAGAGGCGTCAGTAATTTTAGTAGCAGAATCTTTTCCACCCTCACCAACAACTAAGTCCATTGAATCGACTTGAAAATCACGAATAGCATCATGCAGACTTCGAGTTAAAAATCCCACTTCGTTATAAAAGCTTTTATGACGAGCTTCGCTTAACTCTTGGATTACTTTAATAGCACCACTGAAATCACCGACTTCAATGTGATTTAAAAGATCCACAGCACCATCTTTTACTAGGTTTTCAAAATCCACTAGTCCAGATCCCAATACATTCGACATCTAAGCTCCCTATTTTGCAGCGTCTATTCGTTCGAATATTTTCTCAATTTTTTCCTTGAGAGCCACCGCAGTAAAAGGCTTAACAACATAACCATTTACCCCAGCCTGAGCTGCAGCAATAATCTGGTCACGTTTAGCTTCAGCCGTGACCATAAGAACAGGAATGCTTTTCAGTTTCTCATCAGCACGAACAGCACGGAGTAGTTCAATACCGGTCATTCCAGGCATATTCCAATCGGTCACAAGAAAATCAATTGTTCCAGCTTGAAGTATAGGCAATGCAGTTGTTCCGTCATCCGCTTCAACTGTATTGGTAAACCCTAAATCCCGTAATAAGTTTTTAATGATACGTCTCATTGTCGAGAAATCATCAACAATCAGGATCTTCATGTTTTTATCCAATGCAACCTCCACACCCCAAAGGTATTATTTCATAACTCATAATTAATCTCGCCAATCACTTAATCGAGCTCGCAATCGCATAGCCGCTTGACTATGAATTTGACTGACTCTAGATTCACTAACGCCTAACACAGCACCAATTTCTTTCAGGTTAAGCTCTTCATTATAATAAAGAGATAAAACCAATTTTTCTCTTTCCGGTAATTCATCAATTTCTTTCGCCAATTGATTTTGAAAACCACTATCTTCTACTAAAGAATAAGGTGAATTTTCCACCTCTGATTCGATACTATCTAAATTATTTGTATCAGAGTCTAGCATTTCTTCATAGCTAAACAACTGAGTCGACATAGATGAATGAATCATGTCATGATATTCATCCATACTTATATTCATATGAGCCGCTATTTCCATATCGGACACTTCACGGCCCAACTTAGCTTCTAACTCTTTTATTGCATTAGCAACAGCTCGACCGTTGCGACGAACCGAGCGAGGGGCCCAATCTGTTTTTCGCACCTCATCCATGATGGAACCGCGAATACGAATACCCGCATAAGTTTCAAAACTAGCACCCTTGGTCGACTCAAAGCGTTTGTAGGCCTCAATAAGTCCCATCATGCCAGCTTGAATCAAATCATCTACATCCACACTATCAGGCAAACGCGCCAGTAGATGGTAAGCAATTCTTTTTACCAAATACCCATATTGTTCAACAATCGCATCAATCGAAAGCGTTGCTTTTTTAGAGTATGTGTTATATCCATTCTTGCTCTGCATAAAATAGTCTAAGCAACCTTTACCATTTAAGTTAGTTGCGCTAACTAACTGTACTACATAGTTTCGCGCAACGCTTTCAGTAATAACAAATTTTTACTAACTACCATACTTTAGTGACCCATAAAGCTGACTGTAATGCTCTGCGGTATACACAGCCCTACTAATCAAATTATGTGCACGAGCTGGTTCTATGTCATCTGGAATTCTTTGACCATCTGCGATATATACAACAGGTAAGCCTTCTTCAATAACTACACTAATAGCTTCACCAAGTGAAGCTGATTCATCAAGTTTACTTAAAACACAACCGTCTAATTGAACTTGAGAATAAACATCGACCACTGTTTTTAATACTTGCCTCTGACTTGTGCAAGGTAATACTAATAATTTTTTAAGACTTGCTCGCGCACGCTTCATCATTAGAAGCTGGCGCTCAAGATTCGAATCCCTTGGATTCATACCAGCCGTATCAACAAGCACTAAAGAATAATTAGCATATTTTGCCAATACTTCATTTAAATCAGAGTATTCATTCACCACTTCTACTGGGACATTTAATATACGCCCAAAAGTCCGTAGCTGCTCATGGGCAGCAATACGGTAAGTATCAGTAGTAATTAAGACAACACCTTCAGAACCATTTTTCAAAACATGCTGGGCGGCTATTTTACCGATCGTTGTTGTCTTACCAACGCCAGTAGGCCCCATAAATGCAATACAGCCTTTTAATTCTGAAGAACTAGAACGAACAGGAATATAGTCAGCTAAATGGGCAAGCAAACGATTCCAGTCGTCTTCTCGCCCTTTTAAATCGATATCATCAATCAATCTAGACACGACAAAATCGGACAAACCCAAACCTTTTAACTTTTCTCTAGCCCGTGACTCTACTGCATTTTCTTTTGCATCGGCTTTGCTATCAGCTTGCTGACGTTGCTCTAGCATAGTCCGAACATTTTTAAGCTCAAGCTCCATTTCTCGCAACTGTTTAGAACTTTCACTGTTACGAATTGACAATGCTTCTTCGACAGCTGGATCCTCTTTATCCTTCGACAAAGGAGGCATTTCGAACTGAGTTGCAGGTTGTTTTTCTGAATATGTATTTGAAGATGAGATATTTTGCGGGACAGTAGTCTGTTGCTTTGCTCTTTCAATACGCTCTAAATAATCTGCACTTGGGCTTGCATCTTGCTCTGAACGAGACGCTGGCGAGCGCTTTGAAGCCATACTAGAAGGCAAAGATCCATCGTAATCTAGAGCGGCAACTATTTCTATCTCACCGGTAGGCAGACGCTGATTTGACAAAATGACCGCATCAGGGCCTACAGCATCGCGAACCTTCCGTATCGCTTGCCGCATGTCAGGTGCTCGAAACCGCCTAATTTGCATGAATAACTTAATCCTTCCAGTTTATTTTTCTTACAAATCCATAGCTTACCCGAAAGATTACAATAAATATAGATACAATCCATCACGTTAATAGGCAGATATTATTGACCTATAACACCTACCACAGTAATACGTTTATGATCCGGTACTTCTTGATAAGAAAGCACTGACATATTCACCATACCATAGCGCATAAAACGCGCCAACATAGGACGTATAGGAGCAGACACAATTAATATAGGAGTGTTTCCCATTGCCTCTTGCTGCTCGGCAGACTGACGCAAAGATGACTGTAACTGCTCTGCCATTTGCGGCTCTAAAATTAATGCCTCTTCATTTTTAATCCCAGACTGCTGGCTTTGCTGAACCGTCTGCATCAGCATTTTCTCTAATTGAGGCTCTAACGTTAACACAGGAATTTCCTCAACCCCATCAGCCAAGGTTTGAATTATCAAGCGTGATAACGACGTTCTCACTGCTGCAGTCAATATCATAGGGTCTTGAGTTTTTGGTTGAACCCCCATAATTGACTCAGCAATCGTTCGCATATCCCTTAACGGCACTCCCTCTATCAATAGATTCTGCAGTACTTTTAACAGAACACTCAAAGGCACTGTATTTGGTACCAACTCTTCTGCCAATTTGGGATTGTACTGCTTCAGAAGACTCAACAGCTGCTGAACCTCATCATGACCAATCAATTCATAGGCATGTTTGTACATAATCTGATTAATATGAGTCGCAACCACTGTACTCACATCGACCACTGTGTAGCCATAAGTCTGTGCCTGATCTCTTTTCTTAGGATCAATCCAAACGGCATCTAAACCAAATGATGGATCTTTACCTGCAATACCATCAATCGAACCAAATACCTGACCTGGATCGATTGCTAAATCTTTATCTGGATGCACTTCAGCTTCTGCCAAACTCACTCCCATCAAGGTAACTCTGTAGGCATTCGGCATCAAATCTAAGTTATCTCGAATATGTACACTCGGCACCAAAAAACCCAAATCTTGAGATAACTTACGACGTACACCTTTAATTCTTGCAAGCAACTCACCACCCTGAGTTTTATCAACCAAAGGTATCAAACGATAACCCACTTCCAAACCAAGCATATCAACAGGAGCCACATCGTCCCAACTAAGGTCTTTCACTTCAGCTGGAGCTGGATTGTCTGCTGACGTTTTACTAGCACTTTTCGGCCCTTGTTTAGGTTTCTGCTTCTTACGATACTCAAGAAAATAGGCAAGACCACCCAAACATGCAGCCAAGGACAAGAAGGAAAAGTGCGGCATACCCGGAACGATCCCCATAATCGTCATCACACCAGCAGCAACATAGAGCGCCTTTGAGGAACCAAACATTTGACGAACTATCTGTCCGCCCATATCACCCGTCTCGTTAACCCGAGTAACCATGATTGCAGCTGCAGTAGAAAGCATCAATGAAGGAAGCTGAGCAACCAAGCCATCACCAATCGTCAACAATGAATAACGTTCGATAGCCTCTGTAAAAGAAAGGTCATGCTGCGCCATACCAATGGACAAACCACCAATGATATTAATACCCAGAATAAGCAGACCAGCAATAGCATCCCCTTTCACAAACTTCGAGGCACCATCCATAGAGCCATAAAACTCAGCTTCGGAAGCAATCTCAGTACGACGCTGCTTAGCCTGATCTGCGTCGATCATGCCGGCATTTAGGTCAGCGTCAATTGCCATCTGCTTACCGGGCATTGCATCCAAGGTAAAGCGGGCACTTACTTCCGAAATACGGCCAGCACCTTTGGTAACAACAGCAAAGTTAATAATCATCAGAATGGCAAAGACAACAAAACCAACAACGTAGTTACCACCAATAACCACTTCACCGAAAGCTTGAATAACCTTACCGGCCGCATCACCACCCTCATGACCATTCAACAACACCACACGAGTTGACGCTACGTTAAGCGCCAATCGCATTAATGTAGATACTAGAAGAACAGTAGGGAACACAGCAAAATCTAAAGGGCGCATGGAATAGATAGCGACCAAAAGCACAACAATGGCTAAGGCAATATTAAAGGTAAAAAGGACATCCAATAAAAAAGCAGGAATAGGTAAAATCATCATCGCTAACAGCGACAACAACAAAATAGGAATACCTAAATTCCCACTTAAAATCCCTTGAACCTGCCCAGTAAGTCGGCCGCGGTCAAAATTCACACGACATCCTTATTGGAAGAAAAGCTATAAAACATGATTAACTACCGTCCCACTGAAATTCATCAGGCACATCTAAGTTTGGCATCGCTTCTGGGTGTGGCGCCCCCATGCGAGCATTGCGCAATTGATACACATAAGCCAACAGTTGTGCTACCACTTTAAACAACCCCTCTGGTATCTCATCACCGATCTCAGTATGGTGATATATTGCCCTTGCTAATGCGGGCGATTGTATCACAGGGATATCATAGTGATTGCCGACTTCACGAATTTTCAATGCAATAAAATCGCCCCCTTTGGCGAGCATCACAGGCGCAACACCGCCAGTTTGATCGTATTTTAGAGCTACGGAAAAATGTGTTGGGTTAGTAATAATAACATCCGCATTTGGCACATCAGACATCATGCGATTCATCGCAGCTTGCCGTTGCAACTGACGAATTCGACCTCGAACTAAAGGATCACCCTCTTGCTGCTTGAATTCATCCTTTACTTCCTGCTTAGTCATTTTTAACTTTTCTTTGTGTGACCAAACCTGAAAAGGCACATCAATTGCCGCAATCAACGCCAAAGCAAGCGTCACAAAGACGAAAGACCAAATAACAATATCAATACCATGAGCAATAGCCAGATCTATAGACTGGAAAGTTAATCCAAGCGTTTCAGGCAAAAAGTAATTCACCACCAACACAGAAATAACACCAACCAAGGTCACTTTGGCAATAGACTTTAAAAGCTCCACCAAAGACTGAACGGAAAACATTCGTTTAAGGCCTGCTATTGGGCTCATTTTACTGAGCTTTGGCGTCAAAGGCTCCCAAGCGAAATTCAAACCACCGAGCGCAATACTACCGATAATGCCAGCAGCGGCCAAAACAGACATCAACAAGACCATAGAATCCATCATAGCAACGACGGACTCATAGAGATGAAAAACCATGCGATTTAAATCAAATACATCCGATCTATCAACAAGAAAGTTAAAGTCAAATAAAACGGCTAAGTCACGCACAAGTAAAGTGCCTGTCCCGTATATAGTTGCAGCGGCAACAATCAACAAAAGAGCAGAACTTAGATCTTTAGAACGGGGGAGATTACCTTTATTCCGAGCATCCTGAAGCTTCTTACTACTGGCACTTTCCGTCTTTTCGCTACCGTCTTCATTCTCAGCCATTTAAACGAATCCCCCATGTTGTCTGCATCCAATCAATCATCTCTCCGAAAAACAACAAGTAGATATTTAAGAAGTCATCTAACATAATCCAGAAAAAGAACAAAGAAAATAACATTATGATTGGGAACCCTAACGCAAAAACATTCAATTGCGGAGATGCTTTGGCCACGACACCGAAGGACAGGTTAATCACCAATACAGCAACAGCCAAAGGCATTACAATCAGTAGCGCCTTTTCAAACATCCAACCACCGAGCAATACAAGCTGCCAATAACGCTGACTATCAAAACCGCCTCCAATCGGCCAATAGGTAAAACTTTCAACCAGATACTCTATCATCACCAAGTGGCCATTCGTCCCCAAAAAAGCCAGCGCCACCATGGATAGATAATACTGACCAAGCGTCGCAACAGAAATACCATTGGCAGGGTCATTAGACATCGCAAAACCCAAACCTGCCTTCATCGCGGCCAACTGCCCCGCAAGTGAAAACAACTGAAACAAGATAGTAACCACAAAACCAAGCACAAAACCAATTACCAATTGCTCAGCAATCAACACAATATAAGCTGGAGAGATAGGGTCATAGTTTGGTACATCAATTACAGGAGTAACAATGACAGCAACAAGAAAGGAAAAAGCAATACGTACTCGAGGACTAACTAAGCGACTACCAAATAAAGGCAGTGCCATAAAAAAAGCCCCAATCCGAAAAAAAGGCAAAAGAAAACTAATCGTCAAGCCCAGTAGCTGATCTGGATGAAGCTCTAACATCAGCCTATTATCATAGGAATATTAATAAACAAATTGGTCGTGAAATCCGTCAACTTCATCAATATCCATGGTCCCAATTGCATAATGACTAAAATCGTTACGATCAATCTAGGCAAAAAAGACAAAGTTTGCTCGTTTATCTGTGTTGCAGCCTGAAACACACTCACAATAAGACCCACAATCAGGCTGGGTACCATCACCACCCCAACAATCAAAACAATGAGATAAAAACCTTGTCCGTATAAATCTAACACTACTTGAGGATTCATAGTTAAATCCCGAAACTCGCAGCCAACGTACCCATAATCATAGACCAACCGTCAACCATAACAAAAAGCATGATTTTAAAAGGTAGCGAGATAATAATTGGCGACAACATCATCATACCCATTGCCATTAAAACGCTGGCCACCACCATGTCGACGATCAGAAACGGAATAAAAATCATAAAACCAATTTGAAAAGCCGTTTTCAGCTCACTTGTCACAAAAGCAGGCATCAGAATGGTAAACGGCAAAGTATCCATTGACTGAATAGTCCCCTCCCTACCTGCCAACTTAACAAAAAGAGCAATGTCATCTTCTCGCGTTTGAGCCAACATAAAGTCCCGCACAGGAACTGAGGCCGCTTCAACAGCCTGCACAGATGTCATTTCCTCTTTTAAGTATGGCTGCAACGCTACTTCATTCACTCTATCTAACGTGGGCGTCATGATAAATAAGGTTAAAAATAAGGCCATGCCAATCATAATTTGATTAGACGGTGTTTGTTGCAAACCAATGGCCTGACGCAAAATAGCCAACACCACAATAATTCGAGTAAAAGCCGTCATCATCATTAAGGCCGCAGGCAGAAGTGTCAAAGCCGTCATGATAAATAGGATTTGTAACGAAACACTGTAGTCTTGACTACCATCGGCATTTGTTACAACTTTTACTGCAGGCAATCCCACCTCAGCCCACGACAAAGTGGGTAACAATAACAACAGAATCAGGCCAAAACGAATCATTGGGCACCCTCATTGTTGTTCTTGTTGTCATTTGAGCTTTCTCTATCCACTTCGTCCATCATAGAGGCAAACGATTTCCCCTTTGACGGAAAGCTTCTCAAATGACTAATAGAATGAGCAGTCACACCAATTAATAGGCGCTCCCCTTCAACCTCAACAAGCATCAATTTTTCTTTTGTGCCTAAAGATTGGACGTTTACAATCTTAATATCCGACTGACCCAGTTTCATTTGAGCAAACTGAAAGCGCTTCATTAACCAAAGGCAAGCAGGTATAAAAGCAATAACGAAAATTAATGAAATTACCACTTTCCAAATAGAGGAAGTAACAGAAACATCTTGCACACCAGCGGCCTGCAAATAAGGAATGGCCATACAAAGCATGGCCATAAAGACATAACGATTAAGAAAAGAAAATTTCAATGGGCACTACTTCAGTCGTCTAATACGCTCACTAGGACTTACAACATCCGTCAAACGAATACCGTACTTATCATTCACAACAACTACTTCACCGTGGGCGATCAATGTGCCGTTTACCAGCACATCAAGAGGCTCACCAGCAAAACGATCAAGCTCAACAACAGACCCTTGTGTTAACTGCATTAGGTTTCGGATTGCTATCTCGGTATTCCCTAATTCCATAGAGAGAACAACCGGGATATCCATAATTAAATCGAGATCAGAACCGACACCACCGCTAGGCACAGAAGAACTAGTCAGATTTTCTAACTTGACAGGCTCAACTTTCTGCTCAGACATTGCAGCAGCCCATTCATCTTCTATTTCTTCGTCGCCCTCTGTTTCACCCGCTTCAGACATTGCTGCAGCCCATTCATCGGCCAAATCTTCGTCCATGCCTGCTGCGTCTGGATTTTGTTCTTCTGCCATGTTACTTAGTCACCTTCGCCTTAAAACTTTCTTCCATTTGTACTGAATAGCGCTCATCACTGACGCCCAATTTACCTTTAAACGTTGGTATGCCATTCGCTCGAACCGTAACAAATTCCGGCATCTCTATCGGTATAATATCACCCGCTTTGAACTTTAATACCTCGCCCAAAGAAATTTTTCTATTCGCCACATTCACCGATAAATTCACACTAATGTCTTTGACATCTTGTTCTAATGACTTACCCCAGCGATCATCTTTTTCATCAACATCACTTTGAACCCCCGCATCAAGTAGCTCGCGAACAGGCTCGATCATAGAGTAAGGTAAAGTAATATGCAGCTCACCGCCACCACCATCCAATTCAATATGAAAAGTAGAAACGACGACGACCTCACTCGGACTAACAATATTAGCCATTGCTGGGTTTACTTCTGAACTAATATATTCCAATTCTAACTTTAATACAGGCGCCCAAGCTTCCGTTAAATCTTTAAAAACTTGCTCAAGCATCAACTGTACAATACGAATTTCAGTTGGAGTAAATTCACGACCTTCGATTTTCGCATGACGCCCGTCACCACCAAAGAAGTTGTCTACTAACTTAAAAACCAATTTAGCATCAAGAATAAAAAGTGCGGTACTTCTTAATGGCCTGAATTTCACCAAGTTCAAACTAGTAGGTACATAAAGCGTATGGACATATTCACCAAACTTCATCACCTGTAGACCACCAGATGACACATCTGCGGTACGACGAAGCATATTAAACAAACTGATGCGCGTATAACGAGCAAAACGTTCGTTTATCATTTCCAAGGTGGGCATACGCCCACGCACAATACGTTCTTGACTGGTAATGTCATAAGATGCCACACCATTGGCATCTCGATTGTCTTCATCCACGGGCTTTTCATCGGCACCATGTAAAAGCGCATCGATTTCATCCTGCGATAACAGATCTTGAGCTGACATAATTTATTGCATCACAAAGTTAGTAAATAACACGGCATCAATTCCCCCTTGACCAGTTTCCTGTTCAAGAATGCCATTGATTGCATCAAGAGACGCTTGCTTCAAAGCCGCTTTCCCGTCCGCGGATTGCAATTCTGCAAATGATTGGCTAGAAAAAAGCAAGACTAGACTGTTACGTATAAGCGGCATATGAAGCGTCACAGCATCTATTTGAGCTGTGTTTTTTGACTTAACAGACATATTTAACTGTACGTAACGCTGACGACCATCAACCATAAAATCGATAATAAATGCAGGATCTAAGGCCAAATACGTGGAGGGCTCATTAGCTAGCGCCGCCTCCGCAGACTCTGCGGAATCACCAGCATCATCAGACCCACTAAAAAACAGGAAGTAAGCCGCGGCACCGCCGCCAACCAAAACCAAGACAAGAAGAACAATGATAATAAGCTTTTTCTTACCACTAGATTTTCCCTCTTCTGCACCGATATCCAAACCGTCTTCTTCAGCCATATTCACAAACCTTAGGTGTATCAAATTCTTTATACAGAGCGATAATAACGCTCTTATGCATTAACAAGCTTCTATTCTACAAAGAATCAAACATAGCACCATCAATTTCTCAAAAGTTTAAGCATAGTAATCAACACCAGATGCTGAAACATACGATAAATTACTCTGGATTGGCTCTTCATCAATATCATCATTACCAGCAATACCTCCTTGAGACGAGCCCCCATTACGATTGCTAGCTCTATCCTGTGCACCTGAAGTGTCTTGTTGCGAGACATCAACATCAGCTCGACTTAAATCCATTCCTTGCTGAGCAAGCATTTCTCTTAGACGCCCCATTTGTCCCTCCAGTAAGTCTCTCGCTTGTGGCGTCGCAGCAACAAAACTTATTTGTGTATTAGAATCACTGTCGACCGAGACTTTAACCGTTAAACTACCTAATTCAGGTGGGTCTAAGCGAATATGCGCCGTATGACCACCATCACGGGCAATCCAAGCAACCTTCTGAGTCATCTCATTGGCCCACCCAGGATGACCAGGCGGCAAACTCATTACCAAGTTATTGGCTTGAGGATTAGACATTGAAGCATTAAGAGCCGCAGCGGCAGCAGGGCGATTAACGTTATTATGCAATGAACTGTTTAAACCACCAGATGATCTATCATCACCTAGAGCCCCATCAATTTGCGCCGTCATCCGGCTAAGCATGGCTTCATGTTCTTTTTTACGCAACTCAATCGGCTCATTAATTAAGATACCATCTTCACTCAAAAGAGATTCTGCAGAATCTAAATCCACATCGCCTGATAATGAAGTTTCACCACTTGCCAGCAAAGCAGACGGCAATGCTTCGGAACGCCCTTGCTTATCAAGGGTAGCAGCGATCACACCTGCTGCAACCGTCGTTTTTGCTGCATCAAGTGCAACATTACCTACTGGTTCAGCCGTCGGCCCCTTCATTCCTCCCCCCCCCATCTGAGACAAGACCCAAGACAGCTCACTTTCTTCTCCATCAGCTATTTCATGATTAAAAGGATCAATACTATCCGCTGAAGCCTTGTCAGATAACGCAACTAAAGTCGATGGCGTAGTATTTTCAACAATATCACTAGAATAATTACGCTTGATAAAATTCACATCAACCACATCATTTTCAGCTGTAGTAACACCTGAAACCGTAGCAACGTCTGAAACCGTAGCAACGTCTGAAACCGTAGCAACGTCTGAAACCGTAGCAACGTCTGAAACCGTAGCAAAGTCTGAAACCGTAGCAACGTCTGAAACCGTAGCAACGTCTGAAACCGTAGCAGCGTCTGAAGCTCCCTCCAAAAAAACACTCTTCGTATTCGCTTCACCTGCAGATACTTCAACAGCACCAGAGCCTTTCGCCAAAGTACTGTGTGATGAAACAGGAATATTTACAGCATCTCGGGGAAAAGCTATCTCTTGGGAATCAGTCGAATTAAGCTGATTTGAAGGCTCGACAGATGATCCATCTAATTCTGCTGATAGAGCAATTGAAGAAGCCTTACCTTCACCATCAGACGCATCAACAGCAACAGATGAGTCTTCAACAGGTAAGCCTTCGCCTTCTTGCTGCAAAGCGTTGCCGCTATCGCTCACTGCCGCATTACTTTTTTCAGCAGTTAAACTACCGTCAGCAGACTCTAATTTCGATACTGAGCCTTTTTCTTTACCACTAACAACAGTGTTGCTTTTATCTGCCGCTTTGTTGCTTGTAGTTGATGCAGAGGAAGTCGACGAGGTCTCAGCATTTGATGCTTTTTTAGAGCTGACCGTTTCTTTTGCTTTATTAAAATCACTCGCAAAATCAGCCCCACTACTAGGGGAAGACTTAGTAGAAACATTTTTTTTAGGCGGAACACCTGAAGGTAAAGACAATATTGAATTTGAATCTGTGCGCATAATTTCCTCCAACGATAAAGAAAACTATGCAATAGAGAGGCCAACACCACTAACTAACTATCCAAACCTACTTGCCATCGATAATGTGCCGTCACAGCACTACCGCCTTTGGAAAATTCTAGCTTTGAACACAGCTGATCCAATAATGCCAAACCTCGGTTGTAAAGCAACTCAGTATTGCATATATCATAATTAACACCCTGAAAATCAAAACCAGAACCACTATCTTCAACATACAAAATAAGTGCCCTACTATTTCCCTCAGATGTCACTTTTACGGAAATTTTGACATAACCTTCTTTCAAATTAGCAAGGTTACGTTCACGTTCCTCGTAATAACGAGAGAAGCCATCACTAGAGCTTTTCTTATCCGAGCTTAGGTTCAAAACACCATGCTCTAGCGCATTGGAATATAATTCAGAAAGAATCATGAATATCTGGCTAGAAAAACGACTCAACCCAGGAACAGTTGTCAATATCTGTAAAACATAAGGTAAAGGATCAGTGTTACGTAGTGAGTCAGCGTTTAAGACATATTCAAAAGAAAAGTCAGCTGGCGCTTCATCATGACCTCTTGATACTCTGTATTCTGATGAGTCAATGCCTATATTGGTATCCAAACAAACACTTAGACAAGAAATATCATCATGTGGGTTTTCCAAAACCCCTTCTCTTTCTAACTGCTGGACAAGCCAGCCAACGGTCTTATCTGAATCAACTTCACCTTGATAAAGAGGCTTTAAAACCGAATGACAAAACATCTGACCAGATAGATCCAGCGCCTCATAAACACCATCTGAAAAAGCCATCAACCGATCACCAGTGGCAAAAGACATAGGGTCAATTTGACATTCAAACGCATCAGGAGACAGAACCCCTAAAGGTAAATTCTTGGATTGGAACCGTATTGGTTTGTCAGCATTTTGAGGAAAAAACAATAAATCAGGAAGCCCACCATTCCAGACCTCAATACTTTTATTATTTACTTTAATATCAATAAAAGCAGCACTACAAAACATATTAGACGGCAAGATACTTTTTAGACGCGCGTTTATCTCAGGGATAATTTGACGCATCAAAAAGCCTTTTTTCGTCCAGTCAAAAAAGATATCGGCAAGAGGTAACGCACCGATGGCAGCAGAAAGTCCATGCCCAGTAAAGTCTCCCAACAGTATATGCATACCACCATTCGGCTTATAAGCAGCCAAAATAACATCACCATTAAAGGTATGAGTACCATAATGAATTGTCGAAAGAGCTGAGTCCTTCAGACAGTTAGAGTTGGTTATATTTTCATAAACCACTTTCGCGACTTCTTGCTCGTTAAGCAGTTTCTCATTATATAAACTCATTGCATCACGTTGTTCTTCAAGCGTTTTTTGCATCACTAACAGTCTGACGATGGCATTTAATTTCGCAGTAATAAGAGCGGGACTGTAAGGCTTTGAAATGAAATCAATACCACCAATACGCAAGCAGTTTGATAAAGCAATCGGATCAGTCACACCAGAAAGGAAAATAATAGGAACAAACACATCCCCCGCTATGCGTTGGATTTCAAGCGCCGCCTCCCAACCATCTTTACGGGGCATCTTGATGTCTAAACACACTAGCTGGATAGTATGAGGATCAAACTTATCAACTGCATCTTGACCATCAACAGCTGAAATTACATTGTGACCAAATTGACTGAGAATCGCTTTTAACAAAATACGATCGGAAGGATTATCATCTGCAATCAATATGGTTAAGACTTGTTCCATATAAAACTACTCAGTAATATCAAAAAGTCGATGGAAATTAGCTATTTTGAGGATATCAATAATGGCACTGTTAACATGAACCAAATGAATCTCTGCTTTTTCTGTGCCTGCGTGATCTCTAAGTAGCAACAACATCCCAAGGGCAGAACTATCAAGATAAGTGACATCGCTGAGATTCACTTCATACTTTTTAACTTTCTCGCCACTAGAAAACGCGTCTTTAAACATTTTATGACAGCTGTAATCAAAACGTCCTTTTACGAGAATAGTTAGACATTTTTTTTCTTTATCGAAAAAGCTTTCAACCACAGCCTACTCCTAGAGTATGAGTGGAAAGCTTTTAAAACTCGTCCAACTCATCGTTAGATTCTTTTATAAATACATCATCCCTATCGTCATCTAAAATGTTAGGTGCCGTTTTAGATATCAAGCCATGAATACGCTCAAGCATCTCATTGATTGACTCTCTTGCCCTATCCAAACGAGCAACACCAACACTACGATCAGACTCAAGCAATGAAAGCGTAGAGGCCGCCATGGACTTCATGCCTTCAATCTGCTCTTGAACTTTACTGATATCATGCTCTATATCTACAGCAAAGCGATGACGAACTTTTTCACTTTCCCCTTCTGATGCCGCAAGGCTCGCTAACACCCCAGCCCTTACTTCGTTTAGGCAACGATCAACATCACCCAACAAAAACACATCTGAAGATAAATCCTTCTCGACTAGAGCCAAGCGCTGTAACACCAATTCATAACCCAATATTAATGAATCCCTAACCTGCTCAGAGAGCAAAGCCATGTCATTTAATTCAACATTAAATACTTCAAACGGGGCTTCATTTACAACAACAATATCATTTGCCGATTGCTCATTGTGATCCGTTTTTTCGTCAATTAGGGATGCTATTTGTTGTAGTTTCGTAATCTTTTCAAGCGAATGTGTTTGCATAGAGGACGCACTCAGCGCATCAAAAATCATCACAACCTTTCTACGCATAGATTCTAATGACTTAGCAAAGCCTGCGTAAGGTGAATCCTGTCTTGATAAACGAATTGGAGCATTCCAAACATCTTGCTCAATTAACTTCAAACTGTGATGCAAAATATTAAACTCTGCCATCTCTGCTTTCGTTTGAATTGAAATAATACATTGAAGACTATCAACATCCTCTTCCACTTCGGAGGCAAAGTGGTGAACACTTAACCAGTGAACGCCATCTGATAAATCCAATTTTAAATCTTGATCTGAAAACAAAATAGAATCAGCAATGCGCTCACCAATAGGGTCATCCAAGCCTGAATCAATGCCAAATAAAGACTCAAATAATGAGGTATTCCTGAACCATAGTCGTTCAGCCCCTGCACTTAACCATGCAATATCACCTTGGCGATTTGTTACAAAAAAAGGCTCAGCCACTTGAGCAAGCGCTTTTTCAACCAAATCAAGATTCTCACTTTGCTGGTCCAGATCAAAATCTCGGGACGCCAACTCATTATCGACTAAGTGACTCAAGTCGGTGAACTCATCTATGATATTTCGAGACTGAATCGCAGAAGCATGACCATGCTTACGATGATCAAGAACAGAGTGCAAACTTGAAAAACCAGAACGCAGCTGACGACTAAACCTAACCGCTAGAATAACTAGAATCGCGGACAACATTAAAAAGATAAAGACAGGCACCCAAATCAACCTTTCAATGAAAAGTTGGCGTTCATAATCCAAACCAACACTTATCTGCAAAAGCTCATCATCTAACGCTTCTAAATGCTCAAAAGTTAAGTAAATGGCACTGCGCTCTTCATCCGTTAAAGGCACTGAGTCCAATTCTTTTAATGACAAAGAATCTAACAAAGCCAATGAATCAGAAATATCTACATCAGATGTCAATTCAAACTCAGTAAGATGACTACTGATCAAGCGATACTCATCCACCAACATCCGATGAAAATAGCTAGCAGACGGCTCATCAACATTATTGTCAGTGCTAAAAATCCCCCGATCACCAACCAATAGCCACTGTAACCAATGCTCTTCTGCACTGTGTACCAAACCAATAAGCCCACTAAGCTTTTCTTGGTGAGCGTTTTGTTTTTGCAAATTAGTGCTCATCAACATATACATGCCAACAAAAGCCAGCAGCAATACAAACAGCAATGCAACAACGCCTTTTTGTAAGCTATTGATCAGCTCTTTTCTTGGAGCCCCAAACGGTGAATGTGGTGTATTCATAGTCAATAATCACTTTCAAGCAAAGATGATGTCGGCCAAAAGCCAGCAACAAAGGATAAATAATTTTTCTTATTAATTACAAAATCACCCTCTTGCGTATCAGCAAGTTGGCTTTTCATATTCTCGTCACCATTCATCATTATGTCAGAAGGCAAAGAGAACTCTCGAACACAGTGACTCGCATTCAAAGTGGCAGACCACTCACATGAAGCAAAAGGCAAGACAACAGCCTCAGACATCCACTCAAGAATGACTGAAAAAGACATTTTATCAACTGAAGAACTAGACTCTTCAGAAAGAAGCCCTTCAGACATTACCCTATCAAAACATCGTCCATCATGAATAAAAAAAGGCATTGAACGAAGCTCATCATCTTCCATGCGCCCCACAGAAAAAGGGGCTTTATAAGGCAACAATGCCAATATCAAATCCGCTTCTATCCAAAACATCCTGCCATATACCTTTCCAAAATAATAACCATTCCTAGAAGGATGTGTAGATTTATTTTTTTCTGGCCATATACAGAATTGGGAAATCTCATTTTTGCCTAATAACCAAGGCTCTAACAAAGGCGCTCCGGCTTGAGTTAACCAAATATTCTTCACCCAAGCACCGCGAGCAGAAACAACAGAGCAAACAGCTTCCACCTCACGAACAAACAAATAAGGTAATGCAAAATACAGCTCCCCCTGCTTAACAACCAACACTTGATTGATAGTCTCTAACAACGGACAACACACAGTATATTGCGGAGAAAGCAAAGGCATATTTAACACAACTTCCGCCCTCACACCTACTTTAGGCTCAAACCAAAAGGACTCCCCCTCAACAAAAAGGTCCCCACTTTCAACCTCATATCGACCAAGACATTCTTGTTGATCAAAAACAAAACGCCCAAACGAAGTATCAATTTCATATAAAAAATACGATAAGTAATCACGACCCAAACACTTTACATATGAAGTTTCAGTGCTTGCTTCTAATGTTCGACCAGAGATATAAACGTAGCCCCCGTGGCGAACAGGGAAATACGCTAACTGCTCGTCTTGCTCAAAAGTGGTCACATTATTAACACTTGGCACTAGCCGCCCAACCTGATCTACATGGTTAAGACTTAATGGAAAAAGGGAACTAAAGACCTGATAAAATAGTGTTTTAAACCTATCTTCAAATAAAGCTAACAGGCGGTATCGAGAATCACGAGACATGGTGACATTTTGAAAAAGAGGCAAAAAGCTCAATTCACACAAGACGCGCAATGGTTCTTTTTCATTAATAGAAAGCATTTGCCATTGAAGTGAAGGAAAGCGTCGTTTCAGCCAAGATAAAGACTGCACACTTATTAATATAAAACGACCATTTATACGAGAACCTTTCACCGAATCTAACTGAAAAGATACTCGCCCAGCACTCGAAAAAGCCTCTAAATAATCGTCCACTCTCAACACATTAGATTGAGTGGAGTCCAGTCGCGCTTCGTAATTTCGATACACTAACGAACTGTCTTTTTCATTAGCAATGGAAATAACAAGGGCCCAACAGGAGCGATCCACAGACAAAAGCTTATCTAACTGTTGCGAACGATCATTAGAAAACTGACCTGCCATGGCGACTTGACAAAGTGCATCAGCTGAAGATAAAAGCGCAGAACGGTAGTGACTAAAATAAGGAGAACCGGATAGTAAAAGCTCATCAACTGCCGCTGTAAAAGAGCTCAAACGTAGATAATAGAGACGATTAGTTATATTTGATAGAGAGGTTTCTTGCAGTGACAATAAAGCCGACTGAAGCTTTTCTAATCCACGACGAGGATGATAGACGTAATCATGCAAAGCCACTTCTATATTAGAAATAGGCAGAGACAAATCAATTAGTCCGTTATCCAATCTCGCCATACTTGATCCTAACAACAAGCCTGTTTGCTATACAAAAAAGCCCATAAAATACTATCGCATATTGTCTAAAAAACGGCGCATGGCGAACTCATCGCTTTGACGTTGCTCTTGCTTAGCTTCAACGACCAATTCTGCTTTGTGGTTTTTTTCTTTTAGCCAATCCATGCTTTTGGTTTTCGAACGAGCTTGCAGCCAGCGTCGCATACTCATGTCTGCCTGCTGCTCAGATCGTCCCACCGCAGCCTCTTGCTGAACAATAGCTTGCTGAACTCGATTCACAAAGTGCTGATAATTCGTTGTTAAATAAGCACTTAATCCAAGCAGATTACGCTCTGACTCATATTGCCCTGCATACTCTCGCAGCTCGTTCAGCTTCTGCTCATCGTACTGCACTTTGGCTTTGTCACGAGCCAACTGCTGTGCGGCCGTATCTTCTTTGCGTTTAGCAAGATCGACTAATATCTGCATTCGATGTGATTTTTTCATGCAAAGCCCATTCAGAAACTAGCTAAATAATAGACGCTTTTACCCGCAATCGTCTACTGCTCCTTCGTCATTGCAGTAACAAGGGCCTGTAAACTCTGATCAATACTAAAGCTTTCACCCAGCGACTGCTGAAGAAAGTTGCGAATTTCTGGCATTTGTATAATAGCTTGATCCAAGTCTGGGTCACTGCCCCTTGCGTAAGCTCCAACAGAAATAAGATCTTGATTTTGTTGGAACTTAGAGTAGAGCTGCTTCACTCGCATTGCTCCATACAAATGATCTTCACTGACTATATGCGGCATAGCTCGGGAGATGGATGCTTCAATATCAATAGCAGGATAATGACCTTCCTCAGCCAAACGCCGAGACAACACAATATGACCATCAAGAATCGCTCGCGACGCATCCGCAATAGGGTCCTGCTGATCATCCCCTTCCGTCAATACAGTATAGAAAGCCGTTACCGAGCCACTGCCATCACAACCATTGCCAGCCCGCTCTACCAACTGAGGAAGCTTAGAAAACACCGATGGCGGGTAGCCTTTTGTCGCCGGCGGCTCTCCAACAGACAATGCAATTTCCCGCTGAGCTTGAGCGTATCGCGTCAGAGAATCCATCAACAATAATACGTTTTTCCCCTGATCCCGATAATACTCAGCGATACGCGTTGCCAACATAGCCGCACGTAAACGCATCAACGCAGAATCATCAGCAGGGGACGCGACGACGACAGAACGAGAAAGACCTTCCTCGCCCAATATTTGATCAATAAATTCTTTTACTTCTCGACCACGCTCACCGATCAAGCCAACAATGGTAATATCCGCTTCAGTATATTTTGTCATCATACCGAGCAACATACTCTTACCCACACCACTGCCTGCAAAAAGACCTAGACGCTGACCTTTACCAACAGTCAGCAAACTGTTTATTGCCTTAATACCAACATCTAAAGGCTCGCTAATGGGCTTTCGTTGTAGAGGGTTAATTACATTTCCGTGCAAAGTCACCGAGTCATTGGTTTTAATAGGCCCTTTTCCATCTAAAGGTTTCCCCAAACCATTTACTACACGACCAAGCAACTCATCACCAACTGGCATCTTACTGTCACCCAGTAGCGGACGAACACGCGCCCCTGGAGAAATCCCCTCAATCGCCTCGGTCGGCATGAGATAAGTTAAATCACCAGTAAAGCCCACCACTTCAGATTCTACCCAGCGATCCTTTCTAACTTGAACAGAGCAACGATCACCAAGAGCCACGACACAACCAACCGCCTCCATGGTCAAACCAACCATACGAGTCACCTTGCCTTCAATTTGAGGCGGTAACGAAGTAGAGGAAACATGACTTAGCTTATTTAGGCGTTCTACAAGAGTGGACACGA
Organism: Marinomonas sp. ATLA20; assembly: GCF_057180105.1. Classification (NCBI taxonomy): domain Bacteria; kingdom Pseudomonadati; phylum Pseudomonadota; class Gammaproteobacteria; order Oceanospirillales; family Oceanospirillaceae; genus Marinomonas; species Marinomonas sp. ATLA20. The sequence continues at coordinate 26,759 of NZ_JBXUKU010000017.1, forward strand.
GCGTTAAACCTGCTCAGGAAGGGAGAGTTGACGGAGCTCATTACATACTGTTTCTAGTCGCTGCTCTACCCGCCCATCTATATGAAACGATTTTGAATCAATCACAAAACCACCATTAATAAGCGAATCATCTTCTTCCAACTGTATGGTTAAACGATCTTTGACGCCAAGTTCGTCCAAAATAACCACATCAGCAGGATTAAGCCGCAGTCTAACTCTTCCCTCGTATTCGCCAATTTCATCAAATACTCGAGTGAGCTGTTCTTTTAATACTTGATGTCCATCTTCAGTCATTTTCGAAAGACAAACATTTTCAATCATTCTGGTCATTGATTGATACAGAATATTTTCTGCCGCAACACGACTCTCCTCTAAAGGCGATGTCATTTCTTTTACAACATTCGCCAATAAAGTCTCAATTATCTCTAAATGAGCCTGTGCTTCCGCTCTTGCCTGAGCCAGGCCTTCTTCAAAGCCGATAGCTCGGCCTTCTTCGTGGCCTTTTTCAAAACCATCCACTTCACCTTTAGCAAAGCCGTCAGAATGACCTTTTTTGTGGCCTTCCTCTTCACCTTGAATAAAGCCTTCATCATAAGCTGCAGAGCGAATCTCTTCTAATTGCGAAGCCGTTAGCGGCTCATAAATTAAAGAGTCTTCATCTACTTCTTCCGTTGTTATAGCGTCATTTTTCTGTACGAGAATCGCAGGGCCCGAATTCGTTTTTGGCTTATTGTTTTCTAAATGAGGCAGTTCCCAGCGCTCATAAGCCGTTAGCTTCCCTTCTTCTTTTTCCTGTTTTTGATCGGACATACTCTAGTTAAACCATCTGCTCACCGCCGCCACCGAGAACAATCTCTCCGTTATCAGCAAGACGTCTGGCAACGGCCAGAATTTCTTTTTGCGCGACTTCTACTTCACTTACACGGACTGGACCTTTCGCCTCCAAATCATCTTTCAACATGTCTGCGGCACGAGATGACATATTCTTGAAGACTTTTTCTTGCATATCTGGGTCAGCGCCTTTCAGAGCAAGAATCAAGGTTTCAGACTCGACTTCACGCAAAATAACTTGAATACCACGATCGTCTACCTCCAATAAGTTATCAAAGACAAACATCAAATCTTGGATAGTATTCGCCAAATCTTCATCTACATCACGAATAGACTCCATCAACTCCGACTCCACCGAGCTGTCGATAAAGTTCATAATATTGGCAGCCGTACGAATACCGCCAATAGTCGTTGATTGTGTGGAATTATTACCAGAAAACTGACGTTCAAGAATATTATTCAATTCTTGTAACGCGGCGGGCTGAACTGTTTCTAGTGCGGCAACACGCAACACAATATCTAAGCGCACCCGCTCATCAAAGTTAGCTAGAATGTCTGCCGCCTGGTCAGGATCTAAGTAAGATATAACAATGGCTTGAATTTGAGGATGTTCGTAACGAATAACATCAGCAACAGCACGAGACTCCATCCACTTAAGCGTATCAAGCCCTGTTGTATTGCCACCAAGTAAGATGCGGTCAATTAAGCTACCCGCTTTTTCTTCACCAAGCGCTTCTCTTAGCATGTTCCGAATGTAACCATCAGCACCAAGACCTAACCCTGTTTGGTCGCCAACTAACACCAAGAAATCATCTAATACTTTTTCTACTTGATGACGCTGAATGTTAGCTAATTGCGCCATGGTCTGACCGATGCGCTGAACCTCTTTCGGGCCCATATGCTTCAGAATTTGCGCGGCATCAGACTCGCCAAGCGACATCAAAAGGACGGCTGCTTTTTGAACGGAACTTAATTCTGTACCTTGGCCTGCATCACTCATTTGCTTTCCATTACCCACTGTTTAACGACTTGAGCAACACGCTCTGGCTCTTCTGCAATCAAACCGCGAATCGCATTCAATTGACGGTCAATTTTTTCAGGTGAACCAGGCACTAATATATCTTCAGCACTTACAAGAGACACTTGATCATCTGAGATTTCATCCGTTTCATCGGAGAATATTGCTGCCTCAGTATCTTCTGTAACTGCAATTTTATTCTGATCACTAAGGGTTTTCAAAATTGGACGAACCACCACCAGCAATAGAATAAGAACAAATAAACCAACCAATGTTGGCTGTATTAAATTCAAGAACCACGTCTGCTGATAAAATGGCAATTCAACAACAGGCTCTTCAGGTTCAGGCAAAGCAAACGGTGAATTAATCACACTCACACTGTCTCCGCGAGTCGGATCGTAGCCAACAGCATCACGGACTAACAGAGTTAAACGCCCCAACTCATCATCACTCCAAGGAGTACGCACAATTGCGGACGTGTCTGGATTAAGGCTGACTAAATCATCAACAACGACAGCAACAGACAAGCGCCGCACCATACCTTGTTGACGCTTGGTATAACTAATGCTTCGATCAAGTTCAAAATTACGGGTTGTTTCTTCCCGTGATTGACCATTATTAGCCGCAGTATTTCCACCAATAGGAGCTCCGTTTTCATCTACTGCCTCTGGAATAGTCACAGCGCCAGGAGGTTGGTTTGTCAAGGCGCCAGGTATACCACTCGTATTCGCACCTGCGCCTTTATTCTCTCGTAAAGTCTGCTCACTGCGCAAAGCCAACAAATCAGGGTTGTATTGTTCATTGGTTTTTTCAACGGCGGTAAAATCTACATCTGCGGAGACTTCCGCTTTAAATCGCCCCTGCCCAATAACAGGCCCGAGAATATTATTCACTCGCTGTAGCAATACATCTTCAACTTTACGAGCGTAGTCAAACTGTTTACCTGCGACTGACAACTCTGAGTCTGAGTCTTTTTCTGTAAGCAAAGTACCACGCTGATCAACCACGGTGACATCTTTATCACTCAACTGAGATATACTAGAAGCGACTAAATTAACAATCGCCTCTACCTGACTCTTATCAAGACGTCTCCCTGGGTAAAGCTCCAAAAAAACAGAGGCAGAAGGCTTTCGCGTATCACGAACAAAAACAGACTCTTTTGGTATAGCCAGGTGCACCCTTGCGCTTTTAATACTTTGCAGACTAGTAATAGTTCGGCTCAGCTCACCCTCAAGCCCCCTTCTATAGCGAGTCGTTTCAACAAATTGAGAGGTGCCAAGACCTTGCTCTTGATCCATTATCTCCATACCAACAATATTGTCGGAAACAATGCCAGAGCCAGCTAATTTAAGACGAGCTTGATGATAAAAATCGGATTCGACAAGTAAGGCACCTGTATTTTCATCTAATTTAAAAGGGATATTATTAACACTGAGGATTTCGACTATTTGATCCGCGTTGTAATCCGTAATACTGCTTAATACAGGCTTATAATCGGGACCATTCGTCCATAACACAGCAGACAAACCAATTGCGATGGATGCCGCCAAACCGACCATTAACGCAAGCTGACGAATTACCGTCAGCTTATTAAAGCCGGTAACTAACTCGAGATAGAGCTTTTGCTCCGATTGTTCTGCAGGGACATTATCCATTAAAAAGCGCCAAGCGGTTTATTATGCCTAAATAGGCATATTCATGATTTTTTCATACGCGTCTACAAGTTTATTACGCACCTGAGTCATTGCTTCGAATGACACACTCGATTTTTGTAGACCAATCATAACATGAGGCAAATCCACCCCTTCGTCACCGCGTTCATAAGATTGGGCTAATTGTGTAGATTCCTTCTGCAAAGCATTTACATTATTAACTGCGTTTTTCAACATTTCTGCAAAATCAGCACGCTCTACAGCCTGGGTCCCTTCATTTTCACCACCCACCTTGGCAACATTAGACACAGGAGAGCTGGGCGCCTGAACCTGCGACCGCATGTCCCTCATTTGGGACAACACCTGATTAATGTCTGGTCGACCAGAAATCATGTTATTCACCTAAAAAATCACATTTGTACGATTCGAAATATCGCTAATACACAGCTTAGCATAAAGCTAATTAAAACAAGATACAAAAATCAATCAACGTCTATGCCACTTTCTCGCATTTTAGCGATTTTATAGCGTAAAGTTCTAGGACTGATACCCAATTTATCTGCAACAACTTTACGTTTACCGTTTGCATCGACCAATGCTTGCGCAATGATACGAAATTCATGCTGCTGAACCCCCTTACCTAATATTGAAGCTGCACTGTCTTCATCAGCGACGGTTTCAACAACGACAGGCGCCAAACTCATCATATCAAACGCGATATGATCCTCGTTAATCTGCGCATTTGGACTTAGAATCAAAGCTCGCTGAATGACATTATCAAGTTCACGAACATTACCTGGCCAAGGGTGCGATTCCAACTTACTTTGTGCAGATGGTTTTAATACTGCGCCAGTAATCCGCATTTTTGCAGCGTGCTTTGCAAGCAAACTCTGTGCAACAGGCAAGATATCACCTTTTCTCTCACGAATAGGCAGCCAACGCAGCGGAAAAACATTCAGACGATAATACAAATCTTCCCTAAAACCACCATCGCGAACGTAATCAGCAAGATCACGGTTAGTTGTTGCTATAATTCGCACATCCAAAGGAATGGACTTTTTGCCACCAAGGCGCTCCACCTCTTGCTCTTGCAGAACCCTCAATAGTTTGGCCTGCAAGCCAACATCCATTTCAGTAATCTCATCAAGCAACAAAGTTCCACCATTAGCCTGCTCGAACTTACCCGCCTGAGAAGACACAGCACCAGTATAAGCCCCTTTTTCATAGCCAAAAAGAATGGCTTCAAGCATATTTTCAGGAATCGCAGCACAGTTAATGGCAATAAAAGGCGCATGAGGTCGACTGGAGTTCTGATGAATATAGTGGGCAAGCACTTCTTTACCTGTACCACTTTCACCACAAATTAAGACGGTTGAATCCGTAACAGCAACACGTTTTGCCAGCTCCAATAAAGCAATACTGGATGGGTCTTTTGCGATAGGCTGAGGGTTGGCAGATGGTGCCTCTTTTATCGTGTATTTTGCTATGGCGTTGAGAAGCTCTTCTTCTTGAAAAGGCTTCAATAAATAATCAACAGCGCCATCGCGCATTGCTTCTACAGCATGAGCAATATCACCGTAAGCCGTCATCAGCATAATAGGCAATTCTGGATATGTATCAATAACATGGTGCAATAAGCCATAGCCATCCATACCAGGCAGATTCACATCAGATACCACCATGTCAAATAAGCTATGTTTCAATGCGACCACAGCCTCTTCAGCGCTATATACTATTTTGCACTGGTAACTTGCTAACATCAGCGTATCTTCTAACGCCTCAGCCAGCCCTTTGTCGTCTTCTACAATTAATAACTTAACTTCAGACATGTCATACCCTTACAAGAGGAAGCGTCAAACTGGCTGTCGTACCAGCCCCCTCTATACTGTCTATTTCAAATTGCCCGTGATGAGCTCTTGCAATGGCCTTAACAACCATTAAACCCAACCCAGTTCCATGTTGTTTTGTTGTCACAAAGCCTTCTTGGACATGCTCTAAATGTGCTTTAGACATACCCACGCCACGATCTTTAACAGTCAGTGTCACATAGCCGTCATGATTGCGCCAATTAAGCTGGACTGTCTCACCTTCTGATTGTGCATCCACTGCATTATTCAAAAGGTTTAATAAAGCCCCTAATAATGTTTCTTTGTTACATTGAATACAATCTGTCGTTAAAAAAGAGGGCCCTGACGCCTCAAGTTGCATATTTTTTTGATCACAAATCTCTTCGCTATGAGTCGTTAACTCCTTGAGAAAAGCCACAACACTCACCGTTTCATCTAGCTTTATTTCGCTACGGGAAAAAATCAACATATCCCGAATTTGCTTTTCAATATTAGCCAGTCGATCCACCAGCTTATTTGCAAACGTTTGGCGCATAACGGGTGCCAAATCTGGTTTTTGCAAATGGCCTGCATACAGTGTCGCGGATGATAGAGGCGTTCTAATTTGATGAGCTAACGCGGCAACCATTTTCCCCATATTAGACAACCGCTCATGATGATTCAGCTTTTTCTGTAGCAAATACGCTTCCGTCAAATCCACAAGAATGACCAACTGCCCAGGTACATTCCCAAGAGAAGCCGTCTCTACTCGTACGCGACGGCCACTAACCATACTAACATCATGACCATCGTCTTCCTGCGGACGAAAGCTCAGCGGGACAATTGCTCCCCACGACTGACCAACTAACGGCAAATTAAATAAGCGATCTGCAACAGGATTAGCCATTACAACCACACCCTCTTCATTTAGCAATAAAACACCGACAGGCATAGATTCAAAAAGCTGCTGAAACTGCAAAACCAAGACACGATTTTTGTCCTGCTCTTGGCGCTTATCCTGTTCAGATTTTTCTAGTTGCTCATATAATCGAACCACTTCTTGCTGAAGATCCACATAGGACTTTGCCAATACATCAGAAGATTCGGAAAACGCTTTAAACGCGGTTTTTAGCTCCGCTATTTCTTCATCTTTTGTCACTAAAACTCCGATTTATCAATATTATAGCGACGCATTTTTTCAATAAGCGTAGTACGTTGTATTTGTAGGTTTTGTGCCGCTTTAGACACAACTCCTTGAGTAGACACCAAAGCTTGACGAATAAGAAGAGCCTCTAGATGGCGAACATGTAAATTGAGATTCACACCAGAAGCCTGAGGAAAAGAGTGTAATTGCTTAATTTCTTTCAACACAGATGAGAGCATTTGAGAGCGCCAAGGGAGAGGGCAAAACCAAACATGATAATCTCCCACCACATCCATTGACTCGCAAAGCGAGATAACAGGAATCATCTCGTCCAATTCAAAGGACCTTACAGACCGACCAAGCACCACAAAATCAGGCATAGGAAAGGCCGTCAACGAGGTGCCATGCTCAATACCAATAAAGGTCAAAATGCTGGAAACACTCGAAATTTCTTCGTCATCTAGACCGCATAACCAAGCTTTCACACCATCACCTCAACCTTAAAAATAAGCAGCTCTTATCTGGACTCTATTATAATGCGTAGTTACCGCTTACTTTCAAGCATTTACATTGTTTTTCATCGCATAAAACTCATGGAGACCTTTGCACAAAGTCGCGAGCGAAGCTAAGACGAGGCAAAAATAGACGAGAAAGCGGAGTTTATGGGCTATAAATAAGCATTTCGAGTCTATTTTTAACAAAGTATTGGCAAGCACAGCAGTTGTGCGAAGGTCTCCTATAGCGCTAGCAACAATTCATCAAACACCTGCTGCGAATCAACCTCGTTTTCACACCAAGGCAACACGCCTAGCAATGGTGCAGACAGCATACTAGCAAGGCTTGCAAGATTTTCTTCATAACAGGGCATAACTTCAACACCAGTATTGGCAACCCAACCAGCAATCGTCAAGCCATCGCGAGCAATCGCTTCAGCCGTTAATATCGCATGATTTAAACAACCTAGCTTCATGTTAACAACCATAATAACGGGAAAGCCTAGTGATTTCGCCAACCCTGATAAAAGTTCCCTGTCATTCAGAGGTACTCGCCAACCACCAGCCCCTTCCACTAACGCAATATCATGGGGAGTAAGTAATGTCCCTTTTATAAACCCTTCTAACCGAGAAATCGTTACCAAACGCCCTTCTTTCATCGCGGCAATATGAGGTGCAATTGCTTCTTCTAAAACAACCGGATTCACTTGCTCATAAGCTAATTTAACACTGCTTGCCTGCTGAATAAGTAAAGCATCATCATTGCGTAAGTTACCATCAATGCGATCTGCTCCCGCCGCAATCGGTTTAAGTCCAATTGACCTCAATCCTGCGCGTTTGGCAGCATTCAATAACCCCACAGTGACATAGGTTTTACCGGCATCGGTATCAATACCTGTTACAAAAAAACGTTTTTTCACCCATTACTCCTGAATACTGAAAGGTCGTTGAGCCACAACAAATGAAACCTGATAGCTTAACGGAATACCCAACTCATTCCGCTGCTTTTCATACTCATGTAAGAAGGCTTTCCACTTACTTGGTGACATTGGCTTTTCGCCATCAGAGGCAATCAGACTCGCCCCTACTTTTTTCAATGAATAAATAGCGCTTTCTGGCGTATCGAACCACATAGGGATATCAGATAACAAAGAGGAAGAAAGGTTCAAGCCAGACTCTCTAATACAACCCCAAAGTGTCTCTGGTGCCATATACTCATGCACATGTTGTTCATTATCTAGGTCAAGCCAAGCTTGGCTAATCTCTGGCATAGAACCTTGCGATAGGGTCGAGAAAACCACATAACCACCTGGCTTGGTGACACGATAAAGCTCTTTAAATAAATCTAAAGGATTAAGACACCACTGAATTGCAAGGCTTGAGAAAACCAAATCACACTGCTTATCCCGAAGAGGCAATCTTTCAGCATCGGCGCAAACATAATAGGTATTGGGCAAAAAAGAATAACGCCCACATGCCACCGCTAGCATCTGCGGAGACAAATCAAGCGCAATGTTACAAGTGGTATTGAGTTGTTCAGATAAAGCCCCTAATGCTTGCCCTGTTCCCGTCCCAAGATCTAGTACGACATCAGCCTGATCTAAAGGCAGCATCGCCAACAAACGATCTAAGACAATTTTCTGGAAGTTAGCATAAGAATCATAGGTTCGAGAAGCTCGATCAAAGCGCTTAGCAAGCTGTCGTTTATAGCTAAGCGCGGATATATCAGGAGTTATTAGCATCGATAAAGTTTTCTATATGACGCACACAAGCCTCTTCATCTTCAAAAAAAGGCTGATGCGCACAATTTGACAGTACAACACATTGCTGCAAAGGATTTACATCAGTTTGTTGCTCTAATGATTTACTAGAAACCAACGCATCCTTGCCGCCCAATATATGTAAATTAGGAAGATCCAAAAGCGACCATTCGCGACGCACATCCAGAGAACGAAGCAATCTTAACCCACCAATCAGAGCCGGACGACTCAAGGTTTTGACTGGTAAACAAGCTTGTAACTGTTTAGCCAAAGCTCGTTCATTGCCCGTGCCCTTAACCTGTAACATGACAAAGCGCTTAAGCCCCTCTTCTGGCGACTGCTCAACCAAGCTAGCAAAGGCATCAAAATCCTCAACAGACATTGCTTCCTCCCAGCCTTCACGTTTAATAAAACTTGGTGAAGACGACAAGGTAATCAAGCCAAGCACACAACTAGAGCGACGAGCCGCCACGTAAGCCGACACCATGCCACCCAACGACCAACCAATCCACCAAGCTTCTTTTGGTGCAACTTCAATAAGCTGTTCTGACAAGGCTGCAATATCGTAATTAGGCCCAATACGGGAGCGAGAGATCCATTGCTCATCAAGAGAGACGCTAGGTAAGTTCGCCATCACAACATAAAAACGCTGACTAAGGCGCAAAGCAAAAGAACGCATCACTTCTTTTGGCATCGCCCAACCAGAGACCATAAAAATCGCTTGATTAGACAAGTTCCCAAAAGCTTCTGTTTCAATACGTGCTCGCATGCTACCCCTCTATTACATTGGATTTAAACGTTTTGCGCTTAAAAGTTCTGCTGTTAAAACTTTTTCGAGTGAGTCGCATAATAACATTAAATCTTCATCAGAGTGGGCGGCACTTAAGGTAATTCTTAAACGAGCGCTGCCTACCGGTACAGTAGGTGGGCGAATCGCAGTACACCAGATTCCAAGCGTTTTTAATTGCTCGCTAATGGCAATCGCAGTCTTGCTATCACCAATCACAATCGGCTGGATCGCGGTATTTGAGGGCATTAGCTCAACAGGCAATGACTGCACCCTTTGACGGAAATAGCTAATATGTCGAGCCAACTTTTCACGCCTTCCCTGACCTTCTACCGACTGAATAAGCTGCAACGAAGCCAAAGTCGCGCCAGCAACGGCCGGTGACATAGCCGTGGTATAAACATAAGGACGTGCAAACTGCGTAAGATAATCTGCATAGTCATGAGAGGTCGCAACAAAAGCACCCGCGGTGCCAAATGCCTTACCAAATGTACCCACTAAGATAGGCAAGCTCGCAGAATCTAGCCCTTCCAAAGACAAGCAGCCCCTGCCATTCTCACCCAGACATCCCAATCCATGAGCATCATCGACCATGAACATCCAATCATGCTGATTAGCCAATTGGGACAACTCAGCCAAGGGAGCAATATCTCCATCCATACTGAAAACACCATCGGTAATCAACAACCCTGCCGCCGAAGACCTAGTAAGCAATTTCTGAGCACTCGCTACATCGCCATGCAAATAACGGCGTAAAGGCGCTTGTGCTAACAGAGCACCATCAATCAAAGAGGCATGATTCAGTTTATCCTGCACAACAGGGCGTTTTTTATCTGCAAGTGCAGAAATCACACCAAGGTTCGCCATATAACCTGTACTAAATAGCATCACTCGCTCGTAGCCTAGCCAGTCAGCTAAGGCTTCTTCAAGCGCTTGATGGGGGGCTAAATGCCCACACACCAAATGAGACGAGCCACCACCCACCCCATAGGTGTCAGCCGTATCATTCATCGCTTTGATCAGCGAGGGATGATTAGCCAACCCCAGGTAATCGTTCGAGCAAAACGCGGTGTAATCTTGCGAAGCTATTTGAGTATGTGGAACTTGCGGGCTTTCCAATGTAATTGTGTGGCGCATTAAGTTCTGTTGGTGGCGCTCTTCAAGCGCCGCCAATACCCAATCCGGCGTTTTAGACGCTGGCTTCATAAAACAACTTAGACTCTTCTTGTTTAACCGCCTGCGCTGCAATGGCTTCAGCCACAACCTCATCTGAATGCTCTTCACGTTTTTCAGGGTTAATACCCAAATTAGCAAACAACGCCATGTCTTTATCGGCTTCAGGGTTACCCGTAGTCAGCAGTTTTTCACCATAGAAAATAGAGTTAGCGCCCGCCATGAAACACAAGGCTTGCGTTTGCTCATTCATGCCTTGGCGGCCAGCAGATAAACGAACATGAGACTTAGGCATTAAGATACGCGCCACAGCAATAGTGCGAATAAATTCAAAAGTATCCAGATCTTCCACATTTTCAAGTGGCGTTCCCTCTACTTTCACCAACATATTAATCGGCACACTTTCTGGGTGTGGCGTCATTAGAGACAATTGACGCAGCAAACCTACGCGGTCTTTTTGCTCTTCCCCCATGCCCATTATGCCACCACAGCAAAGTTTAATACCGGAGTCACGCACGCGAGAAAGGGTATCTAAACGATCCTGATATGTTCGAGTCGTAATGATGCTGTCGTAAAACTCCGCAGAGGTGTCTAGGTTGTGGTTGTAATAATCCAGCCCAACATCAGACAATCGCTGCGCTTGCTCATCGTTTAGCGTCCCAAGTGTGACACAGGACTCTAACCCTAACGACTTAACACCTTTGATCATCTCTAGAACGTAGGGAAAATCTTTCTCGGAAGGATGCTTCCACGCTGCGCCCATGCAAAAACGGCTAGCGCCTTTTTCTTTTGCCAAGGCCGCTTCTTCTAGCACCTTTTGCACTTCCATCAATTTCTCTTTTTCTAGCTCTGTATTGTAATGACCACTCTGTGGGCAGTATTTACAGTCTTCTGGGCAAGCACCAGTTTTGATCGATAAAAGCGTACTTACTTGCACTTCATTTGGTGCAAAGTTCTCTCTATGGACTGTCTGAGCACGAAACATCAAATCCATAAAAGGCAAATCAAACAGGGCTTTTATTTCCGCATGAGTCCAGTCAAAGCGCGGTGCGCTCAAGGTATTAGCAGACGATATATTCGCTACAGACGCATTTGTAGACGCACTTAAAGACATAGTATCCTCGATCCAGAAAAAAATAATGGAGTAATACTAATGGACTGGAAAAAACTGTCAACCACAAAAATAACACAGGTTTACAATGGTATATTTTCAAACCAGTGCTATATCTGCAATGCAAGAGCACAAAGCACGCTCTGCAATTCCTGCAATGAAGGCTTTCCAGCCAATCTAAACCATTGCCAGCACTGCAAACGCCCAACCCACAGTGCAGATATTTTATGCGGAAACTGCCAAACCAGCCGACCCGCTTATCACATATGCGTCGCTCCTTATCGATTCGAAGGCATCATTAAAACACTCATTCACAGCATTAAATTCAATCAAGGCATTCATTACATACGACCACTCACTCACCTATTGAGCGAGCACCTCATTGAGTCCTATTCAACTGATCACTGGCCAGAGCAATTACTCTATGTACCAAGCCATCCAAGCAGAATTAAGGAACGCGGATTTTGTCAAACAAAAGCCATGACCACCCAACTAACCAAAGATCTCAAAGAACGTCTAGATAAACCCCCCCCTACTCTTCCTAAAAAAAATCCTCTCAAAAAAATTAAAAACACGCTAGCTCAACACTCATTAAGCCGAAAAGAACGACTCAAAAGCCCCCAAAGCAGCTATCAACTTGATGGCACTATCGCCAAACATGTCGCGATTTTTGACGATGTCATGACCACAGGAAGCACTATAGAAAATTGCACCAAACTGTTATTAAAAGCAGGGGCAGAACGAGTGGATGTTTGGGTTATCGCCCGAACGCCGGACAAAGAAAATTAATAATAGAAAAAGATATCAGCCTAGCCACAGAAGACACCTTTGTTTACTATGCCCTCAACAAAGCAATGGTGACGTTATGAAAACAGATCAAGAATACCTAGATTTAGACAAACAACTTCTGTGGCATCCATACACATCAATGAGCAATCCCAGCCCGCATTTCCTTGTCGAAAAAGCATCAGGCTGTAACATCACCCTCAGCGACGGACGCACTCTCATCGACGGCATGTCTTCTTGGTGGAGCGTTATTCATGGCTACAATCATCCAACCATGAATACCGCAATTCAAGAGCAATTATCGCAATTCTCGCATGTCATGTTTGGCGGCCTAACCCACAAACCTGCCATTGAACTCGCTCAAAAATTGATCGCTATAACTCCTACTGAGTTACAACGTGTTTTCTTTTCTGATTCTGGCTCGGTATCCGTTGAAGTCGCTCTAAAAATGGCAATCCAATACTGGAACACCCAAGGAGAACCTGACAAACAGTTTTTCGTCACGCCAAAAAGCGGTTACCACGGCGACACATTCGCGGCTATGTCAGTATGTGACCCAGAAAACGGCATGCACAATTTATTCGCTGACGCGCTAACAAAACAATTCTTCATATCACCACCACCAACTGGCTTGAGCGAACCAATCAAAATCGAATATCTAAACGAAATTCGTAACATGTTTGATGAAAATCATGAACGTATAGCGGGTTTTATTATCGAGCCCGTTGTGCAAAATGCTGGCGGCATGCGCTTTTATAATCCGGAGTATTTGAATCAGATTCGCGCACTCTGCGATGAGTTCGACATATTGTTAATTTTCGATGAAATCGCTACAGGTTTTGGTCGAACGGGCAGGTTGTTCGCCACAGATCACACCAACATCTGTCCAGATATCATGTGCGTAGGCAAAGCATTAACAGGCGGTTACATGACACTGGCAGCCACACTAACCAATGACAAAGTTGCATTGGGAATCAGCGACAATGGCGGCGTATTCATGCACGGGCCAACCTTCATGGGAAACCCTCTTGCCTGCTCCGCAGCCAATGCGAGCCTCACTCTATTAAGCGAATATAATATTCCAAAAAAAATCACTCAACTAGAAACCTGGATGAAAGAAGCCCTAGGGTCATGTGAACAACTTGAACAAGTAAAAGAAATCCGCTGCCTGGGTGGCATTGGCGTTGTCGAGTTAAAAAATCCGGTCAACTTACACGAAATACAGCCAAAATTCGTTGAGCTAGGCGTATGGATACGACCTTTCGGCAAGCTCATTTACTTAATGCCACCTTACGTAATCAGTAAAGAGCAAATTAATCTTCTTGGTAAAGCCATTTATCACGTCGCTAGCGAACTCCCTCACTAAACCAAAATAAATAAATGGCTTATACAAAAAAGGCCTTTGATAAATAACTATCAAAGGCCTTTAAAATCACATCCAACTCTCAAAATCGCATTATTTTTTACTGCTTCATTCGCTCAGCAAGGTTTCCCTGCTCATAGGCTTCTTCTTCAATATGACTAATATTGATGACAATGTTTTCTGCTCGCTCAATACTATGAACGCTCAATTGATCCACATCGTGCATCTTATCATTTAGATCTCTCGCCACACCTGCCTGTTCTTCAGAAGAAACATTAATTTGCGCTGTCATTTCAACAACCTGTTTTATAGCGGATTCTATATCGCTCATTTTTTGAGCAACTTTATTCACACTATCAACACCCTCTTGCGCCACAGCAGTCCCTTTATCTATGGTATTTGTCACATCTAGGGTATTTTTCTTCAATTCTTCCGTCATACTATTGATGTTTTGCGTTGCATTCTGAGTACGTATTGCCAGTGCGCGAACCTCATCCGCAACCACAGCAAAACCTCGTCCCGCCTCGCCCGCACGAGCAGATTCAATCGCTGCGTTCAAGGCAAGCAAGTTAGTTTGCTCTGCAATATCACTAATAGAATTCACCACCTCGTTAATACTATCACTGCGCTCTGCCAATATAGCGACAACTTTTTTGGCCTCAGAAATATCCTGATAAACCTGACGCATAGTCTCACCCGTTTGCTGAGCCAACAAACGACTCTCACGAGACAAGCCACCAACCGACTCTGTCGCTTCAACCGCCACATGAACATGTTCCGCAACATGGGTAACACTACCCAATAACTGAGAACTAGCAGCAACCACTTCCTGAAAAGTGTTGCGCTGCTTATTAAAGTTAGCCAAGTTCGCTGTGACACTTTCCTTAGCATCCGACGCTCTTTGACGAAGCTGCTGAGCACCTTCTTTTAGACGGTAGCGGAAGGTATTACCTGCGGCCTCTTGATGTATTTTAGCAAACTTAATCGCAGCCTTAATGCCAACGGTTTTACAATATAAATACTGACCTATTGGATTATGTGCCTCTGACGACAAACCAGAAACCACTGAACTCAATGACTGAGCCTGATAATATGTCAACCACATGCCCAATAAAGCCAAAATAGGCGCTGCTATTTGTAAAGCCAACACATTAGATAGCAGACCGATAACGGCTAATAAAATAAAACACGACATTATTGGCCAAGAAGCATTGCTAAGATGTGCAGATACTTTTGTCGTTGTTGGCAATAAAGCTTTACCTGCATTAATACGGTCATAAATAGACTGGGCATGCTGAATTTCATCTTTTGTTGCTTTGCGACGCACTGACTCATAACCAATGACCTTGCTGCCGTCCAACAACGGGCTGACATGAGCACTCACCCAGTAGTGATCGCCATTTTCACATCGATTTTTCACCAACCCCATCCAGCTTTTACCTTGCTTAAGATTAGCCCACATATCGGCAAAAACAGCAGACGGCACATCTGGGTGACGAATAAGGTTATGAGGTGCACCAATTAAAGCTTCACGCTGGTAACCAGCTACTTCACAAAAAACATCATTTACAAATGTAATGCGTCCTTTCACATCCGTACTGGAAACTAAAACGTAGTTTTCAGGGAAATCATTTTCTTTATTTGTTACTGGCATTTTTCGCATAAACAACTCTCGATTTTTATATTAGTTATTTTTATCATGTCTTTTAGATTGTTACTAATTGAAATAGAAAACAAAATACATCAGTAAATATTACTCGTCATCAAAGTCTCGATAAGCATCCGGCGCCAAATCTTCAAAGCGAGTGTATTTACCTACAAATGCAAGTCGACAGGTACCAATTGGACCATTACGCTGCTTACCAATAATAATTTCCGCAATACCTTTATGTGGCGTATCTTCGTGATAAACCTCATCACGGTAAACAAAGGAGATAACATCGGCATCCTGCTCGATCGCCCCAGATTCACGCAAATCCGAGTTAACTGGGCGCTTATTAGGTCGGTTCTCCAAACTACGGTTGAGCTGAGAAAGAGCAACCATAGGACATTCCATTTCTTTGGCAATCGCCTTTAACGATCGAGAAATTTCGGAGATTTCATTGGTACGACCTTCGGTAAAACCAGGAATTTGCATCAACTGAAGGTAATCGACCATGATCATGGCCACACCTCCATGTTCACGAGCAATACGACGCACACGTGAACGCATTTCGGTCGGACTAATACCACCGGTATCATCAATAAAAAGTTTGCGATCTTTTAACATCTTCACCGCAGACATTAATTTATCCCAGTCTTCTTGAACCAACTGCCCCGAACGCATTCGCGTCTGATCTATTCGCCCAAGAGAAGACAACATACGCATCATCAGCGACTCGGCAGGCATCTCCAAACTGAATACAATAACGGGTTTATCACTGATCATGGCGGCATTTTCTACCAGATTCATCGCAAACGTTGTCTTACCCATGGAAGGACGACCCGCAACAATGATCAAATCAGAAGGCTGCAACCCTGCGGTCATCGCATCTAAATCGGTAAAGCCAGTACTTAATCCTGTAATGGCACCATCTTGATGGTAGAGCTCATCAATTTTATCCACGGTAGCACTAAGAATGTCTGCCGCAATTCGCGGTCCACCTTTTTTCTCACCACCTTCTGCGATTTGAAAGATTTTTCGCTCAGCCTCATCCAACACTTCCGCTGCCGTCATCCCTTCAGGGTGAAAGGCACGAGCAGAAATATCATTTGTTGTAGAGATAAGGCGGCGCAAAATAGAACGCTCGCGAACAATATCAGCATAAGAAGCAATGTTAGACGCACTAGGCGTCGCCTCGGCGACCTCAATTAAGTACGCCATTCCACCAATTGATTCTAAGTCTCCGCGCTTGTCTAATCGCTCCCCAATAGTCACCACGTCAATAGGCTCTGACTCATCGGCCAAACGAGCGATTACAGTAAAAATCGCCTTATGCTCTGGACGATAAAAATCATCAGCAATAACAAGCTCGGAAACCTTCTCCCAAGCTTGAGGATCCAACATCAACCCGCCAACAACTGAACGCTCAGCCTCAATGGAATACGGTGGTAATTTAATAGAAGCGACTTCAGAATCATTTAGTTGCACGCAAAATACCCATACAAGAACAGAAAAAATAGAGAAGGATTAGCTTATCACGCCAACAAAAAAAGGGCATCTTGCAAAGCAAGATACCCTTCTCTTATTTAAGAAAGACTCGCATCTTTCTTAAGCAATTTACCTAAGCAAATTACTCAGCGATTACTTCTAAAACAACCGTTACAATAACTTCAGAATGAAGCTGAACGTCTACTTCGAAAGAACCTGTGTGACGAATCGCGCCTTCTGGAAGACGGATTTCAGCTTTTTCTACTGCTACTTGCGTAGAAATAGCGTCAGCGATGTCACGAGTACCGATAGAACCGAAAAGCTTACCTTCATCACCAGCGTTTGCCGCGATAGTGAAAGTTTTGCCTTCTAGTGTTAGAGCACGAGTTTCAGCAGCCGCTTTACGCTCTGCAGCTTGCGCTTCAAGTTCAACACGACGCTCTTCAAAGCTAGCCAAGTTAGCTTTAGTAGCCATTACAGCTTTTTTGTTCGGAATCAAAAAGTTACGAGCATAGCCTGGTTTAACAACTGCAACGTCACCAATACCGCCTAGCTTGTTTACTTTGTCGAGTAGAATAACTTCCATCTCGATCACCTCTAATTAATCATTAGCTATCACTTGAGTTGGACGCCTTACCTTGTATTCTAGAACGAATATCTACAAAACTATCAATCACACAAAGTGCAACGAGAATATTTGCAAAATACACATTCAGAACAAAAAAACCTACAAGATAAAATGCGATCAGTCCAACAATCCCAATTTCTTTTTTTGCTAAAACACCATGCACTAGAGCGAGCCCCGGCAATACCAAAGCAGGTATAGCGGCTTGGGACAAAATACTAAATGATCCACCTAAGCTTTCGCCAATTAGGATCATTCCACCCAATATCAAACTAAACACTACTGGCAATCTTAACTGATGAAACTCAGCACGTAATCCGCCTGGATTATAGAGCCCTGCTTGCCACTTCCTTGCCAAAAACAAAGAGATAATAGCAATGACCACTTGGAAGATGGATATAGCCATCACCGCCTGGTTAAAAATTAAATTTCTATCAGGAACTTCAACACCTTCTTTTGTCAAAACACTCCGAACCAAGGTTACTGCTAGATTCAGAACATCCGCCATCAAAAGAGGCTGAAGCAGAGTACTAATAACCGCCAAAAAGCTGCCGACTAATAGAACCCAACTCCATGACATTGTTGATCTAAGCAAATAGCTCAACAACATCACATCAACTAACACCATAAGTGCCGTTGCATCTCCTTGGTACATCCACAGCACAAGTGCTGGTAGACAACCCCAAGCTAATACAGGTATTCCTTCTTTTACACCTTGACGAAGCACCACCAACCCTAAGATTGCAGCGGCTAGCCAAAACATCATAGGGATTAGACCAAACACCATCACACCAATAATGGCATTTAAGCGTTTTTTCATAACCCATTTAGCTAAACCACTCATAAAAGCGCTTCTTTCAGCCTATTAATTAAAGTGGCTGTCAGTGTAAGGAAGAATAGCAATGTAGCGAGCGCGTTTGATTGCAGTCGCTAGCTGACGCTGGTAACGAGCCTTAGTGCCAGTAATACGGCTAGGTACGATTTTACCAGTTTCAGTTATATAACCTTTCAGTGTGTCTAGATCTTTGTAATCGATCTCTTTAACGCCTTCTGCAGTGAAACGGCAGAACTTACGACGACGGAAAAAACGAGCCATGAGTGTCTCCTAATAAAAATAGATTAATCTTCAGATTCTTCAGATACTTCGTCAGAATTGTCGTTATTACGCTCTTCACGTTGAGGAGCAGAACGACGATCTTCACGACCTTCAGAAGCTTTAATAGGAGATACGTCAGTTACCGCTTCTTTACGACGAATCACCAAGTTACGGATGATGGCATCGTTGTAGCGGAAAGTGTCGTTTAATTCAGACAAAACACTGTCAGAACACTCGATGTTCATAAGAACATAGTGTGCTTTGTGAATTTTGTTAATTGGGTAAGCTAGTTGACGACGGCCCCAATCTTCTAGACGGTGAACTTGACCACCATCTTCAGTGATTAGGTTAGTGTAACGCTCGACCATTGCTGGTACTTGCTCGCTTTGATCTGGGTGAACCAGAAAGACGATTTCATAATGACGCATTTAAGCTCTCCTTATGGGTTCTTAGTCTCCACGCTTCCCCTGTTAAAAAGCTGTGAGACAAGGAGTATTGATTTACAGGGACGCGCATTATATAGCACTAGTGAACAATAAGTAAACGAAATACACACCTCATTGAAAAAACAACCACCTAATTCATTAGAGAACTAACTACACAAATGAAAAGTCGCTATTTGATAAACCATTTTACAGTTTTCATAGAAGCCCATAGAATCAATGGCCAACTATCTAAATTTACTCAACAGAAGATATGGACATCATGAAAACAATATTTCTAATACTTGCTCTTTTTACCCCATTTATCGCTCAAGCCGAAGCACGTTTAGGGGTCATGGGAGTCATATCAGAAACTGTTTACAAAGATACAGATTCAAAATCCACTGTCCTACCAAACATTGCCTATGAAGGTGAGCACTTTTTTCTACGTTTACCTGAAATTGGCTATCGCTTTTTTCCACAACGCTCACTACAAAATTTTTCTGTTGGCTTATCTTATGAACGCGCTAAATTTGACCCTGACAATTCAGAAGACATAAATATCAGTATGCTTGATGATAGAGATGACAGCGTAATGATGTTTGCGAATTATAGAATTGGCCCAATATCGACCAAAATCGCACAAGATATCAGCGGCGCACACGATGGATACTACGCACAAATTTCCGCCGGCTTCCCTGTTCCTGTCGGTGCTTGGAAGATAATTCCATCTATTTCTTATCAATATATGGACGGCAAAATGAGTAACCACCTATTTGGAACCACTCAAGCTGAATCTACACTAACCAGTGGCGCTATTGCCGCCTACAACACTGGATCTGTTTCTGAGGTTAAGTATGGCTTAAGAGGTATTTACCCTCTGTCTCGTAATGCCACTTTTATTATTGGAATCAGCCACTCAAGATACGACGATAAAATTTTACAAAGCCCAATTGTAGAGGACAATACGATAACATCCTTATTAGCTGGCCTTACTTATTCTTTTTAATTGGAATATGCGTCCCCACCAAAGATAAACTGACATATTTAGCGCTTTCGGAATCGATACATGAACAAACTATCGAATAATACTCAGGCCATTTTTTTTGGACTTGGGGCTGTCATGCTTTGGTCAACGGTCGCTACTGCCTTTTCCATATCACTAAGGCACTTTTCACCAACACAATTGCTACTTGTTGCAAACATCATCTCCTTGATTTTTTTAGTATCCTTAATCACTATAAAAGGTGAAGCAAAACAACTTATTGGTTTTGCTAAGCAATCATGGAAATCGTCTTTGTTTTTTGGTGCAATTAACCCATTCCTTTATTATTTGATATTGCTGCAAGCTTACAACACACTTCCTGCACAAGAAGCGCAAGCCATTAATTACACTTGGGCTATCATGCTTAGCTTTATGGCCGTTCCCATTCTTAAACAACGCCTAAAAAGTGCGGACTATATTGCTGCTGCCGCTTGCTACTTTGGGGTACTTTATATTTCCACTCGTGGCCAAATAGCCTCACTAGAGTTCTCAAACATTACCGGTGTTGCTTTTGCCCTTTTAAGCACCATTATCTGGGCGCTTTACTGGTTACTAAACACAAAAGATAAACGCCCTAGTCTTATTGGCTTAACACTAAATTTTGCCTTTGCTCTCCCTTTAATCATTGTATTCGCAGGCTTAACAGGTGAACTAAGTCACTGGGACAGTGAAGGACTTTGGGGCGCAATTTATATTGGCCTATTTGAAATGGGGCTAAGCTTTGTCTTGTGGAACAAAGCACTAAAGCTAACCAATAACGCGAGCCAAGTGGCAAACTTAATTTTTCTGTCACCTTTACTTTCCATTATCTGGCTATCTCAATTTGCTGGCGAGCCCATTTTACGTTCAACTATCATTGGTTTAGCTTGCATTCTTATTGGTTTATTCATCCAAAACGCATCAAAAAGAAACAGACAATCAAAATAAAAATAGGATAACAAATGCCCGCTTTTATCTATCTATTACTGCCTATTTCCTTCTGGTCTGGCAACTATATTTTAGGACGTATATTGGTCTCTGACGGGATAGATCCATTTTCTGTCTCTTTTTTACGCTGGAGCCTTGCCTGTCTGATCATCTTACCTTTTGCGTATAAAAAGCTGTGGCGGGAACGAAAAGTCATTGCCAAAAACTGGCCTTTACTCGTTCTATTTGGCTGGCTTGGCATCTGTAATTACAATCTTTTCCTATATATTGGACTCAGTACTACAACCGTTACCAATGCGGTTTTACTCAATTCCATCATGCCAGTGATGATACTCATTACTGCTCGTCTGCTACTGGGAAACAAAACATCTTGGCTGCAAAATACAGGTATATTTGTTTCCACATTAGGCGCCATTACCATTGTTAGTCGCGGCAGTTTGGATACATTTTTACATCTCAGTTTTTCGCAGGGCGATTTATGGATTATTACCGCCGCTATTAGTTGGGCCATTTATTCCGTACTTATTGTTAAACGACCAAAAGAGATGTCTTTGATTGGTTTCTTTGCTTGCACTGCACTGATAGGTACCCTGTTTCAAGCCCCTCTATTTTTACTATTTGGACATAGCCAAATAACTGATTTTACAGCAAGCAATTGGGGAGCCATTGTCTACATGGGAGTATTTGCTTCAATTGGAGCATTTTTATGTTGGAATACTGGCGTACAAAAACTTGGCGCGGCGACAGCTGGACATTTCATCCACCTTTTACCCGTATTCAGCATCGGTCTATCGGTGATTTTTTTAGGTGAGCAATTACTTGGCTTCCACCATGTCGGTATTACACTGATTTTTTCAGGTATTTTTGTAGCTACCATACTTAATAAAAAACAGCTAAACAAAAAACGACGACAAACTGCTTAACCTCTATTTCGCGCCATTCGAGTACTAATCAAAATGCTTGAAAAAATAAATAGCATTCCAAGAATGGCGTATATATCAGGCACATGTTCCCAAACAACCCAGCCCCAAAACCCACTAAACACCACACCAATATAGCTAACAGGCGAAACAATACTTGCTGGCGCGTAGGTATAAGCTAAATTATAAAGATACATACCGACATACAAAGTCACAGTAACAACAGCAACAAGAGGCCATACCGAAGCGGGTAAAATCAAAGAGTCACCTTGCACCAACATCAATGGTATAGACAAAATCGACGATACGAGAAAATACACAAATAACGTTTCTTGACCTGACACTTGTTGAGACAGCATTCTTGTCGTCACCATAGACAACGCCAAACCGACTGCAGAGGCGAACCCCACGAGATGCCAAGGATTTAAGTGATCAGGCGTAGGCTGAATAATAAATGCCACACCAATAAAACCAATAATTAGCGGCAACCAACGAGCCTTAGGAATCCTAATTTTATGCAGTATCAACACCACTAACGGAACACACAATGGCGCACAAGTTCTAAGCAAAGAAGCTTCTACTAAAGGGATATGATTCAAAGACCAGTAATAGCAAAGAAAGCCAATGAAACCACCAAAGCTGCGCAGAAAATGAATTTTCCACACTGAAAACGGCCGTTTTTGCCAACGCCCACGCATTTGCGGCAACAAAATTAAGGCGCAAAACAAGCTTTGCCAAAAAACCAAAGTTGATACAGCAATCATGGTTTGCGCCTGCTTAGCCGCTAAGGCCGTAAGGGACATAACAAACGCATATGCGATTGTCATCACAATCCCTTTTTTCAACAACTCATGATTATCCAGCACTCGGTCACTCTTTATTTAAGAAAAGCAGAAGAAGTATTTAACCTAACAAGATTAACTTGTCGAGCTATTAGACATTATGACGCGAAATCTCTCCAGCACTAGAAACACCAAAGTAACGAGAGAAAAGTGGATGAGGCTCAGCCTGAGATAATACCGACACAGCCTCATGAGCAGTAATACGACCCTGCTCTATCAAAATCACACGACCGCCAACTAGACTGGCTTCTTTTGGTAAATGCGACACCAACAAGGTCGTCAGCCCAAGCTCCTGGGTTACATCATTAACCAAATGTAGCATTTCTTCACGCAATGCTGGATCCAGTGCACTAAAGGGCTCATCTAACAATAAGATCGGTTTTTTTCGAACCAGCGCTCGAGCAATTGCCACCCGCTGAGCTTGACCGCCAGACAAAGCCTGCGGGAAACGTTCGGCTTTATCAATCAATTGCGTTTTATCAAGTGCCCATTGGACTTTTTGCTTTTGCTCTTTGCTCAAAGACAAAGAAGGAGACAAGCCTATAGCAACATTTTGCCAAACGGTTAATTGCGGAAATAAATTATCACTTTGAAATAAGGTCGAAATTGGCCTTTCATAGGCGGGCAAAGGCAACAGTGAATCATCATTAAAATACAGCTCACCACGTCCATCCAAAAAGCCGCCTAATAAATGCAACAGCGTACTCTTCCCTTCACCACTTCCACCAAGCAATGTAGTCACACCAGGAGCAATATCCACGCAATAATTTGCATGAAAAGCCTCCCAATCATATTGAAGGTTAATCTTTAACACGTGCAGTGACTCCACCAATAAAGCGAGATGAACAATAAAACAAAATCAAACACAGAGAGATCAACACCACAGCAACGCAAGCTCCCTCTTCCAAACGATAAGAACCAATCAACTGAAATAAATACAAGGGTAAGGACACCAAGCCCTGACTACCAAATAACGCAATGACTCCCATATCTCCCAAAGAAAGTAGTAGCGCATAACCCAAGGCTTGGGCAACACTGGTTCGAATCAACGACCACTCCAAACGCCACCGTGACCAAGACTGAATCCCCAAACTCAAATACACATTTCGAAAACGCCGCTCTTGTTGGTACATGACTGGCATCAAAGCTCTCAGTACAAAAGGCAATGCCATTACCGCATTCACCCACACCACAATCCAATAACTAGACTGCAGCCCCCAGCCAAAATCACGTAAAGTCAAAAACAAACCAGTGGCAATAACCAAACCAGGAACCATCAAAATCATATTTCCCAGATGCTCGATTTTATTTGGTAGAAACACCAAATACTGACGTGCCATACAAAAACGTGCAAGCACAGCAAAGCAGACGCCTAGCAGCAAACTCACCAACGCAGCAGGAATCGCAATTTGTAAGGAAACTAGCACAGCATTCCACAATGCAACTGATTGCAATGTTTTCAAAAAAACCGGTGAGAAAATTGGATCAAAAATCGCTAAAAAGGGCGGGATAACCAATAAAAAGGCACAAAGCATGGCTAAAAAATCAGTGGCTTTAGACCAAAAAGAATCTTTAAACTCATAACTTTTTACGGCCAACAAACTCACATCTTGACGATTAATAGGTGCTAGACGATATACAATAATCGCAAATAAAGTACATATAGACACCTGTAACAAAGCTAAAAAACTGGCTTTATCAAGGTCAAAATCGAACCTCAGCGCTTGGTAAATAGCCACCTCCAAAGTACTAAATTTTGGCCCTCCACCTAAGCTTAGCACCACAGCAAAGCTCGAAAAACACAACATAAAAATCAACACAAAGGCTCCAGGCAGAACCTTTTTCATATAGTGCCATTCAATCCAGCGAAAAGCCGACCACCTAGAGAATCCTAGCTGCGAAGCTTGGCGCCACTGCCCTGAAGGTATCAAGTCATAACCTTGCAATAAAAGACGTACAGCCAATGGCATATTAAAAAAAACATGAGCAAGTAAGATCCCCACCAAACCATATAAGGGAACTTGCACCCCAAACAACTGGTTCAACCATCCAGTTCGGCCATAAACAACCACCAACCCTAAAATAGCCACAATGGTTGGCACCACCATGGAGACGGAAAACAATTGAAGTAAAGCGGCACGCCCATAAAACTGGCGATGAATAAGGCAAGAAGCAACAGGAATAGCAATAAGCAAACTAATACCGCTACTTAGCAAGGCTTGCCATAAGGAAAAGCGCACAACTCGCCAAAGATAAGGCTGCTGCAGGTAACCATACCAGGAGGATAATTCACTATAACGCAAAAGAGCCACCAAACTGGCAGCCACCATTAACAGGAAAAAACCAACGCCCAATAGCGCTGGCCACAACCCTTTTACAGCTCGAAAAGAAAGCAACTTAACGCCTATTATCGAGTCGTGGCATTTAACCACTCATTAATCCACGCTTTTCGATACTGCGCGACGTCTTTTGCTGGCAAGACCAAATTGTTTGTAGGCTTTAAAGCACTATCAAAAGCCGCTGGCAATTTCTCATCAAGCTTAACCACTGGCAACATCCAGTTCCCCGTAGCGACAGTCGATTGAAATCCTGGCTGTAGAATAAACTGCATAAAACGCTTAGCCAACGCGGGATGAGGTGCATCTTTCATCATAGCGGCCACTTCAATTTGTGGGTAAAGCCCTTCACTAGCAGTTGCTGCTTTATACTTATTCTCACCTTCGGCAACAATGTGGTAAGCAGGAGAAGTCGTGTAACTCAACACTACATCCGCCTCACCTTTCAAGAATAAACCGTATGCATCGGACCAGCCTTTCGTGACCGTTACTGTATGAGAAGACAGGCGCTCCCAGGCATCTGCAGCATTGTCCCCATAAACAGATTTCATCCATAGCAATAAACCAAGCCCCGGTGTACTAGTACGAGGGTCCTGATAAATCACTCGTAAATCTTGGTTATCTACTACGTCTTTCAAACTACTTGGTGGGTTTGCAAGCGTTTCAGAATTGTAAATAAAGGCGAAATGACCTTGATCAAATGGTACAAAGGTCTTATCAGACCAGCCACCAGCAATCGTCACGGCCGATGTATCAACATTATGATCCATTAATAAGCCTGTTTGCTTTGCTGCTTCCATTAGATTGAGATCTAGTCCCAAAAGCACATCTGCTTGTGACGATTTACCTTCCAGCTGCACACGAGACAAGATACCAACCGAAGAGTCCAACGCAACAAAATTTACTTTACAGCCGCACTCTTTCTCAAAATTAGCTTTTATCTTAGGACCAGGCCCCCAGTCAGATGAAAACGAATCATAGGTATAAACATTTAGAGTGTCAGTCGCCAATGTTACAGGCGAAATAACCACACTAAGACTAACGGCAGCCGCAGAAAAAAGAGAGGATAAAGAAAAGGGTTTCAAAGTGTCGCTCCTAAAATAAGTGAGCGGCGTACAGGGGAAATGGCAAGAATGATATTTGAGCCACTACACATGTAGGTAGCTCAACTTGCTATCTCGATTCCTACGCCAGCATGATCTGGATCAGGTTCGGTGGGTTAGCGGTCAATCCGCTTCTCAGCTTTAACATTTATTAAATGCTAAAACACCCCATGAGATAATGAGCGCTCATTGTAAAGAGTCGATCAACGGAAGTCTATTTCGGCAAGCACTCTAGTAACAGCTCCTTGGTTTTTTTCTGCGAAACGCAATGCAGCTTGTCCAAGACGGAAGCGCTGAGACGACTGCCCCGCTAGATCAATGACAACTTTCTCTAATTGCGCCTCGTCTTGGCAACGAATCGCGCCATTTACCTGTAAAAGCTGTTCGGTAATATCTAAAAAGTTAAAGGTATATGGTCCAACCAAAATAGCTTTACCAAGTAAAGCCGGCTCAATAGGGTTATGTCCACCGCGCTTAATTAAGCTACCACCAACAAACGCCAAGTCAGATGCTTGATAATAATGCATCAACTCCCCCATAGAATCTCCGACCACCACTTCGAAGTTAGTCCATTGATCGAGAGATGTTTGAGTGCGAAGCGCAACTCGATCAAAATACTGTTTTGCCAAACTTTGCACGGCTTCAAAACGTTCGGGATGACGAGGAACCAGTATCAATAACGCATCAGGGTACTTCTGTAAGAGCACCTTATGAATACGCAAGAGCATTTCATCCTCACCTTGGTGAGTACTGCCTCCCACCCAGATAAAACGAGAACCTAATTGCCCACGCCAATTGGCTTGGAATACTTCAGGGGGGACAGCAAGATCAAATTTGATACTTCCTGTCACCAATACTTTCTTCGCCCCCAACTCTTCAAAGCGCACAGCATCAGCTTGGGCATGAGCCAAAAAGCAGTCAGGCAAGGCAAACAAAGACTTAGAAATAGTCGAAAACTTTTTATAACGTAGAAAAGAACGATCACTAAGGCGTGCGTTCACAACTTCAACACGCAGACCTTTATACTTAGCCAGTTGCAACAAGTTTGGCCAAAGCTCAGTTTCAACAATCAATAAATGTTTGCAAGTCAGCTTTTTCAGCGCCCTTTTAACACTTGAGCGCCAGTCCATTGGCAAATATCGATGCTCAGCAAAAGGGAAGGTTTTAACCACTTGCTCTGCACCCGTTGGTGTCATTGTAGTAATTAACAATTTTTGCGTAGGGTACTTTTCACGCCACTGAAGCACCAAAGGACGAACGGCCAGCACCTCCCCCACAGACGCACAATGAATCCATAAATCCGCTTCAACAGAAGGCCAAAAGCCAAAGGCTTCTTTTGCACGATAATGTTTATAGGTTTTCTTAAAACGCCGTATTTTCGATAAAATAACCGGCGTTAATAACACCAATAAAGAACGGTATAGCCACATAGTTAAGCTGAAGTCTCACTAAATTGCTGATTATGAAGCTGCGCATAAGCGCCATTCATCAGCAACAATTCACTATGTGAACCTTGCTCAATGATTTCCCCATGATCCACAACAGCAATAATATCGGCGTTCTCAATAGTGGATAATCGATGGGCAATAGCAATAGTCGTACGGTTTTCCATAAGACCGTCTAACGCTGTCTGAATAGCACGCTCAGATTCAGTGTCCAATGCCGAAGTGGCTTCATCTAGTATTAAAATCGGCGCATTTTTCAGGATGGCTCGAGCAATGGCTATACGCTGACGTTGTCCACCAGAGAGCAACACACCATTCTCTCCGACCATGGTATCCAACCCATTATCCAGCTCCTGAATAAACTCCCATGCATTAGCTGCTTTCGCCGCATCAACAACGGCATCAATGCTAGAATCGCTCAGGTGACCATAAGCAATATTTTCGCGAATCGTACCGTTGAAAAGAACCACTTGTTGATTAACCAAAGCAATATTAGAACGCAATTCCGTCAGCCTATAATCATTAATAGAAACACCATCAATACTAATGCTGCCTTCATCAAAATCGTAAAAACGAGGAATCAAATTTGCCATGGTAGACTTACCACTACCAGATCGCCCCACCAGCGCTAGAGTCTTACCAGCAGGCAATGATAGGTTAATATTCTTCAAAGCTTTTCTGTCAGCGCCTGGGTATGTGAAAGACATAGAACGCCATTCCACATTCCCCTTTAAGCGGTCGATCGATACTGTACCGTTATCCACTTCCTCTTCCATATCGAGGAAATCAAAAATACTGTGAGAAGCAGCAATACCCTTCTGCAAAACACTATTCACATCCGTCAACTGGCGAATAGGTTTACCTAACATGCCCGCAGCGGTCAGAAAGGCAATAAAATCCCCAGGTGTCATATTCGAGCTAATTGAAGGACTAAGAGCAAACCAAATCAAAACAGCCATCGCAAAGGCTAGAATAAACTGCACAATAGGAACATTTAACGCTTTCGTCTTTTCCATTTTTAGCTGAGAGCGTCTATTTTCAAAAGCAGCCTTATAAAAGCGCTCTGTCTCATATTGGCTTCCGCCAAACGTCTTCACTACTTCATGGCCTTTAATCGCTTCAGAAGCAACGTCAGTTACACCACCCATAGCATTTTGAATACGGGTACTTAATCTACGAAAACGCTTAGAAGCATACGATACAACCAAACCGATTAATGGAACGACCAACAAAAACAATAAAGTTAAACGCCAGTTCATATAGATCATATAACCTAACAAACCAACAACTGTCAGCCCTTCTCGTAGCAACACTCTTATGGCTTGGGTTATTGAGCCAATTACTTGCTCTGTGTCATAAGTTAGCTTAGCCAACAGCCTGCCAGTAGGAATAGAGTGATAGTAACTAGATGGTAGTAACACCAGTTTATTAAACATACTGGTACGTAAGTCAAAAACAACCTTGTTGGCTACCTGAGCCATAAAGTAACTACCCAGAAAGGTCCCAATACCTCGCAATACAAAAATGCCCAATATAGATAGGGGGATTAGTAGACGACTTTCTGTTATTTTACCTTCGGACACAATATCAACGATATGTTTAAGCAAGGCTGCTAGTGCGGGCTCCATCGCAGCATACAAAATATAACCAATAACACTTAGTATCAAATAGCCTGAAGAAGACTTTACATAACCAAGCAATCGGAAATACGTTTGGATTCCAGACTTAGGTAAACCTTTCGTCGGCGCGTTTTTTAGTGGCTCTTTATCTTGCATTTACAGATTCGCTTTTTCAATAATAGAGGTCGTGGAGTAACCATCCACAAAAGTAAGCACTTTGACTTCACCGCCATGCTCAAGTACATGAGCGGCGCCAACAATGGTATCAATAGTGTAGTCGCCACCTTTAACAAGAACATCCGGAGACAGCATTTCAATCAGTTCTTTAGGAGTATCCTCGTCAAACCAAGTCACCCAATCGATAGCACCAACTCCTTCTAATACAGCCATGCGATGAACTAGGTTATTAATAGGACGCTTTTCACCTTTGAGGCGTTTTACAGATGCATCCGTATTAACAGCCACAACTAACCTGTCACCCAAGCCTTTTGCTTGCTTCATATAAGCAATATGACCAGGGTGGAGAATATCAAAGCAGCCATTCGTAAAAACGACTTTTTCGCCACTCACTTGAGCGAGCTTAATTTGCTCTAGTAAATCTGTAGGAGACAAGACACCAAAGTTTGTTGAGTGTGAACGCTGATACATAATGCCAGCTAGCTGATCGGCTGTAATGGATGCAGTACCTAATTTTCCGACCACAAACCCAGCCGCTTGATTCGCGTATTCAACCGCATCTTTAAAGCGCTTACTCGTAACATATATTGCGGTTAATACAGCAATAACGGTGTCACCTGCGCCAGTAACATCGTAAACTTCCTTAGCAGTTGTTGCCAAAGAGAACGGCACGCAGCCCTCTTCAAAGAGTACTAAACCGTCTTCTCCGCGGGTGACAAGCAAAGCTCCCCAACTAAATTGTTTTCGTAGAAACTCACCTTTACTTTGAACCTCGGAGTCCGTGGCACATTGCCCAACAATGGTTTCAAACTCAACGAAATTCGGTTTTACTAACGTCGCCCCTTGATAAATAGAAAAATCATCCCCTTTAGGGTCAACAAAACTGGGGACATTGGCATCATTTGAAAGTTGGATCAAAGATTGAACGTCCGCAAGACAACCTTTTGCATAATCAGAAAAAATAACAGCATCAGATTGAGGTAAACACTCTGCAACCACTTGCGCCAATGCTTCATTTTGCGAGAGGCTATCTTCACGCTCTTCGAAATCTAAACGTATGAGCTGTTGATGACGGCTCATTACCCGCAGTTTAGTAATAGTCGGCAATGTTTCTGACTTAACAAAACGACAATTTACACCTGCCGTCTCTAAACAACGAGCTAATATATCGGCATTCTCATCATTACCAACCACGCCAATAAGGGTCACTGGCACACCGAGTTTAGCTAGCCCAAGTGCAACGTTTGCGGCGCCACCCGGCCTATCTTCAATGTTAGATACTTTTACGACTTGAACTGGTGCTTCAGGAGAAATACGGGAAGTTCCGCCATGCCAATAGCGGTCTAACATTACATCGCCAACCACAAGGACATGCTTATCGTTAAAGTTCAAATAGGATGAATTCATAGTCACATAATAATCGATTTTTGAAGGCTACCATCTTATCATACTCCCCTATCAAGTTGGACATACTCAATATCACATGAAATAAGGCTATTTACCTCATGTTGAACACAGCTCTTGCTACCTGCCGGTCATTTGTCTTTGAACAGTTATTACAAAACTGGTCAATCTATGGCATAAACAAAGAGCTTGGTTTCAGTTATGAAAGTATGACCCATAAATGGGAAAATAACCCTGTGGGTCGAATTCGGCTATTAACACAATGCCGACAACTCTATACTTTCAGTCATGCTTGCCAAATAAAAGATACTCCTGAATGGCAAGTCCTGTTAACTCCTCTTTTTAACTTCATCATCACACATTATTTTTTTGAAGAGCGGTGGATATTTTCATTAAATGATGATTTAACCGTCAAGGATAAACAATCAGACGCTTACGCTCTGGCCTTTGTATTGTTAGCTTTCAGCCACTATTACAAAGCAACAAACGATGAGCGCGCGATCCAGTACATGAAAAAAACGCATCAATTTTTACTAGACAATATGCAAGCCGAGTCTGGTGGTTTTTATGAATCTTATCCAATTGATGACAAACAGATTCGTCGCCAAAATCCACATATGCATTTGTTAGAAGGCTATGTTGCGGCATTCGAAGCCACTCAAGATGAAGACTACAAAAAGGCTATTAAGGCCCTACTTTCCATTGCGGTTAAGCATTTTTATCACAAAGAAACTAAGACCCTGCGTGAATTTTTCAATACTGACTGGAGTCTAGACCCTCAAACGGGCAATCAAGTAGAACCTGGTCACCACCTAGAGTGGGTATGGTTACTCTATCAAGCAAATAAAATCATCCCTAACACTGACTATACTGACTTAGCACAACAACTATGGCTAACAGCAACCAGACATGGACTTGCAGATAATGGTGGGATTTATAATCAGATAGACAGCGAAACATACCTACCGATCGATAAAGAAAAACGTATTTGGCCGATAACAGAATACTTAAAAGCCATTACGGTTATCCCGCTGGGCAAAGAAGAGAAAATTCATCGTTTGGAAATCGCATTAGAATTTGCACAACAACACTACTTTCTACCAAATGGACGTTGGAATGAGTACCTTAATGCAGATAATAGCCCCAAAACATACCCACTACCCGGTACAAGTAGTTACCATATTTTTCTAGGGGTTACAGAGGTGCTAAGATGGTCTGAAAAGCTCCCTGACACGAGCATTAGCCGTTATTGAAATCGCGTTTAAAATCTAAACTATTATTAAAGTTATATACAATCAAAATACAGAATTAGGCCTACTAATGAAAACTAGCATAGTCTTTACAACCTATAACTCACCAGCATGGTTAGAAAAAGTCCTTTGGGGGTTTTTCGAACAAACAGCCAAAGACTTTGAAATAGTCATTGCCGATGATGGGTCAAGAGAAGATACACGCGAGCTTATCGAAAGAATGAAAGGGGAAACAACTATCCCTATCAAGCACGTGTGGCAAGAAGATGATGGCTTTCAGAAATGCCGAATCTTAAATAAAGCCATTCTTGCCTCTGAAGGCGAATATCTTATTTTTACCGATGGCGATTGCATCCCAAGAAAAGATTTTGTTGAGCAGCACTTGAGACTTTCTGAGCCTAACACATACTTATCTGGCGGTTACTTCAAGCTACCAATGGATATAAGCCAAGCAATCACGAAAGAA
This sequence comes from Marinomonas sp. ATLA20, assembly GCF_057180105.1. NCBI lineage: Bacteria > Pseudomonadati > Pseudomonadota > Gammaproteobacteria > Oceanospirillales > Oceanospirillaceae > Marinomonas > Marinomonas sp. ATLA20. Next base: position 59,511 of record NZ_JBXUKU010000017.1, read on the forward strand.
GACGTCGTATCTCAAAAAGCATTTGATGTGGACTGGTTGGTTAGCATGGGGTTAAAGAAAACACATAAAACAATGAAACTAACTGCGTCTGGAGCTTGGGCCTCATTTCTAAATAAAATAAGCCCAGCCCGCCCAACGTGGAATGGACACAGCGCTTCTTGTTACAAAAAACATATTTTGGCCGTGAATGGCTTTGAAGAAACTATGCAATACGGTGGACAAGATTGTGAATTTGGCGACCGCCTTGTTAACAACGGTCTAAAAGCCAAACGTATTAGATACTCTGCGGTGTGTGTACACTTAGACCACAAACGCGGATATATTACCCCTGAAATGCTTGCAAATAGCAAAGCAATAAGACAAGACACAAAGAAAAACAAGGTTATAAAAGCGAGAGTTGGGTTAGATAGCCATAGATAAAAAATTACACTATCACTTTGAACTTCAAAGGGACCCTGTAACAGATTCCGTGTAACTGCCATTTAGTTAAGGTGCTTTTCGAGACGTTCCTCGAACTCAATAATAAATCGACTCATCGCTT
>NZ_JBXUKU010000018.1:0-59469 GCF_057180105.1 Marinomonas sp. ATLA20
AGTTCTTTTTTGTTCATTTGCATCTACCTATCCTTAATTCTCAATAGAATATGTTGTGATAGGCAGTTACACAAAATTAGTTACAGTCTCTTCAAAGGGCTCACATTTTGAGCCCTTTTTTATTTAAAATTCTAAAACAGTGTTCGCTTTAAGCATATAAAAAAGCCTCAAAACACTCAGATTTTATCTAAAATCTCTCTCAGTTTGGTGCTTGAGGTATGAGAAGTGTATGAAAAATAATGTATTTCGACATTTAGCTTCTTAAAGTCTTCTTCTAGTTTATTCCACTTATCACTTCCCTTCCAATCATCACCAACAAACATTTTGTCAAATTTTAGATTATTCCAAGCCTCTTCCTTATCGTAGTTAACTTGCGGCACTACCTCATCGACAAACTTAATAGCTTCAACAATTTCCATGCGCTCTTGAAATGGAATAATGGGTTTCTTATTTTTTGCTTCCATACACAATTCGTCAGTTGAGACACCTACGATTAAATAATCACATTCTAATTTCGCTCTTTTCAGAACGTTCAAATGCCCGATATGAAACAAATCAAAAACACCTGTGGTATAACCTATTTTCTTCATATAAAACCTAAAAAATCATTATATTTTTTTCGTTAAGTACTCAACAATTCTCTTACTCGAGCACCCGTCCAGCTTCCCAGCTAATTTCTCAGATAGCTCCAATCTAATTGACTCTAGCTCTTTAGGGTTTTCTAACTGTTCTTCTACCAACAGCTTAAGATCTTGGTATTTTTTAGCATGAACAGCAATTGCAGCATAATCCCCATAATCTTGATCCATACGTCGCTTAAACTTGTATGAAAAAATTCCGCGATAATTCCACCTCAACTTCAAAAAATCACACCAAATCACAGGTTTATTAAGCAACGCAAACTCAAAAAGTGCTGAAGAAGCATCACTAACAAGTACATCAGCCACCTCTAAAAATGGTAACAGTGAATAATCTTCAGTTTTAGCTAAGTAGACATTTTCAAATTTAGACCATCTGTTTAAAAGACCTAGTTGTTTACTATACTGCTTCTTACTAATTGAAAAATAGTGAGGCTTAATAATAACATTATAACCCTGAAAATCAGCAGGCCAGTCCTTTGGAAATTTTTCAATACTGCTAGGATAAAAGGTTGGCGCATACAAAATGGTTAACCGTTGCTTGTTAAGGCCATATCGTTTGAGTAAGTCGTCTTTAGATAGCTCACCATTCAAAATGGGATCCATTTTACAAAAACCAACGTTCATAAATTCATCGTCAGGAAACATACTTTCTAACCGCTTCTTACGATAGTCCCCTTCAACAAATCTTACACTCATGGAACGACTAGATTTGGTATAGTAACTAGCTTTAGGACCAATTCCATGACCTAATTGTGCAGACCTAGAGACCTTATGTAGCCTATCAAGGTAGGAAAAAGTGTTGGCAAAAAATATCCAATCAGCCTGCTCTTTTTCATAAAAATCAATCGCCTCCTCATCACTCTTAACCCATGTAGAAGAAAGACCACTATCCAACGCCAACTGTTTAATAATAGAGTCATGAATCCCTTCATAGAAAACAAATATCGTAGCAATACCAATCGCATTCAACTCTTTATTAACAGGTAGATATTGCGGCAAATAATATAAGCTTTTAGTGTCAAATATTACTTTCATATTTTTTAACCTCTCAATCAAAGCTTATTTCTTTTTAAACCGGCTCAGATGCTCTAAAACATCTTTCAAATAAAGAAAATTTGGCTCTTCATTTTTTTTCGTACGGTTAGATAAATCTAAATACTGATACTGACCACTGGCCCCAACCTCAAGAATACTATCCTTTGTAATCATGGCATAACTAGAATAACTAGAACTTATTAGCCAGTCTCGCCCTTCTGCTTTTTCATCCAATAAGTCCATGCCTGTTGAATAATCTTCGGACTTAATATCCTTACCACCTAGATAATGCTTCATCAATGTAGGAACAACGTCCTCATGTGTCGACAGTTTATCAATCGACATCAAGTCATCGACAGAGAACTTAGGCCCAATTATAGCGAAAGGTACATGAGTCTGAGCAGGCGTAAAATTACCATTATGTCCCCAGTAATTTAATCTATTATCGTTAAACTCCTGACCATGATCTCCTGTAATAACAACAAGTGTATTATCTAATTCTCCAGATCTTTCTATAGCATCTAAAACTGTCTTAGAAAGGTCATCAACAAAGTGAACACTCGTTTTATAACGGTTAAAGAAAGGTTTCGGGTCCATATCATTATCCAATGCTAAATAATTGATATCGTTAAGCATTGGTTCGTAGCGTTTCGGATAGTCACTTGGGAAATCATAACCATGAGGCGCATCATAAAAAAGAAACGAAAAATTCGGCCTAGATGTATCCCGGTCCTGATACCACTTCAACCAATCCTCTGTCAGATTCTCATCTCTTTTTGAAGGAGTGTCACCAGTCGATCTTAACCTCAATTCCTGAACGTTAGAAAAGACGGTGCGGTTAAACTCAGGATCCATTAAAGATGCCGAAGCAAAGACACCAATTTGATAATCTAACTCTTGCAATCTATCCATCAAAATAGGTGAACGCCCATTCGTCAGTATATTTTGCCAATATGTACCAGGCATGCCATAAAACAAGCCAAAGATACCAGTTCTAGTAGAATTACCTGTAGAAAAATGCTGATCGAATACAACTCCATTCTGTGCAAACGACCACAAATGAGGTGTGTTCTCAGCATTAAACGTGTCATAGCGCCATGAATCTATAACTAAAAAGACAATATTGACCGGTTTATTAACCTCTGAATAATTCAATTCTGATAAAGGGTAATGCAAATCACTACTTACCTTAATTGACATCGCCCTCTGCTTTGCTAGAGCTTCCTCATCGATCCAACCATACTTCTGCATTAAGCCATTAGACGTAGCAGGCTGGAAAAGCGGCAGGTAGTTTTTCACGATTTGTACAGGCTGATAAGCATTTGCGGCCGCCCAAATATGAATAAAATTGAACATTAAAAATGACACTATAAAAACAGTCACGAAGTCTTTTTTTCTTATCGGTTTCTGTTGTGCGAACCGCTTTTTCAAGCGAAGCAGGATCATAAACTCGATTAGCAGCATCAATAAAAAAGATAAAGCAGCGATTAACCAAGTTAAAAACGAAAAATCGACAACATCGCCAGACAATACAAGCTTTAAAACCACTTCATTAATGTGGAATCGATACTGTGAAAAAACAAAGGTATCGATAACTAAAATCGATAACATAAGCGAAGCTAAAAAACTCGATAAGAAAAAGAAAACTCGTTGCGGAAGCAGTGTCGTCACCCATCCAATAACACCAATTAAACCTCCTAAAAGAGACATTTGGCCAATAAGACTAGAAACAATAAAAGCTGGCCCTAATACTCCACTAGGAAGCTCAGGTATAAAGAAAAAATACCGGATCGAAATAACAATAGAGAACAGAATATTTATAACTAAAAAGTCTGCATAAATAGACAATTTATTTTTATATTTCATGCAATAACCCTAGAAAAACAACAATTAAGAATCTACGCCAAACAAATCGCGTGTATAAACTTTACCTTTCACATCTAACATATCATCCGTCATTCTATTCGCTACAATCACATCAGATATCGCTTTAAACTCTTCTAAACTTTTAACCACTTTCGAGTTAAAGAAATTATCTTCATGAAGCGCAGGTTCGTAAACAATGACTTCTACACCTTTGGCTTTTATACGCTTCATGACACCTTGAATAGCCGATGCCCGAAAATTATCTGACCCAACTTTCATCACTAGACGATAAATCCCGACAACTTTAGGATTATCTTTCAAGATAGATTCAGCGACAAAATCTTTGCGAGTAGCGTTGGCGTCCACAATTGCTCGCACCAAGTTGTTTGGCACCTTGTCATAATTAGCAAGCAACTGTTTGGTATCTTTCGGTAAGCAGTAACCACCATAACCAAATGACGGATTGTTATAGTGATTGCCAATGCGTGGATCAAGCCCCACACCTTGAATGATTTGGCGGCTGTCTAAATGATGGGATTCAGCATAGCTGTCTAGCTCATTGAAAAATGCAACTCGCATCGCCAAGTAGGTGTTTGCAAACAGCTTAATTGCCTCAGCTTCAGTAGACCCTGTTAACAATACCTCTATATCGGTTTTTTCAGCACCTTGAACAAGTAAATCGGCAAACACTTGCGCTCGCTCAGAAACTTCACCAACGATAATACGTGAAGGGTATAAGTTGTCATATAGAGCCTTACCTTCACGTAAAAACTCAGGTGAAAATAAAAGATTATTGGTAGAAAAACGCTCGCTCGCAGATTTAGTAAAACCAACTGGAACAGTAGATTTCACCACCATAACTGCGTTTGGATTGATACGAATCACATCCTGAATGACAGATTCAACATGGCTCGTATTAAAATAATTCGTTTCTGGATCATAATCCGTAGGCGTTGCAATGATGACATAATCTGCATCAAGGTAAGCTTCTTCCTTGTCTAGCGTTGCAACAAAGTTCAGCTGTTCTTCCGCTAGGTAGCGCTCTATATCATTATCTTCAATAGGTGACTGTTTTCTATTGAGCATATCAACTTTGGCAGCCACAATATCCAATGCAACAACATGATTGTACTTTGCCAATAGCAGAGCATTTGAAATGCCAACATACCCTGTTCCTGCCACTGCTATTTTCATTAGCTTGATCCTTTACTTTAAAGATATAGAGTTTGTGTTGAAAAGAGGCTATTTTACAGTTTGTACCGTAATTAAAAATGCCAAAACATGTCTTTTTTATGAATTACATTAAGAAATACAGCAAATAAAGAACACCACAGCTAATATTAATAAAAAACAAGGAGTTCTATATGAAGTTTGAACTGGTCGACCGTCAAGGCTATATCCCTGATCTTAACTATGGTGCCTCAGGGCAGGAGCTTTCCTGCTTTATTCCGAGTGACTATTCCTTCCAACAAGTGAGCTACAACAATGGTGAAGGCGAAGCTGTCATTGATAAGCACACTTGGCATTTTTTCTTTACTCAAGAGGGCATTGGCATCAAATTAATGGATGGAATCGTAACCCTAAAAGAGGCAGAGCATTTCTTACATGCCGTTAAATCGCATATCTGGGGGGAAACACACCAACAAGTACAAATTTTCATGGCTGGAGCCATACCAAAATAACTAAATTGTATCTAAACCGCTCCCCCTATATCTAAGAGGGAGCGGTTTTATATACAAATAAAAAGTCGCTATTCTACAAAGCCGTCGCTCGCAGCATCCTTTTTGACCATTGACTCCACGATCCAACATAAACCTGCCTAGCCTCTATTCCGGCATGGTTTAAGGCCAAAACATTGTGACAAGCGGTCACTCCAGATCCGCAATAATATACATAGGAATCACTGCTATTAGACAACCAATCTTGCCACTCCACATGCAATTGCTCTGCAGGTTTAAAGCAGCCATTTTCATCTAGATTATCTGAAAAAGGACGGTTAATGGCACCAGGAATATGTCCAGCAACGGGATCCATAGTTTCATTTTCGCCATTAAAGCGATCTGAGGCTCTAGCATCCACCAGCTGAAATTGATTGGTCTCAAAGTTCTCAACTATCACTTGTTCACTAATCGCCCAAGGAAACGAAACCTTAATATTATTAGATGTCGCCGTCGGCGTTACGCACGCCAATGATACTTCTTGCCCTTGTTTTAACCATTCAGGAAAGCCGCCATTTAAAACGCGCACATGAATATTTTGCTGGCTTAGCATCCACCAAGCACGCGCAGCAATTGCACCTCCCATATCGTCATACACAATAACCTGAGCATTAGAATCTATCCCCCAAGCCTTTAATTGTTCCGAAAAAACAAGATCATCGGGCAACGGGTGTCGGCCAGTCAGTTCCGTCTCAGGCCCTGCAAGCTCTTGATGAACATCCACAAAGATAGCGCCAGGAATGTGGCCTTTATCATATTCTGACTTACCTTTAGCATGATCGGTCAAATAGAACCGACAGTCTAAAACAACCACGTTTGGCTGCCCAAGCAGTAGGGCCAGTTCATTTGTATTAATTAGTGTTTTTAATAGCACAGGCTTTCCTCAGACAATCACCAATGGTTGCAACAAGACCTATTCTGTTACTTTTAAATCTACTTTGGTTATTCATTTTTTGCTAATATTCGCGACAATTATCTTACTGCTGAGTTTTCTATGTTACGTATTGACCTAATCCTGACCGAGCAAGGCCTTGCTAAATCTCGCTCTCAAGCACAAACCTTTATCAGTGAAGGACGAGTCTCATACAAACAAAACCAGCAATGGATAACCGCAATCAAACCTAGCTTAAAACTACCATCAGATATTGAGCTAAAGATCACCTCAGACGAAGCCGACAAATACGTTTCCCGTGGTGCTTTGAAACTTGAAGGTGCTCTACTTCATACAAAACTAAATATAGATGGTTTCCTTGTATTAGATATCGGCCAATCTACCGGAGGCTTTAGCGACTGCGCCATTCAACACGGCGCTGCCCATGTTGTGGGCGTTGAAGTAGGACATGACCAGCTGGATCCTCGCTTACGAGGCCATCATAATATAACTTGCTTGGAAGGCATCAATGCTAGAAACCTGAGTGCTGACGATCTAAATGAGCACTTTCCAGAAAACGGCTTTGATCTAGTCGTTATGGATGTTTCTTTTATCTCTCAGACCAAGATTTTGCCACAACTGCCCAGTTTACTAAATAAAGCAGGGCACCTGATTACGTTAGTAAAACCTCAGTTTGAAGTCGGCAAGGAGTTCATCGGAAAAGGAGGAATAGTAAAAGACAAGCAACGTGTGAAACAGCTAGAACAGGACATACAAGTCTTTGTCAAAGAGCTCGGTTTTGAAGTGAAATGCTATATTGAAAGCCCAATAAAAGGCGGAGATGGCAACCAAGAGTTTTTACTTTGGGCAACAAAAAAAGACGCTTAAGACAGAACGTCTTTTACATTATCTCTTCATAACTGTGATTATTAGCAGGCAATATATCACGGGCTTCTTTCTCTTCAAGCTCAGTAATATAGCTTCTGGCCATATAAAAACCTAAACAACCAAATATAACCGACCCAATGGCTTGACCGAAAAGTATCCCCTCTGCCCCCATAAAGAGAGAGAAAATAGTAATAAGCGGCCATGTCCCTAGCGTCGCACGACCAAAGTTCAATAAAGTACTGTTTAAGGGCTTACCCAGATTATTAAAAACAGCAATCGCAATAAACAATAAACTCTGAAAGAAAAAGCTAAAAGACGCAAAAGTAGCAAAAAAACGGATCAGATCAGCACTGCCTTGAGAGGCATGAAAAACAGACACCAGCCAATCCTGCATTTGATAAAGGCAAAAGCACAACACCAAGCAATACCCGAAAGCATAAACCACAGCACTACTCATCGCACTGTGCATTCTATCAAAACGCCCTGCGCCATAATTTTGTCCTAAAATAGGCCCAACAGCACCAGACAAAGCAAATATTCCGCCAAATACCACAGGGATAATCCGACCAATAATAGCGACAGCGGCAACGGCATCATCGCCAAACGACGCAGTATGCGCCATCACAATGGCGTTCGCCAACGGAGAAGACATATTGGTCAGCATGGCAGGAATGGCGATCATGGAAATCGATTTTGCGTCTTTAAAAAAATCGATTAAATCGAATTCACCCAACATTTTATGGATATGAACCACACCATAATACGACACAGCAACCATGGAAAAGCGCGCAATCAAAGAAGCAATGGCCGCACCTTGCACCCCTAAGCCGAAAGCAAAAATAAAGATAGGATCTAATAGCGCATTAACCAAGCCACCAACCATAGTCGCGTACATTGCACGTCGTGCATCACCTAACGCTCGCATAATGCCAGAGCCAATCATGCCTATCATCACAGCGGGCATACCTATCACTAAAATCTGCAAATAACCTGTTGCCAAATCAAGTGTTCGACCTGTAGCACCAATATACAAAAGAATATGAGGAATATTAGGCCATAAAAACCACACAACACCCGTTGAAAAGAAGATGCCAAATGCCAACACATTCACAGCGCGGCGCTTAGCCAACTCAATCTGACCTTCACCAACAGCCCTTGATACCAATGCAGTTGCTGCAATAGAAACAGCGATACTCAATGATATGGTGAAAAACATGATGGTGCTGGCAAACCCTACGGCTGCAACGGCTTCTTTTTCCCCCAACATAGAAAGGAAAAGCATGTCAACTAGATCTACCAAAAACATACACATCAGCCCAAACGCTCCGGTGGCAGACATGCTGACAACATGCTTAAAAGTTGAACCTTCTGTAAGCTTGGCCGGACCAGGCATTTGCTTCCCCTAAAAATGACGCATTGAGCATCTAACAAACAAACGTAAAAAAACGCGCCTTAAAATAAAAAACCGGGCAAGCTTACACTTGTCCGGTTCGGTATTTTCTCATGTATGACGATTTGAGAAAATGCTTACATTGTGGATAACCTAATGAAGATGATTATTTGATCGATTAAAGACAACTTTTTCAACATCGGCAAAACGCTCGGCAAAATGAACGGTCATCCCCTCTTTCACGGATTCAGGCAACTCCTCAAAGTCACGACGGTTTGGCTCAGGTAAAATCACTTCACTAATTTTACTACGCTTGGCAGCGATAATTTTCTCACGGATCCCACCCACAGCCAGCACCTGCCCGGTCAGTGTTAATTCCCCTGTCATTGCCAATCCACGACGAACTGGCTCACCTTTTGCTAACGACAACAATGCTGTTGCCATTGAAATACCAGCACTTGGCCCATCTTTTGGTGTTGCCCCTTCAGGCACATGCAAATGCACTAAACTTTTATCAAAGAATTCAGGGTGTTTCTGATAGCTCTTTGCATGAGAGAAAACATAAGAATACGCAATTTCAGCCGATTCCTTCATTACATCACCAAGCTTACCAGTGAGTTTTAAGCCACGCGTCAGTTCATGGACTTTATTAGCTTCAATAGGCAAGGTTGCTCCACCCATAGAAGTCCAAGCCAAGCCAGTCACTACACCGACACCTTGCAATGTTTTTTCAGGTCGGAAATAAGGCATACCCAATAAGGTTTCAACGTCTTTCACGCCAACATTAATATGCTCTTTTTCTCCCGTCATTAGCTCAACTACACTCTTACGCAAAATCTTTTGCAGCAATTTATCTAGGCCACGAACCCCAGCCTCGCGGGCATAATGCTCGATAATATGACGCAACGCAGCATCGGTAATGTTCAATTTTTTCTTCAGCAGTTTGTTTTTCTTCAGCAATTTCGGCCATAAATGCTGCTTAGCAATTGCCAGTTTTTCATCGCCAATATAACCAGACAAACGAATGACATCCATTCGATCTAACAAAGGCGCTGGAATCGTATCTAGCTGGTTTGCCGTACAAATAAACAGCGCCTTCGACAAATCAATACGCATATCTAAATAGTGATCAAGGAACTCAACGTTTTGCTCTGGATCAAGGGCCTCTAGTAAGGAAGATGCTGGGTCACCTTGAAAAGAAGAACCAATTTTATCGATCTCATCCAACATGATGACAGGGTTTTCAACCTCAACGTCTTTCAATGCTTGCACAAATTTACCCGGCAAAGCACCGATATAGGTACGTCGATGGCCTTTGATTTCCGCTTCATCTCGCATACCGCCAAGACTAAAGCGATAGAACTTACGATTCAAAGACTCAGCAATCGATTTACCAATGGATGTTTTACCAACACCTGGCGGGCCAACCAGCAACAGAATACTACCGCCCATTTCGCCACGGTGCGCTCCCAACGCTAAGAACTCAACAATGCGGTCTTTTATGTCACCAAGACCCGCATGATGAGATTCAAGTACCTCACGGGCTAATTTAATATCTAAGTTATCTTTCGAATGCACACCCCAAGGTAGAGACGTCGCCCAATCCAAATAATTACGCGTCACGCCATACTCAGGAGAACCAGTTTCAAGAATACTGAGCTTATGTAGTTCTTCTTGAATCTTCTCGTCCACTGCTTTAGGTAAGGTCTTGCTTTCTAATCGAGCCTCAAATGTCTCTACATCTGAAGTGCGATCATCTTTCGAAATGCCCAGCTCTTTCTGGATGATTTTCAACTGCTCTTTAAGAAAGAAATCACGCTGGTGCTTGCCAATTTTATCGTTTACTTCAGCACTAATTTCGTTCTGCAATCGCGCAATTTCAAGCTCTTTTCTAAGCAAGGTTAGCGCCAAATGCATACGTGCATTGACTGGAATCGTTGCCAACACATTGTATAAATCTTCTACATCAGCAGAGGTAATAGAGGCCGCAAAGTCGGCTAATAAGCCCGATTCATTAAAAGAGAATCGCCCTAGATACTGCCTTAAATCTTCACTAAACAAAGGGTTTAAACGAATTAGCTCTTTAATCGCATCCAAAATAGCAATGGAATAAGCCTTCGACTCATCATCATTCGACTTCACATCATTAATATAACGAACACGAGCTAGGTAAGGCGCTTCTTCACTAAGCCATTCTATTACCTCAAAGCGTTTTACACCTTGGGCCAAGAAGGTCAATTTGTCATTTTGCTTCTCAGCTTTATGAACTCTTGCGACACAACCTATTGAACGAAATTCATCCACAGAGGGCGTTTTTTTCGTTTTTTTGTCGGCATAAACCAAACCAACAACGGCTTGAGGATGTTCTGCAATTCGCTCTAACGTATCTTCCCACTGCTCAGCATCCACCATAACTGGCTGAACCTGCGCAGGAAAAAATGGGCGGCTTGATACCGGTAGAACAAACAGTGTTTCAGGCAACACATCGTCAGGAAGAGCCAAGCCTTTCGGATCACTTATAACAACTTCCTCTTCCGCTACTTCAACTTGGTCTTCTTGCGCATCTAAGTATTGTTCGCCATCACTCATAATCAACTTCTCAATATATCTATGTGTTTGTAATAAATGGCACTTAAAATATCTGTGCTATTTCTTATAAGCTTTTGCTTTTGATATATCTTATGTAATGACGATATTGCCGAAAACAATGCTCTAAGCCATTTTCCCAAATGCTTGCTCACTTGATGAAACAAACTAACTCATTGGACAAGATTAGTTATTTGGCCTATTCGGACTTAGTGTTATTATAGGCCCATGAAAAAGATATAATTTGCACGATTTCACACTCTCGACTCAGAGTTACAAAAAAAGGAAAGGCTAATGACCCGCGATGAACTCCTTAAGGCTTACAACGATATATTTGTGATCAAACACCCTTTTGTTAAACACAAGTTAACCAGTCTTCGCGATAAAAACACCAGCACTCGTGAATTTCGTATGCTAGTAGAAGAACTAGGTACGCTTATTGGCTACGAAGCAACACGTGACCTAGAAACCATGGATATTGAAATCGAAACCCCCTTAGAAAAAGCCATGTGCCCTGTACTAAAGGGTAAGAAGCTTTGTATCGTAACGATAATGAGAGCGGGCAATGGGCTTGCTGAGGGTGTACTGAAACTATCGCCTAGTGCTCGAGTTGGTCACGTTGGTTTGTATCGTGATCCAGAAACAAAGCAGCCTGTTGAGTACTACTTGAAAATGCCACATTCAGTAAATGAGCGAACCATTATTGTGGTTGACCCAATGCTGGCTACTGGTAACTCAGCGATTATGGCCATCGAAAAGATGAAAGAGATGGGCGCAACAGACATTCGTTTCATCTGTCTATTTGCTGCACCTGAAGGGATTCAAGCATTTAAAGAAGCGCATCCAGACGTTGCTATGTATATTGGCTCAATTGACCGCGGTCTTGATGAGCATGCTTACATACGCCCAGGCGTTGGTGATGCTGGCGACCGCATTTACGGCACACGCTAATACTATTATAAATCTATAAAAAACCGTCTCTTGATGACATCAAGAGACGGTTTTTTTATTAAAAGACAGCAAGATTTATAGATTAAAGACTAACCCTTTAATGCAAGAAAAGCCCCTGCGCTTGCCATTATTCCACCAGCTGTCTTATTCAATGTTTTCATAGAACGCTCTGACTTCATGAAACGCCTAGCCTGAGAAGCGCCCACTGAAATAATCGTTAACCCCAGTAACAAGGCAACAAAAGTAAGAAACGCAGCTAACACAATATCCGACGCACTTAAAACGGTTAGATCCATAAATGTCGGTAAAAAAGCGATATAGAAAAGTATCACTTTTGGGTTAGAAGAAGAAATCATAAAGCCTTGGACAAAGCTCGCCATCTCGTTATTTCTCTCTTGCAAATGACCGTCTGTGGGAACAGAAGAGACAGGAGCCTTCCACATTTTCCAACCCAGATAAATAAGGTATGCAGCACCAGCGTAACGTATAACTAAAAACACCTCTTCCCAAGCCGACGCTATTGCCGCTAATCCATAACACGCCATGACCAAATAAGCGATGTCACTCATTACCATACCAAGGCATAGAGAGAAACTGGCGCGCGCGCCTTTAGCAATACTTCTCGCCAAAATGGCAAAAATCCCAGGACCTGGGGTAATGCCAAAAATAAAAATAGCGATAAAAAACGTGATTCCACTTTCTAACGTCATACTTAGCTCTCCGCTAATTACCAACAATCACTCAACAACACCACAACCCGCTAATACCATGCGAGTAATAAATTGCTTTGCCTCTTCATAGTCATTTTCTTCAAGCTCATCTTTCTGCAGCATAATCTTTACTTGAGCATCAAAATCAGCATAAGTCTGGGTCATTGCCCAAATACTAATAAAGAGATGCTCTGTTGAAACTGGCTGCATTAGCCCTTTATCAACCCATACCTGAATCGTTGCTTTTTCACGACTTAGCTCAGTAACAAAAAGACTTCTAAGGTAATCTAAGACGAAGGTTTCTTCGCCAATTAAAGCCATTGCAAAAATCTTTGACGCATTCTTATTCGTGCGCGATTGGTCTATTTTTTCACTAATATAACGGGACAGATTAAGCTTCGGCCCTTCTTCAGCGTTAAATTCGCTGACAGAGTCTAACCAAAGACGAAGAATACGCTCTAAGACGGCTTCTAATAAATCTTTTTTTGAGCGGTAATAATAATGAACATTTGCTTTCGGCAAACCCGCCTCATCAGCAATCATTTGAGTCGTTGTCTTAGCCAAGCCTTGTCGAGCAAAAACACGCTCTGAGGTCTCTAAAATAAGGGTTTGGTTTTGAGCACGAATATGCGCTTTCAATTGGTCTTTTGGTCGTTTAACTTCGCTCAAGGATTGGCCTCGCTGATCACAACATAACTAAAGGGGGAAGTATTTTTATATCGGCTTACCATCCTGTGCGATATGCCCGAAGAATATCATTCTTTACAATAGGCACGAAGCCTTAAGAAAAATTTCCATAAAAAAAGGGAGCCGAAGCTCCCCATTTCCCCTCGCAGCAGAGACGTTAATGACTATAGGCATTCGTCATTAGGCTAACTGCTACACCACGTTGGCTCTGTGATCAAGGCGCAATCATATCAATCACGACCCTCAATGTTTTTGTACAGAGGCGATAACCTAATATCTACCGCCCGGTTACTAAATCAGTAAACCGAAAAGACCCTACCACTTTCAAACAAGCGAATACGACCTTTGATGTAATCTAGTAATAGATTATAGACAGGTGAATCAGCAGTGCAATAGATGAGAGCAAAAAAACTGATCGATCGGTCAGTTTTTTTGAGACTTTAAGTATTTTTAGGGGATGGTGACTTAGAAACGCGATTTCTTCCTTTCTTCTTCGACTGATATAAAGCTTCATCCGCCCGTTTTAAGACAGAATCTGGGGACTCACCAATAGCAGCAAAAGCCACACCGACGCTAGCGGTCACGTTAACAGCTATCTCTTGCTTCTTTTTAGGATCAAACACGTCGACCAAAGCAGATTCAATACTTTCACGAATCAACTCTAAAACCTCTTCAGCATCACCAACACGCTTCCCTCGAAATACAATAGTGAATTCTTCACCACCAAAACGAAAGGCCTTACCTGGACTGGAAAATTGCTTTAACTGAGAGGCAACACTTTGCAACACTTTATCGCCCATATCATGACCATAAGTGTCATTAAATTTTTTGAAATGATCGACATCAATCATAGCAATGGCATAGTGCTTAGACAGCCCAACAAGTTGTTCATTCAAAGCACGCCTACCTGGCAACTTGGTCATGTCATCTAAATAAGCCATGCGATGGCTTTCCATCAGCAAGAACCAAATCCATAATAAAAATTGTGCGGATAGCAGAGCATCAAACTGAATATCAGAAGAAACAAACTGACTAGCAACCAGCAAACTAACAATACTAACCAGGCCGCTTGCTCGAAATGTGTCGCCACTTAACCACCATGCAAAACCAATGGCCGAAGTGCTAATAAACAAAACACACCACAATAAAACAGTCGACCAGCTTACCCTGCTACTTAAAGCTGCATGATCTAGAAATGCAAAAGACACCCAGTTGCGCTCAATGGCATAGCACCAGCAGACAAGCATCAAGACAAATAAAATACGATTCACAGCAAAGCGATTGAAAAAACCACGCTCAGGTACAAACCCCAACAAAGCAATGCAGAAGCAAGTCACAACCAAGTAAGCCGTCAATGATGCAGCCTGATCAGAGTCTCCATATAGCTTTGGAATCAACAAGAGCAAAACAAGAATCAGCACTCGACCTTTATTAAAGTGCCAAGCCAATAAAATTGCGATACCAGCAAAAATAAGGGGAAGCAATGGTAGCAAGCTGAACC
Organism: Marinomonas sp. ATLA20; assembly: GCF_057180105.1. NCBI lineage: Bacteria > Pseudomonadati > Pseudomonadota > Gammaproteobacteria > Oceanospirillales > Oceanospirillaceae > Marinomonas > Marinomonas sp. ATLA20. The sequence goes on from NZ_JBXUKU010000018.1 coordinate 14,845, forward strand.
ACAAAGGTGGCAACAAACCGACATACAAACTAGCATAGATGCTAACTAGTAAAATAAAACATGGAACCAACAATGAACTCAGACGTTCAGACATAAAGATAACAAACCCATCGAATCATTCGATTAAATACGACCAATATATTGCCCCGAAAACGATTCAATTTCATTAATAATAACACTGAACCTAAATTAGAGGAAAAAACAATGGGATTACTTGTAGACGGTCAATGGGTCGATCAGTGGTATGACACCAAAGCAAGCAAAGGAAAGTTTGTTCGCAGCGAGTCAGAGTTCAGAAACTGGATCTACCCAGATAGCGAATACCAATCCAGTGACCCAAGTCATTTCCCCGCACAAGCAGGACGCTACCACCTGTATGTTTCACTTGCCTGCCCATGGGCACACAGAGCGTTGGTTTTTATTAAATTAAAACAATTAGAAGACATCATAAGTATTAGCTGCGTGCATCCAGACATGCTAGAAAATGGCTGGGAATTTAAGCAAGATGATAAATTTAAAGACCCTAATATTGATATTGGAGATCCATTACACCAGTTCAATTTTGCTTATCAGCTGTACACAAAAGCCAAGCCAAATTACAGCGGTAGAGTAACCGTCCCCATTTTATGGGACAAAGAGCGCCAAACCATTGTATCTAACGAATCTTCAGAAATTATCCGCATTTTCAATCGTGCATTTAATGAAATGACAGGAAATACGTTAGATTTCTATCCAGAAAACAAAGCTAACGATATTGACCAATTAAATGAGCGCATCTATAACACAGTCAACAACGGCGTCTATAAATGTGGCTTTGCGACGACCCAAGACGCCTACGAAGAAGCTCTAATACCACTTTTTGATACCCTGGATTTTTTAGAAGAAAGATTAACGACTCGTACTTATTTATTAGGAGAGGGACAAACAGAAGCAGACTGGCGTCTTTTTACCACGCTGATTCGTTTTGATGCGGTCTACTTTGGTCATTTTAAGTGCAACCTTAAGCGAATCTTAGACTACCCTCACCTTAATGCTTATTTGAAAAAACTTTACGACGTACCCAACATTTCAAGCACCGTAAACTTACAACACATCAAACGACATTATTACTACAGCCACAAAACAATCAACCCAACTCAAGTTGTTCCGGTAGGCCCAGCTAAATTATTTCCTTAAACATCAATTAACTAAAAAAGGAATTAAGGCAAATTAAAGAAGCCTGAGTTAAAGTCTATTAAAGTGAGCCATTTTTAAGGATAATAGGCTCACTTTTTTTATTTACGCCCCCTTAGTTGTTCGCTATTAGTTAGAAGCAAACGTCGACTAAAAATATAAATACTTGAGACTTGTGGTTTTTTATGGAAAAGAAAATACTCTGGATTATCTCTTTTGCTCTGATTTTTATTCTATGGGTAAAAGTTGGTCCATTTAAAAGTGATTTAAACGATACTCAGGATGAGTTATCTGAAACAAACAGCCTTCAAGAAGAATCAGGCGAAGCGACGCCGGATGAAAAAAGCTACTTTAAATCCCACCCGATTAACAAGAGCAGTCCTGACTTTGCGGCAATAACCGATGTAAAAGAACGTAAAAAAGCCTTCTTTGACTATCTTACCCCTTTTGTAAATGAGAAGAATAATCTCATTTTAAAAGATCGTGAGCGCTTAAATACCCTACTTAACAGCAACAAAAAACTTTCAGCAAAAAACAAAAAATGGATTTCGTCCCTTCGTCAAAACCATAAACTAAAAAAACTTGAAAGCTATACAAAAGAGGATATTAAAGCACTACTTAATCGCCTAGACATCATCCCAGTATCACTCGTTTTAGCACAAGCGGCGAACGAATCAGCCTGGGGCACCTCTCGATTCGCAACTCAAGGCAACAATTATTTTGGCCAATGGTGTTTTAGAAAAGGCTGCGGTCTTGTACCTGAATCTAGAAACGAAGACGCTGATCATGAAGTTCGAAAATTCAACGACGCTCGTGAATCTGTTTTTGCTTATATTGACAACCTAAATACCAATAGAGCCTACAAAAAGCTCAGAGCCACCCGAGCTCAACTACGTCAAAATAAAGAAATCGTCACTGGTCTAGCTCTTGTACATGGTTTAGAGCACTACTCTGAACGAGGTCAAGCCTACGTAGAAGAGATTGAAGGCTTGATTAATTACAACAAACTATGGCGTTTCAATAGAACTCAACCTAAACCAGAGCCACAATAGGTAACAGCGCTTTTCTAAAAGCAAACTAAGATAAATGTAATAGAATGCAATTTATTGTTACGAAATTACTTTATGTGGGGTGGCTAAGCGCCACCCCCTTCATTACAATACCGTAATATTTCACCCACTCATCAAACGAGGAAATTCAATTGGCCCGTTTACCTGTTATTGTTGGCTTTGGCGGAATCAATTCGGCTGGTCGTACTTCTTCACATCAAGCATATCGCCGCATTGTCTTTGATCTTCTTCCAAGCACAATCCAGCAGGATGTTTTACTCGATCTTGCCACTATTACGAATATGGCCGAACACAAAAACGGCCTCTGGTATACCGATGGTGGTGAAGCTCTAGACGCTGCCGCACTTGTCGACAGCATTGGAGAGTCTCTTCTTGCTCGCACTTTGATTCGTCGCATTCACCCTAGTTTATTTGACGTTGACCGTGTCGTTTTGCACAAATCCACAACACTGCAGTCAAACAAAAGCGAAGAAAAGCTCAGCTTTACAATAAAAACACGCTCTCTTCCAAATGATCGACCAACGAACTGGCAGGTGACCGAGCTTTCAGACAACCTAAGCGAAGTCGTGGTTGATGGTAATTTAGAAGCCTTCATAAAAGACACTCGTGCGCTCTCTGTAAAAGCAGCAGGGCAACTACCTACCGGTTTCGATCCATCTAAACTATACCAAAGCAGAAACCACCCTCGCGGTTTACAAATGACAGTTTATGGTGCGTCAGACGCTATAAAAAGTAGTGGTATTGATTGGGAAACGATTCGTAGCAAAGTGGCTCCAGATCAAATGGCGGTATACGCAGCAAACTCAATTGGTCAAATGGACGACTTGGGCTTTGGCGGTATGCTCAAGTCCGCTCTAATGGGGAAGCGTACGACATCAAAGCACTTGCCTCTTGGCTATGCTCAAATGCCCGCAGACTTTGTAAACGCTTATCTTTTAGGTAGTGTCGGCAATGTCGGAACCGCAATTGGCGCCTGTGCAACGTATTTTTTCAATCTAGAAAAAGCCATAGATGGCATCAAAACAGGGAAATTTCGTGTCGCCATGGTTGGTGGCAGCGATGCTCCGATCACCCCTGAAATTATCGAAGGTTTTAGAACGATGGGGGCATTAGCTGAAGATACCGCCTTACTCGCTCTCGACCAAATAACAAACCAAGAAGAACCAGATCACACTCGTAGTTGTCGACCATTTGCTCAAAACTGCGGTTTTACCATTGGTGAGTCTAGTCAATGGACTCTTCTTATGGATGATGAGCTTGCCATTGAACTAGGTGCAGAAATATTTGGTGCTATTCCTGCCGTTTTCTCTCACGCAGATGGCCATAAAAAATCCATATCAGCTCCAGGAATCGGCAACTATTTGACCATGAGTAAAGCCATGGCCTACCTGCAAAACATAATAGGCAATGACGGCTTAACACAACGTACTTTCATTCAAGCACATGGTACAAGCACGCCACAAAACCGCATTACCGAATCTCATGTACTAAGCAAAGCAGCAACAAGTTTTGGCGCAACTGAAATGCCCGTTGTAGCAATGAAAGCTTTCCTTGGACACTCCCAAGGTACGGCAGGTGGTGATCAACTTCACCTATCCTTAGGGGTATGGAAAGATGGCATCCTGCCTGGGATCACAACATCACACGCTGTTGCCGATGATGTTTATCAAGAAGGCTTAAAGTTCCAACTTAAACACGAAGCCTACGGAAAAGACTATTTTGATGCAGCACTACTAAACTCAAAAGGTTTCGGTGGCAACAATGCTACAGCCGTTTTGCTATCTCCACTGCAAACTATGAAAATGCTGAAAAAACGTTATAGCGCAGAGCAAATGAGTACTTACCAAGCGAAAAACGTTGATATTATTGCGACAGCAGAAGAATACAACCAATCCGCCATTCGCGGTGAAACCCTTCCTATCTATAAGTTTGGGTTTAACGTGTTAGGCGGTGAAGAACTCGATATCAGTGATCAAGAAATCCGCTTGCCTGGTTACGATATGCCGGTAAATCTTAATATAGAAAATGAGTTTAGCGATTTAAAATAATTGCTATAACCAGACCAAAAAGGCTGACTAATACATGATTAAAATTTTGTATTGGCCAGCCTTTCTTGTAAAAAATCCAATAATAATCGAGTCTTCCTAGACATCAGTTTGCGCTGCGGGTAGATAGCATAAAAGCATATTTCGTAGCCTTGATAGTGAGGCAATAAGTTCACCAATTCACCTGAGGCAATGTATTTAGCTACCAAAAAGTCAGGCTGATAAATTATTCCTAAACCAGCTAAAGCAAAGCGTGTCAAAGCCCCACCATTATTGACAACAAAAGATCCAGAAACAGACATTGTCTGAGAGATACCTTTGTCATTCGTCAAGGTCCAGCGATTTGGCGACAGCGCGTTGCTGTATAAAAGACAGGAGTGGTCAGCTAAATTCTCGATACAATCAAGCCGACCATGCTTTGCAATGTATTCAGGCGACGCACATACGTATCCTTTGGAATAACACAAAGGGCGTGCGACAAACTGATCTCCACCTAAATCACCACCTCGAATGGCGATATCCACACCAGATTCCGTCATATCAACACGCTTATCACTGAAATCCACATCCAACTCAATTTCAGGATATATGCGGCTAAAATCATCCAGTAATGGCACAACATACGATAGACCAAAATCCATAGGCACACTTATTTTCAAAAGCCCTTTTGGCTTTTGTGTTAAATCACCTATTTCGCTTTCTGCTTCCTCAATCGCATCAAGGATCGCAACACAGTGCTGATAATACTTACGCCCAGCATGAGTAATACTGATATTACGCGTATTTCGCTGCAAAAGTTTAGTGCCTAACTCTTCCTCTATGGAGTTTATATAACGAGTCACCATTGGCCGAGAAATACCTAAAGAGTCACTGGCCAATTTAAAGCTCACCGCCTCATAAACACGACAAAATACCTTCATTGCTTGCAGCTTATCCATTCATTCACCTGAAAAATAAAAAGTTCCTCTATTATCATTTCTTTTTAGTGAATATTGAATTGTTTTTTGGGTTGATTATTTATCAAAAGAAACAATTTAAACTAGCCACATCTTTAAATCTAATAGAGGAACGTAAAATGAAAGCAGTTACTATCAGCGCATTAATGCTTGCATCAAGCCTAACGATGGCAGCAGATTACAAAATTGATCCAGCTCATTCTGGAGTTGTATTTAAAGTAGGTCATTTGGGTGTAAGCACAACAGTTGGTCGCTTTAATGAATTTGAAGGCAACTTTGAATACGCTGAGAACGGTAAATCAGGCAGCGCATCACTAACAATCAAAGCGGACAGCATAGACACCAACCATGATGCCCGTGACAAACATCTTCGTAGTCCAGATTTTTTAGATGTTAAACAATTTCCTACGTTGACATTCAACAGCACTAAGTTTGAGGGCGATACGTTAACTGGAGACCTGACAATACACGGCATAACAAAGCCAGTTAGCTTCGATGTTAAAAAGATCGGGGAAGGCAAAGATCCATGGGGCGGTTACCGCGCAGGTTTTGAAGCAACAACCGTTATTCAACGCAGTGATTTTGGCGTAACTTACTTTATCCCTGGCGTAACAGATAAAACAGAAATTGAAGTCTACGTGGAAGGCATTCGCCAGTAATCAATTTAGAAAAAAGCACCAAGGAAAGCGATCATGTACGAAGAAGCCAGCAACTCTACTCTTTTAATGCTATTACATACGGCAGTTTACCCCTTTCTCGCCGCACTAATAGTCAGCATTGTTGCTGGCAAATTGTTACGTGCATCCTCTTACCTTGGTTACCTTGGTGGCTTTATTGTCGGACTCAGCCTGATTCATTCAGGCTTGAGTTTCCCACCCAAACAGGCAATAGACTATTACAGCGTCACAGCACTAATCGGCATAGCAGCAATATTTTGCTTAGCCCTAATTAAGTCAACAGCACTGCGTTTAAGCACTTTTTTTGTTCTATGCGGCTTGTCATTTTACTTTTTACTAAACCCTGTATTAAAGCACTCAGGGACTGTTATTAGCCTAAGCTGGGCAGCTGGTTGCGCATTTATCACACTGATATACCTACTTGTGATACAAGGAAAAGCACAAGATTCAGTTGAATTAGAAACAAGCAACGAAAGCAGAATCTCTCCATTACTTTTACCAATAGGATTGATGATTTCTGCAGGAGCGTCAGCCCCTGTTATATCAATTGGTGGAAGCTTACTGATAGGGCAATTATTAGGTGCACTGGGAGCAGCCCTATTCGGTTACATAGTTGTTAATTACTTCCTAAACACGAATAAAAGTAACTCAAGTATCCCTGCCCTTTTAATAATCGGCGGGCTAATTACCCAAAGCCACATTCTCGCCGACATTCCGTTAAGCGTCATGCTAATGCTCACTGCAGGCTGCTTTGTAACACCGCTAGCAACGGCATTAGGAAACAAATTAAGCAGTAAACAAAGCATCTACATCATTTTGGCTCAAATTGTAATCAGCACAATCATTAGCGGCTTAAGCCTATGGCTAGTTTGGCCAGAAAGCAGTTTATATTGATTGAAAGATATCTAATCTTTAAAGATAGACCTTGATGAGCGCCATAGTGGTAATATAATCGCCGCTATGGTGCTGCTAGCTACACCATATGACAGCAGATACAATATGTCCGAATTATTCAAATGAAGGTTAATAAAGACAAAGATCTGGTTAGGTACAACAATGAATAGCCATATACCAATGACGATAAAAAACCGTCCAAAACCAGATAAGCCTTTAATTCTCACCAAAAGCCAAGCCGTAAAATACAAATACACAAAAGACGCTAATGCGAACAATAAAACCACGCCAACAGTAGGTTGCTTAGCCATATCCTCCAGAGCAGAGCGCTCTAAGAATGACAAAGGTGTCGAAGCATACCAAGCTACTCCAGCAACAATTTGAAAGACAAAAGCCAACACAACAGCTTTATGATTTATTTTGTACACATCATCTCCTATTCAATATCGACCAAAGGTTGGTCATTAACTAGCTTGGTATAATTCTTTCACTAAGCTTCTTAATTTTGAACGCCATGGGCGCTGCTTTATCCCAAAATGATTAAAGATCTTTCGACAAGATAAAGACTGTCGTTTCATAGTAGAGGCTTCTTGTACTTCTGGAAACGAATCGCCAATTGCTTCCACCTCTACTTGTGCTTTCGGATCAAACTGGCTAGAAGTAGCTAGAATTGCCTCAACCAATCGAATCCAGCTAATTTCTTCTGCACAACAATAATGGTAAACACCTTTATTTTGAGCACCATAATGCCCTTGGTTAACCATGGATAAAATCACCCTGACCAAATCAGATACAGGTGTCGGACTGCCAATTAGGTCATCTTTGTAAGCAAGATTAACGCCATCCTGAATCAAACCAAGCGTTCTACAGACAAAGTCATCCCCTTTGCCGCTAAATAACCAACCCGTTCTCAAGACAATGTTATTTGGGTTGTTCAATACAATAGACTCAGCCTCAATCAGAGCTTTTGCATAAGGCTCTAAACTATCTGGCACATCCATCTCGGCATAAGCGGCATCTTTATTGCCTGAAAATACTCTAGCACTACTAATCATAATTAATGGCGCACCAGTCTGTTCGCTCAAATAGCGTAAAGTAGATTGAAATTTCCCATAATCACTTTGTAGTGCATAGCGCAAACTTAACGCATCAATAATCACGTCAAACTGCATATCATCTAACTCTGCTCTTCTTTCAACATCTAGCAAAAGCGATTCTTCTGGACACAGCCATTCAAATTCAGTTTTTGCTTCAGAAAGCAGCAACAATGACGAACCGACTTCTGTCCCACTTCCCAAAAGAAGAATTCGAATCGGGGCATTAATATCTTGTGTGTTATTCAAAGCAAGTCCTCGTTCCACTTAGGAAAAACCCTTAATAGGTTATCATATGTCTGCACTGCTATCTGCTCCACGCTCTCCCCCCTTATCGCGGCAACAGAATGAGCAATAAGAGGAATAGAAAGTGGCGTATTATTTTGCCCCTGATAACCATGTAGTGGCATATCAGGTGAATCTGTTTCAAGGACAAACGCACTATCACTAAGTGCCGCCAATACCCTATGAGCTTTTTTAGCCCTCGGATACGTCACTGTACCACCAATTCCTAATACAAAACCCTGATCTATAAATCGCTTAGCTTGTTCAAGACTGCCATTAAAGGCATGAACAATGCCGCCATCACTAAACCCCACCTCTCGAAGGCACTTAAACACCAAATCATAACTTTTTCTAGCATGCAAAATAACTGGCAGTTTCAATGATTTAGCAATTTTTAGCTGGCGAGAGAAGAACTCTAACTGAATTTTCATATCGACAGAACTAGGCCAACAATCTAACCCTATTTCCCCCACCGCAACAACTCTACGCGAATCACACTGTTCAGCGAGAAAATCGATCTGCTCTAGCAAAGACTCTTTTAAAAAATAAGGATGTAAACCATAGGCAGCACGCCATTCAGGATAACGCTTACTCAATCTTTCTAGCTTTGACCAACTAGAAAAGGTCGTCGCAGGCACCAAAAAGCCGCCCACTTTATTTTCTCGACAGCGCTGCATTAACGAGTCACGCTGCTCGTCAAACACATCGAAATCTAAATGGCAATGGCTATCAATAAACATACACAAAAGATTACATTATTTAGACACTAAGTGTTAGCGTATAAATCACTAAAAACAAAAAAGCCGTGCTAAATGCACGGCTTTTTAAAAGGCACTATTTAAAATAGCTTACAGATATGGACCAGCCTTAACAATAGCGTCGGATACAGTATCGAATTTCTTAAAATTCTCAACAAATTGAGAGATTAAGTTTTTTGCTTGAGCTGCATAAGCATCCTGATCAGACCAAGTTTTACGAGGGTTCAACAATACACTATCAACACCCGGTACCTGTGTAGGCACATCTAGATTAACATCATCCAGATGCTCAGTTTCTGCATCCGTCAGCACACCAGATTGAATCGCCGAAATAACCGCACGGGTTGTTGGAATACTAAAACGTTTACCGCCTTGACCATGAGCACCACCAGTCCACCCCGTATTCACTAGATAAACCTTGCTACCAAACTCTTCAATACGCTTGATCAAAAGATCTGCATACACATCAGCAGAACGAGGGAAAAAAGGTGCACCAAAACAAGTAGAGAAAGTTGACTTAATTCCTGTGCCTGCTCCCATTTCTGTTGAACCAACCAAAGCCGTATAACCACTCAAAAAGTGGTATGCCGCTGCCTCTTTCGTCAGGATAGAAACAGGAGGAAGAACACCAGTCAAATCACACGTTAAAAAGATAATAGCATTTGGCTCACCTGCACGATTACCAGCGGCACGCTTTTCAATGTGCTCACGAGGGTAACCAGCACGACCATTCTGAGTTAAAGACGTATCAGCGTAATCTGCAACACGCGTTTCAGGATCTAGCACCACGTTTTCAACGATAGTTCCAAATTTGATCGCATCCCAGATAATCGGTTCATTCTTTTGAGAAAGGTCAATCGTTTTTGCGTAGCAACCACCTTCGATGTTGAAAACCGTATCTTTCCCCCAGCCATGTTCATCATCACCGATCAAAAAGCGCTCAGGATCTGCAGACAGTGTTGTTTTGCCTGTGCCAGATAAACCAAAAAACAAGGTTACATCTTCTTCTGTACCGACGTTAGCAGCACAGTGCATTGGCAGCACATCATGCGCTGGCAATAAATAGTTTTGTACAGAAAACATCGCTTTTTTCATTTCACCAGCGTAACGCATACCCGCAATCAACACTTTACGCTCGGCAAAGTTTAGAATGACACAACCGTCAGAGTTAGTACCATCACGCTCAGGCTCACAAACAAAATTTGGCGCATTAAGAACCTGCCATTCACCTTTGCTTGATGGGTTATAAATATCAGGACGAATAAACAGGTTACGACCAAATAACTGATGCCACGCCGTCTCAGTACGCATAATCACTGGTAAATAATATTCATCGCCCGCACCGACATGAATGTTAGATACAAACGACTCTTTACCATCAAGATACGATGCCACACGATCCCAAAGCGGAGCAAATTTCGCCTCAGGAAACGCACGGTTAACAGGTCCCCAATGGATACTATCTTTACTGGACGCTTCTTCTACAATGAAACGATCCATAGGAGAACGACCAGTACGAGCCCCTGTTTCAACGACAAGCGCGCCATTATCGGCAAGGACCCCTTCGCCATTCTGCAGAGCTTTTTCAACCAACTGCGGCGTCGTTAAATTTGTATGAATAGTCGTTACGTCTGATGCGGAGTTCATGTTACTAAATCCTCTGAGCGATAAAGATTGTCTGATCATTCTTATAAAAATGCCTTTATACGACAATATTACTTGCAATGTCGCATAAAGCATTCTGCTATACGAAGTTTTTTTTCGGTGAAAACATAGTAACAAAACAATCTAAAAAAAAATATTGTTATAACAATATGTTATTTTATTACTTTTCTGAAACTTTCCAATATACATTAAGTGTTTGTTTTATAAGACGTTTAATCAAAAACACCAATAGAATTGAGCATTTTTTGATTAAACTACAATTAATCAACGCTATATTTCTGTAGTTTTCTTTCTTTTTTGTCACCTTTCCTCTAAATGGAAAGCTACTTACTGATCCAAAAACCATTAAACTCATCACATGACTATTTACGACAAAACCACCTAAGCTATAAGGTTTCTATCAAGAAAGCTCAAAAAAACACAATTATTTGAATTTTTCTTACCTCTAGTATGTCCTGAATCATAGCGCTTCATGGTAAGATTCTTTCTTCAATTTCCCCCAATTGTTCAAAAGGTTGATCGATATTTATGTTAAAAACGAATCAGAACTGCAATATTGGATTTGTCGGCCTGGGTGTCATGGGTAAAAACTTGGCCTTAAATTTAGCTGACCATGGCTACCGAGTTGCAGGTTTTGATCTTGACGCACATAAAGTACAAGACGTTTTAGACACTGAAAAAGCAGAACGTCCAGATCCATCAGCAGCCGCACGAATCATTGGCTGCTCCAACATGGGAGACATGCTAAAAAACTTAGTAAAGCCTCGCGTGATCGTAGTTTTAGTTCCTGCTGGAAGCCCTGTTGATGCTGTCTGCAACAGCTTGATTGAAGCTGGCTTAGAATCAGACGATATCGTAGTAGACTGCGGAAACAGCCAATGGACAGATACCATTCGCCGTGAAGCTGAATACAAAGAAAAATTCAAATTCTTTGGTACTGCTGTATCTGGTGGTGAAGTGGGTGCGCGTTTTGGTCCATCACTAATGCCTGGTGGCGATGCCGATTCCTGGCAATACCTGCAGCCTATGTGGGAAGCCGTTGCAGCAAAAGTTGACGAAAACGGTAAACCTATCGTTAGTAATATTCCTGGCAAGCCGGTTACAGAAGGCGAGTCTTGTACTGCTTACCTTGGGCCAAATGGCGCGGGCCATTATGTAAAAATGGTTCATAACGGCATTGAATATGCCGACATGCAGCTTATTTGTGAAGCTTATCACCTACTACGTTCTTTGCTTGGTTACGAACCTGAAGAGATTGGTAAGTTGTTTGAAAAATGGAACCAAGGCGTTTTAAACAGCTACCTTGTTGAAATTTCAGCCGACATTCTTCAACAATACGACCATAAAACAGGCGCTCCGCTCGTTGATATGATCTTAGACAGCGCTGGCCAAAAAGGCACTGGTCGTTGGACATCGATTAGTGCGACACAAATGGGCGTTCCTGCTGGCATCATCAGCGAATCTGTTTATGCTCGTGCCCTGAGTACATTAACTGGCGAACGTGAACTTGCAGCAAGCAAACTTGTTGCAGATGTAGAAAGCGGCGAGATTGAAGCTGAAGACGTCGAGAAAGCAATCGAAGAGGCACTTTACTGCGCAAAAATCTGTGCTTATGCTCAAGGCTTCCAACTCATGCGTGCGGCTGAAAAAGAATATGACTGGAAATTCAACTTCAGTGATATCGCGAAAATCTGGCGCGGCGGCTGTATCATTCGCGCATCTTTCCTACAGAAAATCGCCGATGCTTTTGTCGACAATCCAGAACTTGAAAACCTATTGCTAAGCGATTATTTCGCTGACGCAATGGCGAGCAAGCAAGCCGGCCTTCGTAAAGCCGTTGTCCTTGCTGCGCAATCAGGTATACCAACACCATCTTTCTTCTCAGCATTGGCTTACTTTGACGGTTACCGTTCTGAAGTATTACCTGCTAACTTGCTACAAGCGCAACGTGATTACTTTGGTGCTCACACCTACGAACGCGTAGATGCAGAGCCTGGCCAAAAATTCCACACTTACTGGCAAGAAGAAGGTCGTCCTGAGCGTAAAGCTTAAGACCAACATCTAGTCCAAACAAAAAACGCTGACTTAGCAATAAGTCAGCGTTTTTTTGTTTCAGCTTAATATGCTGACTCATGTTTTTAACAAAGCCCTGTCGAGCACAGTCGTCCGCATGACGAATCGTGCGCTGCTGTCATGGCTTCATTTTCTTTTCCATAGAAGACAACATACCTCTCAACATGCCCACTTCCTGCTGATCCAATCGCGAACGCTGAAACATACGACGAAAACGCGTCATGACTTGCATCGGCGTTTCAGGATCAAGAAACTCCGTCTGCACTAAGACTTTTTCTAGATGTTCAAGCAAATAATCGATCTGCTCCACATTGGCCGCAGGCACATCCCATTTACTTGCTACCACAGGCGCATCTTTCATCAGCAAAGATTTCATTCTTAGCTCGTACGCGATAACTTGAACGGCAGCACCTAGATTCAAGGAACTAAAGGTTTCAACGGAAGGAATATGCACATGATAATTACAGCGCTGCAGTTCTTCGTTGGTTAGCCCTCGGTCTTCGCGACCAAACACAAACGCCGTAACCAAGCCTTCATCAAACACCAAATCTGCTGCCTGTCTTGGATCAACCAAAGGCCAAGGAATATTTCGCTCACGCGCACTCGTACCAATCACTAACTGACAATCCGCTAACGCCTCTTCTAAAGTATCCACGACAACCGCGTTATCTAAAATATCCGTCGCACCAGAAGCTCGACTCACGGCTTCGTCACTGGGATACTGCTTAGGGGCAACAAGATAAAGATCCGCCAACCCCATATTCTTCATGGCGCGAGCAGCGCCACCAATGTTGCCAGGGTGCGATGTATTAACAAGGACAATTCTTACTTTATTTTGCATTTTATGAGGTACCAATAATAACGGTCAGACAATGCCGCGTATCTTAACAGAAATTTAGAACAAAGCCGCAAACGATCAGTTTTTAACCAAAACTTCACTAGTAAAAAGAGCGCCATTACGCTAGAATTCGCGCTCTTATTTAGGCACTCGGTTTTAATCGCTAAAACGGAGAAGCCCGCTCTTTAACACTTTATTTAGCAACTTATCGTCTTATGGACGGTATGTGCATTTTAATGACGGAATAATTGACGGTAAATTATGCAACCTAGAATCAATGTCGCACTTAAAGCAGCTCGTGCCGCTGCAGAATACATAGTTCACTCGCAAGAGAAACTGCTTTTTGACAAAGAACAAGGCCAATCTGCTGAACAGGTATATCAAACTGTTTGCTCTGGCGCAGAACGTAGCATTGTTTACCACCTAGAAAAAGCTTACCCAGCAGACACTATTACAACTCGCCTTCAAGGCTCAGTACAAAATGGTGAGGAAGGTGAATGGATCATTGATGCCATTCAAGGTCAGCATTTATTTTCACGCGGCCTAACTGGCAACGTCATTACTATGAGCTATTTAGTTGCTGGTAAAGTGGAGCACGCTCTTGTGCTAAACCCTCACACCAAAGACGAGTTTTACGCAAGTAAAGGCCGTGGTGCATACTTGAATAATTCACGCATTCGTAGCAGTACTGCTCGCACGTTAGAAAACGTAACGGTAGCGGCGCAATTCCCAGCAACAGATCGTCTTATGCCTTCTCTATCAGGTCAATTCGCTGTACTCACGGAAATTGCAGAGCAAGGCGCGCGCGCTGTAATGCAAGACTCACCTGCTCTAATGCTAGCTAACGTAGCAGCTGGTCGTCTTGATGCTGCTTGGGGTATCAAACTTCAAGAGTGGGAAATGCAAGCCCCTCTGTTTATCGCGAAAGAAGCTGGCTGCCTATTCGCTGGCTTTGATGGCTCACCAAGCCTAGAAAAAGGCGATGTATTATGTGCGGCGCCTCGCTTGTTCAAAGTATTGCTACCGACGCTTAACAAGCACCTTAGCTAAGGGCTTATAAGCACAAAGCATACAGTAAATACAAAAAAAGGACTCTTTTCCATTATGGAAAGAGTCCTTTTTTATGAGTCAAATAACGACCAAATCAATGCTTATGATGATGACTATGCTCATGGTGATGTTCATGCAAATCTTCTTCATCATGATGATGCCCTTCACTCTCCTCTCCTGGATAGTACAAACCTATGTCTTGACGAATCTCATCTAGCGTTGCAATCAATTCTAAACTGTTCTGCCAGCTGTGATTAGGACTTTGAATTAATCCCTCTTCAAGACAGCGGTTCACCTCATCCACTTCAAATTGGTAACCATTTCCAGGAAAGTCAAATTCTACCGCTCGCTCTTTATTATCTGCACTAACAACGCGACAGGATTTTGCTTTGAACCATTCAGAATCGATCTCAATATAGCCTTTAGAACCAGAAAGCATAGCGCGGTTCGGGTTACATGAAATCAAAGACGCATCCAAAGAAGCAAGCTGTCCACTTTCCCACCCTAATAGTATCTGCTCGAACAGATCCACTTCTGTGTCGCCAATAACGGCTTGGTTCTGCACAAAGTCCGGCTTACCGAAAAATAATTGTGCTAAGAACACCGGATAAATACCAATATCCAATAAAGCGCCGCCGCCAAGCTCAAGATTCATCAATCGATGATTAGGATCAGTCGGGCCAACAAAATTAAAGCTTGCTTGAATGCTGTTTAAATCGCCAATTTCGCCCTCTTCAACCCACTCTACCACTTGCTCTATAACAGGGTTAAAGCGCGTCCACATAGCTTCCATAACAAACACGTTATGCTCTAAGGCTAAATCGTAAAGCTCCTTAGATTGCGCCTCATTGATAGTGAAAGGCTTTTCACACAATACCGCTTTACCCGCCAAAATACAGGCTTTGGTCAGGTCGTAGTGATACACATGAGGCGTTGCTATATAGATAGCATCCACTTCATGACTATTAATCAGCGAAAAGTAATCAATGAATGCCAACTCGATATCAAACTCGGCCGCAAAAGCATCCGCAGACGCCTTATCACGAGAAGCAACCGCACGAAGTTCGCCCGCTTTGACATGACAAAAATCACTGGCAAATAAATGCGCGATTTGACCTGTACCAATAATACCCCAGCGTACCTTCTTCATAGGATTCTCCCCATAGACTTAATCAAAGCATTAACGCCCACAACACCTCTTACGCATACTTAGGCATCGAACACCGCGACATTAAAAAACGCAGTAAGTTTGACGCTAAAAAAGATTATAGTCCACTGGCATTTTCAAGCTGTTGAATATATTCATTTAATTCTTGAACCTGTGCCTCTAACTCAAGCACTCTTGCTTCCAGTTGCTGTGTATATGCATCATTTTTATTAGAGATCACCGCACTGTTAGAATCTGTATTTAGCGGTTGTTCCGTTTCCGAACAGAAACATTCTTGGTAGCGCTGTTCACGCTTACCCGGCTCCCTTGGTAATTGGCAAACATATGGGCCACCGGTTTTCGTCTGCAGCGACTGTAAGGCCAATTCAACCTCATCACGAGACTGGAAGCTATGTAAACGCCCACTGCGTGAACGAAGCTCTCCCGGCGTTTGAGCGCCACGCACAAACATCAGACAAATAATAGCCGTTTCTGCTGGCGACAACTGCAAATCGGAAAACTCCGTATTACAAAATCGATGCTGATATTTGCTAACTCGACTATGAGAAGCATTAAGTTCAGTCACCAAACCACGAGCCAGCAACGCATCCAATGCGTCTTGCACTTCCATTTCAGATAGTTGAGTCACAGGTTCACGATTGGACTTTTGGTTACAGGCATTCACAAGGGCATTCAAACTAAGAGGATATTGATCGGGTGTGGTAATCTCTTTTTCCATAAGACAACCAATAACACGCATTTCGATAAAATTTACTTCGTGATAACTCATGGTTTTTCCTAACTGCTTCTTCTATTCGTCTTTAACGAAGCCTTCTTATATAATTTAAAAGGCATCACCAATACTTCCTTTAACGATGTGGGTTGATACGTGACCGTATCGGGCATTCCAATTTTTAAATTTTCATCTCCCTGTAGTGCATCATTTCTTTTAGTCTTAAAAACCGTATCCCAAATACTTAGGAAAAAACCGTAGTTACTGTTTGCTTCGACGTTCACTCTTGAGTGATGTATGCGATGCATATCTGGAGTGACAAACACCTTCTTAACCCATGTTTCGATACTAACAGGCAATCTTGCATTAGTGTGGTTAAACATGGCGGATGCATTCAATAAAATATCAAAGACCAAAACAGCCGCCACTGGAATACCCAACAACCAAACAGCTAAGGCCTTAATAAATAGAGACAATATAATTTCGACGGGATGGAAACGTAACGCTGAGCTCACATCTAATTCAGGGTCAGAATGATGAACTCGATGGAAACGCCAGAAAAAAGAAACTCGATGAAATAATCGATGCTGCCAATAAATAAGGCAGTCTAATAGAAAAACACTCACCAACAAAACGACCCAGAACGGTAAGTCTAATACCCACAAAAGACCAAAATTTTGGCTAAATAAAGCGACAACCGACAGTAACAAAGGCTGAACGATTCGAACGCTCATCGCGCCAACGACCAATAAAGAAAGGTTGTGAAGCCAACGTTGACGCCATTGCAAAAGCGCCCCTCTTGGCCAATTCCATTGCCAAAAAACCAGCAAGCTAAAGATCAGAACAAAAACACCTATACGAACAGTGAAATCTATCATTTAGCAAATAACCTGAATTAAAATCTTTTAAAATCAAAGTATAAAGGTTTCTTTTATAATTAAATCAGTTCGAAAGGCTCTCGATGATTCATTAAAAAATGGACTTTAATTTGCCCAAGAAGTTCCATAAAAACATTGAGATTGATGTCATCTAAACGATAAATAACAAGACAATCATCACCAAATTGAGCCTTTGGCAAACGACTCCGAAAAGAATGTAAGACACTCAGATCAGAGAAATAAATACATAAATGATCAACACGCGCAGCAACACCGTATAACCAGCCTGCGTTCATCTTAAAATATGGAATCCCTAAATCATTTACCAACTCAGCTTCAGGTGCCATCGATCTCATCATCTCGATAATTTTCAACAAATCCTCGCGCCTTGCTGGGGAAGCCTGTTGCACATATTGATTTACAAACTCATTCGACACGGACGTCAGCATAAGATCGCCTCCTCTTGATAAATAATAGAAAGAGCCCGACCTTACTGTCTTAATCAATGATAACCGAATGATTCACATGAAGTTGTGCTCTTTTAATGCCTCTTCAATGCGAGTCATAGCTTGATCGAGAATAGATTGGGGACATCCAAAGTTTAGGCGAACATAGTTAGGATTACCAAAATCTTTACCATCAGAAACACCGATACCGGCATCCAGAAAAAATTGGTAAGGATTATCAAGAGACAAAGCAGACACATCAATCCAAGCAAGATAAGTTGCTTCTAAATGCACCATGTTAAGCGGCGTTGCTGCAATCCTTCTTGCTAATAGATCTCGATTACTTTTCAAGTACATTAATAGCTCATCGTGCCATTCCTGACCTTCATCATACGCTGCAGTGGCAGCCGTCAAACCTAGCATATTGGGTGACGGTATTAAGCCAGCTCTTTCTTGATTAAACGCTTGACGCAATTGAGCGTTTTCAATCACAGCAAAAGCATAACCTAAGCCCGCAGTATTAAACGTTTTACTTGGAGCCATTAAAGTAATGGTGCGATTCGCAGCGTCGCTGTTTAAGCCAGCAAACGGCACGTGAGGTAAATCATCCAAAATCAAATCGCAGTGTATTTCATCACTCACCACCACCAGATCGTACTTTTCTGCCAATGCATGAATGCTTAACAGCTCTTCTTTGGTATAGACGGTTCCACCTGGATTATGGGGATTACATAACAGAATCATCTTACTTTTAGGGTTGGCGCAAGCCGCTTCAAATTGCACCATATCAGGGAGCCAGCGACCATTTTGAATGACCATATCCACATTTAGTAAATCGCGTCCAGACAGCGCCGGTGCTTTGGTTAAATGGTAATAAACAGGTCCCGGCACAATGATGCCATCTCCCTCGTTTGAATAAACGCGAACACTTAAATGTAGTGCACAAACAAGACCCGGAAGATGAACTAAATGGGCTGAAGAAACATTCCAACCATAGCGACTGGAAAGGTGGGACTGGATAGCTTTCACCAACGCTTTTGGTGTATATGTATAGCCAAACACACCCTTATTAACCCTTTGATTTATAGTTTCTTTTATACAATTCGGTGAATCAAAATCCATGTCCGCTACCCACATAGGGATGACATTTTCAGGGTATTTTGACCACTTATCACTGCTCATATCTGATCTATCTATCAGGGTATCAAATACCGAAAAGCCGACATCCATTAAATAACACTCCAACCTTTAATTTAGCTTTATAATTAACACTATCGCGCCTGAAAATTCCAGCCATAATAGCCAATAAGGGAAACGAAAAAGAGCAAGTCAAAATAGTACATTAAGTAAGATATGAGCACAAAAATACGCATTTTTTATCTTATACCGACAGAATATCTCTAAAAAAAAAGATAAAAAAAATTTAAAGACCAATTAACCCTTTAAAATCATATAGTTAAATTAATTAGAGAACTAAGTTTCCTAATTGTCAAGGGTTGACCTAAATTACACAATCAGCCTAGTATAGTTTTCATTAAACGGCTGTTTAATAAAAAAGGATCCAAAATGCCAAAAGTTGGAATGCCCGAAATACGTAAACCTCAGCTCATCGAGGCCGCAATAAAAGCCATAGATAAATATGGTTTTGCAGGGGCAACAGTCAGTGTTATTGGTAAAAAAGCAGGCGTTTCTCCAGCCATCATCAACCACTACTTTGGTGGCAAAGATGGCTTGTACGAAGCAACAATGAGAAGCCTGATTCGTGAATTTTTTGAAGGTTTATCTCAAGAAGTCACAAAAGCGAAAAATAAATCGGCTAAACATAAAGTCATGGCTATAGTGAAAGCCAGCTTTAGCCAATCTCAAACACACCCCCAAGTCGTCAAAGCTTGGATGGGATTTTGGGCATCAGCCATGCACACGCCCTCTTTGTATCGACTACAGAATATCTATTCTAATCGTTTACAAACATCGCTGGTGTGTGTACTAAAAGAAGAATTTGAAATTACAAAAGCTCGTCGCATCGCACTTACTGTAGCTGCGCTTATAGACGGTATGTGGCTACGCGGTTCATTAGCTGGCGGCATCAACAAACAAGAATCAGCTGGGCAAATACAAGATTATCTGGATCTCGTGTTTCAGGACCACATCTAAACACACCAGTGCACAGCTTTTTTCATCATACATATTGTTTTAGGCAGCCTACAAAACACGCTGTCCATGTTTTAGGAGTTCACTTTCAGTGCCTGTGTTCGGCACTGTATTCGCTCATTGGTTTTGAGTTCAATAGAAAGAGGGTAAGGGTATGTTAAATAAGACAAAAAAGACCGCAATAGCTATAAGTATGGCAAGTGTATCGGGACTAACCATGGCGGCAGATTGCTCTACCGTTCGCTTTTCCGATGTGGGTTGGACTGACATTACGGCCACCACAGCAGTAACCAGTGAAATCGTCGAAGGCCTAGGCTACAAAACCAAAACACAATTGCTATCTGTTCCTGTTACTTACACTTCGCTAGCAAATGGTGACATAGATGTCTTTCTTGGCAACTGGATGCCAACCATGCAGGCAGACATCGAACCTTACCTAAAAGCAGGCACTGTTGAAGACCTTGGTGCAAACCTTGTCGGTGCCAAATACACACTAGCGGTTAGCAAAGACGCTTTTGACGCTGGCGTAACGGACTTCTCCGACATTGCAAAACACCGTAAAGAATTTTCAGGTCGCATTTACGGTATCGAACCTGGCAATGACGGCAACCGCATCATCCAAGACATGATCGACACTAATGCTTTTGATCTCGGCAATTTCCAATTAGTTGAATCCAGCGAAGCTGGCATGTTGTCTCAAGTTAGCCGCAATACTCGTCGTAACAAATGGATCGCTTTCTTAGGCTGGGCACCTCACCCAATGAACGCCAACTTTAAAATGGAATACCTTTCTGGCGGAGACGACTACTTCGGCCCGAACTATGGTGGTGCTGATGTCCACACTAACGTTCGTAAAGGCTATACCCAACAATGCCCTAACGTTGGCAAACTGATCACAAATCTAAAATTTTCTTTACCGATGGAAAACCAAATCATGGGCGCCATTCTTGATGACGGCAAAAAACCTAACATCGCTGCAAAAGAATGGTTAAAAGCAAACCCTGAAGTTTTAGACGCTTGGCTTAAAGATGTAACAACGAAATCTGGTGATAATGGCTTGAACGCCGTGAAATCTCACCTAGGTTTGTAATACCTCACTGCACACCACGACCCCCTTAACGACACACCGTTAAGGGGGTGTCATTAAACTATCGGGAGAACACATATATGAATTGGCTGACGGATAATAAGATCCCTCTTGGCGCTTGGATGGAACACTTTGTCGACTGGCTGGTTACTGCAGCTTCCGTGTTTTTTGATCTGGTCTCCATAACCTTAGAAACCATGATTGTAACCATGGTCGACGCGATCGACTCACTTCACCCATTCGCGGTTATTGCCATTATTTTAGTGGGTGTTTGGTTTCTTCACCGTAGCATTGGATTACTGATTTTTATTACCTTATCTCTATTGCTAATCATCAACATGGGCTATTGGGTCGAAACGATTCAAACCCTAGTGCTTGTCGTCTCCGCAACCGCAATAAGTGTATTAATTGGTGTGCCTATTGGCATCGCAGCCGCTCATCGACCTTGGCTATACACTACATTACGTCCGATTTTAGATTTAATGCAGACCATTCCAACCTTTGTTTATCTTATTCCAACCCTTATTTTATTTGGCTTGGGCTATGTTCCGGGTTTGATCTCGACCATTATCTTCGCCATTGCCGCGCCAATTCGCTTGACCTATTTAGGGGTTAGCAAGGTGCCCAGTGAACTTATCGAGGCTGGCTTAGCCTTCGGTTGTACAAAATCAAAACTGCTATACAAAGTTGAGCTGCCAGCAGCCATGCCAAATATCATGGCCGGCGTAACACAATGTATTATGTTGTCTTTATCCATGGTGGTTGTCGCGGCTCTAGTCGGGGCAGATGGCTTAGGAAAACCGGTAATCAGAGCACTGAACACGGTGAACATTTCCCAAGGCTTTGAAGCGGGTGTCGCCATTGTCTTGGTTGCCATCATGCTAGACCGTATTTGCAAATCACCATCATCTAAGAGCGAGGGATAAATTATGGCTGTTGTAACAATTGAAAACGTCGACATTGTTTTCGGCAACAATAAAGCAAAAACACTCCCTCTAATGGACCAAGGTCACACTCGCGACCAGATTCTAGGCATGACTGGTGACGTTGTTGGTGTACAAAACGCCAACATCGAAGTCAACGAAGGTGAAATTTGTGTATTGATGGGACTGTCTGGATCAGGCAAATCCACCCTACTGCGAGCCGTTAATGGCTTAAACAAAATCGCCCGTGGTCGCTGCCTTGTAAGAGACGGTGACGATATGGTTGATATGGCGAAATGCGATGAAGCGACCCTGCGTCACATGCGTACTCGTCGCGTATCTATGGTATTTCAAAGTTTTGCCTTAATGCCATGGCTAACCGTACTGGAAAATGTGGCTTTTGGATTAGAAATGCAAGGCATGCCAAAAGCGGAACGACTAAAAAAAGCACGCGAACAGTTAAAAATGGTGAGCTTAGAAAAATGGGCCGATAAAAAACCCGATGAATTGTCAGGTGGTATGCGCCAGCGCGTTGGTTTGGCTAGAGCGTTTGTAATGGACACAGATGTGTTGTTAATGGATGAACCATTTTCAGCCCTTGATCCACTAATTCGCTCTCAACTTCAAGACGAGCTAATCGAACTGCAAAGACGCTTAAATAAAACCATTATTTTCGTTAGTCACGATTTGGATGAAGCACTGAAAATCGGCACTAAGATTGCCATCATGGAATCCGCTAGAATCATTCAGGAAGACGCGCCTGAACAAATTGTTCTTAACCCAGCTACTGAATACGTGGAGAAGTTCGTTGCTCATACAAATCCTCTGAACGTGTTATGCGGCAACTCTTTAATGACACCATTAGCAGATTTAGCCGTGCAAGACGATCATGTTGTTATCAATGATGACATTAAAATGACTCTAGAGAATGGCAAAGTAGCTTCTATCCAAGGAGCAAACGGTGATATCCCAACCGCTCGTTGGACACCAGAAACCATCCTTGCCAACGTACCAGATAACACGGTTTTCATCGTGCCTGCCAACATTGCCATGCGCGATGCTGTCGAGATCCGCTACCACTCAAACCAATTTATGGTTTTGGAAGAAGCAGGTCAATGCATCGGCATACTCAACGATCATAATTTTTACCACGCCCTACTTGGTAAACACTTTGGACGCGAAGAAGCCGCGGCTTAGCGCTTTTCTCTAGATAAGACCAAATAAAGAAATAAGACCAATTTGAAATACAGATAAATAAAAAGGCCAGATGTTTAATCCATCTGGCCTTTCTTGTTTTGACGCTGCTCTCACACCTAAATCATCAAACGTTCAGTAACAAGTGCTCTCGCTCCCAGGAACTAATGACTCGGTTGAAAGTTTCAAACTCGCTGCGTTTTACGCCCATATAAGCTTTCACAAAATGTTCGCCCATGATGTCACAAAGCGGTTGGCATTCTTCCAAGAGACGCAAGCCTTCTTCAAGAGTCCGGGCGATTTCAACTTCTTCCGAAGGTGGCTTTTTCCCCTCCACAGGGGCAGTAGGATGCAGCTTCTCTCTAATACCGAGATAACCACAGGCCAATGTCGCTGCGATGCCAAGATAAGGATTGCAATCAGCACCAGGGAAACGGTTTTCAATACGCGTCGCTTCCGGCACGGAGAACGGAACTCGTAGTCCTGCCGTACGGTTATCAAATCCCCACTGCATATTGATTGGTGCCGCCATGTCTGGTGAAAAACGACGATAAGAGTTAACGTTTGGCGCAAAAAAACTAATCGCATTAGGCGTGTATTTTTGTAGCCCGCCCAAATAGTTATAAAACAGTTCACTTGGGCTGTCGTTGTCATCAAACAAGTTTTTACCTGTTTTGCTGTCCACCAAACTCTGATGAATATGCATGGCACTGCCCGGCTCATGCTGCATAGGCTTCGCCATAAAGGTCGCATACATACCGTGTTTCATGGCGGCTTCACGTAAAGTACGCTTAAAAACAAACACCTGATCGGCCAAGTCTAATGGATCGCCGTGAATAAAGTTGATCTCCATCTGCGCTGCGCCAGATTCATGGATCAAGGTATCCACGTCCAAGCCTTGCGCTTCACAATAGCTGTAAAGCGTATCAATCACTGGGTTAAACTCATTTACCGCGTCAATACTATAAGAACGACGTGAAGTTTCCCGTTTACCCGAACGCCCTACAGCTGGCTTTAACTCGTAATCTGGGTCGGTATTTGGGTCGATCAGGTAAAATTCCACTTCTGGAGCAATCACCGGCGTGATGCCTTCTTTTGCATACAGAGCAAGAATATTTCGTAAGATGGTTCGGCTCGACAACGGATGCAGTTGGCCGCTTTTATCGTAACAATCATTAATGATTTGCGCCGTCGGCTCATCTGCCCAAGGCACTAAACGGAAAGTATTCGGGTCAGGATGAAGCTCCATATCTCGATCGCTTGCGTCCACCAGCTCGTAATGATTGTCAGCCCAATCACCAGTGACACTTTGCACAAGAATGGTTTCAGGGATACGTCCGAACAACTCTGCCAAGAATTTATACGTTGGATAAAACTTGCCTCGAGCATTGCCCGTCATATCAGCCAACGTTGACTCAACTTCCGTAATTGAATGTTCTTTCAAAAAAGCTTCAAACTCTGTCATAACCCACCTTGTACTAACAGATTCCTTAATTAAAACAGCTAAAAATGCCTATTGTGGACACTGTTTCGTTGTTTACTAAACTTAATCTTAGTTTGGCTTTGAACATATTTTAGTTAATCCACTAAAGCAACTGCTTTTACCATATGCAACAAAATAAAACCGACCTCTAATTAAGCATCAAAAATACGAATACACCTCTTGAGCGAAGTTATAAATCAGGCACTTTTTGTGCATGTTTTAAAACTAACTAAGTCGAATAATGAAACACTGTATTCCCTAAAAAAAACACCTGATTTCCTGAGGGGATTACTCCTAATCACCCGTAACGTCATAATTTATGGTCTATGATATGTTCTGATGTTAAAAATACGAATTCACCACTTGCTGATCATTGCAATCAGAGGCTCAATCCGTATAGTCAGCCGAAATAATGATCAACCAGATCATGATGATTTTTATGTTTAATCATTAGAGAACCCAAAAGGACACTAAATGTTAAAGCAAACCCTGTTTCCCATCTGGAGTCTGCTCATAGGTATTGCCGTTCTCACCATGGCAAGCGCCTTGCAAAGCTCACTGATCGGTATTCGAGCCTCTATAGAGGAGTTCAATACGACGGCGACAGGTTTGATCATGTCAGCCTACTATCTTGGCTTTATTCTTGGTTCCCTTTTGGTGCCAAGCTGGGTCAAGAACGTGGGCCATATTCGAGTGTTTGCCGCAGTAGCGTCTTTGGCTTCTATCACCATTTTGATGCAATCCGTTGTGGTTAATCCTTGGTTCTGGATGCTGATGCGGATGGGAACGGGGTTGTGTTACGCAGGTCTTTTTATTGTTACCGAAAGCTGGTTAAACGACATTGCAACAAACAAAACTCGTGGCCGTTTATTCTCGATTTATATAATAGAAATATGGGCAAGCCAAACCATCAGTCAGTTCTTATTGAACTTGTCCTCGCCTAGTGGTTATGGCCTGTTCATTTTAACGTCCGTACTAATTTCCTTGGCAGTCGTTCCTCTATTATTAGTGCGTACACCATCACCCACTATTAACGTGCCGGAAAAACTCAATATTCTAGGGTTAATTAAAACGGCACCTCTTGGTGTAACCGGTGTCACCATTGCTGGGGCAACTTCTGGGGCCTTATTGGGTCTGGGCGCACTCTATGCAAAAAGTATCGGTATGAACATTGCCGAGATTTCATTCTTTATCGGTGCCAGTTACGTCGGTGGGATGTTGCTGCAATGGCCAATTGGTAAACTATCTGACCGTCAAGATCGTCGTGTCACCATACTCTGGGTTGGCGTTGTTGGGGCGCTGGCCGCATTCATTGTGCCGCTCGGAGGCACAATGAATAACCAAATATTGATGATGATTGGCATGTTTGCAGTCGGTGCATTTACCTTCCCAATGTACTCACTCGCTTCCTCTCACATGAATGACCAACTTCGCCCAGAACAAATTCTTTCTGCCAGTAGCGGTATGATATTGCTAAATGGTATTGGGGGTATGTTAGGGCCTCTAGCCGCGGCAGCATTGATGGATACACTTCGTATTGAAGCGTTATTTTGGTTTGTTGCTGGACTCAATATAACCGTAGCACTGTTTGCTGTGTACCGAATCAAGCATCAGCCAGCCA
Organism: Marinomonas sp. ATLA20; assembly: GCF_057180105.1. Lineage (NCBI taxonomy): Bacteria > Pseudomonadati > Pseudomonadota > Gammaproteobacteria > Oceanospirillales > Oceanospirillaceae > Marinomonas > Marinomonas sp. ATLA20. Next base: position 41,086 of record NZ_JBXUKU010000018.1, read on the forward strand.
TGATTATCGAAGAGCAAGGGGATCAAATTCCAGTGGCGCTTACAGTATCTTCTGTAGCAACCGCAGAAATGCTTGTCGAAGCTGACTCCTCTACTCCAGTGGAAGAAAAAAGCCACGAGGTGGAAATCAAACTTTAGCATTTCAAAATTACCACACAGTCCTTGCTCTATTAAGACAAGGGTTGTGTGGCGATTTTAAGCGCAATACTCCAAATCAAGATAGCATTAACACGATTAAACCAACGCCAAAAAGCCGCTTTTTCTAACCACTTTGCACAAAGCTTTCCCACCAGAGCCAAAGACAAAAACCACAACACAGACGCGCACACACCACCGAAAACAAACTCCCACCTTGCGCCTTGCCACTGGTTCGCCAGACTGCCCATCAAAATCATGGTATCTAAGTAAAAATGCGGATTAAGCCACGTCACCGCAAACCCCATCATCACCAGCGGCCACAAGGCTAAACGCTTACTGTATTGCTCTAAAATTAAATGTTCTTCTTGAAACGACGCCCGCCATTTACCCAAGGCAAACCACACCAAGAAAGCCACGCCAGCCCAACGAGATACCGACAACAGCCAGTCATGACTTTGCAAGATCAAACCTAAACCAAACGCCCCAAGCGCAATAGAAATGGCATCACTCAAAATAAACAGCAAGGCAATCGGAAAGGCGTAATGTCGCTTTAATGCCTGCTCCAATAAAAAACTATTCTGTGCCCCAACGGCGACAATCAAACCGCCACCAGTAATCGCGCCACTCACAAATGCCAACACAACCTTCTCCAATATCTCAGTGTTCTTTAAAGAAGCTTGATCTTACGTAAGGCAACCATTAAATTAAAATTAATTAAACTAAATTTATATTAGATAAATTTATGATGGATTATAAAGCACTATCCTCACTTCACGCTGTTTTGAAGTTCCAAAGTTTTGACAAAGCAGCAGAATATCTTCACCTGACACAATCTGCGGTGTCACAAAATATCAAACGCTTAGAACAAGTCTGCGGCCGCCCTCTACTGATTCGTGCCAGACCTGTGGTTGCCACACCACTTGGCGAGCAACTACTAGCGCATTTCAACAAAGTCGCCATGCTCGAAGAGGGACTACAAGAAGCAATCCAAGGCAATCAAGCTACACAACCGATAAGCATTGCGGTCAACAACGATGTGCTCGCGACTTGGTTTACCGACGTGGTCAGACAATTCTCTGCAACAGACTTCACCAAGTTACATATTAAAGCCGCCGACCAAGCCAACACTCGCGCTCTATTACAAACGGGCGAAGTGGTAGCTTGTGTCAGTCAAATTGGTACACCAGTAGCGGGTGGGGATTCTATCTTTCTTGGCAACATGCATTACGAACTGGTCGCCACACCCAGTTTTATAGAAGAACACCTGAAAGGAGACCTCAGCGCCGAAGCCGTTTTAAAATCGCCGTCTTTGATTTACGACGAACATGATGAACTTTGGGCGCGATATCAGAATGAATGCTTAAACGTAACAACCGATGTGAGCCACAGTCATTGGTATCCCTCTTCACATGGCTTTGTTGAACTTGTAATGGGTGGCACAGTCTGTGCTTTAATTCCTAGTATTCAAATCAAACAGAAAATAAAAAGCAAGAAACTGGTATCCTTACTGCCAAACAAGCGCCTAGCCTTGCCTCTTTATTGGCATTGGTACAAACTCAACTCACCTGTATTAGATCGATTAACTAAGGTGATATTAAATGTCACACGAGATGCTATATAATAAAGTCATCTTTAAAAACTGACTGGCGATATGCATATGTTCAGTCGCTTTTTGGGCAGCCATTTAACAAAACTATTTTAAGGAAAAATTATGATTCGAAAATGTCTATTCCCTGTTGCTGGTTACGGCACCCGTTTTTTGCCTGCCACTAAGTCCATGCCCAAAGAAATGCTTCCTATCGTAAACAAGCCTTTGGTTCAATACGGCGTAGAAGAAGCGGTCAAAGCAGGCTTAGACAATGTCACCTTCGTAACGGGTCGTGGTAAACGTGCCATTGCCGACCATTTCGACATCAGCTATGAACTAGAACATCAAATTGCCGGCACCAATAAAGAAAAATACCTAGATGGCATACGCCACCTGATCGACAACGTAAACTTTTCTTTTACTCGTCAAAACAACATGTTAGGTCTAGGCCATGCGATCCTCACTGGTGAACCACTTATTGGTGATGAAGCCTTTGGTGTGGTACTAGCGGATGACCTTTGCTTCGGTGAAGATGATGGCGTAATGGCACAAATGGTTAAACTGTATAACCAATTCCGTTGCACTATAGTTGCGATTGAAGAAGTACCAGAAGACGAAGTGCACAAATATGGCGTCATCAAAGGCGAATCCATGATGGACGGCCTATACCGTGTTACCGACATGGTGGAAAAACCGGCAAAAGAAGATGCACCATCAAACCTTGCTATCATCGGCCGCTACATCCTAACACCTGATATTTTTGACAAGATCCGTAGTACGCCAGCAGGTCGTAATGGTGAAGTACAAATAACTGATGCCATCTTGCAGCAAGCACAAGAAGGCTGTGTATTAGCGTATAAATTCAAAGGCAAACGTTTTGACTGCGGTAGCGTTGACGGCTTCGTTGAGGCAACCAACTTCTGCTACAAAAATATTTACCAAGATCCTACAGAAGCGTAACCTTGCCAAAGCATTAAAACGCACCAAATTGGATCAAAAAAGCCAGTACATCAAATGTACTGGCTTTTTTTGCGCCTGATTACACTAGCAAGCTCAGTGTAAACCCCTAAGCCGCTGAGCGTTTTTTCACCCAATACACGATGCCTTTTTGTAGCAAGATAAAGAACAACAACAAGCCACCCACAGCTAATTTGGTCCACCAGCTATTTAACGAGCCATCAAAAGTAATCAAGGTTTGAATAATGCCTTGGATCATTCCACCCAAGAAAGTACCAAATACATAACCCACTCCGCCCGTTAACAAGGTACCGCCAATCACCACTGCGGCGATAGCATCTAACTCGACCCCAACCGCTGCAAGTGGATAAGCCGAGCCTGTATATATCGCAAAGATTACCCCAGACATAGCGCTGTAAAATCCGCTCAAGGCATAGATTTTAATAATAGTCTTTTTCACTGGCACGCCTAGCAAGGCTGCCGAATGACTGTCTCCTCCCAGCGCATACACACTCATACCAAATCGAGTTCTACGAGCAATCAATATACCCAACGCAAGCAACACCAACATAGCCATGGCAATGAAAGTCAGACCTCCGCGCCCAGGTAACGGCACATAAATATCATACAAGCCACTGATAAACGGGTGATCAATCGGCACCGCGTCTAGGTTGATCAAATACGCCAAACCACGAAACAAAAACATCCCTGCTAAGGTTACGATAAAAGCCTGAATCTCGAAGAACGCAATAATAACGCCCATTATCGCGCCAAAAGCCACACCCACAATCAAAGCGATACCAATAGCAAACAGAGGATGCATGCCAGTATTGGTAATCAGATAGGCCATCAAAACACCGATAAACGCGATCATCGACCCGACCGATAAATCGATACCACCAGACAGGATGACAAAAGTCATACCGATCGCAGTGATGATCAGAAACGCGTTATCCGTCAATAAGTTTGAGAATACTAAGGTGTCACGAAAGCCCTTGTACTCATACATGCCAAAACCATACAAAAGGATAAAAACCAATAGCGTTGCCAATATCGGCAAATTACGTTCATTAATCATGGTTTTATGCTCCCTTTACCGGTATCCGCTTTACCAGTACTACTATTAGCTGCACGCTTCTTTTTCGTGAAAAAATCAGATATCCATTGACGAGTCTTTGGTGATTGAACCAACAATACCGCGAGAATAATGGTTGCTTTCACCACCAAATTATATTGAACAGGCAAACCACTGGTCAGAATCGCCGTGGTTAAAGTTTGAATAATTAACACGCCAACAATCGTCAGCAGCAAATAAATACGCCCGCCCGCTAACGAAGCACCGGCTAACACCACCGCTAAAATGGCATCCAGTTCTAGCCATAAACCCGCATTATTGGCATCGGCTCCGCGAATATCGGCCGCGAGAATAATGCCGCTCATCGCAGCACAAAGCCCCGAAAAAACATATGCAGACAAAACTAACAAGCGCGCCTCGATCCCAACCAATCGGCTGGCTCGCACGTTCGCCCCCACCGACTCAATAAACAAGCCCAGCGCGGTTTTACGCATCACCAAAACGGTTAAAGCAATCATGCCTATCGCAATCCACACGCGAATAGGAAATGCCAAGAAATATCCGTTGCCAATGGCATCCAATACATCAGAATGGAAGGTGACGATTTGCCCTTCCGTAATCATCTGCGCGATACCACGTCCTGCCACCATCAAAATTAACGTGGCGACAATCGGCTGAATATTAAATACCGACACCAAAATGCCATTCCACAAACCGCACAGCATGCCAGCGCCTAAAGCACATAAAATCACCAATCCTACCGGCCAATCGGTATTCACCGTCAGCACAGCCGTCACCGCACCAGAAATTGCAATCACCGCACCGACCGACAAATCAATACCACGAGTACCAATGACCACCGCCATCCCCAAAGCCACTAACGCTGTAGGCGTTGCGCGATGAAGGATGTCCAATAGACTACCAAACAGGTGGCCATCGACCATTCGAATGCTCAGAAAACCCGGCGTTACCGACGCCGTAACCAAGATGATCAGCACCAAAGACAACAAAGGCGCGAGCGTTTTTTGATGTTTATGCAAAAAGTTATTTTTTTTCATATGAACAGCTACTTTGAATACTTAAAAAATGACTAGCTCGCAATGGTGCGTAATATAGCCTGCTCCGAAACCTCATCACCATGAAGTTCAGATACCTTGTGATGGTCTTTCATCACCACCACGCGATGAGCAAACATCACCAACTCTTCTAACTCAGAAGACGCAACTAATAGCCCCATACCTTGCTCACACAGTTCTTTAATAATTTGAATGATTTCGTGATGAGCACCGATATCAATGCCCCGTGTTGGCTCGTCTAGAATTAATAATGCCGGATGCGTAATCAACCAACGAGCAAGGATAACCTTTTGCTGATTACCACCACTTAATTCACCAATTGGCTTATCCATATCAGGTGTTTTTATTGCCAAGCGCTGAATCATTTCTTCTACTAGCTTTTGTTGCTCAGCCATAGAAATTGGCGACCACCAACCTTTGCTCGCCTGCAACGCAAGGATCATGTTTTCCCTAACGCTCAATTCCGCCACTATGCCATCTTGCTTGCGATCTTCTGGGCAATACCCCATACCAACCTGAATGGCACGACGCAAAGAGGATTTTGTTAATGAATGATTACTTAGTGTCACTTCCCCTTGATCCGGTTTCACCGAACCATAGGCCAATTCACACAACTCCGTTCGACCAGAACCTAATAGGCCCGCCACACCAACAATTTCCCCTGCGGCGATATTCAAATTCAACGGCTGGAGATAACGCTGTTTACCAACATTATTTAGCTGTAGCAGCTCAGTGCGCTCTCGTTTGATGGAATGATCGTGAGCGGTTGGCGCAAGGTCCTCTAGAGATTTCCCTACCATGTGACTGACCAAATCGGAGCGAGACAGCTCCGCAGTTTTGAAGGTGCCAATGCACTCACCATTACGCAATACAGTAATACTATCGGTAATGCTGTAAACCTGATCCAAGAAATGCGTTACAAAAATAATACCCAAGCCTTCGGATTTCAGCCGTGCCATTAGGTCAAACAACTGCTTAATCTCGTCACTGTCTAAACTGGCCGTCGGCTCATCTAAGATCAGCATTTTGGCTTGAGTACTTAACGCACGAGCAATCGCGACGAGTTGCTGAATCGCAATCGAATAGGTATCTAGCTGACTCAATGGATCTATGTCTAAACCCACTTGCGCCAATAATTCTCTAGCGCGAATTTCCGCTTTCTTCCAGCTAATCAGGCCAAAGGTTTTTTCTTGATGCTGTAACGTCAGGTTTTCCATTACAGACATGGTAGGAATAAGGTTCACTTCTTGATAAACCGTGCTTATCCCTAAGCGCTGTGCATGACCGCTATCAGAGGCACTGATCAAGCTGCCATCTAATAGAATCTCACCGCTGTCACGCGGATAAACGCCCGTCAGTACTTTTATCAGAGTGGATTTACCGGCACCATTTTCACCCAGCAAGGCGCGAATCTCCCCCTGTTGGATCTGTAAAGACACATCATTCAGGGCTTGAACGCCGGTAAAAGATTTAGATAGGTGTTTGATTTCAAGCAAGGGACGAACTGCGCTCTGCCCCGCTTCGACCGTTTCTTTGGCTATCAAGGTTTCATTAGCTAATTGCGACATACCGCTGTCTCCGTTTCGCTAGCATAAAACAATAATCCACACCTAGAAGCGCCTTGCTTCTAGGTGTGTCGTTCTATTATTTACGCTTCGCGTATTCCGCAGCCGCTGTATCAGGTAGGTACAAAGGACCGTTTGCTTTGATCCACTTATCGACTTTTTTACCATCCTGAGACGCTAGAATGGCATCAAATGCAGGGCCACCAAGATGAGGATTCAACTCGATAGTCGCATTCGCTTCACCGTCAGCCATGGCTTTAAAGATATCTGGCACCGCATCGATAGACACAACCAAAATGTCTTTAGTTGGTTTTACACCCGCTTCTTTCATCGCAAGGATCGCGCCCAATGCCATGTCATCATTATGAGCAAACAAGGCACAGATATTCTTCGCACCGCCTTCTGCTTTCAAGAAACTTTCCATGACTTCTTTACCGCCTGCGCGAGTAAAAGAACCCGACTGAGAGCGAGTAATCGTCATATTAGGGAAATTGCCAATCACCGCATCAAAACCAGTCTTACGGTCGATCGCTGCAGAAGAACCAACGGAACCTTGCAATTCGACGATATTACAACGGCCATTGGTTTTCGCCGCCAACCAAGATGCCGCCAACGCGCCTTCCTCTTTGAAATCAGAAGCGACTTTCGTTAGATACATGCTGGGATCTGCCGCCACACCACGGTCAATTAGAACAACCGGGATTTTAGCGCGCTGCGCTTCTTTCAATACTTGATCCCAACCGGTTTCCACCACAGGAGCCAGCAAAATGCCATCAACGCCTTGCGCGATAAACGAACGCACAGCTTTGATTTGGTTTTCTTGCTTTTGTTGAGCATCAGAGAATTTTAGGTCATAACCACGGCGTTCTGCCTCGGCTTTAATGGATTCGGTTTCAGACGTTCGCCAGCCACTTTCCGAACCAATTTGCGAAAAGCCTATTGTGAGGTCTGCTGCCATCGCCGAAGCGGACAACACAGGAAGTAATACAGAGAAAGTAGTTAACACAGCTTTGCGTTTAAATGCACCCAGCCATGGCAACGATGGGCGAATAGAGAGAGATTTCATACTAGATTCCTTTTTGTTTTTGTTGTGATCAGTACTGAGCATCATCTACCTGTATTTACAGATAAACCAACACCCTACAATTCACAATATATCCCCCCTTCTAACCTTTCAAATGCAAGTTACAGCGAAAACCATATCAATATTGATATGCAAAAACACCCTAACATGACTTTTTTATTCACCATATGGTATTTTTCAGCCATTAAATAGATCTTTACATCACATCAAATATAACTGACTTAACCAAATGCTCACAGGCAAAGTCACCACAGACAATAAAGTCTGCATCGTAATATAAGCTGACATCCTATCAGCATCTCCGCCCAACTGACGGGCCAAGGCGTACGCCGATGTTGCCGTTGGTACCACACCAAACAACACAGCAACTAACGCTGGTAAGCCTCGCACATCTAGCCACCAGCACATTAAGCCAATCACCAAAGGAAACACCACAAAACGTGCAACTGAAGACATCACAAAGGTCATCCCCACAGAGCGTATCGCTTCTAAACGTACACTCGCGCCAACGGCCAGCAATACCAGAGGCAACGCTGCTTGCGACAGCATACTCAATACATCGGAAACCAGAACAATCGGTGTTAACCCTAACAAATTCAAACTGCTACCCAGTACAATCGACACGATCAAAGGATTGCGAATCAAAGCGCCACTTAACAAACGAGGCAAGGAATTGGCTGACGAACTATCAGCCGACGACGTCCCATGCATCAAGGTCATAGACACCACCAGAAATACATTAATAGAAGGAATCAACACAGAAGCGCCCAACGCCGCCAGCACCAATCCGTCATTGCCGTACAAACTGCCCGCTAAAGCCAACATAACAAAAGTGTTAAACCTCACGCCCGCTTGCAACATAGACGAAGCCGTCGGAGCAACCACCTTCATTAACCAGGTACTGACAAACACAAAAACCGCCGTCACAAACAAAGCAAACAACAAAATAAACGCATATTTTGGCAGCATGGGATTACTGAAATCGATCTGTGACGTTTTACTAAACAACAAAGCAGGAAACAGCACCCAATAAGTAAACTTATCAACGCCAGACCAAAAGCCTTCCATCGGAAAACGCCAACGCTGGCAAACAGCCCCCGCCATCAAAAGCAAAAATACTGGTAACACCGAAAGAGAGAGAGAAAACACAAATACCCCTAATAAACCTAAAGTCTAAAGTAGAAACTTTTTAGATGGCGATAACTCAGACAGAAAGCAGTTGCCAGTCTTGCGCGGCTAATTGCTCAACAAACCAAGACAACCCTTTGCCTGGGTCCTCTTTACGCCATGCCAAATACGCCATCTGATTCGGCCTTGGCAACTCACATTGGCGTAGCACCAAACGCCCAGAGCTTAACTCGTCAGCAATACGATGTTTTGGCAAATACCCAACTCCCAAGCCCAGACATTGCGCCTGAATTTTACTGCGCATGGTATCGACCCTGAGCACCTGACGACTCTCAAAAATCCCACTACTACGCGCTGGCAAAATTTTTGAACTATCCGCCACGACAATAGAAGGATATTGGCGTAATTGCGCCGCTGTAATCGGCCCATCGGTCAACGCCAACGGGTGCGTTGGCGCGACAGCAAAAACAAATTCTATTTCACCAATGGCACGAATATGAACATTCCCCTTTGGCAACTCACCCGTCGCACCGATCACCAAATCCGCTCTATCGTCTTGTAATGCATCCCAACCTCCACCGACCGCTTCTTCAGACAAGGTCAACTCCACCGGTCGATTCTGCGATAAAAAATCCCCAACAACAGACATCAAGGGGAGTTCCAACAGTGCCGTATCTCGGGCGATTCTTAGCTTCGGCTCCCAGCCAGACTCAAATTGCTTAATTGAATCTTCTAAACGCATGGCCGCTTCTAAAATGCTCCGACCTTGCTCCAGCACTAGGTGACCCGCCGGGGTTAATACAGCTTTTTGTCGTGAGCGATCAAACAAAGCCACGCCCAAATCGTCTTCCAATTTTTTTACTGTGTAGGTCAAGGCAGACGGCACTTTGAACAAAGCATCTGCCGCGGCCGCAAAACTGCCCAACTGATGAATCGCCTCTAACACCCGTAATGCTTCCAATGTCACCGCGTATGCCATAACTCAACCTTTATTCAAATTTTTTGAAATACTAGCTCAAAACCTTCCGATTTTCTTTCTTTTCTTCGACGCCTACACTCATTTCATACACCGCAAGCACCTTTGCCTTCGGTAGCCATTAGGAGAAACAACATGATCACTATTCGCAACGCACAAGACCGTGGACACGCTAACTTTGGTTGGCTAGACAGCCATCATACGTTTTCTTTTGGTAGCTACTACGACCCTCAACATATGGGCTTTTCAGACCTACGCGTCATCAATGATGATACAGTCACCCCAGGCGCAGGTTTCGAAACTCATGGCCATAAAGACATGGAAATACTAAGCCTAGTATTAGAAGGAACCATCGCCCACAAAGACAGCGCAGGCAACGTAAAAGAATTACCAGCAGGCGAATACCAACTCATGTCCGCAGGCAAAGGCGTTTACCACAGTGAATTCAACGCCTCTGGAACAGACATGCTGAAATTCCTACAGATCTGGATCATGCCAAATAAACTAGGTGGAGAGCCAGGCTACCAACAAAAGGAATTTAGCCAAGCACAAGGCTTCACCACCATCATCACACCCGATGGCGCACATGGCACCTTGCAAGTGAAACAAGACATGCAACTCATCCAACTGATCCTAGAAGATCAGCAACAAGCCACATGGCAAGCAGACAGCAAACGCCACTACTATGTGCACCTGATCGAAGGCGAACTGTCCCTAGGCGACGGCATCACCATGCAACCTGGCGACGGTGCAAAGATTGAAAACGTATCAGAAATTAACTTTGAGAGACTAAGCGAGCAACGCGTCAAAGCACTGCTTTTTGACTTGGTGTAACCCCACCAAGTCAAAAAGCACCCCAACAAAACGTAGGGCGGCATGAGCGTGAGGGAAGCAAAAAAGAGCAACGACCGTGACCTGCCGTCCTCTTTCAACCTCACAAACACCACACCACCAAACCGTAGGGCAGCATGAGGGAGGAACGACCGTGATCTGCCGCTCTCCCTCAACCTCACAAACACTAAACCACCAAAACGTAGGGCAGCATGAGGGAGGAACGACCGTGATCTGCCACAGCGGCCCAGTATGATCTCAACTTAAACCAGTCGAATTCAACGGGTTTAGCCAAACGAAAGCCTGTCGATTCTAGGATAGCTACTCGACAACAAAGATTAAACACATCGAATTCGATGTCTTTAAAAACGTCTAAACCACGTACGCGGCAATGAAACTTTGCTTAATAACATTGCCTAATATGGGTGCAGACTAATTAAAAAGCTGATTAATAACAGCCGCATTACGTTTCAAAGTAGCAATACTTCCAGGATGAAGCGTGCTAGAACCATGGGCAAGTTAGTTTCGAATTTTAGCTGACGCTTCTACCGTACAGCCAACTGGATCTAGTTCATTTAATGCTTCTAACACTTCAGCTTCACTTGGCTCATCTATAATAATAGGTTCATGATTTTGCCCAGTTGCAGAAAGTGTCCTTATTACTTTTTTATGGTGTGCATTTGCGACTGCCTTTTCCATGGCAGTTGGGAATTTCTCGTTTGACAGCCATTTTTTCTGTTTTGCATGGTTTAACAAACCTTGCAGTGCAGGCACTTCTTTTTCTTTTTTATTAGGATGCTCTAAAAGATAGCGGTGTCTTAATGCCATTTCTAATGCTGTATAGCTCATCAATTCAGCTACTTGATGAAAACGATACATAAACCAAGAATAGAGACTTAAGTTTTTCGATGTCTCAAACAGTTGGTAGACATCATCGGGGACCTCATCGTTAAGCACAATATCATCCAACAATTGATGCATTTCTTCTAATGTACACAAATGCTGCTGCCTAATATCTGGCTCCATTACCGAGTCCAATGATTTTAGATGATCAATCGTCCCTTCCCTTGCCAAACTACCTTCCTTACTTCAATAAAACGAATCTATAAATTTAGCGATTTGATAATTGGTGAGAAAACCTCATAAAAAGCTTCTGATTGCTCTTTTAGGCAAGTATGTAAACTCGACCTTATTAAGAGTTTGTAACAGTGGTGTGTTCCAAAATGGAACCAGCCAGTACATCGCATTATTCAGTGACTTGCCAATGGCCGGTTTTATCTGAGCCTATTCGGGTTAATTTACCTTCTTGTTGTAATTTGCTAATGGCGCGGCCAATGGTTCTAACGTCTTTATTCAAGGTATCAGCGAGTTTTTGTCGGGTCAGCTCAGGCGTGCTACTCAGCAATGCTAAAATAGCCTCAGGTGTTTTAAGGCCAGTTAAATTTACAAGGGCATTTACAGGGGTATTTACAGGGGCGTTTTGCGTTAACGTTTGCTGAATAACCGACAAGATAAAATGTATAAAAGGCGTGCTATCCGCTTGGCTATCGGCCTGCTCAAGGGCGTGATAATACGCTTGCTGATGATCTTTAATCACACTTTCTAGCGGCAAGGATAAAAATAACGGATGCCACTTAGACAAGATCAGCGTTTGCCATAACCGCCCCATACGACCGTTACCATCAGCAAACGGGTGAATAAACTCGAATTCATAGTGAAATACACAACTGGCGATCAATGGGTGATCTTTTGTTTGCTTGAGCCATTGGATTAAGTCAGCCATTAAACCGGATACTTGATGGGCAGGCGGTGCAACGTGGTGCACGACACCACCTTTATGGATACCCACCCCTTTACTGCGAAACTCACCCGCATTCACGAGAATATCTGACAGCATTAAACCGTGAGCTGTGAGTAAATCGTCAATGGCACTAGGTGTGAATGTAGGAAGGGCATCATAAGCCGCTATCGCACCTTTTACCTCGGCCAGCTCGCGCACGCTACCCAACACGGGTTTACCTTCAACAATGGCAGTGATTTGCTCTTCGGTTAAAGTATTGCCTTCAATCGCCAGCGTGCCAGTAATGGTTTTTATGCGGTTTTGTTTACGCAGTTGCGGCGAGGCATTGAGCTGGCTGGCGTTTAATTCACCGACCTGCTGGCTGATTTGTGCCACTAAATTCAAAATATCGGTGGTGATGGTAAAAGGCGGTTGGTAGGCCATTAGGTTGCCTCCTTATGCTTGACATCGTTGGTAGTTATTCGAAAATCTCGAATAACTACCTTTGATACTTCCTTTAGCGTTTTACTCATTTATACCCCACACTGTTGTCATTTTGCGCGTTAGTCGCAGAATCCATAAATCCAATACTTAAATCCTACCATTCAGGATTATCCTTTTCTATCAAGGCTATTTTCCACTTCCTGTTTCTATTCTTTATTTTCTTTTCTAATGCTATAGCTGAACTAATATCCTCGCCAGCAACATACCATACTAATATATGCACACCGTATTTAGCGGAAAAACTATTAGAATGCAATTGCGTTTTGTGCTGATACATACGTTTAACAAGGTCACTGGTTACACCTTTATAAAGCGTTCCATTCTTTTGACTAGCAAGAGCTTGTTTATTGTTCACTATCCCTGTCATGCCGTTAATTTGTTAAAAAATAAGCAAAAAGCTGGAGGCTGCGACTGCGTGAGACGCGACCAGAAACAGTTGATAAACCTCAGTCTCTGTCTGTGTTTCAATCCCCACGGCTGTGGGGAACGCAGCTCTGCACGCTGAGTTTCTGATCCGCCAGCCGGTTAATCCCCACGGCTGTGGGGAACGCTGGCTTCCAATCGTTAACCGGAAATTTAGCGTCGGTTAATCCCCACGGCTGTGGGGAACGCTAGATGGAATCAAGCAACAGGTGATTTTTTGCCGGTTAATCCCCACGGCTGTGGGGAACGCTCTACAAGACTCTGATCAAACGCTATGCTTATCGGTTAATCCCCACGGCTGTGGGGAACGCCCAGCAACAAGCACAGCAAAATCGTCGCGTAGCGGTTTATCCCCGTGTGCTCGGGGAACGCCGAAGATGGGTCGCGGGGAGTTACGTTAAAATCGGTTTATCCCCGTGTGCTCGGGGAACGCTGACTGATCATCGCCATCACTAAAGGCTCAACCGGTTTATCCCCGTGTGCTCGGGGAACGCCAGAGGTGCCAGCTGTATTTTCTAATACTGGGCGGTTTATCCCCGTGTGCTCGGGGAACGCTTTACCCGTTCGAACAAATGCATTCGGATAGACGGTTTATCCCCGTGTGCTCGGGGAACGCCGTCTGGCATTTTGTAGTAGTAATAGGTCCCGCGGTTTATCCCCGTGTGCTCGGGGAACGCCAGAGAGGAATCTAAAGTACCTGAAAACATATCGGTTTATCCCCGTGTGCTCGGGGAACGCCTATGTGGAAGATGTGGTTGATGGTGTAAATGCGGTTTATCCCCGTGTGCTCGGGGAACGCTTCATCAACTGATTTCTCGGTGCGCTCAGCGGCGGTTTATCCCCGTGTGCTCGGGGAACGCAAAATCATTACTAAAAAAGGAAAAGTGAAAATCGGTTTATCCCCGTGTGCTCGGGGAACGCTCTAAATGTATACTATTGTTCTATAAAGAGAAATAATCTCTTAAAATTTCTACCAACTTTTTAAAGAGCAATATTTCTGTATTTATTCGTGATCCGGCGTAAATATAACAAGCCTTAATCCATCTAAATCGATGGGCATTCGGCGGTTTGTACCATAGGTAATAAAGTCAAAACCTGATTCTGTATTAGTCGCCCATGCCATTACCACATTACCCTCTTCTGCCAATACTTCTATTTGCTCCCAAATCATTTCTCGGACACGTCTTGTCACATCACCAACATAAACGCCCGCTCTAACTTCTAATAACCAAACCGCTAATCGACCTCTTAATCGAGGAGGAACGGCTTCTGTAACAACTGTAATCATCGCCATCGTTACTTATTCCTATGTCCAGTATCACCAGTGGATTCAGGCTCTGGTATGGCTGGAGGTTGTGAGTCTTCTGGCGGTTTCGGTGGTTCTATTTCTCCTGCAGCCAAGACTTCTTCAATAAGAGGGATCAGCCTTTTGAGCACTTTTTCCGTCCGAAATGCTTCACGACAAGCGATGCGCACTTCTTTATCTGGCTGGTAGGGAGATTTTGCGGCTATTTTGAAAGCAATCGGAACAACGGTTTCAAATTTGATTAAATCGGCAATGTCATACACAAAGGAGAGTGGTTTACCTGTATGCAAGAAACCAATAGCTGGCGCATAGCCTGCGGCCAAAATAGCCGCTTCTGTAACACCATATAAACACGATGTTGCTGCGCTCAAACACTGATTCACTTTATCCCCAGCCTCCCAGTCTTTTGGGTCGTAACGCCGACCATTCCACTGAACGTTATATTGCTTGGCTAACATTTGGTAAATTTGTCGAACTCTTGCGCCTTCAATACCACGAAGTTGATCGACGCTTCTTCGTTGTGGTGCTTCGCCAAAGCGAATTTCAAACATTTTACGAACAACTTTTAATCTTAAGGATTCGTCCAAAGCGAGTTGAGCTTGGTAAAGAAGCTTATCTGATCTAGCCCCGCCTGGCTGCCCCGCTGAATAAAGCCGGACTCCCGCTTCGCCTACCCAAATAACTAAAGTTCCGGTGGTTGAGGCAAGCTTTATCGCGGCGTGGCTAATTCTCGTTCCCGGCTCTAACATTAGGCATGCAATTGATCCCACAGGAATATGCATTCTCTCGCCGTTAACGTCATCAATGACAACAAAGGCACCATCTCGCACATCAATTCGTCCCATACCGACGAAGATCATTGAGTTTCGATCTTTTATTGGAATAGGCTTTAACGGTATAAATCCAGCCATTATTCTGCCTCCATCTGAGATAAAAGCATTAAATCATTCGCCGTCAAAATCCCCATTTGACGAATGGCTAATTCATTTAACTTAACCACCCGTTCTGATTGAGGAACACCTTGCTCTATAAAATGCGCGTTAAGTGATTCGAGGTTCGCAAGACAGACTAATTGATGGACGTTGGCGTGATCTCGTATATTGCCAGTTAAAGAAGGGCTTTCATCTCGCCACTGTTTAGCAGTGACGCCAAATAAAGCGACATTAAGCACATCGGCCTCACTAGCGTAGACAAATTGAATTTGTTGTTGGGTTAACGAATCTGGAATGAGATTTTCTTTGATGGCATCGGTATGAATAAGATAATTTACTTTCGCTAAATTTCGACGAATATCCCAGCCTAGATGCTGGAACTCTTGTTCTTTAAGACGTTGGAATTCTTTAATAAGGTAAAGTTTAAACTCGACAGATATCCAACTTGCAAACTCAAAGGCAATGTCTTTTTGTGCATAAGTACCGCCATAACGACCCGCTTTGGAGATCAAGCCGATAGCAGAGGTCCGCTCGCTCCATTGCTTAGATGTCAGGGTGAAGCTGTTGAGCCCGGCCTGATTTTAAAGTCCTCGAATTCGAGGACTTTAAAATCAGGGTTATTCAACTGCTCCCAAATACCCAGAAACTCAACAGTATTTCGATTACGCAGCCAGTTGCCGATGATGTGCGCGGCTCTGTCATTTCCTTTGTATTTGGCGATATCGGTGATACAGATATATTCATTACCATCCTTGGTAGTGGTTGAAATGTCTTGTTCAAGTACTTGTAGTTTGGGGTTCATGGCATCCTCCTTGATTGAGTTGTTTGTTTCATGGTTATAGTCGACGGATTAACATCAAACCGCAGCCGAAGGCTTTGGCTTTGCCGATTCCATGAAATAGGAAATTTCCGAAGAGTTCAGGGTTAACAACTTCTAATGCACCCGAAAAATCTACCGTACTAAAACGAATTCCCTTTTTATCTGCACGCTGCTGCAAATAGCCATCAACACGCAATTGTTTTCCATCTTCCGCATCAAGCAAGCGGAAACCGCAAGTTTCTGCGCGTCGAGCAAGCCAGTGTGTGCAGGACTCCTGCACCAAGTCATATAACAATGGCTTTTCAGTATCGGCATCACTCCAGTCCGACCAGCGATTTAACCCGCGCTCTGCGAGCAACTGTTTTTTTCTGTGCATCACCACATCATCACGGCGCGATTTGCCATCGGCAGTGTGCGTAACTACTGGATTAACACGCAAATCAAACGCAAATTTCTGCCCTTGACTAAGTTGCGGATTAAATAGTTTTACTTGCACTTGCCAAGCCGATGAAATTGCAACAGGTTCACGAGATGACAATAGATAAAAACCGGGCGCGTTGTTTTCTCCATCGCGTCTTCGAAACAAAAAATCGCGTTGGGTTCCAGCTTCCGCAGGTAAAAATTTCCACAACCACTGATGCTGCTCATACGGCCCTTTAGCCCATTCAATGGCAGCTTCGCGCTCCATGCCTGGAGTTGGCGTTATCAAACTAAAATACATGTTATAAACTCCTGTTAGACAAGTGTTGGCTGCGCAAGTAAAGCAACAAATTCAGGGCGATCACCAAATTGCCAATTCGCACGCGACAGCAACCGGTCTTTGCGAACCATTTGCAAATCCTCTTGTACGCCAGCGTTAATACCTGCGCCCCAAACCAGCCGTTCCAAAGGCAAAACCACTTCGCCTGATTGCTCCGCCAACTGACAACGATAAGCTTCCATTGCCTGCAAGGCATTTTCAGCCGCAATAATCTGTGGCCATAAAGGCAAAGATGGTGGGCAGGTTTTACGGCCGAGATACAATACAAACTTGGGTTGTTGAATGGCTTGCGCCAAGCTTTCCAAAGAAATTACAGAGTCGGTTTTAGTTTGCACTGCAACCAAACAAGCAGCATCTTGGCGATAATCGCGCGACGATAGAATCGTATTAAGCTTTTCTTTTGGCATATTAAGTTCATCACGGCGAGTTCGGTGCGAGCGATTTTTTAACGACACTCTGCCCGGTACTTGCGCGGTTTGATAATCACGTAATAACCGCCCTGCACTTTGAACACCAATCGCAAAACTTAATTCGGCTCGTAAAATTTGATGCTGATCTTCATCGCTACGGTCAATACCTAGTGCCGCCGCCAACAAACCAATTAATGCAGATTCACTCGGGTAATTAGCGCTGGGGCGATATTCGCCCACAGCGGTTTCCCCCCACGCCGATAAAGGTGCCTGCAATTGAAAAATTAAATAGTTCATAGGGTTATTCCCCTATGAAGGTTATTAATTTTTCAAGGCTGCCTTCGCCAGTTTCTACGTTAAACGATTCGCGCGCTTCGGCGCATTTGCCATACACAGTGTCGAAATTAGTAACACGCTTAGTTAGTTCTTTAACCGCACGCTCCAACATATCTGCACCCGTTACAGGCTTTAAAAATGCTTGAGCCAACGAACGTGGCTGTTGGTCACCCTTCTCAGCTAACACATAAGCCGCATAAGCGCGGGACGCAAAACTATTTTGTTTGCCAGTTGGCGATACTTTGGTAGCCGCGTTAACCAATGCATGTAGGGATTGTTTGGTTAACTCTGCGTCATCACCCAAATTGCTTTGCAACAATTCACGGTTAATACACACATACAAATAAAATACGCCAGCGCCAAAGCCCGCTTCACCGATATGTGCAGAGCCGGAATCTTCATCACCGTTATTTAAGTCATCTACAGCAGTAAAATAATCGTCTTCAACAGCGACTTTGTGAATGGTTATGGCATGGGCGACTTGTACGGCGGCTTCAAAACCATAAGAAGGAACAGATGCAAGCATTCTTCCAAAGAGTGCAATGTCGGTTGCCGTAGAATCTTTAACAAGAAGAATATCAGCCAACGCTTTGGATAAAGTAGAGGAGACTGTAACTAATTTTGTGTAACTGCCTATCACAACATATTCTATTGAGAATTAAGGATAGGTAGATGCAAATGAACAAAAAAGAACTT
>NZ_JBXUKU010000019.1:0-59363 GCF_057180105.1 Marinomonas sp. ATLA20
GCCAGTGGCATTGCCGGGTAGCTATGTTCGGACGGGATAACCGCTGAAAGCATCTAAGCGGGAAGCCTCCCTTAAGATAAGATCTCACTGGGACATAAGTCCCCTAAAGAGCCGTTCGAGACTAGGACGTTGATAGGTTGGGTGTGTAAGTGCTGTGAGGCATTGAGCTAACCAATACTAATTGCTCGTGAGGCTTGACCATATAACACCAAAGTAGTTTTAACGAAAACGTTAAAAAGACACATAATACGATCCGGTTTAATACTTGATACACGTTATTTCAAAAAAAGAATTGTTAAAGATCCAAGCACGTATTCGCGTGTTTTGGTGAGACTGACACAGTCCAGCCAGAACAAAACGCAAAACGAATTGCTTGACGATCATAGAGGCGTTGAACCACCTGATCCCATCCCGAACTCAGAAGTGAAAAGCGCCATCGCCGATGGTAGTGTGGGAGATCCCATGTGAGAGTAGGTCGTCGTCAAGCTTTAAATTAAGAGAAACCCCATCCTGCTACGCAGGGTGGGTTTTTTTCGTTTTGGGGAATCACCATCGACGATGGTCGTCCCGCAAGGGGATAAGCACGTGGGGCTCTTTATAGCAGACAAGCATGGTGACAGTAGGCATAAGTCGTTAAGCTTTATATTAAGAAAGCCCTGATAGCTAACGCTGTCAGGGCTTTTTTTCGTCTGAAGAAAACTGAAATACGAAGAGACGAAACCACCTGCTCCCATTCCGAACTCAGAAGTGACTCTTTACAAGCCACGGGCGCTCGCCATCGCCGATG
Organism: Marinomonas sp. ATLA20; assembly: GCF_057180105.1. NCBI lineage: Bacteria > Pseudomonadati > Pseudomonadota > Gammaproteobacteria > Oceanospirillales > Oceanospirillaceae > Marinomonas > Marinomonas sp. ATLA20. Next base: position 788 of record NZ_JBXUKU010000019.1, read on the forward strand.
GTAGTCCCGCAAGGGGATAAGCATCCCGCAAGGGGATAGATATGCGACAGTAGGCATAAGTCCATAGCGTTCCAAGAAGAGTGTCTAGCTGGAGCTTCAATCAGCGCGACTCTTGCGTTAAATTGATTTTGCTCCGATCAAAAAACAAACGAAATGAACAAAATAGGGACTATGGATACTTTAAAACTAAATCCAACTCAAACACAAGCAGCCGTTGATCAGTGAACCGCTCAGCTAGAAGCCTTAAACAAGCTCATGGAAATAGTGCTAACTAGCTTGATTAAGGCTGTATCTCGACGCTGCTTAATCCGGTAATAAAGCCAATGTCTATCGTGTTATCAAAAGATTCGGCATTGACGATTCATTGGCTCTGCAAGTCTGAATAGATCGAACCGATTGAGGCTTTTTAAACCGATCTTACTCAACATAATGAAGTATCTAAGTGGTGGACTCGTATAGCTTGGTTGAGATCTGTGTTTCTTTGTTAACAATGAGTGACAAGATGTGTTAAATCATCTTGGGGATAAGCGTTGTTTTTATACACATAGCCCAACTTGAAGTTGGGTTATGTGTATAAAAAATTAGAATGCCTCTAATTCAGATTTGAGTTTCAATAGAGCCTAGGCTTCTTGCAGCACTTCTATTTTCAGATTGATCTTGCTCGTCATCTTTTGCATAGATACGTTGCATATAAATTCCTGCAATTGCTAAGAAAACACCCGTTACGGCACTAATAAATGCAAGAGATGAAAACCATATTAAGGCAACAAGTCCGACGGTCGATTTAGGCACGTCGATGGCTTGTTCCTTATCACTAACATAAGCCGCCAGTCGATAGATTTGATTAGAATTTACTAGGCGGTTAATTTCGTGTTTTATGACGCTTTGTTCTTGGTTGATACCATAAATTTCTTTATCTATGGCTTTTACCTCTTGTTGAATTAGATCGTATTCAGACAATAAAGTATCTTTTTCTTTTGCAGCTCTATTTATTGAGCTGCTGCGTAATTGTTCTGCCTGTTGTGCTATTTTGTCAAAGCTTGCGCGGAAATTCTGTCGCTTTTGTTCAGTATCGAGAGAATGTTCGAGTATCTGTTTTTCTAGATAAGCAACCCGAGAGCGGCCTAAGTCGATACGTTTTTGGTAGTCTTGCCCTAGCACTTGTAATTGATTTTGTAGCTGTTTCTCACTTTGTGTTTGTTTGTCCAGTGCTCCGCTACCGGTAGATCTGTCAGCTACTGAGTAAAGTCGTTCTTCTTTATCAGCAATCAGCTTACGATATTTTGCTTCTACTTGACCACGGGTAAAGAACCCAGCTTCAGACAGTTGTTGTTGCATTTCTTCTTTTAAATCGTCTAGTTCTGCTTGAAGTTTTTGTTTTTCATTTTGTGTGCCAGCTACATAGTTATTGAGTAATCCTCTGAGGCGCTTCTGTAGTTCATCACGTTCTCGATCCCATGCCTCATAAATATCGCTTTCTTGAGTATGAAGCTCGTCTATCTCTAATTGATATTGTTTATTGTTATCTGATTCACGATTAAGTTGTGATATTTGCTGGTTAATGTGATCTCGTTCTTTGTCGAGCGCAATATAATAGGCATTGTTGGCCGATTGAACATTGATTCGATAATTATCGTCGACCTTTTCAGGGTTAATAATATTGATTTCTTTTTTTCTGTCTTCTAAAACACTTATTTTGTCTTGGAGTAGGAGGGATTCGTTTTTCTTGTCATCAATTGTGATATTCAAGCCGGAGAAGTTACGCTCGAAACCGTTTAGCATGGTTTCAAACGTAATCGTTGCTAGAAGAACTAGGCCGATAAAAAACAAGACGCGCCAAGAAAAGTGCTTGGCGTACATGAGCGCCGTGGCTACTGGGATTTTTGCTGCTTCAACAACTGCTACTAATACAAAAGGTAAGGCGGCTACGAGTATGCTGCTATAATCACCAAAAGTAAGAGCGCGGTCTGTTTTGTTCAATTCAGCATAAACTGAAAAAGACACAATAATTGAAATGAGGAAGCCAATAGTGACGGCTAGAATCTCGACAACCCAAGCGAATTTGACGAGCTTTACACCAATATTAAAAAGTTTTTGATTAGATAGCTTATTGTTGGATTCCATGAGAAGAAACGAGTTCCTTTGCATTTAGTTAATTATCTCGAAATTAAAGCATGTGAGTGTGAGAGGTACATGACTAAAATGGTGACCAAATGACGAGTGTGTTATTTATTTGTTACCTTTTGTAAAAATTATTTTGAAGAAGGTTTATGTCTCCGGAAATTTTTATTAAACGCGCTTTGCATGCTACTCAAGTTACTCGAGAGAGTTTAGTCCAGAGTTTATGGAGTGGTTATGGCGAGGTAGTTCGCTTTTCTGTTCAAGGCTCTGAAATCGCCAATAGTGTTGTACTTAAATCTATTCAGTTTGGTGAAATGAAGGCGCATCCACGAGGTTGGCAGTCGAGTTTTGCTCACGAACGTAAAGTTCATTCTTATCAGGTGGAAACAAACTGGTATCAAGGTTGGGCCGAGTGTTGCCAAGACAGTGAAAGAGTGGCGAGGTGTCTTGCGTCATGGCAACAAGAAGGTCAGGTGTATATCTTGTTAGAAGATTTAGATGAGGCTGGGTATTCTAGACGTTGTTCCACTTTAGAATTAGAAGAAGCGAGCGTTGTGCTTTATTGGTTAGCGAATTTTCATGCCCGTTTTTTACAGTCTGATCGACTGTATGACTGGCCAGAAGGATTGTGGCGGCGAGGTACTTATTGGCATTTACAGACACGCCCAGATGAATGGAAAGCCATGATGGATTCACCATTAAAGCAGTGCGCTGAAAAACTGGATGATGCAATCAATACAGCGTGTTACCAAACGCTTGTGCATGGTGATGCAAAGCTGGCTAACTTTTGTTTTACTGAAGATTTAAGTGCTGTCGCAGCGGTCGATTTTCAATATATTGGTCGTGGTATTGGTGTCCAAGATGTCGCGTATTTTTTAGGAAGCTGTCTAAGCGAGAATAAGCTAAGCCAGCATTTAGAATATCTTTTGGATATCTATTTTTCTGAGTTGTCTCGTTGCCTGATTGCTATGGGGGAATCACCGGATTTCGCCGAAGCTGTGGCTCAAGAGTGGCATGACTTATTTCCTATTACATGGGCAGACTTCCACCGCTTTATCATGGGGTGGTCACCTGCTCATCCGAAGAACACATCTTTTAGCCAACAACTTACCGAACAAGCATTAAAACAATTAAGACGATCTTAGTGCTCGGTTGGTTTTTGCCGTGGCTTGGGCGCTGAGAGGGTCTTCTGGCCATGGGTGTTTCGGATATCTTCCGCGCATTTCTTTGCGCACTTCTGGGTACGCTTCACGCCAAAAGAAGGCCAAGTCTTGTGTCACGGCAAGTGGTCTTTGCCCCGGTGAAAGCAGTTCGATACGTATGGTTTGATTAAGCACGGTTGGGCTATTTATGTAGCCAAACATTTCTTGCAGTTTAACCCTTAGGGTTGGCTGTTGCTCACAGTAATCAACGGCATGACTTGACCCAGATGGCACCGTGATGCGCGAGGGGACTTTTTGATTGAGAAATTGCTGTTGGTTCCAATCTAGTCGACTTAACAAAATATCGTTTAACGGGAGCTTGCTCATGGCTTGTTGATTGGTTACCTTGCCAAGATACGGCCCGAGCCATTGTTCTAAGTCATTTAATAAGGCGTCGTCAGAGCAATCTGACCAGAGGTTTTGTTTATCGTACATATAGGCAAATTGTAGGCGCGCTCTTAGTTGTTCACTGGAATCGTTCCAAGGCAAAACCGAAAGACCGCCTTGGCGAATGTGCTGACAAACTGCTTGGCTGATGTCTGCTTCTGATGGCTTGCTCAGTGTTTGTTTATCAATGCACAGTTTGCCAATCCAACGTTGTGATTCACTTAACAGGCGAGCGTCTTTTTTTGACCAAGCAAGATGGTTTTTGATGATTAATAAATCGGCAAAATCATCTATCAACGTGGAAAGCTTGATCGGGTAGGCGAGGAAAATACGATCTTCTTCTTGGCCATGATGGCCGCCGATATCCAGCGCAATAAGCCACTCGCTTTGCGCACAAGGGTCGAGTGACGATAGACTCGCCATGCGTCCATTGGCCAATTTATAGCGGGTCTTGTCATGATCTTGTCCAACGCGTTGAGCAATGCGGTCGGCAAAGGCTCGAATCAATAAAAAGGCGACTTCCTGTTGATTATTCGCCGAAGTTTGTTGAATGCTGATTTGCTGACTACGTTTTCGCCATTGTTGCTGAGCTTTTAAGTAGTTCTGTCTTGGTCGTTTGCTCTGGGCTTGATTATGACCAGCTAACCAATTTAATCGATCTGATAAATCGCTATGATGATTCGCAAAGGGATCGCCTTCCGACAGTATGGTGCAGATGGCGCTGGCTGCATCACTGTCACCATGTTGTTTACCATCTATAAGCAATCGAGCCAGCCTGGGGTCGATGCCGAGGTTGCTCATTTGCTCACCGAGATCACTCAACTCTAAAGAAGGTTGCGATGTTTGATTCTGTTCTAGGGCTTGTAAGTTAGTTAGCAAGTCGATCGATTGTTGCCAGTGGCTGTTTGGTGGCGGTGTAATCCAATCTAATTCAAGACGTTCTTGTACACCCCATTTCGCCAAATCCATCACCAAACTGCTGAGGTCGCTGATTTCTATTTGCGGCTGAGCCTGAGGCGCAAGCTGATGTTGCTGGCCTTCGCTCCACCAACGATAACAAATACCGTCTTCTGTACGTCCTGCTCGGCCCATACGTTGGGTCGTTTCTGCTTGAGTAGCGCGGCGAGTATGTAAACGTGTCGTCGCTGTGCTGGCATCAAAGCGCGCTTCTCGACTTAAGCCGCTGTCAATCACCACTCGGATACCATCAATAGTTAAACTGGTTTGCGCAATGGCAGTGGCGAGTACAATTTTTCGATTGGGCGCTGTCGTTGGCTCAATGACGGCTTCTTGTTCTTTTAAGCTTAATTCGCCATACAAAGGCAAGATGCTTAAATATGGTTCATGACCTAAACGTTGTTGTAACTGGCTGGCTGCTTGGCGAATTTCTTTTTGACCTGGCAGGAAAACCAACAGGCTGCCGCTTTCTTCATTAAAGGCTTGGCAAGTGAGACGCACCACTTCATCGGTGACTTGAAAGGTCTTAAGTGTCTTATTGCTGTAACGGGTGGTAATTGGAAAGCTACGTCCTTGGCTGGTTAGAGTCGGGCAACCAAGTCGTGTTTCGAGTGCTTCTGTGTCTAGCGTCGCAGACATGACCAATAGCTTGAGTGGGTCTTCGTCGCGATACAGCTCGCGTGCTTGTAAACATAAGGCAAAGGCTAAATCTGAGTGCAAATTACGTTCGTGAAATTCGTCAAAGATCACCAAAGCAATGTCATCTAAGCTGGGGTCATCGTGCAACATGCGGGTTAGCACGCCTTCGGTGACCACCAAAACTTGTGTCTGAGCACTTTCTTTTCCTTCGTGGCGAATCCGATAGCCAACCCGTTGTCCAAGTGGCTCTTGCAAGGTATCAGCAAGGCGCTTTGCGGCCGCTTTCGCAGCCAAACGTCTTGGTTCTAACATGATGATCTTGCGACCTTTTAGCCAAGCTTCATTCATTAAAGCCAGCGGCACTACCGTGGTTTTACCTGCACCGGGCGCGGCTTCTAAAATGGCCTCGTGGTGATGCAAAAGCTGGTTTTTTAGCTGGGGAATAAGTTGGTAAATCGGTAGTTCGTTAGACATAAGACCGCTCATTAATACGCTGTGATAATGATAACGTTTTTAAGTGGTTAACGCAGTCTCACTTTCGGTTTGCCAATAGCTATATCGGTTTTGCAGGTAGCGATGCAGGGAAGGAAAAAGCCATTTTGCTTTTCTTTGTTGTTTAAGCCATGCGGCAAGCGTTGAGCGTAATCAATTTCACCAGATAGCAAAGGGGTGAGACAAACGCCACATACGCCATTGGTACAGGCTTGTTTAATTGGAACGCCTGCGAATTTCAGGGCCGACATGATGGTTTCTTCAGGTTCTGCTTGAATGGATTGCTCAGGATCTAAGAAAGTCAGCTGGATGAGTTTCGACGTCACAAGAAGCTTTTCCTTTTGTTAATTGTCTATTAACTTTAACATGATATTAATAGCCCAATAATAGCCGCTTCTCTAGCTTTTAATAACAACGATAATGGATTCCAACCCAGACAATGACAGAACAACATAAAAAGACTTTATTGGTAGTGGATGACGATCAAGATATTCGTCAGTTGCTTTGTGACGCTTTATCGCAAAAAGGTTACAGGGTATTGGAAGCGGAAAATGGCACCCAAATGTGGCTTCATCTCGAAGCGGAACCTGTCGATTTGGTGCTGATGGATTTATACCTTCGAGAAGAAGATGGTTTGAATCTGGCTCGGGAAATTCGCGAGCGGTTTGTGATGCCAATCATGATGTTAACTGGCAAAGGCGATGAAACAGATCGAATCTTAGGGCTAGAGTTAGCTGCAGACGATTACATGATGAAGCCGTTTAATTTACGTGAATTGACGGCGCGAATTCATGCTTTGTTACGTCGTTCTTATCAAGTCCCACCAACAGCGGGAAGTACGATTAATCAAGATCACGACTGTTTGAAATTTGGCAGTTGGGCGTTGGATCTAACCGCACGCCTTTTACATGACCCAAGCGGCAAGTTGGTGACCTTGACCTTAGGTGAATTCTCGCTGTTAGAGGTATTAGCGCGTCATCCAGATCGTATCTTTTCTCGTGAGCAACTTATAGAGCAAAGCCGAGGCTTAGAAACTGAGGTATTTGATCGAACAGTTGATGTGCTGATTCTGCGCCTAAGGCGAAAAATAGAGAGCAACCCAAAAACGCCTGAGTTCATCAAGACTCAACGAGGGCTTGGTTATTTTTTCCAAGGCCCAGTACGGATTAATTAAATGCGTTTTACCAGTATTCGTCAAAAAGCCTCTTTGTCTATTTTAGCAATTAGCTTGGTGGCGTTTTTTATGGTGGGTATTGGCTGGCAATCCATGCGTGTCAGTGAAGCCTCTTTGTCAGAATTTGAGTCAGAAACACTACCTGAAATCTCGACCTCTTTAACGCTCGCCGAAGGCGTTGCGCAATTGGCCGCGATAGCACCTTATACCGCTGGTTCTGGGCGTCCTTTCCAATTACAGACCGAATCTGAGCGCATTCATCGTCGTATTCTTGAGCTTCGTGGAGTCGCTGATAGTTTGACGGATTCTGCCTTTCAACAGGATATCGATAAACGATTAGATGATCTGCAAACCACCCTTGAGGAGCTTGTTGCCTTGGTGCGGGAAGAGTTGTATCTACGAGAAGACAGCTTGGCACAACAGTTTCGGATTCGACAATTACCTTTGGATGAAAAGGACTCCGCGATTGTTAGTAGTCGCCAAGGGTTGGTTTGGTTATTGCAATTACTTGAGTCACCTAGCTTGGTTCCGGAAAGTATGCTGGAAAGTTTAAAACTTTCTAAGCAAAACGATCAGGTGGCAAGCATTGCTGAAGACTTGCTGATGGCACATCGTCGTTTGAATCAAATACAAGAGCGCAAAAATTATTTGCTGATTGCAATTCGAGCTAAGTCGGAACAATTGAGTAAGCATGTCAGTGATTTCGTTGGTGGATTGCAAAAGAAAGTGAGCCGCCAACGTCAGGAGGTATCGACCTTTGTAGCCCGTGGTCAGAACTGGATTATCGGAATCTCTGTGTTTCTTTTATTGGGTCTGACGCGTTTGTATTGGTACAGTCAGCGGATGACGAAAGATTTAGGTGTGGTTACCAACGACATGGAACAACTGTCTTTGGGGCGTGTAGATTCAAAGCATACGGGAATACGCCGTAACGATGAAATTGGTACCTTGGCTGATACCTTTGAGGTCTTTCGTCGAGATGCTTTAAGGCGTTTGGAAGTCACTGCCGAGCTATCGGAACAAAAACGTTTGCTTGAAACCATCTTCGATAATATGAACGATGGCTTGAGTGTATTTTCCGCAAAAGGGGCTTTGGTAGCTTGGAACGTGGGTTATCAGAAGTTGTTTGATTTGTCGGACGATGACTTGCATGTCGGTATGGCGATTGATGACGTACAAAACCTGATTAATCAAGGCCAACATAAAAACCTTAACCTAGAAAACCAGCAAGTTCATATGGAAGAAGTGAACGTTTCTCGTCATTTGCGTTTTCAAAGTTTTGAGCGTCATTTTGATTCGGGGAAAATTATCGAGTTTCGTTCCAAGCCAATGCCAGAAGGCGGCTTTGTTACCTTATACACGGATTTAACTGAACGTAAGAGTGTTGAAAGCCAGCTTCGTCAGGCGCAAAAAATGGAGATGTTAGGGCAGTTAACAGGCGGCGTTGCTCATGACTTTAATAATCTATTAGCGGCGATTATGGGGAATCTACAAATGCTGTCTGACTCTCGCCCACAGACAGAAGATCAAGCGCGATACATAGAACGCGCTTTGGTCGTTTCTGAGAAAAGCAGCAACTTGGTACAGCGCTTATTGGCCTTTAGTCGTCGTCAGCAACTCTTTCCCGTATCAATTGGGATTGATGACTTGATTGAAGGCATGCTCGATCTGGTTGAGTACAGTGTGGGTTCGCATATTGTCGTCGAAAGTGATTTGCAATGCCCTGATGTGGTGAGCTTGATAGATCCCTCTCAGCTAGAAAATGCCTTGTTGAATTTGTCCTTAAATAGCGCCAGCGCCATGCCGGATGGAGGGCGTTTAGCCTTTTCAACTAAGTTGTGTACCTTGCCAGACAGCGACGTGCCAGCCATTCGTATTCGAGTGGAAGACTCGGGTGACGGTATAGATGACGACGTAATTGGCCGCATATTTGAGCCTTTCTTCACTACTAAGCCTGTCGGCAAAGGCAGTGGTTTGGGTTTGAGCATGATCTATGGCTTTGTGAAACAAAGTGGTGGTGAAATCAAAGTCACCTCCGAAAAAGGCAAGTGGACGCGTGTTTGCTTGTTTTTGCCTCAACAAATTACATCGCCTGACTTGATTTTAGATAGTGGCGAAGCGGCTGAAGAGAAAGGCCTCAATCAAGGCGTGATAATCTTGCCCGAATTGAGCTTGGTGTGGCTGGTAGAAGACGACGAAGAAGTATGTCGAGTCATGCGTGAACAATTAGAAAAAATGGGCTTTATGGTGCAAACCTTTGAATGCGCCGAAGCGGTGATGAATGCTTTGAATAAAGCCATTGTGCCGGATGCTATTGTGTCGGATGTTAACTTAGCTGGAACCATGAGCGGTGTTGAGCTGGCACACAATCTGAATTCTGATTTATCTGGTTTTACTGGGCCAATATTGCTGATGTCTGGTTTGCCAAAAGACGAATTAAAACAAAAATATCAATTAAAAGACGACGATTTATTTATTTCAAAACCTTTTACTATCAAAGAGTTGAGCAATATATTTAAAATCGAGCGTTGAAATATTACAAATATTACAAAAAAAGATTAAATGATGAAATTATTCATTAGTTTTTTATCTTCATAGTGTTTTATCAAAGCAGAGTCGGGGCTGGATCTGTTTTTGAATGGCATCACTGCCAATAATAAAAACAAAAATTGGAGTTATAAAAACAATGAAATTCATGCATCGTATTCCGTACAAAAAATTGGCTTGTCTAGTGGCTGCAGGCACACTGTCCACTGTCGCTATGGCAGAAACCCCAATCATCGGTTTGATCACCAAAACCAACACCAACCCATTCTTCGTAAAAATGAAAGAAGGCGCACAGCAAAAAGCTACAGAGCTTGGTGTTGAATTGCGCACTTTCGCTGGTCGTTACGATGGCGATAATGAAACTCAAGTTCAAGCGGTAGAAAACTTAATTGCCGCGGGCGCGAAAGGCATTCTTATTACACCAAGCGACACCGCAGGTATTGTTCCGACGATTCAAAAAGCACGTGATGCAGGTTTGCTTGTTATCGCGTTAGATACGCCTTTAAGCCCTGCTAGTGCAGCAGACATGACCTTTGCAACGGATAATTTCAAAGCCGGTGAAATGATTGGTATGTGGGCAAAAGCAAAAATGGGTGATAAGGCTAAAGATGCGAAAATTGGTCTGCTAGATTTGAGCACCAGCCAAATTACCGTAGACGTTGCACGTGACCAAGGATTCTTACAAGGTTTCGGTATCGACCTTAAAGACCCAAAACGCATGGGCGATGAAACAGACCCTCGCATTGTTGGTAATGATGTGACACAAGGCTCTGAAGAAGGCGGTCGTCGCGCGATGGAAAACCTACTTCAAAAAGACCCAGAAATTAACTTGGTTTACACCATTAATGAACCTGCTGCTGCGGGTGCGTATGAAGCATTGAAATCGTTCGGACTTGAAAAAGACGTGTTGATTGTTTCTGTCGATGGCGGTTGTCCAGGTGTGCGTAATATCAAAGATGGCGTGATCGGCGCTACCTCTATGCAATTCCCTCTTAAAATGGCCTCTGAAGGCGTCACTGCGATTGTTGAGTTTGCTAAATCTGGCTCACGTCCTTCGGCATCAAATGGTCTAGATTTCTTCGATACCGGCGTTCAGCTCATTACTGATGAGCCAGTAAAAGGCGTTCAATCTGTTTCGTCTAAAACTGGCTTGAGCATGTGTTGGGGCTAATCAATCTCTTATGATAGATGGGTGTGAAGGCGCCCTTATTTGCCGTTAGTCGAGCTTTTGGCTAACGGCACTTTTTCTATCTAGCGCAATGTTTCCTCTCTGGAGTAGTCTATGAGTTCTACCAACACAAAACCGTCTACAGCGGTGCTTGATCACGACAAAGTTGCGGATCAAGCCAGTACCTATGTTGCCAAGTTCGAGCGTAAAGAAACCTTTGTGCAGCGTTTCCAAAAGTTTCTTCATCATTATCCAATTGCAGCGCCAAGTATTGTTCTTTTATTGGCCATTTTTTGCTTTAGTTTGATTGTCGGTGATCGCTTTTTATCACCTTTTAATCTGTCTTTAATTCTGCAACAGGTCACTATTATTGGTGTGATAGGTGTTGCTCAAACGTTAATTATTTTAACCGCGGGTATCGATTTATCTGTGGGTGCCATCATGGTGTTAGCGTCCGTAGTCATGGGGCGCATGGCGATGGATTATGGCTTTGAAGCTTGGCTTGCCTTGTTGATCGGCATTGGCGTTGGTGCGATTGCAGGGTTTATTAATGGTTTGCTGATTACGCGCATGAAGTTGCCGCCTTTTATCGCAACGCTTGGTTCATGGAACGTGTTTTTCGCCTTGAACTTGTGGTATTCAAAAAGTGAAACCATTCGTTCTCAAGATATCAGTGCGGCGGCGCCTTTATTGCAGTGGTTAGGTGAAACCATCAACGTCTTTGGTGCCAGATTAACCTATGGTTCTTTGTTGATGTTGGCGATCTTCTTTGTGATTTGGTATGCGCTAAACTGGACTCCATGGGGACGTCACGTTTATGCCACGGGCGACGATCCTGCTGCGGCAAAATTGGCAGGTATCCGTACGGATCGTATTTTGTTGTCTGTGTATATTTTGGCTGGCGTGGTGTGTGCCATCGGTGCGTGGGTCTTGATTGGTCGTATTGGTTCGGTTAGTCCTCAAGCGGGTTACACCACAAACTTAGACAGTATTACAGCAGTGGTTATTGGTGGTTGTAGTTTGTTTGGTGGTCGAGGCTCTATCTATGGCACCTTGATTGGCGCCTTAGTGGTTGGCGTATTTCGTAATGGTTTGGCACTCGCGGGTGTTGATGTGTTATGGCAAGAGTTCACCGTCGGTATTTTGATTATTGTTGCCGTTGGTGTCGATCAGTGGATCCGAAGAGGGACAGCATAATGGTAGCTCAATACGATAAAACTCCCGTGTTACAAACAAAGAATTTGGTAAAACGTTATGGCAGTGTAACGGCGATTGATCATGCTGATTTTGAACTCTATCCTGGTGAAATATTAGCGGTCATTGGCGATAACGGTGCCGGTAAATCTTCATTGATAAAAGCCTTGTCTGGCGCTTTGATTCCGGACGAAGGGGAAATCTTGTTGGATGGCAAGCCGGTGCATTTTTCTTCACCAATGGAGGCTCGTGCGTTAGGCATCGAAACGGTTTATCAGAATTTGGCGGTCTCGCCAGCCCTAAACATTGCTGATAACTTGTTCTTAGGGCGAGAGTTATTGAAGCCGGGTATTTTAGGTTCTGTCTTTCGTATGCTGGATAAGAAAGAAATGGAGCGACGCGCTAAGGATAAAATGACCGAGCTGGGTTTGATGACCATTCAAAATATTAGTCAAGCCGTTGAGTCGCTTTCAGGTGGTCAGCGCCAAGGTGTGGCGGTTGCTCGCTCAGCTTTGTTCGGCAGTAAAGTGGTGATTATGGATGAGCCAACAGCGGCACTTGGGGTCAAAGAGTCTCGCCGAGTATTGAACTTGATCAAGGAAGTTCGTGACCGTGGACTGCCCATTATCTTGATCAGCCACAATATGCCGCATGTATTCGAAGTGGCCGACCGTATCCATATCCATCGGTTGGGTAAGCGCGCGGCGATTGTGACACCTCAGACCCATAGCATGTCGGACGCCGTCGCCATTATGACGGGTGCTATGGCGGTTGGTGAGTCAGAGGAAGAAGCGGCCTAAGCCAAACCGCTATTTTTATCTGCCATCAGGTAGGGCAAAATAGCGGCCTTTCATCAGGGGAAACAACATGAGCCTAATTAAACAGTCAATGTCGAGTTTTCAGAAAGCACGACAGCTTTGGAAAGGCTATCGCCTAATGCCAAGCCTATTGGCGGTTTCGATTGTCGCCGTTTCGCTTTCTCCTTTGGCCTCTCAATCCTCAGAGCCGGAATCTTCAGAGCGGCAACCCCTTAAATCAATTGGTATTAGCGTAGCCGATTTGGGGAATCCTTATTTTGTTCAGCTGGTGGAGACTGTATCTGCAAAAGCGGAGGAGTTAGCGGGTGCGCCCGTTAAAATGCTGATTCGCTCAGATGCGTATGATTGGCAACGACAAATAGGTCAAATCAATGACTTCATCGAGCAAAAAGTCGATTTGATCGTCTTAACCGCCGCGGATGAATACAAGGTTGCCGCTGTTGTCGCTAAAGCACAAAGAGCAGGTATTAAAGTGATCGCGGTGGATGTGAATGCACAAGGTGCAGACGCCACCATTACCACAGATAATGTACAGGCTGGTGCTATTGCTTGTGAAAAACTGGTCGAGAAGATTGGTTACCAAGGTAACTTCGTCATTATTAATGGTGTCTTAGTATCGTCTGTTATAGAGCGAGTTGCCGGCTGTAAATCCGCATTGAATAAATACCCGCAAATTACCCTGTTGAGTGACCGAATGAACGGTACTGGCAGCGTTGAAGGCGGAATGGAAGCCATGACGTATTTGATGGAAGAATACCCTCACATTGACGCGGTATTTACCATTAATGATCCAACGGCATTTGGTGCTTTACAGGCGTCGCAACAAGCCAAACGTGACGAATTTGTGCTGGCATCGATTGACGGTGCGCCATTTGCGGCCGAGATTATTAAGCAAAAGGGGAATCCTTGGATTGCTACTGCTGTCCAGCGTCCTATTCCTATGGCGGAAAAAGCCATTGAAATTGGTATGGATTTATTAAAAGGCAAAGACGTTGCTCAGCGTTTTATTTTGATTCCTTCAACGTTAATAGAGAAAAACTAATTTTTAATCCATCTTGGTCTTTTGTTGACAGGGCGTTAAGCTAATGCCCTTCGTGAAAGAGGCTATTAATGGACACTTCGACGTTATTTTTACAAATTTTTAATACGGTTTTCCCTTTGGCCAGTATCGTGCTGGTGGCGTTTTTATATGCACGAGTTCGCCCTACGGACATGACGGTGGCGAACCGCTTAAATATCAGTGTTTTTTGCCCCGCGCTTATTTTTTCTGTTATGGCCTCGAAAGAGTTCCATATTGCCTTATATGTGGATTTGATCCTTGCCGCTACTGTGGTGGTATTGGGGTCAGGTTTACTGGTTTGGCCGTTATGTAAGTGGCTAAAAATTTCGCCTAAAACCTTAGTTCCTCCAATGATGTTTAACAACAGCGGCAACTTGGGGATTCCTTTGATTGTACTGGCTTTTGGTGAATCCGCTTTGCCGATCGCGGTAGTGCTATTCCTCACCGAAAACTTGCTACATTTTACCGTTGGTATGTATTTACTTAATCCAAAAACCAACCTTCTTAATGTGCTGAAAATGCCGATGATCATCGCGACGATATTAGGTTTAATATGGAGCCTACAAGGTTGGACGGTTATGCCAGCAGTCAAAGTATCCGTTGATATGATGGGGCAAATCGCTATTCCTCTGATGCTATTTGCGCTCGGCGTTCGTATGACGAATGTCGACTTTAGTGAATGGAAATTGGGTGTGATTAGCGGCTTTTTGTGTCCATTAAGTGGTCTGGTTATTGCTGTCATTTGGTATTACGTCGTTGGTATGTCACCAGAGAATTTCGCCTACTTACTTATCTTTGCTTGTTTGCCGCCAGCGGTGTTGAATTACATGGTGGCCGAGCTTTATCAGCAGGAGCCTCATAAAGTGGCGTCCATCGTGTTGATCAGTAATTTGATGAGTGTGGGGATTATTCCTGGTGTGTTGTTCTATGTTTTATAAATTCGTTTTAGGAGAAAAAGCGTAATGGTGCAGATTGGCTTAATCGCTTTATTAGTGGTGGCTTATGTCATTGTGTCTCGTATTTTAAAGTCGACGGTAAGGTTGTTGGGGCAAAAGAGTTTCGCCAACGAAGTGCGAATAACCTACGTTTCGAAAATGCTAAATCTTGGTTTTACCGCGACTTTTGTTATGTTGGTTTGCTTGGTACTAGGGATTGGTTATGGACAGTTAGCGATCTTTTTCTCGTCTGTTTTTGCCGTTGTAGGCGTGGCGCTATTCGCTCAGTGGTCCATTTTAAGCAACATCACAGCGAGTTTAATTATCTTTTTCAGTTTTCCTTATCGAGTAGGAGATTGGGTAAAGGTGGTCGATAAAGACGATGAGATTTTGGGGCAAATTATGGAAATATCGTCTTTTCATGTGATCATTCATCGGCTATCTGGCGATGTAGTGACTTACCCTAATAGCTTGATTCTACAAAAAGCAGTCGTGCGTTTTGAAAGCCGAGAAGCCGCACAGGCAATGAGTCAATTTAAAGAGTCAGGAACCCCAGAAGATAAAGTAGAGCAGCAAAGTACTATTTCTTAAAGTTGAGCAAAAAGTAAACAATTTTTTAAGATTTCAGATCTTTGTGTCATACTAAGATGCTTTGATCTTTAAGAAAGGAAATCTCTCGTGAAATCCGATCCTGAGTCTTTGTTAAAAAACAATGATGCGCTGATTCATTCCGATGCGCTGAAAGTAAAATCTCATGCCCAACGCCCGCAAGAAGACTGGGTGCTACACACTTTAATGATCGAAGGCTACGATGTCCCATTTCGCTTTAAACGCCAAGGCAAATATCGCACCTTACGCGGTGCTCGTGTGAATCTCACCTATTATCCGACTCAAGAAATGGTCGCGGGAATTCCAGTTGAAATTATGAAAGTGGTGCGCGTTAAGCGGACTTAACCATCAAGTGCTGTAACTTATCTCGCTTCTGCTTTTATTCTTTATGATATGAACTTAATATGGCGGCTCCTGTCAGTGTTTCAGGTGTTTATTGTCGAGATCGTTGCATATTAGGTGTAGAAAAGCATGGAAATGAATCATTCTGAAAGTTGGTTTGCCAAGATAAAGCGCATAGAGCGCAGCCCGTGGTTTCAGGGCTTTATTATTGGCATTATTGTGGTCGCCGCATTAACGGTTGGCGCTAAAACCTATTCTTTGCCTTACGGTATTGATAAAGCCATTAATTTTCTCGACAACTTTATTACTGTTTTCTTTTTAGTTGAGCTCTCACTTCGTTTTATCGCCTGTGATGATAAGCGTCGCTTTTTTAAAGATCCTTGGAATATCTTTGATACCGTGATTGTTGTTGGCAGTTTGATGCCAATTTCAGAGACCGAGATGATTCTTGTCGCGCGTCTACTGCGTGTGTTCCGAGTGTTACGTCTGGTGTCGATTATTCCTGACCTGCGCTTTCTGATTAATGCTTTACTAAAAGCCATCCCAAAAATGGGCTACATTGCCTTGTTGATGTTTATCATTTTTTACATCTTCGCAGCGGTCGGCTCGATCTTTTTCCATCAAGTAAATGAAACGCTTTGGGGTGATATTGCCATCTCAATGCTGACATTATTTCGTGTAGCAACGTTCGAAGATTGGACGGATGTGATGTACGAAACCATGGAAGTGTATCCGTTTAGCTGGGTTTTCTACATCATCTTCATATTCCTAACCGCCTTTGTGTTTTTGAACATGATGGTGGGTGTGATGTTAGATGTCATGACCCGCGAAACAGCAGAAGAAGAGCACGAGAATCAAGAGAGCAATCACCAAGCCTTGGTAACACAAATTTCTGAGTTACAAGCTCAAGTCGCACGTCTTGCGGATAAAATCGACGCGCAACAAGATCGAAAAGATTAACCTACCTTCAATTTCAAAACGACTTCAAGCGGTGCGCTGGCTAACTTTCTTTAACCAGCGGCCGCCGAATGTGTTTAGCATTAGCCCTACTAATACGATCAAAATCCCTATCCATTGCATAGCGCTAACCGTTTCAGACAGAAAAATTTCAGCTGATGTTAATCCGACCACAGGTACGCCCAAGGTCAACGGTGCTACGGTTGCTGCAGGGTAACGAGACAACAAATAGCTCCACAAACCATAGCCAGCCAAGGTAGCAAAGAGCGATAGGTAGGCAAGTGACGCTATGGATTTAAAGCTTAGTTCAATGATGTTGCTCCACATGACATCGCCGCCATCAATAAAGTAGGCGCATATAAAGAAAGGGATTGGCGGAATCCAGCTCGACCAAACGATTAAGTTTAGGTTGGCATCGTAGCCTTTGCGGCTAATGATTTTGGTGAAAATATTTCCCATTGCCCAGCTAGATCCTGCGGCTAAAGTTAAGCCAAAGCCAAGCGCCGTCATGGTGGAGTCTTCATTGTCCAATCCGATGACCGCCAAGCCTCCAATGGCAATGCCAATGGCGAGTACTTGGTAAGGTCGCACGGCTTCCTTTAGCAACAAAATAGCGAATAATAGAGTGAAAATGGCTTGGGACTGCAACACCAAAGAAGCTAGGCCAGCGGGCATTCCGAAAGATATAGCGCTGAATAAAAAAGCAAATTGGCCGAAGTTCAATGATAAGGCATAACCAATACACCAAAGCAGCGGTGTATTAGGGCGAGAGAAAAAGAAGCAACCAATCATACCTATAACGAGGAAGCGTAATCCGCCCAACATCATCGGCGTGAGCTCGTCCAGCCCCCAACGCATGACAATAAAGTTAAAGCCCCAGGCGATGATGATAATCAGCGCCAAAAACATATCTTTGCGAATCATGTTGAGTCCTTAACTTTGTCATAGTGAGGCGAAAATAAGCCAACTACTTTACGTGTTTTCGATAAGCTTGCACATGGACAGATAAAGGAAGAATGGAGAACACAGATCATGAGAGTCTCTTATTGTTGAGACATACACGGTATTCATTTTTCAGCAAATCCATTAATAGAAGTGATAGTCCATTCATTCATGTTGGAATATAGTCTAAATTGACAAGGTTCCGAGTGCAAACCGAGTACCGCACATTCAATCTGCCCTATAACAATAAAGAAGTCACAAGAGCATCAGTATCATGCGTATTTTAGTAGTAGAAGATGATCGTATTTTAGGCGAAGCCATTAGCCAAAGAATCAGTCGAATGGGGCATGGTCTTGATCTTGCGCAAACTGGTTTACAGGCAAATCAAATGTTGGCATTGCAAGAATACGATCTCATGCTATTGGATCTAAATTTGCCGGATATGACAGGGGCTCAAATATTACAAACGCTTCGAAAAAAACACTCTAATACGCCGGTGATTGTGCTGACTGCCCGTGATGAAGTAAAAGATCGCATAGAGCTTTTGGATCTAGGTGCTGATGATTATATGACCAAGCCCGTGGACTTTGGTGAGCTTGAAGCTCGTTGTCGTGCTTTGCTCCGTCGTAGCCAAGGGCAAGCACAAAATACGATAGAATACGGCAATGTTAGTTTAGACCTGCAAGCATGCACTGTGACTATTGGCGATCACCTGGTCGAGTTAAAGCAGCGAGAGTTTCGTTTATTAGAAGTGTTCATCAGCCACACCGGAAGAGTGTTAAGCAAAGAAGTCTTGATAGAACATATTTATAATTTTAATGAAAACCCGAACCCTAGTGTCATTGAAATTTACGTAGCTCGTTTGAGGAAGTCTCTGCAAAGCAGTGACATCAACATCAGAACCATTCGAGGCCTTGGCTACTTGTTGGAAAAGCATCATGGCTAAGGCAACTACCTCGATTCGCCGGCAATTGATTCTAATGGTTGCGACAGTGTTGATAGTGATTAACGCAGTGGCTCTTTGGAGTGCGCATATTTATGCAAATAGAGCGGCGAAAGAGTCTTATGATCGGCTTCTTTATGGCTCTGCTTTACAGATGGCCGAAAATATCAACATATTGGATTCGCAGTATTTTATCGATTTGCCCGTTTCGGCATTTGAAACCTTAGCCTTATCTACCTCAGATCGCGCCTTTTATTCCATTATGAATGGACAATATCAGGTGCTGACAGGTTATAACGATCTTCCTAATATTCCGTTTACCCAGTTGCTTCAGCAATCCAGCGAGAAAGAAAAATTTATTCCTATTTATTATGAAGCTATGTATCACGATGAGATGGTGCGATTTATTGCGTTAGGGAAACGCTTGTTAGAGGGAGACAGTGTTAACGATGTTTTTATCATCGTCGGACAAACATTGGATGCTCGACGTGCTGCGGCGACGGAAATCAGCCAAATGGCATTGCAATTTGTAACCTTATTTTTCTTTATCACGTTACTTCTATTACTTTTTGTTATTTGGCGAGTATTACAACCCTTGCAAACGATCAAGCAAGCCATTACTGAGCGCTCGTCTCAAGAGCTGTCTCCTTTAGATGCGAATGTACCCAGTGAGATAGCGCCATTACTAAAAAGCATTAATTATTTTATGGCCCAGCTGGATAGCACGTTAAACCGACTAAAACGTTTTACAGCAGAAGCGGCCCATCAGATCCGTACGCCTTTGGCTGGTCTAAATTCACAGGCGCAAAACGCAATAGATGAAACCGATGAAGTGTTACGGCAAAAGCAACTACAGCATATTTTAGAAAGCAGTAACCTATTGACCAATACGGTCAATCAGCTTCTTAGTCGCGCTACGTTGACACATCGTTATCAGAGTCATCCTTTTAGCCCTGTGTCTTTGGACTATGTGATCAAAGAAACTTGCCGTGAGCTGGTGGTTTGGGCGTTAGAGCGAGAAGTGGAGATTGAATACGTTGGCGATATCCAAGCAACAATTAATGGAGATGAGTTTGCACTCAAGCAAATGCTGCAAAATGTCATCGAAAATGCCATTAAATACAGCCCAAAAGGTGGTGTGGTGGAAGTTGAGTTGATGATTGTTTTTGAACAATCCGTCCCCTTAATTGTGCTACAAATTCGAGACCAAGGGGTGGGTGTACCGGATCAGGATAAGGAGCATATTTTCGAGTACTTTTATCGTAGTCCTGACAATTTTGCATCAGGTTCCGGAATCGGTTTATCTATTGCTAAAGACGTGGCGGAGCACCATGACGCTAGATTTCACTTAAAAGACAATCAGCCAACCGGATTAATTGTAGAAGTCATTTTCCCTCAACGAAAAGGGCTATCGTATGAAAGTTAGTTGTCTGTTAGGGCTTGGTTTAATTTTGGTTAGCCGTATGGTGTTTGCTGATGCCGTGCGACAAGATTCTTATGTCGCTTTTCCAAGTCTGAATAAACAACCCACGTATAAGGAGGATGTGCTCGTTATTTATGGTGCCGTAAATCATCAAGCAATTGAGCCATTGTTTAGGGCATACCAAGAAAAGTATCCGAATGTAGCCATTCATTACACTGAGTCGAATACTCGTCATTTATACGAGCAATTTATCTCTCAGTCTAACGTTAGGCCTGATGTGATGCTTAGCCCAGCGATGGATCTTCAGTTTAAGTTGGCTAACGATGGTTACGCCTTGAGTTATAACTCGCCAGAGCTTGTTAATGTTCCTAAGGGCTCACATTGGCGAAATGAGTTGTTTGGTTTTACCTACGAACCAATCGTGACGGCGATAAACAGCGATATTCTGGCTGGTGACGAGTTGCCCCAAAGTCGTGAGCAGTTATTGAATTTGATCCGGAATAAAAATCATCTTTTAGACGATAAAATGGGCTTATTTAATATTGAGCAATCTGGATTGGGTTATCTAACATGGGCCTATGACGGTCAGCAATCCCGTAGTTATGGTCGGTTATTGGAAGCGTTCGGGAGGCACCAAGCTCGGCTTTATATGGATACTTCCTCCATGCTAAATGCGCTTTTAAAAGGCCAGATATTCATCGCTTATAATCTTGTCGGCGCCTATTCCTATCAGTGGTCGCAACAGTATGCATGGATCAAAACCATCATGCCGACAGATTATACGACGATCATCATGCGCACCGCATTTATCCCTCGTGATGCTCAGCAGCCGACATTGGCGAAGCGCTTCATTGATCTTTTATTGTCTCCAGAAGGGCAGCATGTACTTGCTAATCAATCAGGCATTACGCCAATAAGTGCAAAGGCTAAAGGTCCATATAGTCGAGATGAATTGAGTAAATTGCCACATGGAATTTTTCGTCCAATTCCTCTTGGCTTAGAATTGCTTATTCAAACAGACGATGCCAAAAAACAACTTATTTATCATGAATGGGACAATGCTATGTTTGCTGAGCCTAACAATATTTCTCAATAGTTTTTATTTTTTTATGAAGTATTCAAGACCCATGAAAGGTTCATGAAAGGTTTCCTCGCTAGAGTGTTCTAAGCAATAACAAAACAAAAATAAGTTGGAGAATACTATGTTTAAAAAACTGCTTATAGCGAGTGCCTTGTGTGCGACTTTAATTAATAGCCCTGTTCAAGCGGCAGAACGTGTATCCATTGGAACTGGTGGAACGGGCGGCTTGTTTTATGTGATTGGCGCAGGGATTTCTGAAACTCTAAATAAACACATGGACAATACGACGGCACGAGCTGAAGTAACGGGTGCGTCTGTGGAAAACAATCACCGCGTTGCAGCGGGCCAAATGACAATGGGATTATCTTCTTCTTCAACTTTGTTTGAAGCAAAAAATGGCCAAGGCCCATTTAAAGTAAGCGGACCTTTGGACGTGGCTGGTATTGCTTATTTATATCCAGCAGTGCTGCAGGTCGCAACGATTTCCGGAAAAGGAGTCGACTCCTTTGAAGGCTTGAAAGGCAAGCGTGTCAGCATGGGGCCTCCAGGAAGTAATGCCGCGGTTTTAGCAACTCGTTTGTTACAGGAATATGGTGTCTTTGACGATATCACACCACGTTTTCTTTCTTATAACGAAGGGGTAAAAGCCTTGGTAAACGGCCAAGTTGATGCGACAGTGGTTTTGGCAGGTGCTCCGACTTCCTCTTTGATTGATCTCGACTCACAAACCGACATGAAATTGTTGTCGGCTGATATTAATAAACTCGATAGTTTGATCCAAAAATACCCTTTCTACCAAGCTTACTCTCTGCCTGCTGGAACCTACCCAGATCAAACCAAACAGGTTTTGATGATTAATGATCCTGCTATTTTGTTCACAAGCGGTAAAGAAGATCAGAGCAAAATTTACAACATCACCAAAGCGATTTTTTCTCATTTAGATGAGCTAGGTCAAATTCACCCACAGGCAAAAGCAATTTCGTTAGAAACCGCAAAACACACTCCTGTTGCATTGCACCCAGGCGCGAAAAAATATTATGACGAAGTAAGCGCAAACTAGGAGATCCATTATGTTGAACTCAGATTCCAGCAATGGCTTTCAAAGTTTGCTCCTTGAATCAAAATTCGCTGGTGGCAAGGAACGTCTAGCAGTCTCTTTATTGTTTAGTGTGATCGCCGCTGGAATCGCCGGTCTTGTGCTGTATGGTGCGTATTATGGAGGAATTACCGCGTTGCTATTGAGATCGTCGTTTTTCTCTTTAGTGGCGGGGGCTGCCATGCTGTTTTACGCGCTAAGATACAAGAGTGCCATGGGCCGTGGTGTGTTTTATCTATTGGCCCTATTGGCTCTAATTCCGGGGCCTTACTTGTGGCATTACTACATTGATATTGTCATGCGCGGCGCTATGTCGGTTGAGCAAGATAGGTTGATCTTTATTGCTCTGATTGTGGTGGTGTTTGTCTTTGTCCGTATTGCGGTAGGTAGGGCGTTGATTATTTTAATGACCCTCGCTTTTCTTTATGCGTATTTTGGCTATTTGATCCCTGGTAAATATGGTCATGGTGGCTATGATCTAAGCCGTCTGACGTCAACTCTGATGTTATCGACTGAAGGGGTTTATGGTGTGCCAATGGGGGTCGCCGTTGAGTATATTTTCCTATTCGGCTTGTTTGGTGCCATTTTAACTAAAATTGGTACGGGCGAGGTTTTTGTTGATTTGGCCCGTGGTTTGACTGGACGTGTACAAGGTGGCCCTGGCTTATCTGCGGCTTTGTCTAGCGCATTGCTTGGCTCCCTTAATGGCAGCGCTGTGGCCAACGTAGTGACCACAGGTACTTTTACTATTCCGTTGATGAAACGCGTGGGCTACAGCGCAAAACTGGCTGGAGCGATCGAAGCCGCTGCGTCTTCGGCGGGGCAAATTATGCCACCGGTTATGGGGGCTGCTGCTTTCTTGATGGCAGAAATGATTGGGATTCCTTATGCCGAAGTCGCAATGGCCGCCTTGGTTCCCGCACTTTTGTATATTTTGGCGTTGATGATTTCAGTACGCCTAGAAGCTGGACGCCTTAATTTAGAAAGGGATACCGAAGCGGGCTTACAATTGTTATTAAGAACGCTGAGAACAAAGAGCTATCTTTTGCTTCCGCTGGTGGTTTTGATCGGTCTAATGATTTCAGGTAAATCACCAACCCAAGCGGCCGTTATGGGGATCTTGGCTGGTTTGCTCGTTTGTCCTTGGAAAAAAGCCACTCGTATAAATGTGGTCGATTTGATTGCGGCTTGTAAGGAAACCTTGTCTTCGACGCTACCGATTGTAGCGGCTGTTGCAGCCGCTGGCGTGATTATCGGTATTCTGAATTTGACCGGTATGGGCTTGATGTTGTCTGGTTTGATTATTGAACTGGGTGATGGCAATTTATGGGCCGTCTTATTACTCACCGCATTGGCGTCTTTTGTTTTGGGTATGGGATTACCAACATCAGCGGCGTATTTGTTACTCGCGGTATTGGTTGCGCCTGCGATGACACAACTTGGTATGGAAACCCTGTCGGCGCACATGTTCATTTTCTACTTTGGTTTAGTGTCTGCCATTACTCCACCTGTTGCATTAGCAGCTTACGCGGCGGCGACAATTTCTGGTGCCGAACCGAATGAAACGGCCGTTGAATCCATGCGACTAGGTTTTGTTAAGCTTTTGGTTCCGTTCTTATTCGTGACCATGCCGGGGATTTTATTGATTGGGACAACGGCGAGTGTGATCGCAGCGATCTTGTTTGCTACCCTGGCAACAGCATCGATGAGCATCGGCTTTTCTGGCTGGTTACGTGAGAATTTATCTTGGGTAACTCGTTTACTATATGTTGTTGCCGCGGTACTTATTGCTTGGCCTGCGGCTGCTACGGACACTTCCTTGTTCGTGGTCAGTGCGCGAGTATTGGGTGTGGTGGTGTTTGCCGTTTTGCTTGTGAAAGCGAGCATGGGCGCGAAAGCTGATACGCTTAAAGCGGCTAAAGTGTAACCATTATTGTCGTAATCTTTTACTGAATAATGCTAAAAAGCCCCACACTTAAAGTTGTAAAGTGTGGGGCTTTTTTATGCGAATAGTATTGCTCAAGGCAACCCTGTCATTAGCAGTTTAATTCCATAAGATGCGGTTAATATGGCAATAAAGCCGATGCCGTACAGCAGCAAAAACCATTGCCACGATTTGAGTTTGGCTGCTTTTTCTTTCAGGCTTTTGAGTGACATTAGTAACCCTCCTGATAATCTTCTACCTTACCTGCAAAGACGCGGTAACCCCATAAAGTGTAGGCACAAATCAAGGGCACGAAGATGCATATACCTGGCAGTAAGAAGAGTAAGCTGCTGTCTGGGGAGGCGGCTTCCATAAAGGTTAGCTGTCTTGGTATTAAGTAAGGGAACAAACCCACGACAAGCCCCGCAAAGCCAAGCAAAAATAGCGTTGCAGCGTACCAAAATGGTCGACCTTCATGGTGAGTGATGCCAGCGGAATGGCTGTTTAAATCTTTCCAAGCCAATACCGCGACCACTAAGGTAATGATAGGTAAAGGCGATAGCCATAAAAAATTTAAGCCAGAGAACCAACGTTGACGAATGTCTACTTGGCTAGCCACCGTCCACAGGCTGACGATGACCATGGCTAAAATAGTGATTAGTAAAAGTTTTTTACCTAATTTTGCCGCGTGCTCTTGAATGCGGCCGCGACTTTTCATAAACAGATAACAAGCGGCCAGCAAGGCATAACCTGCCATTACAGAAAAGCCTGTTAGGATAGAAAAGGGCGTTAGCCAGTGTAGGCTAGATAAGCTATCGACACCGACTGGTACGCCTTGAACAATCGATCCTAGTAACATGCCTTGGCAAAACGCAGCGATAGCCGAACCCGCACTAAAGGCGAAATCCCAATAAGGTCGAGACGTATCGGACTTAAACCGATACTCGAACGCCACACCACGAAAGATCAACGCAAACAGCATAAGCATGATAGGCAGATAAAAAGTCGAAGTAATGCCAGCATAAGCGGCGGGAAACGCCGCAAACAACACCACACCACCAAATACTAACCAAGTTTCGTTGCCATCCCAAACGTGTGAAATAGAACGCATTAAATGGTCGCGCTCGCCTTCTTGGTTAAACCAAGGGTAGAGAATGCCAATCCCTAAGTCGAAGCCATCAAGTAGCACGTACATAAAGATGGCAAAGCCTAAGACAAGGAAGTAGAAAAAAGCCAAATCCATCATTTATCTCCTTGTGCTTGTGCTTGTGAAGTTTGATCGTTTGCTTGCTGTTCTATTAATTGTTGTTCTTTCGTTGTTAGCGACTTTACCCAAGCCAATGCATAGCCCGGTGCTTTCATACCAATCAGTTGCTGTTCGAGAGCTTCCATTGACGGCGGCCCTTTTTTAATCAACTTGCGCATGAAGTAGAGATAAACACCAATCAGTAAGCTGTAAATGATGACAAACATGGTCAAGGTAAACAGCACTCTTTCTGGAGGAAGAGGCGATACAATCTCCGATGTTCTAACTAGGTTGTAGACAATCCAAGGCTGACGGCCGATTTCCACCACATACCAACCTGCCAATACCGCAATAACTCCCATCGGCGTAAAGAATGTGACGAGTGACAAGAAGGCTTTGTTTTCATATAAACGGCCTTTACGACGTAATAAGAGCGCGAGCGCCGCGATGCCCATCATGCCAAAACCAATACCCACCATGACACGGAAAGACCAAAACACTAACGGCACATTAGGTCTGTCTTCTGGCGGTACGGCTTTTAGACCTTGTACAGCGCCATCCCAAGAGTGAGTCAAAATCAAGCTACCAAGGTTTGGAATGCCGACTTGATAATCGTTTGATTCCGTTTTCATGTTCGGCATAGCGAACAGTAGCAGCGGCACGTTTTCTTCTTCCGCTGGCCAAATGCCTTCCATCGCAGCGAGCTTGGTTGGCTGGTGCTCTCTTACGTTCAAACCGTGCATATCACCGATCCATGCTTGCAGTGGCGTTAGTACCAAGGCAAACCACATGCACATGGACAAGCCTTTTTTCGCAAAAGGAATGTTTTTCTTTTTTAGTAAGTAGTAAGCACTGATGCCCGCTACTACAAACGTCGCGGTGATTAACGACGCAACTAGCATGTGCGTGAGTCGATAAGGCATAGACGGATTGAAGATGACTTCCATCCAGCTTGAGACTTCGAATTTACCATTGATGATCTTGTAACCTGCGGGGGTTTGCATCCATGAGTTCGCCACAATGATCCAAAACGCAGAAATCCAAGTACCTACCATAACGGTGACAGTGGCGAAGAAATGCAACTTGCGGCCGACGCGCTGCCAACCAAATAGCATGACGCCAAGGAAACCGGCTTCCATGAAGAAAGCAGTGAGCACTTCATAAGCCATCAGCGGCCCAAGTACCGCGCCAGTAATCTCCGAAAATTTGGAGAAGTTAGTACCAAATTCATAGGATAAAACAATGCCAGATACCACGCCCATGCCAAACGTAATGGCAAACGGCTTGATCCAAAATTTGGCCAATTGCAAGTAGTAAGGGTTGTGTGTTTTTAGCCACAGCCCTTCCCAAATGGCAATCAGCGTCGCCAAACCAATGGTGATACTGGGAAAAATAATGTGAAAGCTCACCGTAAAGGCGAACTGTATGCGAGATAAAATGGCGACGTCGAGGTCCATATTGGCTCCCTTGGGTGTCAGTAAGCGTTAAGAGATTTCGTTTAAAGCTAGGCGTTTCACTTAATTTTTAGCGTACGCATTTGCTGTAAAGCGAGAGGTAATAGCGCCAAGCCTACAATGCTAAAAAGTGCGATGACCTCGGTCAGTAAAAATCCAGTATTCATGGTGTGAGCCCTATCAGTTGAGAATAGATTGATATAAATCAAGAATTACTCAAGGTATAGCAAAGGACAGGCCAATTATTTTTGATTTTCATCTATTTGATTTTAAAGGATAAAATTATAGCTTTGCTTGTGATGTAAAAAGGGTTTACGATTTTCTCACTTTTTGGTGTAAACGAGGTTTACGATTTTGACATTATCGTTGATGTTTGAAGTCGCCATGCTGCTGACCAGTGTGTGCGGTGTCTTGGTCGCTGCTTGGTTGTTGTGGCGAGCGCGAAAGCAGAGTGATCTTCAAGCCTTAGCTGGCTTCGCGATTATGATGGCGATTTGGTGCTTCGGGCATGTGGTGTTGTTCCAAGGCTATGAGCAAGTTGGCATCCACATTATTCTCGCTAATCCGTTGATGCCGACTTTTTTCCTACATTTTGCCATTCGCTTTGTGAACTCTGGCCCAGTCAAAGAGCCGATGCTTGAACGCTTATATCAAGCGGTGCCTTGGCTTTATCTCACCAGTTTCGTGGTGGTGTTACAGAGCTGGTGGATCGGCGCGGGCGATGCTATCAGTACCTTGGATACACGTTCCTTTTTTATCTTTACCGAGGCGGGGACATGGAATCTTGCCTATACGGTGTTGATCGGCATCTTGGCTCATGGGGTGTTGTTGTTTGGTTGGTATCGACATTCTGGTAATAAGAAACGCTCCATTCTCGCCATGTTTGGCGTTGGCGCTTGGGGCCTGTTGTTAGCGACCAGTTTTGTGTTTCCTTCTTTTGGCATTAGCTGGTTTCCCTATCCCATGCTCTTACTGCCAACCTATTTGCTATTGTTGGTTTATGCGGTAGTTCGCTATCAAATTTTGTCGGTCAATGCCTTTGCCAATCGGGCCTTGCTTTGGGTTGCCATGATGTTGGTGATTCTCTGTGTGATCGCGGTCATCAGCGTGGTGTCTGGTCGTATTGGTTTGCAGGCGCTGGCCAATGTACCCAGTTGGCAACTCTGGTTGTATTCCTTGCTGATTTTGGTGGTTGCGGCGGTGATTTATCAGCCTTTAAGCCGTTTGGTTTCTCGGCTGATTTACCCCGGCGCGTTATTAAATGAAGCTGTGTTAGATACCTGGTCAACCCAATTGAGAGAGGCTCGGGGTTGGGCAGAATTGACGAATGTTGGTGAGCAGTTACTTTCGCGACAAATAAGACAAAATGTAGCGATTCAATTGCAACATGGCGACTATCCGGTAAAAGGGCAGAATAACGCGTTGGCTATACAGGTGTCTCGATCGGAGTCTGATTGGCACTTTGTATTAATTGGTTGGGAAGATGCCAGCCCAGGTATGCGTCTTACGGCGGAAGTGTTTGCGTCCTTATTTTCGACCAGTTGCGGCTTGCTTGAACGCTCGTTGGCCTTGGCGGTGGCCGAGCGAAAACGCATGGACGAACAGCATCTTGTCGAGCTGGGCAGCTTGTCTGCGGCGATGGCCCATGAGCTGCGCAATCCTCTGAATATCATCTCTATGGCGGCTTATGACGCACCAGCCGAAACGCGCCAACACATTCAAACTCAGCTGAAACGCGCCGATCGTTTGGTGAGTGATATGTTGGTGTATTCGGGTGGGCTGTCATTGCAAATAGTTGCCACACCATTGCGATCATTGATTGCAAGCGTATTGGCGCAAGCCCAGCTTGAAGGCGTGAGTTATGAGCTTGATATAGATGAAACGCTGGAGCTGGAAGCAGACTCGCAACGGTTGCAGCAGGTGTTCATCAACCTGATTGATAATGCCGTGTCCTTTTTACGCTCCACGCCCGATAGCAAGTTGTTTATTGAAGCCAAAGAAGAGGGCCAACAGCTTGTGATTCGCGTCCACAACAACGGACCAGCAATCGATGTAAGCTTACAAGGTGAAGCCTTGTTTCAACCCTTTGTGACTAAGCGAGCGGGCGGCAGTGGTCTTGGTTTAGCCATTGTGCGCCGTATTGTTGATGCCCATGGTGGCAAGATTTGGCACCGCTCTGATTTGGCTTGGTCGGTGACGTTTGAACTTATTTTACCTCGCCATTTTTCTGGCGCAGCGCTTTCAAATAGAGAATTCCATGACACAAAATAAAATATTACTGGTTGATGACGAACCCGCATTTCGTGAATTGGCGAGCCGTTGGTTGGCCAACCAAGATTACCATGTGAAAACGGCGGCGAGTTTAGCCGAAGCCAAATTGGCGTTAGCGGACTTTGATGCGGACTTGGTGTTATTGGATTTATCTATGCCGCCGCATTTTGATCCGCAAGTGACCTTGGAGGCGATGGATGAATTCGCTGGCCGCCCAGTGATTATTATTACTGGCCATGCGGATCGTGACTTGGCGCTTAAAGCCATCGAGCTTGGCGCATGGGATTTTATTGCTAAGCCGATTGATCCTGATATGTTGGCCGTGGTGGTGCGCCGAGCGATCACCAAAACCACCTTAGAACGAGAGCTGACTCAGCTCAAGCAAGTTAGTAATTCCTCCCAAGGTGCGTCTGCGTATATCGGTCATTCGATGAGTTCGCAAAAGGTCAGGGCGCTGGTGGAGCGAATTGCGCCGACGGATGTACGCGTCTTAGTGACTGGGCCATCGGGTACAGGCAAAGAGGTCATTTCTCGTACCTTGCATGACTTGAGTCATCGCGCAGCCAAGCCGTTTGTTTCTGTGCATTGCGGCGCGATTCCGGCGGATTTATTAGAAAGCGAGTTGTTCGGTTACGTGAAAGGCGCCTTTACTGGGGCGGAAAAAGACAAAGTCGGTTTATTGAGTTTGGCCGATAGCGGTACCTTGTTTTTGGATGAAATCGGCGAAATGCCATTAGCCATGCAGGTCAAGTTGCTGCGGGTGTTGCAGGAAGGCACTTTCTTTCCGGTGGGAGGACGAGAGCAGAAGCACATCGACATTCGAGTGATCTCTGCGACCAATGCCGATTTAGTTGAGAAGGTTCGCGAAGGCAGCTTCCGAGAGGATCTGTATTACCGCATTAAAGGTGTCAATATTGAAACCCAAGCGTTGTCGGAGCGACTCGAAGATGTTCCTGTGTTACTCCAGTCATTTCTACAGCGTTTGCAAAGTCAGCAAGCTAAGCAGCTCCAACTCAGCCCTGAAGCCGTACAATGGTTTCGCGATCAAACCTGGCCCGGTAACGTTCGTGAGTTAAAAAACGCCCTAGAAAGCGTCGCGTCTATTTGCCCACAAGGGCAAATTACCATGGAAGACATTCAGCTGCTTTACCCCAGCGGTGAACCTGTTCGTCACGCCATGACAAGCGTAACAACAACCGATGCGACCTTAGATGAACAAGTTAGAGACCTTGAAATTCGACTGATTACCCAAGCCTTAGAAAAAAGCCAAGGCAACCGTACCCAAGCCGCCAAGCAACTGGGGATTTCAAGACAGGGGCTGATTAAAAAAATTGAGCGGTATGGGTTGTAGGCGAATATCCGCACCAATGCAGTATCAGTCTTGCTTTTTAAGCGACTCGGTAAGGTGGCTTAAAAAATACCTTACGATGACGGGTAGCTTTCTTCTTGACATAATTTGTACCTGCAGGCTGCGCTGGGCTAGTGATGGTTCTCGCATTGGGCGTATCACCAGACCATCTTGTTTTGCTCGTCTTGCAACGGTTAGTTCCCCACAAAGGGCGATGGCGTTTTGGCTTTCGTTCACAAAAGTGTAAATGGAACCCGCAGAGTCACTAGACAAGGCAGGGATGATTTGTACGCCTTCGATATGACAAGCTATATCAAATAAATAACTGAGCGTTGTTCCTGATCCGGATGTGGCAATAGGGTATTCGGTTAAATCCCGAATACTGATGTCATGCTGACTGGCGAGAGGATGGTTTTTGGATAACAGGGCGACGATTGGTGAAGGTACTTGCAACGAGACTTCAACACCTTGCTCTGGTTGCAAATTAAAAGTGAATGCAGCATCGACACTGCCGTCTCTAACAAGCTCTGTTGCTCTACTCGAATCGACAACTTGTAGTGAAAAGCGAGCACTTGGATATTCCAAGCGAAATTCCGCCATAACATGAGGGATAAAGTCCCAAGCCATGCCTTCAGGGCAAGCCAGTGCAATAGATTGTTGCTGGATATTGCTGATGCCCTTCATTTCCGACATCACGTTTTTAAATTCCAGCGTATTGCGCAGTGAATACGTGTACAAAATGTCGCCCGCTGGCGTTAAAGACATACCTCTGGCTTTACGTTCAAACAAAGACAACTGAAGCTTTTCTTCTAGTTGGGTTATTTGTCGACTGATCGCCGAAACTGCAACGTGGAGTTCTTCCGATGCAGCGGATAAGGAGCCTGTTTTCGCAACAGCATGAAAATATTTTAACGAGATGTCATTCATAAGCTTTCTATTTTATAGAAGGTTTTATTGTGTAATTGATAATTGTTGTAAAGCTTATTACATCTTAAGCTAAATACCATAGTAAATCTGTGTATTTTGGAGAAAAAATGTCCCAAGCAATGAGTCAAAATGGCCGTCAAACTGCCTTACAACAGGCCGCTTCGACTATTAAAAATGGTCAGTTTATTGAAACGTTAACGCGCCGTGTGGCGTTTGCTTCAGAGAGCCAAAACCCAGAAGCCAGTGCTGAACTCATGAAATATCTAACGAATGAGATTCAGCCGACCTTAGCGAAATTAGGCTTTGAGTGTGAAATTTTTCCAAACCCTATCGAGTCTTGTCCGCCGTTATTAATCGCTAAGCGTATTGAAAATGATTCTTTGCCGACGTTGTTAACGTATGGTCATGGTGATGTTACCAATGGGCAGACAGAATTATGGCAGGCGGGTACTCATCCTTGGAAATTATCGCAGATCGGAGAAAAGATCTTGGGTCGTGGTACGGCGGATAACAAAGGCCAACATACGATTAACCTGCTAGCGCTCGAATCGGTATTGGACGCCCGTAACGGTAAATTGGGCTACAACGTTAAAATACTATTTGAGATGAGTGAAGAAGTTGGTTCTAAAGGTTTAGAGCTCTTTTGTCGCGAGCAAAAAAAATCGTTAAAAGCGGATCTATTTTTAGCATCTGATGGTCCAAGATTAAATGCGCAAACACCGACTATCTTTCTTGGGTCTCGAGGTGTTTGCCAGTTTCGCTTACGTTGTGAAACTGGCAATGGAGCGCGTCATTCTGGCAATTGGGGCGGTGTTATTACCAACCCTGTGACACGTTTGCAGCATGCACTTGCTAGCTTGACGACGGCGGATGGACGAATCACCGCTGAGAGCTTACGAGCACCGTTACCAAGTGGTTTGACTGCTGAGATGATGCAAGCGTTAACCGTTGGCGGTTATGCTGGTGACCCAACATTGAATGATCAATGGGGGGAAAAAGAGCTTACCGCGGGTGAACGATTGTTTGGTTGCAATACACTAGAAGTCATTGCTATTGGCGCTGGCGATATCAACAAACCTATTGGGGCGATTCCTGATGTTGCCGAAGCAGTATGTCATTTACGTATTGTGCCGGGCACGGATTGGCAAAACCTTGTCTCTAATCTATCCGCCTTTCTTGAAGAGAAAGGTTTGGGAGATGTTAAGGTCATTTTTGAGGGAGGGTACAACGCGACGCGCCTAGACCCAACTCACCCTTGGGTTGGATTTGTTCAGCGTTCTATGGAAACCTCGTTAGAGCAGGCGGTGACGGTTTTACCCAACTTAGGCGGTACTATTCCAAATCATTGTTTCGCGGATGTATTAGAACTACCGACTGTGTGGATGCCACATTCTTATCCATCTTGTAAGCAGCACGCACCTGATGAACATCTTCTTGAAAGTGTGGTTCAGCAAGGGCTTTTGGCTGCGGCTGGTTTATTTTGGGATTTAGGCGAACATTGGCCCGAATAAATAAGCGCATGTTAATGTCTAAAACGGTGGTCCAATGCGGCCACCGTTTTTTTTGGTAACGCTCAAGGCAAAAAAAACGCCACATTAAAGTGGCGTTAGAAAAGCAAAATGGGTTTGTTATCTAATTGATTTTGAAATGTCTACGTATGCCAAACAAGGCGAGTAGGCTAACGAAACTCGTGAATAACAAGTAATAGCTTGGTGCAAGTTGGTCGCCTGATGCGCTGATAGACCAGACAAGTAAGAAGGGCGTGAAGCTACCAAAAAGTGTCGTACTGATGTTATAGCTTAAGGCCATGCCTGTTGCTCTGACACGAGTTGGGAACATTTCCGACATCAAGGCCGGTAGGCCACCAAAATACATGGATTTCAATACGCTCAGCCAAAAGAGAACGCTGGCAAGCATGATCAATGTTGGGTGATTAGATAATATGAAAAAAGCAGGCCAAACCGTCAGGAAGAAGAGCACGCCAGCCGCAATCATAAGGCGGGTACGTCCAATACGGTCGGATAGGATGCCAACGAAAGGAGTGAGGAACATGAGCACGGTATAGCTGATCAGGGTGCCGCCGTAGCCAATAGAATTACTCAAGCCTAGATATTTTGTGGCATAGGTCGGCATGAAAATGATCGAATAAGTCACTGATGTAGACAGTATCATGGCACCGATATTAAATAGAATGCCAAGCTTGTTATTCGCAAACAATTCCACTAATGGCACTTTTTCTTCTTTCGATTCGGTGAATTCACCCGCTTCTTCAATATGTCGGCGAATGTACAAACCGACAGGGCCAATTAACAAACCAAAGAAGAAAGGAATACGCCAGCCCCAGCTTTCCAGCTGCCCCGTGGTTAAGGTCGTCGTTAGTAATAATCCAAATCCCGCACCTAATAAACCGCTAAGGCCTTGGCTAGCAAACATAAAGCTAGAGATAAAGCCTTTGCGTTCAGGGTAATGCTCGACCAGCATGGCAGTCGCGCTACCAAACTCTCCCCCAGCAGAGAAGCCTTGTAGAAGTCTAGCGAGCAAAATCCCTAATGGTGCCAGTAAGCCGATGGTTTCATAGGTGGGCATGATTGCAATAAGGAAGGTTCCGGCCATCATTAGCCAGATCGTTAGCAACATGGCTGCTTTACGGCCTATCTTGTCTGCGTAGCTACCAATAACCATCGCACCAATTGGGCGAATAAGATATGACATGGCAAAGGTGAAAAGCGCCAGCATGAGTGACAAAGTTTCGTTATCAGTAGGGAAGAAGAGTTTTGAAATAGTGCGAGCAAAAAATGCGTAGACGATTAGATCAAACCATTCCAATGCGTTGCCAATAGAAGAGGCAACAATGAGTTTTAATAACTTTTTGTCTGCTGGTTTGTGAGTTGAGGCTTGTCCGCCCTCAGCATGGTAAGTGTCCGACATCAATGTGGCTCCATTATAATATTTTTTATCTTGCTAGTTAGTCTTCAATCGATACTAGGGAATGAAAAGTATTTGCACAATTATTCATTTATTAAAAGATCTTTGCTTTTTTTAGAAAGCTCGGGGTGACTATTTTGGGGCGTCAGCAAAGGTTGAGAGCGTTTTTATTGGCGTGCTTTAGAAATTTATACGGGGTGTGCATTTTGAGTAAGGTGATCGCGGTAGGGGAGAGAAGCGCACACTAGTATTAATAGAGTATGCGCTCTGTTGATTTAGGTGCTTAGCGCTCTGTTACGTCACACGAAATGACCCCATCTTGAACTCGGACGGAAATTGCATCGCCTTTTTCAACGTCATGAATAGAGCGAATAACTTGCTTGTCTTTTGATGCAATGGCATAGCCTCTAGCCAAAGTATTAAGCGGGCTGACGAGGTTGAGTTTGTCTATAAGACGAGCAAAGGCGGTTTGCTTGTTGGCTAGTGTGTTGCTTAATGCGCGAGCAAGGCGGGCATCGATGTCTTTGAGCTTTTGTCTGTCCTGATCGATACGGCGAGTCGGGCTGTTTCTTTCCAGTCGATGAGCGAGGTTGGCGGTTTGGTTTTGTTGCTCCAGCACCTTGCGTTGCATGCTTTGTTGTAAGCGATGCTTAAGCTGGTCTAGCTGAGTTTGCTGTTGCTCGATTCGCTCCTTTGGATGGCGAATACGCTTGGTCATAAAGTCGAGCTGTTGTTGGCTTTGTTCGAGAATGCGTGACATGCGTCGAACCAGTTGCTTTTCTTGCTGCTCGATTTGTCTAATCAATTGATTGCGGTCAGGGCTTAAAAGCTCCGCAGCGGCGGTTGGGGTAGCGGCTCGAACATCGGCCACAAAATCCGCAATGGTGAAGTCAGTTTCATGACCAACAGCCGATACAATAGGAGTTTGGGCAGCAAAAATGGCGCGTGCTAAGGTTTCGTCGTTAAAACTCCATAAGTCTTCCAGTGAACCACCACCACGGCCGAGAATAATGGCGTCAAAGTGCCCACTGCTATCGGCGCGTTGCAATTGCCGCAAGATGTTTTTAGAAGCGTCTTGGCCTTGCACTAAGGAAGGCAGAATGGTGAGTTCTGTCAACGGAAAGCGTCGACGAAAGGCAATGATCATATCGCGAACCGCTGCGCCGACTGGCGAGGTGATGATGGCAACACGTTCTGGTTGGGTCGGCAGTGGTTTTTTATGCTCTGGTGCGAAAAGGCCTTCGGTTTGTAAGTTGTTTTTTAAGCGTTCAAACGCCTGTTGTAATGCACCTTCACCTGCCGACTCCATGCTTTCGACACTGAGTTGGCAGTCGCCTCTTGGACCATAGAAAGTGACGCGAGCACGCAAGCGAACCATGTCACCATCTTTGGGTTTGAATCGTACGGCTGCGTTTTTACCTTTGAACATGGCGCAGCGGATTTGTGCACGGTCATCTTTGAGTGAAAAGTACCAATGTCCAGAGCCTGGCTTGGCGAGGTTGGATATCTCACCTTCGACTAAAATCCACGGCAAACTGGCTTCAAGTAGTTGTTGTATCTGTCTATTTAGCTGCGATACGGTAAAAGCCGTTTCTTGTGACGCAGAAGTTGTAAAATTTTTCATCAATCTCTCGTGGTTTTGATTTACCGAATGCAACTAAAGGAGTAGAATTACTTGCCATCTTAACACCCTTGTTGGCATTGGAAACTCCCCATTATGTTACGAATCGTGCAAGAAGCTTTAACGTTTGACGACGTACTGCTTATCCCCGGCTATTCCGAAGTTCTTCCTAAGGATGTTAGCCTCAAAACGAAAATCACTAAAGACATTGAGCTAAATATCCCGCTTACGTCTTCAGCGATGGATACCGTTACTGAACATCGCATGGCGATTGCTCTGGCTCAAGAAGGTGGCATAGGCATTGTGCACAAAAACTTGACTATCGAAGAGCAAGCTCGCGAAGTTCGCCGAGTGAAAAAATTCGAAAGTGGTATCGTTCGTGACCTTGTAACCATTAATCCTGAAGCCAGCGTTCAAGACCTTATGGATTTGACCGCGGCGAATAGCATCTCAAGTGTGCCTGTTGTTCAAGGTTCCGATTTGGTTGGTATTGTTACCAGTCGTGATGTGCGTTTTGTTAAAGATTTTGACAAAAAAGTCTCTGACATTATGACACCAAAAGATCGTCTTATTACTGCGCTTGAAGGTGCTTCTTCTGGCTCTATCCGCAAGTTGCTACATGAAAATCGCATTGAGAAAGTGCTGATTGTTAATGAGCAATTTGAGTTGCGTGGCATGGTGACGGTGACTGACTTTAATAAAGCCACGACTTTCCCACATGCTTGTAAAGACGATCAAGGTCGTTTACGTGTTGGTGCCGCTGTTGGTACTGGCGCAGATACCGGCGATCGAGTGAAAGCCTTGTCTGATGCTGGCGTTGATATCATTGTTGTTGATACGGCGCATGGTCATTCTAAAGGTGTTATTGATCGCGTTCGTTGGGTAAAAGAACATTTCCCTCATATTCAAGTTATTGGCGGTAATATCGCGACAGCGGAAGCGGCAATTGCTCTAGCTGATGCG
Organism: Marinomonas sp. ATLA20; assembly: GCF_057180105.1. Taxonomy (NCBI): domain Bacteria; kingdom Pseudomonadati; phylum Pseudomonadota; class Gammaproteobacteria; order Oceanospirillales; family Oceanospirillaceae; genus Marinomonas; species Marinomonas sp. ATLA20. Next base: position 37,554 of record NZ_JBXUKU010000019.1, read on the forward strand.
GGCGCAGATGGCGTGAAAGTGGGTATTGGCCCTGGTTCTATCTGTACTACGCGTATCGTTTCTGGTGTGGGTGTTCCTCAAATCAGTGCGGTGGCAAATGTTGCTGAAGTAATGGATCCTCGTGGTATCCCTGTTATCGCTGATGGCGGTGTGCGTTTTTCTGGTGATATCAGTAAAGCGATTGCAGCTGGCGCGAGCGTTATCATGGTGGGTGGTCTGCTTGCTGGTACTGATGAGGCGCCAGGTGAAGTAGTCTTGTTCCAAGGTCGTGCCTATAAAGCCTACCGAGGCATGGGGTCTTTGGGTGCAATGTCCCAAGCGCAAGGCTCTAGTGACCGCTACTTCCAAGACTCAAGCAGCGTTGAAAAGTTGGTTCCAGAAGGCATTGAAGGCCGTGTACCTTCTAAAGGTCCAATGGTGGCTGTTGTTCACCAGCTTATGGGTGGGGTTCGTTCTTCCATGGGTTACACTGGCTCCGCTGATATTGAAACCATGCGTACCAAAACGCAGTTTTCTAAAATTACCGGTGCAGGTATGCGTGAAAGCCACGTCCATGATGTGACTATCACTCAAGAGGCACCAAATTATCACGTCGGTTAAGGCGAGATAAATTGAAACCGAGATGGGGCGTTTAAGACGCCCCATCTTTATTTATTGCTCTTACTATTTTATTGATTACTTCTACGATAAGACTGAATTCTTTGAGTAGAGTGAAAGGAATGGCTAATAATGTCGCAAGATATCCACGCTCATAAAATTCTTATTCTTGATTTCGGTTCTCAGTACACTCAGCTGATTGCACGTCGTGTTCGTGAAATTGGTGTTTACTGTGAAGTTCGCGCTTTTGATATGGAAGATCAAGAAGTCATCGACTTTGATCCAAAAGGTATCATTCTTGCTGGTGGCCCTGAATCCGTTCCAGAGCCTGGTTCTCCTCGTGCTCCAGAAGCAGTATTTACATTGGGTGTGCCGGTATTTGGTATTTGTTACGGCATGCAAACCATGGCAGAACAATTGGGCGGTAAAGTTCAAGGTTCTGAAATTCGTGAGTTTGGTTACGCGCAAATTCGTAAGCACGAAGGTCCTGCACTGTTTGATGAAATTCAAGATCACATTGCAAACAATGGTGTTGCCTTGCTTGATGTTTGGATGAGCCATGGCGATAAAGTGATTGAAATGCCTGAAGACTTCACTTTGATGGCATCCACGGATAGCTGCCCAATCGCAGCGATGGCGAACGAAGCTAAGAAATTCTACGGTGTACAGTTCCACCCAGAAGTAACGCATACGTTACAAGGTGGTCGCATTCTATCTCGTTTCATCGTAGATATTTGTGGTTGCGACACTTTATGGACGCCTGCCAACATCGCACAAGATGCAATTGAACGCATGCAAGAGCAAGTGGGTGACAGTAAAGTATTGTTGGCCTTGTCTGGTGGTGTGGATTCTTCAGTGGTAGCGGCATTGCTTCATAAAGCGATTGGCGACCAATTGACGTGTGTATTCGTAGATAACGGTTTGCTTCGTTTGAACGAAGGCGATCAAGTAATGAAAATGTTTGCAGACAACATGGGCGTTAAAGTCATCCGTGTTGATGCGGAAGACTTGTTCCTTGGCAAATTAGCAAACGAAGCGGATCCTGAGAAAAAACGTAAGATCATTGGTAATACCTTTATTGAGATCTTCGACGAAGAATCATCTAAATTGGATGGCATCGACTTCCTAGCGCAAGGTACGATTTACCCTGACGTAATCGAATCCGCAGCGGGTAAAACTGGTGGCGCGCACGTGATCAAGTCCCACCACAACGTAGGTGGCTTGCCAGAAGACATGAAAATGGCCTTGGTTGAACCACTTCGTGAGTTGTTCAAAGACGAAGTGCGTAAACTGGGTCTTGAACTAGGCCTGCCATACGACATGGTTTACCGTCATCCTTTCCCAGGACCAGGTCTTGGTGTGCGTATCCTAGGTGAAGTTAAAAAAGAGTACGCCGACATCCTACGTCGCGCGGACGCTATCTTCATCGAAGAGCTACGTAACGCTGGCTGGTACGAGAAAACAAGCCAAGCTTTTGCGGTATTCCTTCCAGTTAAATCTGTTGGCGTAGTAGGCGACGGCCGCCGTTACGAATACGTGGTAGCACTTCGTGCAGTTGAAACCATCGACTTCATGACAGCTCGTTGGGCGCATCTGCCATACGAACTGCTAGAGAAAGTGTCTGGTCGTATCATCAACGAAATCGAACACATCTCCCGCGTGACTTACGACGTATCGTCCAAGCCTCCTGCTACTATCGAGTGGGAATAATTCAGCTAGGTACGTCTTAACTGAATAAATAGAAACATTCTAAAGCCCGCTTTCCAGCGGGCTTTTTGTTATCTAATGTAATGGCCAAATCATTTGGTACTGTCTAGCGGCTTCAAATATGCTGTTTTGCTGCGTTACATGTATCGCTAACGTCTTGCCGTTTTTTCGCAAGCTGACTCTCGAAGCCTTGGCCAGGTCTTCTATCTTTACCTTAGAGAATAGCGCCAGAAAGCTAGCCTCGGCATCGCGTAATGAGGCGTCAAGCTGTGCGTCCATTACTTTCTCGACTAGGCATTCGGATGAGGTTGAATTGGCGCCAAGGTTGAGTGGAGGGAGACGAGCTAACAGTTTCGTAGTGCCACTTCAGTCAAGGGTGAGTGGCTTTCAGGTGCCACCGTGTCCCTTTTCAGCGGTGACGATGCCTCGACCGCATAGCCAACCCATCATACGCAGGCCGCGAGGCTTAGAGTGAGATCCTTCATATTAGCTACGAGCACCCTATCACCGCTTTAGTAGCATACAAATTCATTTTGAAACATTTAAAGTTACATGTATTGAAGTGTGCTACTCTTTCAAGTAACATTTGATATTACATTATGGCTTTTAAGGGACCATTGGTTGTGAACTACGATGCCATCATTATTGGGACGAGCTTTGTAGGTCTTTCGGCTTCCAGCCCCTCGTAGTCGGTATGCAATGTCTTCGTATCGGTCACTGATTTTTGATCCCAAATTTATCGAAACTATCTGAAGGAGAGAGCAGAATGCAGGCTGAATCTATTTGGAACGACCTTTATGCTAAGGGCTCGCAGACCTCGTCAGGCATGCCCGGTCTGGCACTGTCTCAGTTCGCGGGACCGCTTCGTCCCGGCAGGGCGCTGGAGCTTGGATGCGCCAGGGGCGACGATGCTATCTGGCTGGCTCGGAAGGGTTGGCACGTGACGGCGGTCGATGTCTCGTCGGTCGCGCTTGGAATCGCCTCCCGCAACGCCGAAGCGGCTGGCCTCATGGAGCACATTCGGTTCGAGGAGCATAATCTCGCCCTATCTTTTCCGGAGGGGAGCTTCGATCTGGTCACCGCCAGCTTCCTACATTCGCCTCAGGAATGGCCGCGAGGCGATGTTTTGGGGCGAGCTGCTAGGGCCGTGGCTCCCGGGGGGCATATTCTGATAGTAGAGCACGCTTCGCGTGCGCCTTGGTCTTGGTCCCCCGAGAATACCCGTTTTCCCTCGGCACACGAAACGTTCACGACGATGCAGCTCGCCCCCGAGGAATGGGCGCACCATTGCCTCTGTTCCATTGCCCGAACTGCTACAGGGCCGGAAGGACAAACCGCAACTGTTACTGACAACGTTCTCTTCCTGCAACGACTGAGCTAAGCAAACCGGAGATCCTTGAAATGACAGATACATCGACCTCGGATCGGAACCGCGCCACGGCCTTATGTATAAGGCTATCGCGCTGCGTTCGGGGTCTCGGCAGGCCTCTTTCTCATCGCTCTCGCCATCACTCTGGTTCTGCCGCGGCGCGCTTCCAAGCGAACAGCTGACTAGCATACTAAATAGAAGGACACTTTCATGACCATTGATACCAAATCACACTCTAACCTGTTCGCCCCGCTCAGCTTGCCGCGCGGCCCGAAGATAAAGAACCGTTTTGTTCTCGCCCCGTTGACCAATACCCAAAGCCGCGAGGACGGAACGCTGTCCGACGATGAATACCGCTGGCTCACGATGCGCGCAGAGGGTGGTTTCGGCCTAGTGACAACCTGTGCCAGCCACGTTTCGTCCGCGGGCAAGGCTTTCTTGGGTCAGCTGGGCTGTTTCGATGACCGCCATCTGCCCGGCCTTGAACGCCTTGCTGCGGGGTTGCGAGCACAGGGTGCGGTTTCGTCTTTGCAGCTCCAGCACGGAGGCATCCGCTCACTTTCAGACGGAAGTGAGCTAGCTGGCCCCTCTGCCCATTCCGAAACCGGTGCAAGGGCGATGAGCGAGGCCGAAATTGAAAACATTATCGCAGAGTTCGTCGCCGCCGCTCGACGCGCCGAGCGGGCCGGGTTTGATGGCGTACAAATCCACGGCGGGCACGGTTACCTCATTGCTCAGTTCCTGTCGCCCGAGTTGAACCGACGTAGCGACCGTTGGGGCGGCTCCCCCGAGAACCGAGCCCGCTTCCTCTTCGAGATTCTGCATCGCATTCGCGCTGCCTGCCAACCAGATTTCCAGATTGGCATCCGCATATCGACCGAGCGCTTCGGGCTGGTCCTATCTGAAATGGTCGACCTCGCGTCTCGGCTCTTCGCGGACGGAGGTATGGACTACCTCGACCTGTCTTTGTGGGATATCACTAAGGAGCCTGAAGAAAAAGCATATAAGGGCAGAACCCTTATGTCGCTGTTTGCTGATCTGCCTAGAGGTGACTGTGCGCTCGGGGTTGCCGGTGGAATCATGACTGCAGCGCGCGGAGAATGGGCTCTGTCCGAGGGTGCAGATTACGTGGCAATTGGCAAGGCGGGTATACTTGTCCATGACCTTCCCGAATGCATAAGGAAGGAGGCTCGCTATACCTCACCCGCATTGCCGGTTTCGCCAGAGTACTTACGACAGGAAGGGCTCAGTACAGCATTCATCGACTACCTACGTGGGCAGCGGAGTTTCGTCGAGGACTGAATGCAGCCGTAATCGCAGCTGTCTTTTGGTCATAAGTTTGCGTGCCGACATCCTTCGTCGTGCGGGCGTTATCTTTATCGAAGAGCTACGTAACGCGGGCTGGTACGAAAAAACAAGCCAAGCCTTTGCCGTTTTCCTACCAGTTAAATCTGTAGGTGTGGTTGGTGATGGTCGTCGCTACGAATACGTTGTAGCGCTACGTGCTGTTGAAACCATCGACTTCATGACGGCCCGCTGGGCGCTCCTTCCATACGATCTTTTAGAGAAAGTATCCAGTCGAATCATCAATGAGATCGAACACATCTCACGCGTGACTTACGACGTATCGTCTAAGTCTCCTGCGACGATAGAGCGGGAGTAGGTTGAGTCGTAAGCAGCTAATCTAACTCTTATAAAATAAAAGGCCAGTCAGTAATACTGACTGGCCTTTTTTATGTTCATCTCTAACTAGCCGACTTGTTGTGTTAACTATGTGTTGAGTCATTTATTGCCCTAAGAGAAACTGAGTTCGCCTTTTAAGGTGAGAGATTTTATTCGATCAACGGCTCGCAGCTATGTTGGATAGTTGCCAAAGTTATACTGATAAGAGTCTCAATATCTTGATCTTTAGGCGTCGTATCATTAAAAAGCATGCCGTACATGATAGGTGCAATGATGAATTGTACGATTTGGTCAACCGTCACGCTTTTTTCTTGTCGAGCCTCCGCTCTTTTTGTGATCACTTTTAGTTGTTCGCGTATGTAGTCATCACATTTCCCTGTACATTCGTGGCCTTGTGTTCCCAGCACTTCTCTCAGCATCGCTTTGCCCGGATCCGATGTCATTTCATCAATAAACGATTTCATCCAATTGGTGAGATCGTTGTAAAAGTCGCCAAAATCGGTGGGGATTTGTTCTGGTTGCAAACGTTCTAGAGCGACATCAGCTAATAAGTTATCCAATGTACCCCAGCGTCGGTAAATAGTGGTTGGGTTCACGCCAGCACGAGCTGCGATGTTTGGCACAGTAAGACGTTCTTGAGCAGACTCTTTTTGGAGGTCTAAAACCGCTTTATGCACCGCGGCTTGGACTCGTGCGCTCCGTCCTCCCGGTCGAGGGGATGTTTTATCGTTCATGACGTTCTCTTTCATCTTTAAAAAATACTAAAGCAAATAATTTGCTTTAGTATTTGGGTGGAGTTACTATTCTCTAAAGCAAATATTTTGCATTAAGGGGGTGTTATGTCAACTAATATGTTTTTGGGGTCGGATCATTGTGGTTCTTGGAGGTTATCACCCTCCGCAACGACCATTTTGTATACCGTCATTTTAATGGTTTTTTTGGCCGTATCCAGCGCGCCAACACCGTTATATCATTTGTATCAAACTCGATGGGGCTTTAGCGCGACGACATTAACGACCGTGTTTGCAGTGTATGCTGTGGGATTGTTGTTAGCGTTACTTTTTGCTGGACGTTTGTCGGACTTTGTCGGTCGTCGTCCGGTTATCTTGTCTGCGCTTTTATTAGAAATAGTGGCTATGGTGGCTTTTTGGTTCGCAAATGACGCCACTATGTTGATCATCGCTCGGGCGATCCAAGGGATGGCAACAGGGCTAGTCACGGCTTCCGTTGGCGCAGCTATATTGGACCTCAGCCGTGAAAAAGGTGCATTAATAAACAGCATTTCGCCTATGTGTGGAATGGGACTTGGCGCTATAGGAAGTACGGCCTTAATGGTTTATGCGCCATTACCGACTCAGCTTGTGTTTGGTGTGTTGCTGCTAATTTTGCTTGTTGCGGCGTTACTTGTTGGCTTTGCACCTGAAACGTCTAAGAAAGCCAAAGGGGCGTTGGCGAGTTTGAAGCCTAAGCTTACCGTACCTATTAAAGCGCGCCGGGCGTTTCTTTTTGTTACGCCTTTGAATATGGCTGTGTGGATGCTAGGTGGATTTTATTTATCACTCATGCCTTCACTTATCATTAATATTTTGCACATCAATTCACCTTGGTTGGGTGGTTGGGTAGTGGCAGCGCTAACGTTAACAGGAGGGTTGGCGGTCATTTTGGCACGTAATCTTACGTCTTTTAGTACTATTTTTTCGGGGGCGACTGCGTTGTTGGGCGGTTTAGTTGTGATTTTGTTTGGGGCGAATACGGGAAGCGGCCTGATGCTCATGCTCGGCTCTGTTTTGGCAGGATTTGGCTTTGGAGCGGGATTTTTAGGATCTGTACGTAGTGTATTGCCTTTGGCTGAACCGAGTCAAAGAGCATCATTAATGGGCGTTTTTTATACGGAAAGCTATTTGGCGAATAGCTTGCCAACCATTGCTATTGGTTACTTGGCACAAAAAACGAATCTCTTAACCGCCGTGAATGTATACGGTGTGTTGATTAGTTCGTTGGTGTTGTTGGCTATCCTTTTATTGTTTTTAAAGCACAGAGCTGGGCGTAGGAGTGTGTTGTCATGAGTTTAATGGTTGTTAAACCTTTATCTATAGAAGAAACAATCGCTTTATCTAAAAGTTTGCACTTGGATTTACCTGAAGAGCGAGCTGTGGTGATTGCCAATGTAGTCGCTCACATTAGAAGTGTGATCGGAAAATTAGATGATCTGTCTTTTGATGAGACATGTGTGCCAGCTTTTCAGTATTCAGTGGAGGGTAGAGAGTGAGAGAAGTGATCAATATGACGCTTACTGAGGTGAGTGCTCTAGTGGCTGCGCAGGAGTTATCCCCAGTTGAGTTGGTTGATAGAGCGATACAGTGCATACGTCAAAACGAGCCACAGATTAATGCGTTTGTTTCTGTTTGGGAGGAAGAGGCGCGCCAACAGGCTAAGCAAGCGGAAGAGGATATTGCTAAAGGACGTTACCGTGGGCCATTACATGGCATCCCTATCGCGTTAAAAGATCTTTATAATATGGCGGGTAAACCAACCACGGCGAGCTCTCAACAGCGCCATGGACATTTGGCTGGCTCGAACAGTGACGTAGCGCAAGCATTACAACAAAGCGGTGCCATCATCATTGGTAAAACCCATACCCATGAATTTGCGTTTGGATTGACCACACCACAAACGGCTAATCCGAGAGATATTTTGCGAACGCCCGGTGGTTCTAGTGGCGGCTCTGCCGCGGCAGTGGCGTATGGTGGTGTGTGGGGAGCTATGGGGACGGACACTGGAGGCTCCATTCGTGTTCCTTCTGCTCTGTGTGGCATTGTCGGATTTAAACCGACTTATGGGGTAGTTTCTACTAAGGGGATCACCCCCTTATCTTGGTCTTTGGATCATGCCGGGGCGATGGCGAGAAGCGTGGAGGACATCCATTTGATGTGTCAGGCTATTATTAATATAGCGGAAAATGATGTTCAAAATTATAAAAAAATTGAATCAGTAGACATATCAAACATTACCATAGGGATCCCTAGGAATTATTATTTTGATCATGTAGCGGAACCTATTGCGGCGGCGGTGCGCCAAGCGGTGGATTTACTGGTGCAGCAAGGGGCAACCTTGGTCGAAGTGGATATTCCTTTGAGCGATTATTTAATCCCCACTCAATGGGGAATCATGGTCGCCGAAGCAGCGTCGGTTCATGGAGAAATGATACGACAATCTCCCGAGCTGTATGGGGATGATGTGCGTACGTTGATTGAGTCAGGGCAATTGCTGCCAGCAACGGATTATCTCAAGGCGCAGCGAGCAAGAAGTATGATTCAGAAAGCTTGGCAAGACATGTTTTCTGATATAGATGTCTTACTCACTCCGACGGTTCCTCAAACTGCGGCCTTGAAAAATCAAGAGGCATTTCTAAGGGAGGATGGCAGTCAAGAAAGTGTCAGTGATGCTTATGTACGATTATGTGCCCCGAGTAATGTAACAGGGCTGCCGTCATTGACATTACCTTTTGGAGAAGATGTGGATGGATTACCTATTGGTGTGCAGCTACTTGGTGGGGCTTTTATGGACTATAGAGTGCTGCAAATTGGTAAGGTAATTGAAGATGAGTTTCTCCGCACAAATAGTCTAGAACAATAAAAAAATACGAATAGCATAGATGATAGTACCCAGAAATAATGGCTTATTTGCTAGTTGTTATATAGGTGTACTCTCGTTTCAATGATATTTGAGTGGGAGTAAACCTAGCCGTTGCTAGTTAATCAGATGTCATGAAGCTAATGAAATACCAGTCAGTACTCCTGCCTGGTATTTTTTATTACAACATTACTGGGTTCATAGGGGGAAAATAGTAATGAGACGTTTGTTTTTCGTGATAAATATGACTAACGGGCAAGCAAACTAATAGTTGGCTGCGTTATAGTTGGAAGATTGAGAGTTAGTATTTAATTATATGGATAAATATCGACTCGCGCCTGGGGGATGTCCAGTAATGCGTTTGAAAGCTCGGCTAAATGCCGCTTGGGAAGTGTAACCTAAACGTTGAGCGACAACGTCGATGGAGATTTTTTCGTTAGTTAACCATTGGTGAGCAAGGCGCATTCGTAGCGTGGTTGTGTAACGTAATGGTGGCATGCCAATGGTATCTTGAAATCGTTGGGCAAAGATCGATCGTGAAATATGAGACTCAGCTGCTAACGATGAAACTGTCCATTGTTTACCCGGTTGGCGATGCAACGCTAGTATTGCAGGGGCGAGACGTGGATCTCGTAGCGCAGAGATAAGGCCCGAAGCATTCTCACAGCCATTTTCCACCCATCCGCGTACGATCATTGATGCTCCCACTTCGGCTAATCTAGCCAGTATTCCTGCAAAGCCTATACGACCGGAGCAAATTTCTCGTTTCATGGCGTCTAATATCCCCACTAAATCCGGATATTTCTGTCCATGTGTATCTGCGACCATCACGTCAGGCATGAGTTTTCTAAGCTCATACATACCACCGAGATCGAATTCCATACAACCGTAGAAAATGATAGCGCTTGGTATTGAATGAGTGCTTGGACATGTATCTACCCCACTAACACTATCTCCTAGTGGATCAGAGGTAAACTCGCTGATTTCTTGACCTGAGATCTGTGTGCTTGATATTAGTTGATGGTCGAGCCCTTGAGGTATGAATACTGCACTACCTGCCGATAATTCGTGAGTGCCTTCTTTTGTTCTGAGTAACGCTGTCCCCACAGCTACATAATGAAAGTAAGCGTGTCCCGGTCTTGAATTAAATGCTAAGCCAAAAGTAGGTCCAGTCTGAATGCGGCGGTATTGAACGCCGCTCAAGCGCATGCCTGTTAATAGTTCACTTATGAGTTCCGAGGATATAGCAAATTGCTGACTTTCTTTCATTTAGGGGTTTCAATCAAAAATTAGGGAGTATTAATCATAGATCATCCGAACCTTAGACTCTAGACTTCCTACATGTTTTTTATGTCTAGGAATCTTGAAATGAATGATGAAGTAATGGAGCCAGTATCAACTGACAAGGCTGACGAAGTGCCGTCAACGCCTGCATGGATGGCAGTTTTTTCCTTAGCGATGGGAGTGTTTGGTCTGTTAACCGCTGAGTATCTTCCTGCCAGTCTACTTACGCCAATGGCCTCCGATCTTGGTGTTTCGGAAGCGCTAGCAGGTCAAGCTGTGACAGTGACCGCTGTAGTTGCTTTGTTTGCTGGTCTGTCAGTACCACGACTAACTCGCAATTTAGATAGACGAGTGGTTTTGTTAAGTTTTACCGTATTGATGATTGCTTCTAATTTATTGGTCACCTTGTCTACCAATCTAGTGTTTCTACTGGTAATGCGTATCTTATTAGGCTTTGCGCTTGGAGGGTTTTGGTCTATGGCGGCGGCGGTTGCAATGCGTTTAGTGCCAAAAAAACTTGTTCCCCGGGCTCTTTCTATCATCTTCAGTGGTATTGCAGTGGGGACCGTGGTTTCTATCCCTCTTGGTAGTTACCTAGGGGGACTTTATGGTTGGCGCAGTGCTTTCTATGCCGCAGCAGCCGTGGGCGTTTTGACGTTGATTTTTCAGCTTTTCACATTGCCGAGTATGGCGCCGCGTAAAGCCGTTCAGAATGAATCAGTGCTGGGGTTGTTACGACGTCCCGGTATCTTCATCGGAATGCTGGGGTGTGTATTAGCTCACACGGGGCAGTACGCCTTGTTTACCTATATTCGGCCTGCTTTAGAGAGTGTTTCTAATATTGGTGTAGATGGCTTGTCTTTGATGCTTCTAGGGTTTGGTGTTGCTAATTTCCTTGGAACGTTGTTAGCTGGCGAGTTAATGCAGCGTAGTTTACATGCTACTTTAGTCATTAAGCCTGCATTGGTCGGTATAGCGGCATTCGGAATTATCCTGCTTCCTCTTGGAAATATTGGATTGATGGTGTTAGTTGCGCTTTGGGGGTTGGCATTTGGTGGTGTGCCCGTTGCGTGGTCAAGCTGGGTTGCTCAGGTGCTTCCTGATCACGCTGAAACGGCGGGAGGCATGGTGGTTGCAGCCGTGCAGTCATCGATTGCATTGGGTGCTGCCGTAGGAGGGCTGATTTTTGGTCTGAGTGGCATTGTAGGGGTTTTTATTACTGGTGCTAGTATTTTGTTGCTTGCTGCCCTTTTCATAAGCTTGCGAGTTCGAACAGATTTATTTAACGGATAGCTTATCTGAGTAAAGAGAGCGGATATTTTGTTCATTAACGATAGAGTGGGAATAACCCCTACTCATTAATAGCTTAATAAAGCGGCTCTCTTTACTGTAAGGAGGGCTGTTTTTGTATGTGTTGGCTGTTTAAAAAATTCTGGAGTACTGTCGTCGTTAAACTAATCAAGATAGGGCTTTAATACGTCCTCTAGCCATGCGATAAAAATTCGTACTCGACGAGACAAATTTTGCCTGTGTGCTACGACAATAGAAACCGGCAATGGCTCTGGTCGTAGCGTTGGAAGTACTTCAACGAGAGATCCGTCTTTTAGAAATGGGGTTAGGCTGGATAAGCCTGCTTGTATCAATCCAAGTCCAGCGAGCCCTGCTTCATGATAAGTTTGAACATTGTTTACCCGCAATGAGCCGGGCAAATTGAGTGTTTTGTAACTTTCACCATCGTGATATTCCCATCCAAATGGGCGATTTCCTAATGTCGGAGTGTAGTGAACAAGACGATGATCTTGTGTGGTTAGATCTTCTAAAGTATGAGGTGTTCCATATTTTTCTAAGTACGCTGGACTTGCCGCGTTTACCATTTTTAACGCGCCAATATGTCGCGCCACAAGAGAATCATCGAGAATCTCACCTACTCTAAGCACACAATCCATACCTTCTTGAGCCACATCAACTCTACGGTCGGTGCTGGAAATTTCCAGCTCAATACCTGGATACTTTGCCATAAATTCTGGTAATGCAGGAATGACGTTTGCGCGGGCGAATTCTGTTGGTAAATCTGCGCGTATTCGTCCATCGAGCAGTGCGTCATCGTCTGAAAACATCAAACTCAACTCTTCTGCATCAGCGAGTAAAGCGCAAGCTCGTAGATAAAAATTTCGCCCGTTTTCTGTTAGCTGAACCTTACGAGTTGAGCGGTGCAAAAGGCGTGTCCCAACCTGTCTTTCTAATTGGCGCACGACGTTAGATGCTCGGCCTTTTTGTATGCCAAGGCTTTCTGCTGCGTGAGTGAAACTACCCATTTCTGAGATGCGTACAAATATGGCGAGATTTTCAAGATTATGCATTGTGTCTCTTTTTGATAACAATGGGTTTTTATTGGAGTAGTTTATCGTAAAAATGCCACAAGGTAGAGTGGAATCTTAGAGAGTCAGGCGGGCTGGTTCTACGTATTTGGGAGAATGACATGCGCTATAACCAACTGGGTAATACAGGGTTGTTTGTGTCAGAAATGTGCCTTGGAACCATGACATTTGGTCCGACAGGTCAACAAGGTCTTTACCATGATATTGCAGGAATGGATCAGGCGACAGCGGACAGCATTGTGGAGTGTTGCTTTTCTGCTGGTGTTAACTTCTTTGATACAGCGGATGTTTATACAAATGGGCACTCTGAGAAAATGCTCGGCCAAGCTTTAAAGAATCTAAATGTGCCTCGTAAAGATGTGGTGATTGCGACTAAGGTTTTTAACCCATCAGGAGCGGGTCCGAATGATAGAGGTGCTTCTCGAGGCCATATTTTGGATTCGGTAGAAGCAAGTTTGGAGCGCTTGCAAATGGACTACATCGACCTTTATCAAATTCATGCTAACGATCCTATCACGCCTATTGAAGAAACTCTGCGAACACTTGATGACCTTGTTTCGCGCGGCTTGATTCGTTATATCGGTTTGTCTAATTGGACAGCTTGGCGTATCGCGAAAGCACAGGGTATTGCTGAGCGAGAGGGTTTTACGCGATTTGAAACTGTGCAAGGCTATTTTTCTTTGGCTGGGAGAGATTTAGAGCGTGAAATGGCTCCCATGTTAATGGAAGAAAAGATGGGATTACTGGCTTGGTCTCCTTTGGCTGGCGGGCTGCTATCAGGAAAATTTTCGCCAGACTCAAAAGGCGAAGGGCGGCGTGCCAATTTTGACTTTCCTCCTGTGGATAGGGACAAAGTTTGGGCGTGTGTTGATGCTATGCGACCGATTGCAGCAAAACATGATGCTTCTATTGCTGCCGTGGCGCTTGCTTATGTATTGAGTAAGCCTTTTGTAACGTCTGTGATTACAGGAGCAAAACGCCTCGATCAAATAGAGCAGAACCTTGCAGCAGTAGAGATCCAGTTAGATCAGCAAGATCTAGCTATTCTGGACTCTGTTAGTCGTCTGGTTCCGGAATATCCTGGCTGGATGCTTGAACGTACCGCGCCTACTCGCATGCCGTCCGGTAAGCAAACTACGCCAACATTGCGATAGCTAGGGGAGTAGTCAGATGAAACTGTTTTCTTACCAATTTTTTATGACTTGGTTGTTGGTCGCTTTTTTTGTCTTTGCGGGATTGTTGAATGTGTTTCCTCCTGCTCCCTTGCTTGAAGACTACAGCCGTTGGGGTTACCCCGATGGTTTCCATTACATCACCGCGGCACTTGAGCTTTTAAGTGCTTATTGGCAAACCAAGTCGTCGCTTAAATTGCGGCAGGCGGGTCTTGCTTTAGGTGGTTTGGTTTTAGTGGGGGCGCTTATTACGCTCGTACTATATCAGCAGTGGCTGCATGTCATTTTTCCATTGTTGGTTTTGGTAGTTCTGTTATTTCAATTTAGGCAAAAGCCTTTGCGTTGTGTTCTGTGATGAAAAGTCGGGCGTTTTTTGTTTTGTCTTTAGGGCAAGTTTTATCAATCAAATTAAGAGGTGTGTTATGAGTTTTTCTTCAGAGTTGAAAGGGGTAGTCATCTATCATTCTGGTTATGGCCATACTCGACGAGTGGCAGAAGCCGTTGCGGATGGGGCGAACGCTAAACTGCTACCGATTGATGCAAATGGTGAATTAAGCGAAACAGCGTGGTCTGATATTAGCAAAGCGCACTTTGTGATTTTAGGATCTCCAACCTATATGGGCGGGCCAAGTTGGCAGTTCAAGAAGTTTGCTGATGCATCATCAAAGCCGTGGTTCGAAGATCAATGGAAAAACAAAGTGTTCGGCGGTTTTACCAACAGCTCTAGTATCAATGGTGACAAGCTATCGACTCTGCAATACTTCACTTTATTTGCGGCTCAGCATAGAGGTATTTGGGTCGGTATGGGAATGAAGTCTTCTAATACAAAAGCGTCACAGCGTGATGATATCAACCGAATGGGGTCATTTCTTGGTCCAATGGCACAAGTTGCTGCCGATGCTGGACCTGAAGAAATGTCGCAAGGGGATCTCGATACCGCGCGCCTTTATGGGGTACGTGTTGCAGGTCTAAGTGCGAAATTTTATTCGTTTGAGACAGAGCTTAGTTTGCGAGAAATTTCATAGCGTTATGTGGCTGTTGTAAATCCTTGTTACGGTACATTACTTCTGAAATCAAACGGCCCTCTTTAGTGTAAAGAGGGCCGTTTTTGTATGTGTCGGCTGTTTAAAAAAGAATACCTTTCACCTGAATGTCCTGTTATTCTTTCTGTGAAATAGTCGGGGGGCCAATGCATTGGCTGAGATCGAAAGAGACCCGCAGAACCTGATTCAGTTAGCACTGGCGTAGGGAACTATTTGCACTTTGCCTTTAGCCGAGCAATTACGGCTATCTTATGCGAGTCCGATCTTTGATCCCTCCAGAATGGCCAAAGTCAGTTCCTATACGTCTTTAATAGGAACGATAATGGCACCATCTACACAGCAACACCTTAAACAGCAAAAAACGAATCAAACCGCGTCAAAAAATATTCCTATTGTGCTTACCATTGCAGGGTCAGACAGTGGCGGCGGTGCGGGTATTCAAGCGGATATTAAGGCTATGTCCGCCACGGGTAGCTTTGCCTGTTCTGTCATTACCGCGATTACTTCACAAAATACGCTAGGCGTTTCGGCTATTTATCCGATTCCGCTTGACCATGTCGCGAGTCAACTAGACGCCGTTTTTACTGATCTTAATGTTGTTGCGGTGAAAATAGGCATGCTGGCTGATGTCAGCATCATCAAGGTCGTGGCCGCTAAATTACGCCAATACGAGCCGAAATATATCGTGATTGATCCTGTGATGGTGGCTACTAGCGGTGATTTATTGCTAAAGCACTCGGCAATATCCGCGTTAAAAGAGACATTACTCCCTCTTGCTGACATTGTTACACCCAACCTACCTGAAGCGGCCGCGCTAACCGGTCATGCCGTGCCTCAATCTGAAGTCGAAATGAACGATATGATGGCGGATTTACGTGCATTGGGCGCTAAGGCGGTTTTGCTAAAAGGAGGGCATTTAGAGGCGGACGAAAATAGTAACGACCTTTTGATCACACAAGATGACTTTGAATTATTAAGCGCTAAACGGCTAGTCACAAAAAATACCCATGGAACAGGCTGCACACTGTCTTCTGCGATTGCCTCTTACCTTGCTCAGGGCAATAGCCTGCAGCAATCCGTTCAGTTAGGTAAACAGTATATTACCGGCGCGATTGCCCATGCGGATGAGTTAGATATCGGTCAAGGCCACGGCCCAGTTCATCACTTCTTTGCAGGCCATCAAGATGTGCGCTAAAGCCATCATCGGCATAAAGATTCGTCATGGGGGCCTTCAATACAAAGGCACTCCGGTACCAACGCTAGCAGGGATGAATATGACCATTCCGGCGAATCAGTGGACGGTGCTGCTGGGTCGTAGTGGCAGCGGTAAAACGACGATATTGCGTTATCTTGCTGGTCTACTAGACGATCAAGTGGAATGGCAAGGTGAGATTGCGGTTAGTGGCAATAACGTATCTGCTGAGAATATAGTATTGCATGACCATATTGCGTATATGGCACAGCAAGATTTGCTCCTTCCCTGGCTAAATGTGTTGGACAACGTGTGTTTAAGCTCACGCTTTGCCAATGCCGCTCCTAACAAAGAACACGATAAGCAGCGCGCACTGATTTTGCTTGAGCAAGTCGGCCTTGCAGATAATGCCTATATGACTCCCGCCCAACTGTCCGGTGGTATGCGTCAACGGGTGGCGCTTGCTCGTACTTTAATGCAAGACAAACCGCTGGTGTTGATGGACGAACCCTTTTCAGCGCTTGATGCGGTTACTCGGCACAAGTTGCAGACGTTGTCCGCCTCCTTGTTAAAAGACAAAACGGTTGTATTGATCACTCATGATCCGCAAGAGGCAGTGCGTTTGGCAGATCAATTGTATGTTCTTCAAGGTGCGCCAGCCCAAGCTCAGCAGTTGGATGTTCCTGAGTCGTCGCCACCTCGAAAACTCGATGCTGAATGCGCTGCTTTGCAACAAGCTATTTTGGATCAGTTGGAGAAAGACTATGAGTGATATGGCTCAGTACCATTCTGTGTCGACACGCCTTAGTAAGAAAGAGCGTATTACGTATTCGGCGCTACGGTTGGTGATCAGCACGGCAGTGATTCTTGGTCTTTGGCAAATTGTGGTGGTGGCTTTTCAGATGCCAAGCTTTATTTTGCCGTCGCCAATCGCGGTGCTCGATCGTTTAGGAACCCGCTATGATGTGCTGCTCAAGCATACTTGGGTTACCGCGCAAGAAATTTTGCTCGGTCTCGGTTTAGGGTTAACCATGGGCTTATTGTTTGCCTTGATGATGTTGATGTTTCAGCCGCTTAAGCGTTGGCTGCTCCCCATACTCATTGCTAGCCAAGCCATTCCTGTGTTTGCTATCGCGCCCGTGATGATGCTCTGGTTAGGCTATGGCATTGCCTCAAAAGTGGTCATTGCGGCCATTATTATCTTCTTTCCGGTGACGACCTGTTGTTATGACGGCCTGCGTAACACACCTACCGGTTATCTTGACCTTGCTAAAACCATGGGCGCCTCGAAGTGGCAATTGTTGCGGCATATTCAATTGCCTGCGGCTTTGCCGACGCTCGCTTCAGGCATTCGTGTTGCCGTTGTTATTGCGCCGATTGGTGCGGTGGTTGGCGAATGGGTAGGGTCAAGCGAAGGCTTGGGTTATCTGATGCTGCAAGCGAATGCGCGGATGATTATTGATGAGATGTTTGCCGCCTTATTTATTCTCGCGGTGCTCTCGATCATCTTGTATTTCAGCACGGACATAGTATTGAAAAAAGCCATCCCTTGGCAAAATAAGTAGAACCATAAAAGGAAAAAATCGATGAATAAAAATACATTGCTGAGTGCCATTGCTCTGTTTGCGGTGCTGGTTTCGAATAATGTTATGGCGGCAGAAAAGAAGCTAACGTTAATGCTGGATTGGTTTGTTAATCCAGGTCATGGCCCTATCATTATTGCCAAAGAGCGTGGCTACTTTGAACAGGCAGGCCTGCAGGTGAAAATCGAAGAGCCTGCTGATCCAAGTACGCCTGCTAAGTTGGTTGCTGCTGGTAAAGTGGACTTGGCCGTGTCATATCAACCAAATTTGACCATGGATGTATCTGCTGGTTTACCTTTAATCCGTGCTTCAACATTGGTCGCGACACCATTGAATACTCTGTTGGTGCTTGATAATGGAAAAAACGACTCCCTTGCGGATCTTGAAGGGAAAAGCATTGGCATCTCTATTGCTGGGAACGAAGAAGCGACGCTTGGCACCATGCTTGGGCAAGAAGGCGTTAAATTTTCTGATGTGAACATTATTAATGTGGGTTGGGCGCTCTCGTCGTCTCTTGCCTCAGGCAAAGTCGATGCGATTTGGGGCGGTTTTCGTAACTTTGAAATCAATCAGCTCGCGTTAGAAGGATACAAAGCCAAAGCCTTTTACCCAGAAGAGCACGGTGTGCCTTCTTATGATGAGCTGATCTTTGTCGCTAACGCCAACACCTACAATAAAAAAGACATAGAAGCCTTTAATAAAGCCATTCAGCAAGCCACGACGTATATCGTCAATCATCCAAATGCAGCGTGGGAACAGTTTGTTGCTTATGCCCCTGATACGCTTAATAACGAGTTAAACAAGCGCGCTTGGAATGATTCCTTGAGCCGCTTTGCGCTACGACCAGCCGCGGTAGATCTAAAACGCTATGACGATTACGCCCAGTTCTTGTTCGACCATAAAGTCATTAATACGTTACCGAAAGCGAAAGATTACGTACCGACCTTTAACTAATGCCTAAAGCGGCTAACTCTAAGAGATTTGTCATATGAATTACCAAGATTTGATCGCCGCCTGCCAGGAAGATTGGACGGCCTACACAGAACACACTTTTGTACAGCAATTAGCAAAAGGTACTCTTGAACAACCGTGCTTTTTGCATTATCTAAAGCAAGACTTTTTGTTTCTCAAGCAATATGCCCGTGCGTATGCATTGGCAATTTACAAAGCGCGTACGTTAGACGATATGCGTCGCGCCTTGCCGACTGTGTACAACCTGTTAGATTCAGAAACCGCCCATCATGTGGAATATTGCGCACAATGGGGATTAACAGAAGCGGATCTTGAAAACGAACCGGAAGATTTTGGCACGGTGGCTTACACGCGTTATGTGTTGGATGCGGGTATGACTGGCGATTTAGTCGATCTTTATGCGGCATTAGCGCCATGTTCTGTTGGTTATGGCGTGATTGGTAAGGCGTTACTTGAAGATGAAAATACTGTCATTGAAGGTAACCCTTATGCGAGCTGGATCAAGCTTTATAGTGGTGACGACTACCAATCGAGTGTTATGACAGGAATGGAGCACTTTAATAAGCTGTTGTCCGAGATTGATATAAACAGCCAGCGTGGACAGAATTTAGTTGATGTATTTAAGACGGCTACCCGCATGGAAATCGCTTTTTGGCAACAAGGCTTAAACGCTAAGTAACATTGATAGGAGCATGAAGATGTTAGTTGAACAAATCACTCAAGCGCTTACTGCCGTAAGAGAACAAAAGCCTTTAGTCGTGAACATTACCAACTATGTGGTGATGAACAATACGGCTAATGCGCTGCTAGCGATTGGGGCGTCTCCCATTATGGCGCACTCTAAGCAAGAAATGGCAGAGATGATGGCGTTTGCTGGGGCGTTGGTGATCAACATCGGTACGCTAGATAGCGCTTGGATTCCACGTATGACGTTTGCTGTCGAACAAGCCAATGCGAATGGCAAAGTGGTCGTACTTGACCCCGTCGGTTGCGGAGCCAGCATATTGCGGACTGACACCTCTCGCGAAATAGCGCGCTTGGCCGATCAACTGATTATTCGAGGCAACGCATCGGAAATCATCGCACTGGCCAACGAACAAGCGAAAAGCAAAGGCGTGGATGCACTAGATAGCAGCGATACCGCACTGAGCGCGGCGCATTTCTTGGTGAAGGAGTATGGCGCCCGTGTCGTTATTTCCGGAGAGACCGATTACATAGTGACAAGTGAGCAAACGGTTAAGCTCAACAATGGCCATGCCATGATGCCTTGTGTGACCGGAATGGGTTGTACATTGAGCGCTCTGACGGCGGCCTTTGCGGCGGTGGGCGAAGAAACCGGTGTGGCGGCTGCAGCTGTGCTTGGTGTTGTCGGAGAAATTGCGGCCGAGCAAGCGCGTGGGCCAGGTAGCTTACAGCTGACCATTATTGATGAGTTGTATTTGTTGGATGAAGCCACATTAGCTAAGCGACTCAAGCTTCAGGTGAGTTAATAGGTTAGCCTGTTAGAGAAATAACAATTGGCTTAAAGGAAACACAATGAATCCCTATCGTTTGTATCTGGTTACCGATGACCAACAAGATTTAGCCACCTTAAAACGTGTTGTAAGCAAGGCTGTGGAAGGTGGTGTGACTATGGTTCAAGTTCGTGAAAAGCATGGCGATGTGCGTGCTTTTATTGAGCGAGCCTTGGCCGTTAAAGAGATTCTTAAAGGTTCAGGTGTTCCTTTAATTATTAATGATCGAGTAGATGTCGCGCTCGCGGTGGATGCCGATGGCGTTCATCTCGGTCAATCGGACATGCCAGCTAAGGTTGCTCGTCAGTTAATCGGCCCTGATAAGATTTTAGGGCTATCAATCGAAACACAAGAACAGCTTGCTGAGGCCGATTCTTTGCCGATTGATTACATTGGCTTAAGTGCCATCTTCGCGACACCAACAAAAACCAACACTAAGTATCATTGGGGGATAGATGGATTGAAGTCGGCACTCAAGGTAACGTCTTTACCTATTGTTGCCATTGGAGGAATCCATGAAGGGAATATCCCTGAACTTTGTTCCACTGGTGTTCATGGTTTAGCGCTGGTCTCTGCAATTTGCAGCGCTGATGATCCTAAAGCGTCCGCTGCTCGCTTGCTTGAGTTAATGGGGTAAGGTTTCACTTGTCGATTGTGGTAGGGGAGGATGTTCCTTTACTATATCGTTATCAAAGCAGCTCTCTTTATAGTAAAGAGGGCTGTTTTTGTTTGTATTGAATCTCAAAACATTTTGGAGTTTTGTTGTGGAATTTCCAACGCCCTTAATAGAGGGGAAATTAATTAAACGTTATAAACGTTTTTTGTCAGATATTGAATTGCCAAATGGTGAGGTCGTGGTGGCCCATTGTCCCAATACTGGATCAATGAAACGCTGCCAGCAAGATAGCGCGCGCGTGTGGCTATCTAAAAGTGATAACCCAAAGCGTAAACTTGCCTATACATGGGAGCTGGTGGAGGTAGATAACCAGCATTTGGCTTGTATCAATACCGGTTACCCGAATAAATTGGTGGGCGAGGCCATTGCTGGTGGCGTGGTGAAGGAGCTTTCCGGTTATGCGGAGCAAAAAGCCGAAGTGAAGTATGGCGAGAAAAGTCGCATTGATTGGTTACTCACTGGCGGTGATGGCAGCAAGTGTTATGTGGAAGTTAAAAATGTCACCTTATTAGAGGAAGACGGATTAGGGTACTTTCCTGATGCAATTACAGATCGTGGGCGTAAACATTTGTATGAGCTGGCGAAGATGGTCGAAGAAGGGCATCGTGCAGTAATGTTCTTTTGTGTGAGTCATACGGGGATTGATTCTGTTACACCCGCTGCGCACATTGATAAAAAGTATGCTCAGGCATTTATTGAAGTAGTTGGAAAGGGGGTTGAGGTAATTGCTTATCAAGTGGCTATCGACACTCAGGAAATGAAAGTAGTGCGCTCTATTTCAGTAGATATGCCCGAATTGATAGATTGATAATGCGTAAACTCTCTTTATTTGGTTGCTTTATAACCAAAAAGAGTGTTTTTTGACGGTTTTATGAACGAATTCGCTTTTATTTAAAATAAATTGAAAGAAAATGTCGAAAAGGGTTGCACAAAATCTGTAGATCCTTAATATACGCCCTCGCTGACACGGACAAGGCTTCAGAGCAACGAAGACCAAGTTCAACTAA
>NZ_JBXUKU010000020.1:0-36991 GCF_057180105.1 Marinomonas sp. ATLA20
CTGATCCCATCCCGAACTCAGAAGTGAAAAGCGCCATCGCCGATGGTAGTGTGGGAGATCCCATGTGAGAGTAGGTCGTCGTCAAGCTTTATATTAAGAGAAACCCCATCCTGCTCAGCAGGGTGGGGTTTTTTCGTTATGGGGAATCTCCTGAACGTCGCCGATTGTCGTCCCACAAGGGGATAAGCATCCCGCAAGGGGATAAGCATCCCGCAAGGGGATAAGCATGTGGGGCTCTTTATAACAGACAAGCATGTGAAAATAGATCATCATCAAGCTTTATATTAAGAAAGCCCTGATAGCTAGGCTGTCAGGTTTTTTCGTCTGTAGAAAAGTTGAATACGAAGAGACTGAACCGCCTTCTCCCATCTCGAACTTTTTGCAAGCCGCGGGCGCTCACCATCGCCGATGGTAGTCCCACAAAGGGATAAGCATCCCGCAAGGGGATAAGCATGTGGGAGATCCTATGTGAGAGTCCCACAAGGGGATAAGCATCATCAAGCGTTATGCTAAAAAAGCCTTGATAGCTAGCACTATCAGGGCCTTTTCGTCTCGAAAAAACTCAGGTTATAATTTCAGATGCATTGATTATTTGACTTCATTTCTCAGTATATTGCGAGAGGATCGTAAGTAATATGTTTAAGCAGATGGTGTTATCTATAGCAACTTGTAAGCGGTGGCTGAAAAAAATAAATAGGACTCAAACTAAGTCCATTTTATTTATTTAGCGAATTCTGTTTTGATCTATTTAAACCTTGTGTCATTGCTTAATAATGCGTCAGGTTTTGATATTACTTATAGAAATATTGCTAAATTTAGGCTTGTTAAGAATTTTATAAGGGCTATTAATTTATTTAGAATGAGATCTTTCTTGTTCTCCTTTATTCTGGTGTCTTTAAAGATAAGTTTTCATGAGAGTGCTATGAGAAAAACGTCAAATAGAGTGTTGCCATGCTAGATCAAAAAGAACAAAAGCAGGTAGATAGAAGAAATACTTTCAAATTGGTCGTTTCTCAGTTCTTGATTAATTTAGGTGATGTTTTAATCAATCCAAAAGTTACCTTACCTTGGCTGTTACAAAGTTTGGGTGCCCCTTTATATCTGTTGGGATGGTTGGTGCCAATACGTGAATCTGGGTCACTATTACCTCAGTTAGTTATTGCTCACTTTATTTATAGAGTGAGAATTCGAAAATGGGTCTGGGTGTTAGGTAGTCTCATTCAATCGTTATCTGTGGTAGTGATTGGTTGTGCCGCTTTGTTACTAGAAGGTGCTAGTGCCGGTTGGACTATTGTTGCAGCATTGATAATTTTCAGTGTGGCACGGGGTCTTAACTCTGTTGCGTCGAAAGATGTACTTGGAAAGACGGTTGTGAAAAATAAGCGCGGAAGAGTCTCTGGCTGGTCGTCTAGTGCTTCTGGTCTTATTACTATCGGTATTGCTGTCTGTACGCTATTTTTCTTAGACAGCGTTCAGGGGGATAGGTTTTTTTATGTGTTGGGAATTGTTGCTGCGACACTGGTTTGGTTACTTGCTGCTTTAATTTATTCTTTTGTAAAAGAACCTTTAAGTGAGGTCGGAAATAAAGGTAAGAAACTAGGGGATGTCTTTAAAGAGCTTAGCCTATTAAAAACGGATTCTGTATTTCGTGAATTCGTTATTGCTCGTTCATTATTTTTATGTGCGGCTTTGAGTGCTCCTTATTATGTATTAATTGCGCAGCAGGGATCTGAAAATAACGTTTCTGTTTTAGGTCTATTTATTTTGGCGAGTGGTTTAGCTTCTCTGCTATCATCTCCTTTTTGGGGCTTGTTTTCAGATTATTCTAGCCGAAAAGTAATGGCATCTGCCTCTTTTTTGAGTGCTTTCACTGGTGTCGCTTTATTTTCAATAGTTGAGTTTTATTCTGATGTAAGCTTTAGGGTAGTAGTTATTGTGATCCTGTATTTCGTTTTGAATGTTGCTCATCAGGGTGTCAGAATTGGCCGTAAAACGTATTTGGTGAATTTAGGAGAGGGAAATAAGCGAACTAGTTACGTATCTGTAAGTAATACTATCATCGGTTTTATATTACTGGTCATGAGTAGCATTAGCTTACTGGCCTACTCTATTTCTTTGGCCTCTCTTGTTTTGGTGTTTTCGTTAATTACTTTAGCAGGGGTCTATATGGTGATTCGATTACCTGAGGTCTAAAAAGCGACACCCTTGGAATATTTTGGAAGTTAAGGGCTTTGTCGCTTCTATCTGTTTTTGGTTAGTTAGGTAGTGGGATTGAAGGAGCGTATTTTACGCGGTTGAGAGCGACGGTTGAGGTTAGGCCTCTGACAGAGGGGAGGCTTGCAAGGGAATCATTTAGAAATGTTGATAGTGCTGGTAGGTTTTCGCTAATAACCCGCAACCAGTAATCTGCTTCTCCGCTAACTGAGTAACATTCTAATATTTGCGGAATGGCTTCAATGGCTTTTTTGAATTCTTGATCTGAGTTTTTAATGCTTTTATCAAGTTTAATGTTTAAAAACGCAGTGACTTGGTAGCCAAGTTCACTTGCATTAAGATGAGTAAAGTAAGCTTCAATTAAATTGTTTTGCTCTAGTCTTTGTAGTCGTCTTGAACATTGGGAAGGAGATAGATTGACTTGTTCAGATAGTGCAACATTGGTAAGTCGTGCATTGCCTTGTAGCGCTTTAAGTAAACGCCAATCATAATTGTCTAGTTCAAGATGGTTCATTCAAGGTTCCTTATCAGCATCTAAGAGTGCTGTTTTTCTTATATTGAATAAGCTGATTCAGCTAGATCAATTAGAATAAGGTGTTTTGTAAAGTAAACAAGTTTAAAAATGTTATATTTGCTTTTTTTTAGACATTTTTTTGCACGTTTATTTGTTTTTTACATGAATAGACGGAATGTAATCCAGATTGTGTTCTGATCCATAAAAAATGCCGCTTATCATTTTCGATAGCGGCATTCTGTTGTTCGTTACTAAATATCCAGGTATTTATTCCTTGGGTAGGTTGTTAGCTAGCCACTGCAAGGCTTCTGGATAAGGCTGTGGCAGATCTAATTTTGTTAAGGCCGACTCTAATATTGAGTGGTTGCCAGAACAAAAGTTGAGGTGGCCCACTTTTCTTCCTGGACGAACTTCCTTTTTATACCAATAGAGTTCTAAACCTTGTAGGTCGAGCCAATCATAGTTGAGGTCGACGCCAATCAAGTTAACCATCATACTTTGATTTTTGATTTCTGCTGGCGCCAATGGAAGACCTGTGACGGCGCGCACATGATTTTCAAACTGACATACACTTGAACCTGCCTGAGTCCAATGGCCACTGTTGTGGACCCTTGGAGCAAGCTCATTGATGAGTAATTCATCACCTATACGGAAGCACTCCATCGCCATCACGCCAACATAGTCTAGGGCGTTCATAAGTTTGCTCAGCATAGTTTCTGCTTTGCTCTGTAGAGGCTTTAGGCGTTCTAATGGTGAGATGGAAGCGTAAAGAATGCCATTAATATGAAGGTTCAATGTTAGAGGATAAAAATGGGTATCACCGTTTTTACCGCGAACACCAACTAATGACACTTCTTCATCAAAATTGATGGCTTGTTCCGCAATCGCTTGGCCTTTCCAATCTTCCGGTATTTCGGTTTTTTCAGATTGCTTTAACCAATATTGGCCTTTGCCATCGTAACCACCGCGACGACGTTTCATCAGCACGCGCTCGCCTAATGTTTCGTAAGCTTTCGTGGCGGTGGAATCAGACTCAACTGGAAACCAAGGTGCTGTTGCTAGTTCTAGACGATCTAGCCATTGTTTTTGGGTTAAACGATCAGCAAGCTGTGGGAAGGTGGCTAAGTTGACAAAGTTGCTGTGCGTACCGAGTTGTTTGGTCGCCACGGTTTCAGGCCATTCTTCTCTTTCTGCTGTCACAATATCTGTCGGAGATAGGTCTAGTGTCTCAGTCGATTCAATATCCACTGGACGAATATCAAGACCAAGTGGTGTTCCTGCTTGTTTTAGCATAGCGCCTAATTGACCTGCGCCTAATACCCATAGAACTGACATAGATTAAGCCTCTCTTGGGTCTGGATTCGCTAAAACGGTTTCGGTTTGATTAGTGCGGAAAGCTTCAATTCTTTTCGCGAGCTCAGGATTAGAGACAGCTAGAATCTGGCAAGCTAATAAACCTGCATTGAAAGCGCCAGCGCTACCAATAGCAAGGGTTCCAACAGCAACGCCTTTCGGCATTTGTGCGATAGAAAGTAAGCTATCCATGCCGTTTAGAGCTTTGCTTTGCACAGGCACACCCAGAACAGGTAGGTGTGTATGGGCAGCTACCATACCAGGCAAATGAGCCGCACCACCAGCGCCACCAATAATGACCTTAAAGCCTTTATCTGCAGCGCTTTCTGAAAATTCTGCAAGTTTGACTGGTGTTCGGTGCGCGGAGACAACTTCGACGTGGTAGCTTACGCCAAGAGCATCCATTATTTCTGCGGCACTTTCCATTGTCGCCCAGTCACTTTTTGATCCCATTATTAGGGCTACATCTGCTTGCAAAATTCTTCTCCTATAAGTGGTATCCAACGCGGCATTGAGGGGGGTTGTACGTTGAATCTAATCAGTAAGTTTGTCTTGTTTAAACGCGGCCTAACACGTTTGCGTATGACAATAATTTGTGGCTAATATAGCCGATTTTGAGGGAAACCGCGAGCTTTGAGGTAGGTAGAAATACACAAGTTGAAATATAGATAATGAGAAAAGAAAAGAGCGACTAGAGTCGCTCTTGGAGGTACTTTTCGTAATCTGGAATTTGTCGTTCAAATTCGCTTTCGAATAAGGGCGACGTCACCAAAAAATTGGCTGAAGAAACGCTACAAGCAATAGGGATGTTCCAAACCGCTGCGACTCTGAGAAGTGCTTTAATGTCAGGGTCATGAGGCATCGGTTCAAAGGGGTCCCAGAAAAAGATCAGAACATCAATTTTACCCTCTGCGATGAGTCCACCAAGTTGCTGGTCGCCACCGAGAGGGCCGCTAATGAGAGACTGTACTGGAACATTCAATTGCTTTTGCATTAAATTGCCAGTGGTGCCAGTCGCCATCAGATTGTGCTTGATCAGTTTTTCTTTGTGTTTTTCTGCCCACTCAATAAGAGCAGGTTTCATATTATCATGAGCAACCAGAGCGACGTTTTTACGCTCTGGTGTCGTGATCGTTTTTTGTTGCAACGTTTTACCTTTCACTGTGACTTATTCCTCAACAGCACCGACTTTGACGACTTTCATCATATTGGTAGTGCCATAGCTGACCAAGTGATCGCCTTTTGTCACAATCACAAGCTCGCCATCTTTGATTAGACCAAGAGATTTAACATGGTCAACTAAGCCAGCAACAATTGTGTCTACATTGAACTCTTGTGAAGAGAAAGCTACCGGTGTTACACCGCGATATAAATTCACTTTGTTTAGTGTTGCTTGGTTTGGAGACAATGCATAGATTGGTAAACCAGAACTGATGCGAGACATTAGTAGTGGTGTTGTCCCTGACTCTGTCAAGCTGATGATCGCTTTTACGCCTTCCAAATGGTTGGCTGCGTACATAGCGGACATCGCAATGGTTTCATCGATACTGGTAAACGTAACATCGATACGGTGTTTAGAACGGTTGATTGCAGGTTGTTTTTCAGCGCCCAAGCAAACACGGTTCATGGTTTTAATTACTTCTTCAGGGTATGCTCCAGCCGCTGTTTCGGCAGAAAGCATGACCGCGTCGGTGCCATCTAGAACCGCGTTGGCTACGTCAAATACTTCCGCACGAGTTGGCATAGCACTGGTAATCATGGTTTCCATCATTTGTGTCGCGGTAATAACAGGGCGGTTCAATTGACGACAACGCTTGATCATGTGTTTTTGTACACCGATCAATTCTGCGTCACCAATTTCAACACCTAGGTCACCACGAGCCACCATAACAGCATCAGAAGCAAGAATGATTGCATCCAGCGTTTCATTATCAGCAACGGCTTCAGCACGTTCTACTTTAGAAACGATACCCGCTTTAAGGCCAGCCGCTTCCGCTAGAGCACGAGCTTCGTGTAAGTCTTCTGCACTACGAGGGAAGGACACGGCCAAATAATCAGCGTTTAACGCCGCTGCTGTTTTAATGTCTTCGCGATCTTTATCAGTC
Organism: Marinomonas sp. ATLA20; assembly: GCF_057180105.1. Classification (NCBI taxonomy): domain Bacteria; kingdom Pseudomonadati; phylum Pseudomonadota; class Gammaproteobacteria; order Oceanospirillales; family Oceanospirillaceae; genus Marinomonas; species Marinomonas sp. ATLA20. The sequence continues at coordinate 6,187 of NZ_JBXUKU010000020.1, forward strand.
AATGCTGCCGCAGACAGACCACCGCCTTGTCGGTTGATGCCTTTGTTATTAGACAGAGCGCCACCTACGATGACTTTTGTAATGACTTCTTGGCCTTTTACTTCTAATACTTCTAAAACAACACGGCCATCATCAAGAAGTAGAATATTGCCAGGCTGAGAATCTTTTGCCAGTTGTGGGTAGTCGATACCTACGCGAGTTTCATCACCATTGTTCTTATCAAAACCCACATCAAGAATAAACGTTGCGCCATCTTTCAGTTCAACTTTGGTGTTTTTGAAACGCGCGATGCGAATTTTAGGCCCTTGTAGATCACCAAGAATAGCAACATGACGACCATTTTTCTTTGCCATTTCACGAACAACCTCGGCGCGGTTGATGTGGTCTTCTGGCTGACCGTGAGAAAAATTCAAACGGAATACGTTAGCGCCCGCTAAAATTAATTTTTCGATCATTTCTGGGGAGCTGGAAGCTGGGCCTAAAGTGGCAACAATTTTAGTTCTACGAGTCATTTTAAATACCAAAGATTAGAAAGCGTGATATGAAGTATAAGAGACGACGAAGGCTGCGTCAGCAGCCTTCGTGTATTTTGACTATTTCGCAGCCATTAATGCGATAGTATTATCAAGCATTCGGTTTGAGAAGCCCCATTCGTTATCATACCAAGCCATCACTTTTACTAATTTACCTTGTACGCGAGTTTGTGTCGCATCGAAGTTAGAAGTGTAGGCGTTGTGGTTGAAGTCAGAAGAGACAAGTGGCTCATGATTGACATGCAATACTTGCGCAAGAATCGGATCCGCTTTGATAGCGTCTTCAATGATTGAGTTTATTTCGTCTACTGTGGTTTCACGTGGTGCCAAGAAGGTTAGATCTACTAGTGAAACGTTGATAGTTGGTACTCGAACAGAAAGACCATCAAACTTGCCAACAAGTGCTGGTATGACAAGGCCAACAGCCGCAGCTGCACCAGTTTTACTTGGGATCATATTCATAGCGGCGGCACGAGCACGGTAAAGGTCTTCGTGATAAACGTCTGAAAGGCGCTGATCGTTGGTGTAAGCGTGAATGGTTGTCATCAAACCACTTTCAATGCCCAGTTTTTCACTTAATGGTTTAGCGAATGGTGCTAGGCAGTTAGTTGTACAAGAAGCATTAGAGATAACGGTCATGTCAGATGTAAGAATATCTTGGTTTACGCCATACACAACAGTCGCGTCAACTTCTTTTCCAGGCGCGGAAATGATAACTTTTTTCGCTCCGGCAGTAATGTGAGCGCTGGCTTTTTCTTTTGTTGTAAAGAAACCTGTGCATTCGTAAACAACATCAACGCCAAGCTCTGCCCAAGGAAGGTCTGCTGGATTGCGTTCAGAGAAAGTGCGGATTTTATCTTTGTTGATGTAAAGTGCTTCTTCATCAAATGTCACTTCTTCGTTGAAGCGACCGTGGACTGTGTCGTATTTCGTTAAATGAGCATTGGTTTTTGAATCGCCAAGATCATTAATGGCTACGATTTGGATTTGATCACGCTTGCCTGATTCATATAAAGCTCTAAGCGTGTTGCGTCCAATGCGTCCATAACCGTTGATAGCTACCTTAATCGTCATACTCACCTCTAACATAGTGCGAAATTTGCTTGATGTTCGAATTCGAACATCAAGCGTTCAATTTTGTTCTTTACGTAAAAATACTACATAAGTATTTTTTTAAGCAAGGATTAGTAACAAATTCCTTTCAATCTGGCTATTTATTAACCATCTATTGATCGACATCTAACATTGTACAGAATTATGTTACAGAAGTTCGGGTATTTTAGCTGAAATAGAGCCTTTCCCGAATTCTTTTTGTAAAAAAATTACAAAATATTGTATTAAAGTCGGTTTTTTCTAAGTTTTAGGCGTGAAATAAATTAAAAATGTAGTAATATTACATAATATTATAGTGTCAGGCAGTTTGCTGAGATAGCTGAATTAAAAAACGGAGAGAAGCATGAATCCGATTGTTGCTAAGGTAACGAACGACATCATTGAACGAAGCAAAGCGTTGCGCGGGCAATACCTTAAAGATATGAAAAAAGCGCAAGAGCAAGGGCCGCACAGAGGAAAGCTGTCTTGTGGGAATCTAGCTCATGGCTTTGCGGCATGCCAACCTCAAGATAAGCAAAAGCTGACTCTGATGGAGGAAGCCAATATAGGAATCATATCTTCTTATAATGATATGTTGTCTGCTCATCAGCCTTACGAAAATTATCCAGATCAAATTCGCGCTGCGGTGAAAGAAATGGGCTCTGTGGCTCAGTTTGCTGGCGGCGTACCTGCCATGTGTGATGGTGTTACCCAAGGTCAAGACGGCATGGAGTTAAGCTTATTTAGCCGTGACAATATTGCACAGGGTGCAGCAATCGCGCTTTCCCATAACATGTTCGATGCGGCTATCTATTTAGGTATTTGTGACAAGATTGTACCTGGCTTGTTGATTGCGGCACTGCGTTTTGGCCATTTGCCTGCTTTGTTTATTCCTGCAGGGCCTATGCGTTCGGGGATTACTAACGCGGCTAAAGCGGCCGTTCGTCAGCGTTATGCGCAAGGACAAGCGACTCGTGAAGAATTGCTTGAAGCAGAATCAGCTTCTTACCACAGTGCGGGTACTTGTACTTTTTACGGTACAGCTAACTCGAATCAGCTATTAGTCGAAATTATGGGGCTTCAGCTCCCAGGGTCCTCTTTTGTTAACCCAGACGATCCATTGCGAGGTGCACTGACTAACTATGCTTCTCAGTTGTCTACCAAGATCACGGCTTTGGGTCGAGATTATCGACCTTTATATGAAATAGTCGATGAGCGTAGCATTGTTAACTCAATTGTTGGTTTATTGGCGACTGGTGGCTCAACAAACCACACCATGCATATTGTGGCTTACGCTCGTGCAGCGGGCATTATTATTACTTGGGATGACTTCTCAGCTCTTTCTAAAGTCGTGCCGTCATTGACGAAAATTTACCCGAACGGCCAGGCGGATATTAATCACTTCCATGCGGCTGGCGGTATGGCGTTTTTGGTTAAGCAATTATTGAAAGGTGGATTGTTGCATGAAGATGTAAACACTATCGTCGGTAAAGGCTTAACACATTACACCAAAGAACCTTTCCTAGAGGGTAATAATCTGGTTTGGCGTGATGGCACAGATGAAAGTTTGGATATGGATGTTGTACGACCTATCGATAATCCGTTTAGCAAAGAAGGTGGGTTGGCCTTGCTTAAAGGTAATCTTGGTCGTTCTGTGATTAAGGTTTCTGCTGTAAAAGATGAAAATCGAATTATCGAAGCGCCTGCTGCTGTGTTTCACAGTCAAAATGCATTGGCTGATGCCATTGCGAGTGGTGAGCTAAAGCGCGACTGTGTGGCTGTGGTTCGCTTCCAAGGGCCAAAGGCAATAGGGATGCCAGAGTTGCATAAATTGACGCCTTACCTTGGTAATTTGCAGGATCAAGGTTATCGAGTGGCGCTAGTGACCGACGGTCGTATGTCTGGTGCATCCGGTAAAGTGCCTGCAGCTATTCACCTAACTCCAGAAGCATTAGCGGGCGGATTGATTGCTAAAATTCAAGATGGTGATATGGTGCGCTTGGATGCCATTGAAGGTACTTTGTCTGTGTTGGTCTCAGATGAAGAGCTTAATAAGCGTGAAGCGGCACAGCAAGATTTAACGGATTCCCATCAAGGTATGGGACGTGAACTATTTAGCGCACAACGCATTTTAGTGAGTGGCGCAGAACAAGGTGCTTGCAGCTTGTTTAATGATTAAACCTTTCCTCTGACTACTAACATTTGTTAGTAAATGGTGTTTAGGGGCTTGTTTCAAGCCCCATTTTTTTGTCTGTAATTTACTATTCTAGTTTATTGCTTAAATCTTTTGTTCTCTATTTCACTCGCAGTGTATCGATAGGTTATCAACCAAATATCATCTTAATCCAAATCAAGTATCAATATTTTAAAGATAAAAAAAGGCCCGAATCTGTTATAGATTCGGGCCTTCGTAAGTAATGAACTCGAAGAGCCAGTTACTTAGTCCATTGTATCTAGTGCTTTTTCGTATTCATCAAAAGATTCTGTTACAGACTCTTCTGGAGCACCTGTCGCTAAACTTACTGCAAAGATAGCAATAGTCGATAATACGAAGCCCGGAACGATTTCATAAAGGTCGAAAATACCACCCGTTAGCTGCTTCCATACCACAACGGTCACACCACCAATAACAATACCCGCTAGAGCACCGTTTCGGTTCATGTTACGCCAGAACAAGCTTAGAAGGATAGCTGGGCCGAATGCAGCGCCAAAACCAGCCCAAGCATAGGATACTAAGCCAAGTACAGAGCTTTCTGGGTTTAATGCAAGAACCAGTGCAATAATGGAAATCGCTACAACAGCAAAGCGTCCAACATTCACGATCTGTTTTTGAGTCGCTTCTTTATTGAATAGTTGCTTGTAGAAATCTTCAGCGAGTGCAGAAGAGGACACCAATAGTTGAGAATCTGCTGTACTCATGATCGCCGCTAAGATAGCTGCAAGAAGAATACCGGCCACAACAGGATGGAACACCGCGTTAACAAGAATCATGAAGATTTTTTCAGGATCAGCCAGATTGCCTGATAGGCTGCTATCAACAAATGTGATGCCAACTAAGCCGATAAGCAGTGCGCCAGCCATGGAAATGAATGTCCAAATAACCGCGATACGACGAGCTGTTTTAATGTCTTTGTTAGAACGAGACGCTTTAAAACGCGCTAGGATATGTGGTTGACCGAAATAACCTAGACCCCAAGCAACAAGAGAAATAATCCCAATTGCAGTGAGAGGTTCTCCACTAACGCTAGTCCAGATGTCTAGTAAGTTAGGGTTTTTTTCCATCAAGGTGCTAGACAGTTCTGACCAGCCACCATCAAGCGCAACAAGAGGTACTATTACCAGAGCTGCACTCATCATCAAGCCTTGCACAAGGTCTGTCCAAGCAACAGCTAGGAAGCCACCAAACAGCGTGTAAGAAACAACACATACTGTGCCGATAATTACTGCATAGGTGTAATCTAAGCCAAATACCGTTTCAAACAATTTACCGCCTGCAACTAAACCGGAACTTGTATAGAACAAGAAGAACAGCAAAATGAATAGGGCTGAGATGGTTTGAATAAGCTTTGATTTGTCATTGAAGCGAATAGACAGGAAGTCTGGAAGTGTCAGAGCGTTATTTGCTTTGATACTGTACGTTCTTAGGCGTTTTGCACAGATTAGCCAGTTAAGCCATGTTCCGACAAAAAGGCCACCAGCAATCCAGACAGATTCTAAGCCGGCTGCAAAGGCGTAACCAGGTAGCCCAAGTAGCAACCAGCCACTCATATCAGACGCGCCTGCGGATAATGCTGTAGGCCAAGGTCCTAGAGATCGTCCACCAAGAAAGTAGTCTTCAGAGCTGGAGGTGCGTTTGTAAGCGTACAGGCCAATTCCTAGCATAACTACTAGATAGGCTAGGAATGTAAAGCTGATCGCATAGCTGCTTTCTATCATTGTTATTGTCCCCAAATTGATATTATTACGGGTGAAATAACCTTCGATAGATAAGGTTATTTATCAGTATGGATAGTTTTTATCCTTGTATTACAATGTTTAGTAATAACCACTGACTGAGAAATGGCGCTTTAAAAGCGGCCTCTAAATCACACCCGAAAGAGTTATAATTGTTAAATCGTTGTTGTGATAGCCATTGATTTAATATGTGAAAATAATCAAGTTCTCGTAAAGAGAATGAATCGCATTATGACATATTTCAAGACATGAATCGATTCTAAGTGGCTGAGATAGGATAATCTTTCAAATTTCTCTGACAAAATTGCGAAAAAATCTGATGTGCTTCGTAAATAGGAGTGTTTAGGTAAATATCTTTTGATTTAGGCTATTTAGTGAAAGTGCAGTCAAAATAAAGGCACATAGTATGTGCCTTGTATCCTGGTGCTATTTCTTTTCAACTTTCGGTAATCGAGTGTCTTGAACGCTTTGTTTCAATTTTTTAAGATGAGCATTGAACTCTGGGCCACGCTTCAAAAGTACGCCAGTTGCTAGCGCGTCAATCAGAGTGAGGTAGACAATACGTGAGCTCATGGGTGTATAGATATCGGTATCTTCTGTCTCTTCAATTGGCAATACGATAGAGCAGTGCTCTGTTAGTGGAGAGTCAGGATTGGTTATACCGATAACTGTCGCCCCTGCTTCACGAGCAACTCGAGCCGTTTCGATTAGCGGTAAGGTACGTCCAGTATAGGAGATGATAACAATCGCATCACCTGAATGTGCTCCAGCCGCAGCCATTCGTTGAACTAAAATATCTGTATAAGCCACCACAGGCATATTTAAGCGGAAGAATTTATGGTGAGCATCTTTAGCAACTGGGCCTGATGCGCCTAAACCATAAAACTCGATCCGACGAGCTTGCGCTAATACATCCACGGCTCGGCTGATCAGCGACTCCGGTAAAATATCCTGAGCTCTGGTGAGGTTGTTCTTGGCGGCTTCAAAAATTTTCGCGGTAACAGCGCCAGGAGCATCATCAGGTTCAACGTTTAAGTTAACGTATGGCGTACCTGTCGCAAGGCTTTGAGCAAGTGATACTTTAAAATCAGGAAAGCCACTACCGATGAGACTACGACAAAAACGGTTAACCGTAGGCTCACTTACTTCCGCTCTCGCTGCTAGTTTTGCAATACTTGAATGGATAGTTGTTTTTGGATCGGCAAGAATGGCCTCCGCTACTTTTCTCTCGGATTTGCTTAACGTGCTCAGTCGTTCTTGTATCTTACGAATAATGTCTTCGTGTTTAATCATTGATCTGCTTCAAAGTTGACTATTGACTCGGAATGTTGAGTTGTTCATTCTGACAGCCGCTTACAATTCTGGCAATAAAAAAGGATTTAAAATGACTAACTTAACCGCCTATTTCGATAAAATGGCGAGTATTTTGCCTGAATTTAATAAAATTAAGGTGACGCCCTTTGAAGAAGGGTTCTCCAACAAAGTATATCGCTTGGATTGGAGTAACCTTCCTCAAATAGTGCTTCGCGTACCTGCTTTAGATGAAGCGGCTTTTGGTATTGATAGACAAAGTGAAATGACGGTACTACAAGCGGCAGCAAAATCCGGAGTTTCACCGCCTGTGTTATGGCATGATGATCGGGGCGGCTTTGCTTGTCAGTTTGTCGTTCAGCCGTCTTTAGGCTGGGATGTCATGCATTCCAATAGCAGCATCAAGAGAATTGCTAATGCGTTGGTTCAAGTTCATGGCTTTGCAGGGGTTGATCATCCCTTTTGTATTTATGATTTGATTGAGCGCTATCTGCAGTCGATCGAGTCTTTATTGTCTAAGCATTCAGATCTTCAAGAGGAAGTGAGGTATTTACGAGGCCTGTTTACGAACTTGCCACGCGTCAACCCCTGTTATTCTCCGGTGGTCTGTCACAATGACCTTAATCCGAAAAATGTTTTAATAGATGATGAGAATATCTGGCTGATTGATTGGGAATACACTGGCATGGGTGATCCTTTATTTGATTTAGCCGTGGTGGCTCGATCTCATAATTTAACCCGTGAGCAACAAGCTTATTTAGTAGAAAGCTATGATGATTCCCTTGATGTAGAAGAAACGTTGCAAAAAATCGCTAACTACAGCTTGGCTTATTCGTTGCGCGAGATGATATGGCTATTATTAAAGCATTTAACCACACCTGATGACCCCGATGCTTGGCCTTATTATGTGGATTTTAAAGCCATGCCATCGCTAAATCCTTTTTTGCAAACCTCAGCAAGTTAATAACCTTTTAATAAGACAAGAGTGAAAAATGACGTTAATTCCAAGTTGGCAAACACGGTTGGCAGACGAATTTAGTAAAGACTACATGCTGGCATTGCAGCAGTTTCTTTCTTCTGAGCAAGCTCAGGGCAAGGTGATCTATCCTGCGGAAGATGAGCGATTTACGGCATTAAATAAAACGCCTTTTGATCAAGTTAGAGTGGTCATTCTTGGACAAGACCCTTACCACGGAGAAGGCCAAGCTCATGGATTGTCTTTTTCGGTGAAGTCCAATGTAAAAGTACCGCCTTCGTTAGTGAATATTTATAAAGAGCTCGAGATGGACTTGCTCATTCCACCTGCGCAACATGGTTTTTTGGCGCAATGGGCGGAGCAAGGTGTCTTATTGCTAAATAGTGTATTGACCGTTGAAGCGAGTAAAGCGGGCTCCCATCAAAATAAAGGTTGGGAAGTTTTCACGGATAAAATCATCGAGCTAATTAACAACGAACATCAAGGCGTTGTCTTTATGCTGTGGGGAGCTTATGCCCAGAAGAAAGGTCGCCATATTGATCGTGATAAGCATTGCGTATTGGAAAGCGTACATCCATCGCCCCTGTCAGCATATCGTGGATTTTTGGGCTGTCAGCATTTTTCTAAGGCGAATGATTACTTAGTCAGTTTTGGCAAAGAGCCGATAAAGTGGGCATTAGAGCCAGTGAAAAACACAGATAAAGAAGAAAAAAGCCTGCAGATTGGTTTGCCATTCTAAATAGATTTTATAGCGCCTATTTGGCGCTATAAAATATTTAATACAGCGATTATTTTTTACTATCTAGAGAGTAGGGAAGCGGAAGTAAGGTGATTTCTTTACTATCCAAAAGGAGTTGTTCCGATTCACTCGGCTCAATGTTCAAAATAACCTGCGCATAATGTGTTTCTTGAATATGGGCGACAGAGAAAATTTTACCTATGTTTTTGCCTTCTTTATCGACAATATCCAGTGTCGTGTCTCGCGTTCCTTGCCAAGTCACTAATGCCAACTGTTTCTTCGATTTGCCTTTGTATTGCATGCGAGCAACGATTTCTTGTCCTGTGTAACAGCCTTTTGTAAAACTGATACCACCTGTGCTTTGCATGTTAAGCCATTGAGGTAAAATCGTTTCGCTTTGTTCAAGGTTAATAAGTGGGCGAGCGGCGAGTAGCTCTAATGGAGCTAACTCTTGGTTCTTTTCTTCGATGACGGTTTGGTTCGCAGGGGAAATAAGCCACTGAACTTCTAATGGCTCATTGCTAACAGTCAATGTAATGGTGTCGTTCTCTTGAGTGGTTGCAAAAATACTCGATGCTACATTGGAGTCGTCTTCTATTTTTTTGCTCGCTAGCTTTGTATAAACCGCAAAATGATCTTGTTCATCCGTCAATGTTGTTTTGAAAAACACAGCGTATTTTTTTAAATGCGATAAGGTTTTTTCTAGCAAATCTTTTGTCATTAGCATCAGCACATCATCGTTGCTCTGAACGATATAAAAGCTGCTGATAATGCGTCCCTTGATGCTACAGATGGCACCGTATAGACCATTACTGTGAGACAGTTTGTTCATGTCACAGGTTGTTTGGCCTTGCAGGAATTTCTTCGAATCCAAGCCTGATACTCGCAAAATTCCGATATCTTGCTGTTTCATGACGACGTCTTGGTTCTGTAGTGTTGAGTCAATAATATCGTGAAGAGAAGTCATAAAACGTTCCATAAAGTAGATCAGGCATATAAATAAGTGCAGTTACTCTGCGTGAATAGCCTATCAGTAATGCCTAATTTTTACTTTTCAATGGTCAAGGCGATAATGATTTTTTATAAGTAGAAGTCTACTCGGCAAATTGTTTTTGTATTTCAAGTAGTTTAGGTAACTCTTGTCTGAGTAGTGGGATGAGTGCTGGGTCAAAGTGTTTTCCGCTTTGTTCTGAAATGTAATTAATTGCCTCTTCAGTAGACCATGCTTTTTTATAAGGGCGTGCGCTGGTGAGGGCATCAAATACATCAACTAAGGCAACTATACGGCCTTCAATAGGAATTTCTTCGCCAGATAAGCCTTTGGGGTAGCCTGAACCGTCCCATTTTTCATGGTGCGTCATCGCAACAGAATGGGCTAGTTCGATAAGGTACGAACTGGGGTTAGAGAGAATCTCGCCACCTATTTGCGCGTGAGTCTTCATGACTTCATACTCTTCTTCGGTAAGCTTTCCCGGTTTTAGTAGTATGTTGTCTGCTATGCCTATTTTTCCTATGTCATGCATAGGCGCTGCCATCATTAAATCATCTGCTGACTCGTCGCAAAAGCCGTATGCCGATGCAATAACTCTCGCATAGCGGCTCATACGTTGTACGTGCATACCTGTTTCGTTGTCCTTGTATTCTGCTGCTCGTCCAAGCCTATGGATTAAATCTATGTGTGTGTTTAGTAGCTCATCTGCTCTAATTAAAGACAGGTGTGTTTTGACACGGGCTAAGACGATAGCGGGAACGATGGGTTTGACGATGTAATCAACGGCACCAATTTCAAAACCTTTTGCTTCATCGACACTGTCTTTTAATGCGGTGACAAATATTACTGGAATATGGGCTGTTGCTGGGTTTTGCTTTAGGCGCTCACAGACCTCTAAGCCTGTCATATCAGGCATCATAATGTCGAGTAGGATGAGATCGACAGGCTCTTTCTCTACCAGTTTTAATGCGTCTTGTCCTGATCGAGCAAAAGACAAACGGTAGCGTGCGGCTTGTAATACTTGTCTTAAGACGCGTAAATTTGACGGTTCGTCATCAACCAATAGTACGCGAGGTGCAGGTTTACTTCCGATTCTCATAGGGTGGCGTCCTGTGTCATCAATTCTTTTAAGTTGTTAAGGCCCTTGATAGCGCTATCGAATTCAAAGTCTGAGATCGCTTTACTAGCGGAAACAGCATGTGACTTCATATTTTGGGGGACGCAGCTGATAAGCAAGGCAATATTGTCGTCGTCTACTTCGCCCGAGTCTGCGGACATAATGAGCGTATCGAGAAGTGCTATTAATTGTGTTGTAGATAGCGAATTTTGAGTGTCTGTATTTGGTATCTCAGAATGGCTGCTGTATTGATTAATTAATTGCTGTAGCTCTTCAAAGAAATGAGTCAATAAAACGCTTAAATACTGAATGCTTTTTAGGAATTGATTGTGGTCTTTTGTTTGTGCGACTTGTTCTATATTAGCCATACAATTGGAGATATTTAATAATGCTAGGTTGCCAGACGTGCCTTTTATCGCATGTGCTAAAGCACAAGCCTCTTCGAACTCTTGATGATCTAGGTGAGCTTTTAGTCTATCTACTATATGGGCGTTAGCGTCTGAAAATTTTGTTAGTTCAGCGAGATAGATTTTTATGTCATTCCACAATGATAGACCCTTATCTAAATGGATCTGGGGATTTTTACGATTACCCTTTGTATGGTTACTATCTTGCTGATTAATGAATGTGGGGGTTTCATTCAAAACTCTCGCCATTTCAGTGGTTAAGGCTCCAAGATCAATAGGTTTGTTGGCAAAGCCATCCATCCCCGCTTGCTGAGCATCTAATTTATCCTCTAATAATACGTTTGCTGTTAAAGCAATAATGGGAGTGTGAGTTAGTTGGTGCTCTTTTTCATAGCTGCGGATAACTTGGGTAGCGGTTAAGCCATCCATATTCGGCATCTGAATATCCATTAGAATAATGTCAGGTTTTATCATTTTAAATTGTTCAAGTGCATCAATACCGTCTTTTGCTGTAAAAATGCTATGGCCATGTCGCTTAAGCATAATAGTTAATAGCGTTAGGTTTTGTTCAACATCATCGGCCAACAGTATTTTTCTTGGTGCTATAGCTGGCAGTTGAGGCGTTTCAGCACTCAGTAGTATTTCTGTTTCTGCAAGAGGTAGCTCAAAAGAGAAACAGCTTCCGGTTCCTACTTCGCTTGTTACCTGGATATTGCCGCCCATGAGAGTGACTAGTTGTTTGGATATACTAGTGCCTAAACCTGTTCCGCCAAAGCGACGGCTCATGGTGGCATCAGCTTGTGTAAATGGGTCAAAAATATGTGGTAAGCGTGATTCTGGAATACCTATGCCTGAATCATTTACAGAGAAGCGCACGTTGCCATCATCTAGTGTTGACACAGTTAGAGCAACATAGCCTTTCTCGGTGAATTTAATTGCATTACCTAAAATATTCATCAGAACTTGGCGGATGCGATCTTCGGCACCCAAATACGCTTCGGCAACATCGGGCTCAATATGAAAGTTTAGTTCTAAACCTTTATTTCTTGCTTGTAGCCATAGGGTAGAAATGACCGTATCGACTGAGTTTGCAAGTAAAAAAGGTTGTATGTCTAATTCAAGCTTATCTTTGTCTAATTTTGCACTGTCGAGTATATCGTTTAGAAGGTGTAACAGAGAGCGAGCCGATTTACTGATAACCGAAAGGTGTTTTTTGTTTTCGCCCGAGATTTCTGACTCCAATAAAATGTCAGAAAAACCTATGATAGCGTTCATTGGTGTACGTATTTCATGGCTCATGTTAGCTAAGAATGAGGCTTTACTTTCGGCTGATGCTTCGGCTTTGACCTTAGCGTGACGAAGCTCGTTTTCCATTTCAACACGATGTGAAATATCTAAAATAACACCATCAATCCATTCGGGAACATCATGAGTATTTAAAATGACAGAGCCATTTTCTAAAACCCAAACATAATGGCCTTTTTTATGTCTCAATCGATATTCTAACTTATAGTTTTTACGTGATGTGACGGCTTCATCTATAACGATAGCAATATTATTTTCGTCATCTGGGTGAACTAGCTTAGCGAAGGAAACGGTTTTGTTGTAAAAATCGGATGTGCTCCATCCTGTAATATCGTAAATGGCATCACTTACAAAAAGAGTTGTCCAGTGCTCATCCATCAAGCAGCGAAAAGAAGCGCCAGGAATGTTTTTGATTAAAGAGCTGTATTGTTTTTCGCTTTTTTTGATGGTTTCTTCTAATGATTTTCGTGTTGAAATGTCGCTAATAAAGCCCACAAATAACGTGTCACTATTAGGTATATCAACTTTCCCGACCCCCAATCTAATAGGGAAAATATTCCCATCCCTGTTGATGGCATGAATTTCTCGTTCTGTGCCCGCTATGTTTGCTTCACCGGAATCTCTAAAAGAGGCTAGAGCATGAGTGAATTCGTCAGCGTATTTTTGAGGAAACAGAACACCAAAATGCTGGTTAATTATTTCCTCTTCGCTCCAGCCAAAAATGACAGAGGCCGCCTTATTAAACTCTTTAATCGTGCCGTAGCTATCGATTGATATAATGCCATCTACAGCCGTATCTAAGGTTGTTTTTAGGCGAACTTCACTGGCTGTTTTTTCCAGTAATAACTGACGATAGCGCAATTGTGACGCGATGTTTGCCGCTAGAATTGACAGTAATAATGTGATGATTGCAACAACGAGCGAAAGATAGCTGTTAGCACTGTTTTGTACATGAGATATGCCAGCGTCGCTGGACGAAATGAACCTTGCGCCAGCCATGCCTACATAGTGCATACCTGAAATAGCGGCTCCCATAATAAGTGCACTGATGCTGCTGATCCACTTCTGGCTTAAATGAGCCCAAATTTTTCTGACATAGTAATGCGTCGATAAGGCGATAAACGCCAGAACAACGGCAATGATCAGCGACGCTAAGAACCACATAGGATCATATTTTAGCTCAACGTCCATTTCCATTGCTGCCATGCCAATATAATGCATCGCTCCAATACCGCCGCCCACAAAGGCACCGTTTGCAAATAGCTGCCAAATGCTCAGGTCCGTTCGAATTAATCTTTTTAGCGTGATATACGAAGCTAGAATAGCGGGTATCAGAGAGAGTGCGGTTAGCCAAGGGTCATAAGAAATTTCATGTCCCATGTTAAATGCCAGCATGCCGACAAAGTGCATGCTCCAAATACCACCAGCCATAATGAAAGAGCCAGAGACAAGGGCAATCTTTTTATATTTATCGATAACAATATGCTGCGCGATAGAGGCAAAATGCAGAGCAAAAAAAGAGGCCGCTGAAGCGAGAGCGATAGAAAGGGCAACCAGTAGATAGTTGTAGTCTCCCATAGCTAGGTGAGTGTGATCGACTTGAGTAACAAAGAAGCTGTTTAGTAACTGCATTAACTCTACTTATTTCCTGAATTAGGTCACGAGGCGCGAGAGAATTTAAGAATTATTTATTTTGCTGTTTATATGTCACAAACTAACCGTTTTTATTCTCTACTTGTACTAAAAAGGCTAATTAATAGAATTGTATTGACACTTTTACCTATTATTTCGAGTATGAAACGCTATAGATACAATAGTGCAGCATGCCATATAAAAATTAAAACAAAACACCACTTTTGATGAAGAAGAGTAACAAAATGTATTTAGGTCTTGATCTTGGAACCTCTGGTTTAAAAGGCGTCGTTATTGACGACAATGGTAATGTATTGGCCCAGGAGTCGGTGTCTTTAACTGTCGATAGTCCTCAGGCTACTTGGTCAGAGCAAAACCCATTGTCATGGTGGCAAGCGTGTAAGACGGTTGTTCAGCAATTGCAGCAGCGTTTGGATTTAAGCAAATTGAAAGCGTTAGGGTTATCGGGGCAAATGCACGGCGCTACCTTACTTGATGCTCAAGGCAATGTTTTACGTCCTTGTATCTTGTGGAACGACGGTCGGAGTCAAGCTCAGTGCGAAGCCTTGATGGCGCAATTTCCGGAATTAATCGAACGCTCTGGCAACCTTTATATGCCAGGCTTCACCGCGCCTAAAATACGTTGGGTACAAGAAAACGAGCCAGAGATATTTACTAATTTGGCACATGTATTATTACCGAAAGACTACTTGGCTTACCGATTGACAGGCACCATGTCTTCCGACTGCTCAGATGCCGCCGGTACGCTTTGGTTAAATCCTGAAACACGTCAATGGGATGATGCTTTATTGGCCGCAACAGGACTAACGCAAGCCAATATGCCAAAAATGTACGAAGGCTGTGATGTTGTCGGTAGTTTGTCTGAAGCGGTTGCTCAAGAGCTTGAGCTTCCCCAATTACCTGTTGTGGCCGGCGCTGGCGATAATGCTGCTGGTGCGGTGGGAATGGGAGTGACGAATCCTGGTCAAGGGTTTATCTCATTAGGTACTTCTGGTGTGTACTTCACAGTGAGCGAGTCCCATAAAGCCAATCCTCTCAATACGGTACACGCTTTTTGCCATGCTTTGCCTAATCGTTGGCATCAAATGGGTGTTACCCTTAGTGCAGCGAACTCATTAGCTTGGTTTGCAAAGCTGGTGGATAAATCGGTTGCTGAGTTGTTAGACGCGCTTGAAGACAGCGATATGCAACGCACTAACGTGTTGTTTCTGCCTTACCTTAGTGGCGAGCGAACACCACACAATGACCCGCTAGCTAATGGGCAATTTATTGGGTTAACGAATACAACGAATGTTGAAGCGATGACGTTGGCAATACTAGAAGGCGTGGCCTTTTCTTTATTAGATAGTCAAAACGCTTTGTACAGTGCGGGAAGTGCCGTAGATGAGCTTTCTTTAATTGGTGGTGGCGCGCGTTCTGCCTTGTGGCGTCAGATTATTGCTAATGTATTGAATAAGCGCCTTATTTATCGTGATGGCGGTGATGTAGGGCCAGGCTTGGGGGCAGCACGTTTGGCATTGTTAGGCGAGAAGCAAGGCCAAAATAAAAGCATTGAGTCGCTAATTACAGAATATTGCACCATGCCTGACGTATTAGAAGTGCATGAACCAGACTCTTCTTTAGGCGCTTATTATCAAGAGAAGTACGCTTTATACCAATCTCTTTACCAATCGACAAAAGACCTAAACGAAAAATTGATGCAATTGTCGTCTTAATAACGACAGTTGCTTTTTAATGATTCTAAGGCACAGTCGTATTATGAAACAGGCGCCGTGCCTTCAATGTGAATGTTGCTTTGTGTGCGGAAGTCTCTAGGCGTGACGCCTTTCAGCTCATGAAATCGGCGATTAAAGTTAGCAACATTGTTGAAGCCAACTTGAAAACAAATCGTTGCAATCTGTTGGTCTGTTTCGGTTAATAAGCTGCAAGCGCGGCTGACTCGTACGCGATTCACAAATTCAATAAATCGATTGCCTGTCGCCTTTTTAAAGAAGCGAGAAAAATGACTGTCAGACATACCGATCAAGCTTGCTACACTGGAAAGCGTAATATCTTGGCCGTAGTTTTGTGACACATAATCGACCACAGTATTGATTTTACGTTGCAGTGTTTCACTGGACTTTAAATCGATTTGCACTGTAGAAAGTAAGCGATAACTTCGACTTTGAGCCAGTTTTTGTAAGAGGGGGAGGGCGAGAATCAGTCTTGACAAGCCGCTAGAATCGCGCACTTTCTGGAAGATATCTTTTAGGTATTCGTGGTCTTGGTCAAAAAACTCAATGCCTGATTTTGCTCTCGCTAACATAGGCAATATTTCGGCGAGTTCGGGGATGATTTTCATACCATTTGAAAAAGACTCGTGATCAAAGCGAATCACCATGTCCCGAAGTTGAACATCTTCTTGGTCGTGTTGGCAGATCCAGTTATGAGGGAGTCGAGGTCCCGTTAAAATGAGTTGGCCTGGTGAGTAATTGCCTATGTAATCACCGACGAACACCTTGCCCGATGTCGCGACGATAAAATGTAGCTCGTAGTCATCATGGGCATGCCAGCGAATAAGATCACACGGATAGCCGTGTTCTAAATAGCGAATGGTTTCGTTATCTTCGACGATTTCGTATTCGGGTGTGATGCGTTTGGCGGTATTAGACATAATCTTCTCGCTCAGCAGATAAAATGACCACTCACTGCTTATTTTTTATTTTTAATAAAAATATACTCAAGAAACCAAGGAAGAGACAACTTTATCCACCTTGTTTTCTTGAGTTAGGCACTCTAATTAATGATAACTATCTAAGCATACTTTGCCATGCTTGTCTGAATTGCTTCAGAGAGCTGAGTTACAAAGTCAGGAAACTCTGTTGGCACATTGCCCCATAAAAAGCGATCTGTTGCAAAAGCTCGAATGCCCATTTCGTCATTGCTAAATGACGCTAGAGAGGCTTTATTTGGCTCATGGTAAGGCGTATTTAGCTTGCCTTGACTAGATAGTTGAATAAAAGCAAACCAGCTAGCGATGCCTTGGATGGTTTTTACGGGAGTGCGGCCTTTTTTGTAGGCGCCTTCCAGCGTTGGGAAAACAAAAATCGGAAATTTGGCGTAGCCATCAGTGCAGATTCGCTCTACAGTATCGCCAATATTGGCGTTGCTAAAACGTTGCGCAATAATGTCAAAATAAGCAGGCAGATCAACCACCGAATCACCGATCGCAGGGATCGAATCTTGTAGAATAAAGTCCGTAAAATACTGCTTTAATTCGTCATCGCGCATGGCTTCATCAAAGTAGGTAAGGCCTTTTAATGCTGCTTGATACGTTACGCAAGTATGGCCCGCGTTTAAAATGCGAATTTTAGCTTCTTCAAAGGGCACCACGTCTTTCACGAATTGCACGCCAACGAGGTCAAGAGCGGGTTTATCACCGGCAAACTTATCTTCTACCACCCATTGGATGAAGTCTTCCCCCATGACTGTCATGTCGTCATCGACACCGAAGCGAGAACGGACATCGTCTATGTGTTGCTGGCTTGGCTTAGGTGTAATTCGATCCACCATAGAGCAAGGAAAAGACACGTTTTGTTTTACCCATTCAGATAAAGCCGAATCTTGCTTAGCGTCTAAAAACTGCATTAGCCCAGTTTCGAGTAGCTCACCGTTATGACGAAGGTTATCACAGCATAATAGAGTGATTTTTGCCTTGGATGTTTCGCTTCGCAGTTTAAGTCCAGCATAAAGAAACGCATAAAGCGTATTGCGAGCACCTTCTACATCGGCCTTGATTGCAGGATGTTCTAGCATCAAACGGCGATTTTCATCAAGGTAATAACCACCTTCTGTCACTGTGGATGTGACAAGCTGTGTCTTCGCGTCCGCAAGTGCTGAGTCAACTTCTTCAGGTGCTTGTGCACCGTCAATTTGCTTAACAATAGAGCGAATGTGCTCATAGTCTGTCTTGCCATCAGCCGCCATGGTTTTTAAAACGTATTCGCCCTTTTGCTTAATAAAACGATCGAAAACGTGGCTGTCTTGTGGGCGAATATTGACACCAATAATCCCCCAGTTTTGCTGATTGGCATGAGCTAATAGTCGATCAATGTACACCGCTTGGTGGGCACGATGAAACGCGCCTACACCCAAATGGACGATACCAGCTTGAATCGTTTCTTTTGTATAATTCTGAGCTGAAAGCTGTTCCGCATTGGAGACGGCTTGTAAGTAATTAGCCATACTAGGCCTCCTCTGGAATAACAGAGATGACACGATCATTTTCGTTAAACAAAATGGCTTCTGACATGTCAATTTTGAGGCTGACTTCTTGTCCGTCTTTTAGCTCTGTTCGAGCCGGGGCCTTGATGATAATGGTTTGATCGCTAGATAATTGAAGGTGCGCGTAGGCTTCGGAGCCGAGGTGTTCAACCAATTCAATGCGACCAGATAAATCGCCGCCTTCCTCTACCAACGACATATGCTCCGGGCGAATACCAACAACAACCGAATCTGGCAGTGGGCCTTTTAAACGATTTGCAGGGAAGTGAATTTGCTGACCAAGTAATTCAATGGCTAGATTATCTTCATGGCGTACTATTTTATTCGCTGCGATTAAGTTCATTTTTGGTGTGCCAATGAACTCAGCCACAAAGCGGCTATTTGGCTGGCGATAGAGTTCGAGCGGTGTGCCAACCTGTTCAATTTGTCCAGCATTTAAAATTACTACTCGGTCGGCCAAGGTCATGGCTTCAACCTGATCGTGAGTTACGTAAATCATGGTTGTGCCGAGTTTTTTGTGAAGGCGAGCGAGTTCTAAACGCATTTGTACACGCAGTGCGGCGTCTAGATTGGATAGTGGCTCATCGAACAAGAATACCTTCGGCTGACGAACAATAGCGCGACCAATGGCAACACGTTGACGTTGACCACCAGATAGCTCTTTGGGTTTACGTTCTAATAAAGGATCAAGCTGCAAGGATGCAGACACCGAGCGTACTTTCTCTTTAATTTCAGCATCCGACACTTTGGCAAGACGAAGAGCGAAGGAAAGGTTATCAGCCACTGTCATGTGTGGGTACAACGCATAAGACTGGAACACCATGGCGAGGTCGCGTTTTGACGATGCCACTTCAGTAATGTCTCTGCCATCTAGTTCAATGCTTCCACCTGTACTGGACTCAAGACCCGCGATGGTACGCAATAAAGTGGATTTACCACAGCCAGATGGCCCAACGAAGACGACGAATTCACCTTCCTTAATACTTAGATTAATGCCGCGCAATGCGTGGTAGCTGTCATAGTGTTTTTGTAAATCAGTGATCGCTAAGTAAGTCATAAAAAAGCTTCCTAATAATTATTTTACGGCGCCGAATGTAAGGCCTTGGACTAATTGTTTTTGACAGAACCAACCGAAAATAACGATGGGTGCACAAGCAAGCGTGGAGGCTGCAGATAGCTTCGCCCAGAACAAGCCTTCAGGACTTGAGTAAGAGGCGATCATCGCCGTTAATGGCGCGGCATCGGATGCGGTTAAGTTGAGTGACCAAAAAGCTTCGTTCCAACACAATACGATGGATAAAAGAGCGGTTGATGAAATGGCGCCAATAGAAAGTGGCAATACAACTTTGACGACTTCATCCCAAGGGGTAGCGCCATCCATTCTTGCGGCTTCAAGTATTTCTTTTGGTAAATCCTTGAAGTAGGAGAACAGCATCCATACGATAATGGGCAAGTTCATTAGGGTGAAAATGATCACCAAAGCGGTTTTTGAATCTAATAAGCCATAATCTCTGCAAAGGATATAAATAGGGACTAACACGCCGACTGCTGGCAGCATCTTAGTAGAGAGCATCCATAGCAAAATGTCTTTGGTGCGTTTTCCTGGGAAAAATGCCATGGAGTAAGCCGCAGGGATGGCAATGACCAAAGCGATTATGGTTGAGCCAAATGACGTGACGACGGAGTTCCATGCGTGATGAATGTAGTCACTGCGCTCTTGAACGATTCGGAAGTTATCCAGTGTTGGTTCAAAGAACAGCGATGGTGGAACAGATATCGCCTGTAATTCGGTTTTAAAGGAGGTAATAAACATCCAAAAAATCGGGAAAAATAGCACCAATGCGACTGTCCATGCGAACAAGCCAGTCAGAATGGTTTTGAGTTTGCGTTGTTGATTAAGAGTCATCGTATTCACCTCACACCGTCAAGTTTTTGCCAACGGCACGAATTAAGAAAAAGGCCACGATATTGGCAAGCAATACAGCAAATAAACCACCTGCAGAAGCCACACCAACGTCATATTGAAGAAGCGCTTGGTTATAAATTAAATACGCTAGGTTTGTGCTGTCGTAACCTGGGCCGCCGCCAGTGGAGACGAAGATTTCAGCAAATACGGCTAATAGGAAGATGGTTTCTATCATCACTACCACGGCAATTGGTCGTGCAAGGTGAGGAATAGTTAAATAGCGGAAGATATGCCAGCCTGTCGCACCGTCCATTTGGGCCGCTTCTTTTTGCTCCGTGTCTTGGGATTGCAGCGCAGTAACAAAGACTAAAATGGCAAAAGGTAACCATTGCCAACTGACCATGATAATGATGGAGACGAGTGGGTAGCTAGATAGCCAATCGATGGGTTCAAAGCCCAGTGATTCTGATATCCATGCAAAAATGCCATACACCGGATTCATCATCATATTTTTCCAAATCAGTGCGTTGACAGTTGGCATGATAAAGAAAGGTGAAATCAGCAAAACACGCACAATGCCTTGGCCAAAAAATGGTTTATCAATTAAAGCGGATAGCATCACACCTAGTACTACAGTGATGATCAACACTGAAAGTAGCAGTATTAAGGTATTCGATACCGCAGGAATGAATCCAGGGTCAGTAATAAAGAATTCAAAATTCATCCATCCAACAAAGTTATTCTGACCTGGGTACAATAAGTTGTAGCGGATGGTGGAAAAATAGATGGTCATGGATAATGGAATGATCATCCAAACCAAAAGCATGATGACGGATGGTGCCATTAATAAGCGAGTAATTGAGCGCTTCATGTTGTGTTTCTCTTATTATAAGCAGGGGGATTTGTTCTCGTGCAGAACGAATCAAGATAAGAAATAGGGCGACGCCCTATTTCTTTGTCGAGCTTAATAATGGTTAGTAATAACCTGCTTGACGCATTTGACGATCTGCAGAAGTATTGGCAGATTTCAAAGCTTGATCGACTGTCATAGAGCCAGACAATGCACCTGAGATCATTTGCCCTGTTGTTGTGCCAATTGCTTGGAACTCAGGGATGGCAGCAAACTGAACGCCCACATAAGGGGTTGGTTTTAGTGTACTGTCAGTGGGGTCAGCAGATTGGATGGCTTTTAATTCCGCATCAGCAAATACCGCTGCTTTTTGGAATTTAGGGTTAGCATAAGTGCTGGCTCTTGTTCCTGTTGGTACCGCAGCCCAGCCATTTTTTTCGCCAACTAATTGGATGTATTCTTTAGAGGTTGCCCAACGAACGAATTTTTGAGCCGCGTCTGCGTTTTTAGTCGCAGCAGGAATGCCTAATGCCCATGACCAAAGCCAGTTCGCGCCTTTTTCCGTCACTGCATAAGGAGATTGAGCAAAGCCCACTTTGTCAGCAACCTTACTTTGTTTAGGGTCAGTGACGAAAGACGCTGCGATAGTGGCGTCAATCCACATGCCGCATTTGCCTTCGTTAAATAACGCTAGGTTTTCATTGAAGCTGTTACTGCTTGCGCCTGGCGGCCCGTAATTGTTCAATAGATCAACATAGAAGTTAACCGCCTTTTTCCATTCAGCGGTTTCTAGCTGAGGCTTCCAGTTTTCATCAAACCAACGAGCACCAAAAGAGTTTGCCATGGCGGTCATGAACGCCATGTTGTCACCCCAGCCAGCTTTACCACGTAAGCAAATGCCGTAAATACCTTTTTCTGGGTTATTGACGGCAGCTGCGACATCACGAATGTGTTCCCAGCTGTCTCTGTCATTGATTTCCATACCTGCAGCTTTCACAAGATCCTTGCGATACATGACCATGGAGCTTTCACCGTAGAAAGGGGCTGCATACATAGTGCCGTCATAAGATAAACCTCCACGAATAGATGGAAGAATGTCTTTTGCATCGTAGCTACCACTGGTATCGACTGCTTGTAGCCAGCCGCGTTCACCCCAGATAGGCGCTTCATACATGCCAATGGTCATAACGTCATAAAGACCGCTTTTATTGGCTATGTCTTGTGTCACGTTCTGACGTAAAACACCTTCTTCTAGCGTTACCCATTTCACTTTGATACCTGGGTTAGCTTTTTCAAATTCAGGTGTGAGTTTTTGCATTTCGATCATATGGCCATTATTTACAGTGGCCACTGTGATTTGAGTTGCAGAGAAGGCGCTAGCAGCTGTCATGGCTGCTGTGATAGATACCGCATAAGTTAGGGTATTCTTGGTAAAGCGTTTCATAGGTTTCCCCCAGTTTGGAGTTTCTTTGTTTTTATAGTCGTACCTAATTCTTGATAACTGATCATCAAGTAACCATTAATATAGGCTATGTGACAATTGACCTGTTAATACATAAATTGCCAATAAATGTACTATTTTGTTTCATTTTTAAGTTTTTTCTAAAAAATGAGTCAATTTAATACTCTTCTTAAGACCTTTAATTGGCGCTATCTGTCTGTCTAATAAGGTTTTACGTGATAAATGTCAGTGAATGAGGCCAAGGCATTTTCGTTTTTTTTATATAAATGGCTATAATGGCGGCATTCTATTTCAAGGGTAATATCATGAGTGAAACCACAGATTCGATTAGTTTTAAACGTCTTAAAATGCAGTGTCGTCGTGGCATGTTGGAACTTGATGTTCTACTTGAGCCTTTTTTAGCGGATGTGTATTTGACGCTGGAAGACGAAGACAAGCAGCGCTTCGTTAATTTGCTTACCTGTGAAGATCAGGAACTGTTTCCGTGGTTTATGCAAAGTGCTGAGCCGGAAGATCCGGATCATGCCCGCATTGTTAATATTATTTTGTCTCGTGTTCAGCCTGAAAACTACCGAGCTTAAATGCTCATGGATTAGTGTAGGGCTGTGGCTTTTTTTAGTCCTGGCGTACGCTGCTCTGTTGCAAATTTATTGGATGCCTGCCTATTGGCGGGCATTGCTTTATATGAGCGTTGGCTTAGTTGGATTAACTCTGTTTATTCGTATGTTGCGAAAACCTGTTCGACAGATTGGTATCGATGAACAAGGCGTTTTTCTATTAGATCGAGGTGGTTATGAAAGGCTGCTTTTTATTCGTGCTAATGGTGTTCAGTTGATTGCTAAAGTCGACCAAGTGCAGACTTTTGGGGATAAAATCTGGCCCAAATACCGAGTGATATATCGCGATAGCGTGGGAATGGAAGTGTATCAAGTTCTGCGCTCTTATGCGGCGCAACAAATCCTGTTGCGCCGCAGTGAAGAGGCTAAAAAAACTATTAACTCGAAAACTTAGCGCTTAAATTTCTAAGCGCAGCTTAGTCTGAATTTTTCGGAGTAAGGATTGTCGGCTTGCTGGTGGTTAGTTTATTTGGGTAATCTAACGTAAAGTGTAAGCCGCGACTTTCTTTTCGAGACATGGCGGAACGTATAATCAAATCGGCGACTACGGCAAGATTTCGTAGCTCGAGTAAATCATTCGAAATCTTATAGTTAGCATAAAACTCTTGGATTTCTGACAATAATAAATCCACTCTATGTTTGGCTCTTAAAAGACGTTTGTCTGTTCTTACTATGCCGACATAATCCCACATAAAACGTCGTAATTCTTGCCAGTTATGGGTGATGACTACGTCTTCATCCGAGTTTGTTACCTTGCTTTCATCCCAGTCAGGAATGTCTACTTCATTGGTGTGTAGATGACTGTCAGCAATGTTTTGAGCAGCAGAACGAGCAAAAACAATACATTCTAATAAAGAGTTACTTGCAAGGCGGTTCGCGCCATGAAGTCCGGTATAAGCGGTTTCTCCAATGGCATAAAGGTTGTCAATGTCCGTTGCGCTGTGACGGTTAACGACGACACCACCACATGTATAGTGTGCGGCTGGAACGACAGGAATCGGACCTTTTGTCATGTCGTGGCCATATTCTAAACAGCGTTTATAAATGGTTGGGAAGTGTTCTTTAATGAATTCTGGGGCTTTGTGAGAAATATCCAGCAAAACATGGTGAATCCCAAGGCGTTTCATTTCGTGGTCAATGGCTCGTGCGACGATATCGCGTGGCGCCAGTTCCTCTCTCTTATCAAACTTCGCCATAAACCGTGTGCCGTCGGGTAATAAAAGCTTACCGCCTTCGCCACGAACGGCTTCAGAAATCAAAAAGGTTTTGGCTTTGGCATCGTAAAGGCAGGTAGGGTGGAATTGGTTGAATTCCATGTTTGCAACTCGACAACCGGCACGCCATGCCATGGCAATTCCATCGCCAGAAGCGGTGTCTGGGTTGCTGGTGTAAAGATATACTTTGCTGCTGCCGCCGCAGGCCAGTGACACAAAATGCCCATGGAAAACTTCAATCACATCGTCATCAAGATTAAGAGCATAAACGCCAACAGCTCGATTTGGTCCTGCCAAGCCGAGCTTTTTCGTTGTGACAACATCAATGGCCACACGATCAGGGAAAAATTCGATGTTTGGGTGATTGCTTGCGTTTTTAATTAGTGCTTTGGAAATCGCCAAGCCGGTGGCATCGGCACTATGAATAATACGCCTATGGCTGTGACCACCTTCTTTCGTTAAATGGTACTCCTCGCTTTCCCCGTAGCGGGTGAAAGGAACGCCTTGCTCGATTAACCAATCAATACTTTCTTTGGAATGTTCAACTGTAAAACGAATAGCATCTGGATCACCAAGTTCAACACCTGCGTCAATGGTATCGTTAATATGGGAATCAATTGTATCTTTATCCGACAATACAGCAGCGACACCGCCTTGAGCATATAATGTGGATCCTTCGCGTATATCTGCTTTTGTCAAAATGGCTACGCGGTGTTTGTCTGCCAGCTCAAGAGCAAGCGTTAGCCCCGCGGCTCCCGCGCCAATAATGACGATGTCGTGTTTGTAATGTCGGCTCATGTTATTGATCTGATTATGGCTAAAAAATTAATGTTACTATTGTTGCCAGTAAATAGTGAACACTTTCTGAAGCCGCACTCTAAATTTTGAGTATTATCTGGAATTAAAGAGGTACACAGATTCTCAAAATAGTTTATTTAGTAGTCAATGACGGGAACTCGTTAAGTGAAGTGTTGTCTTCTCTTGTAATGAGCAAGGGCGCAGACGAATAAGGTTTTTATATGAGGTGCCTATGCAGCACGAAACGTCTTCTGATCAGGCGTTAGTTGAAAAAGTACAGCAGGGTGATAAGCGGGCGTTTGATCTGCTTGTTGTCAAATATCAATATAAGGTCATGGGTTTAATTGGACGTTATGTACAAGATAGAAGCGAAGTACTCGATGTAGCCCAAGAAAGCTTTATTAAAGCGTATCGTGCCATAGGTAGTTTTCGCGGAGAAAGTGCTTTTTACACTTGGCTGTATCGTATCGCTGTTAATACGGCGAAAAACTACCTTGTGAGCCGTTCTCGTCGTCCACCAGAATCTGATGTCGAGCTGGATAATGAAGAGGTTTTCAGCGTGTATGAATCCTTAGCTGATATAGACACGCCTGAAGCAAACTTAAACAGTGATCGTCTTGAAAAAGCGATTCATTATGCCATTCAAAATTTGCCGGAAGAGTTACGTAGTGCATTAACCTTACGTGAATTCGATGGTCTGAGTTATGAAGACATTTCACTGATCATGGACTGCCCTGTAGGAACAGTTCGGTCGCGTATTTTTCGCGCCCGAGAGGCGGTAGAAAAACACATACGTCCATTGATGGATACAGGAGAGTAAATATGACAGCTTTAAACAGCGGTTTACCAAAAAATGATTGCTCCCGAGATCATGGCAGTACTCGAGAAAACGTCCACTCCCAAGAAATGCGTTCTAGTTTGTCGGCTATGTTTGATGGTGAAGCGACAGAGCAAGATCTAGACCGCTTAATAGATGGGGACAGTGCAGAGCTAAGTCGTCAACTAGAATCTTATCATCTAATTCAGCAGGCGCTGCATAACGACTCGTCTGTCATTGTTGGTCTGGAAGATAGCTTGATGCTTCGTGTGAGAGCTGGGATTGACATCGACTCTTCATTTCCAGAAGAGCACAGTGCAAACAATTTGCTGCCTTTTGTTCTGCCTAGTGATAGTCCGGCTTCTCGTCCAGTCTGGCGTGTCGCCCTGTCTAGCGTTGCTGTGGCGGCGAGTGTAGCGTTTGTGGTGATATTGGGTGGTAATGAGTTATTAACATCAGAGGTTAGCGCTCCAAATTTAGTGGCAGAGGTTCGTTCACCATCAACCAATATGGTAGTAACGCCATTGGCGGAATTGGACAAAGAGGCGTTGCAAATAGATAACGTTAGGTTGCAGCATTATCTTCGACAACATGCTGAGCAAGCAGCGATGACGGTTGGGCAGGGAATGATCCCCATGGCTCGAGTTGTTAGCTACCCCGTTAAAGAGTAATTTATGAGATTATTTTCGCCATTACATATTTTTTTCACGCTACTATGCCTTATTATTTCGGGTGTAAGTACAGCTAGTAACTCGGCACCAGACGCATTGCATTTGTTGAGAAGCATGACACAGTCATTTTCTACACTCAGTTATGATGGTGTATTTGTTCACTCTGAAGCGATGAATATGAACAGCATGCGTGTCCGTCATGATTTGATGGGCGGTGTGGAATATGAAAGTTTGGTGGATTTAGACGGCGACAAGATTGAAGTTTTGCGCATTGATGACAAAATCATTTCTGTGTATCCAAATGCACTTGTTGCCAACATGCGTGCACCATTGATACCGCCTTTTAAACGTTTTAAAGATGTAGAAAGTGACCGGCTTATTAAAGGTTACGATATGATTGTTGGCGAACACACAAGTCGGATCGCGGGTCGCAAAGTGATTGCTGTAAAGTTGGTACCAAAAGATCAATATCGCTATGGGCATCAATTTTGGTTAGACGCAGAAAATCACTTTCTTTTAAAGCATGATATGTTGAAAACAGACGGTAAATTGTTAGAGCGAATCCAATTTACCTCCGTTAATTTTGCCCCTGACTTGAAAGACAAAGATTTTGTCCCAAAAGAGGGGAGTTATGCTGAACCTATGGTGGAAACTCAGCCAAGACGTGTAAAAAATCTTTGGCAATTTGACTGGTTACCGAAAGGTTTTTCTCTGGTGTGGCCAGAGGCAAGGTCGCTAAATCATGGCACCAGCATGCTGTTGTTATCAGATGGAATGGCGACCATCTCCATTTTTATTGAGCCGACGATGAAGGTTAAAGCCATGTCCATTTTAAGCATGGGGGCGACCATCGCTGGCGAACGTAGTATTAAAGTAAAAGATCAGTTGTATTTGTTGACCATGGTTGGAGAAGTACCAGAACCGACCATTGAGAAACTGATGACCGTATTTATGCCAAGGCAAGATTAATGATTGAAGAAACGGGAAGAGTATTATCCATAGAAGATGGCTTTGCTGATGTAGAAACCATTCGCACCAGCAGCTGTACCTCTTGTCGTGCTCGGCATGGTTGTGGTCACCATGCTATTGCTCAAGTTTCTTCATCAAACCGAATGCGCATGCGAGCTATTGATCCTTTGTCGGTAGAAATCGGGCAAAGTGTTGTTGTCGGAATCCCTGAAGATACGCTACTACAGGCTTCTGTTTGGATGTACCTTATCCCATTACTTGGCCTAGTTGGTGGAGCGGTTGTACCCTCCTTGTGGGGAGGTGAATCGGGCATCGCGGTTATTTTTTCTATCTTTGGCTTTGCTGGTGGTTTGTTATTAGCGAGAAATAAGTCAAAACAAGAAATGAACAATCTTGACTATTACCCCAAAATTTTAAGAATTGAAGCGCTTAACGATGGCCATATACCTTTGGTCGTGGCATCGTAAGCTTCTAAATATCTTCACCTGGCACTGTAATGAATTTGGTACGTCTTAAGGAGACCAATCAATGAACAGATTGCTTAAACAAGTTAGCATGATTGTCGTCAGTAGTTTTATGATGGCTTCGATGTTAACTCATGCGGCTTCGCTTCCTGACTTTACCGAGTTAGTGGAGAAAGCCTCCCCCGCCGTTGTGAATATCAGTACGGAACAAACTGTTACCACAAAAACGGCTAATGAAGGTGGTCAGCAATTAGGGCCAAATAGTGAAGAACTTAATGAGTTCTTCAAGCACTTCTTTGGTCAGCAACCTTTCGGTCAACAAGCGCCACCACAGCAGGGGCCGCGAAGTTCATTGGGTTCTGGATTTATTGTTTCCCATGATGGTTATGTCCTGACTAATAATCACGTTATTGATGGCGCGGATGTGATCCATGTTCGCCTAAATGATAGACGTGAATATATTGCCAAATTGGTTGGTACGGATCCTAGAACGGATTTGGCTCTGCTTAAAATAGAAGCTGATGATCTACCTATTGTTAAAATGGGGGATTCCGATGAGCTTAAACCTGGGCAGTGGGTATTGGCGATCGGCTCACCGTTTGGTTTTGATTACACGGTAACGGCAGGTATTGTAAGTGCAACAGGGCGAAACTTGCCTTCTGATAACTACGTGCCGTTTATACAAACTGATGTCGCGATCAATCCTGGTAACTCTGGTGGCCCGTTATTCAATTTAGACGGTGAAGTGGTTGGTATCAACTCACAAATCTATACTCGTTCTGGTGGTTTTATGGGCGTGTCTTTTGCGATTCCGTCTAAAGTCGCTATGTCCGTGGTTGATCAGCTAAAGAGTGATGGCAAGGTGTCTCGCGCTTGGTTAGGTGTGTTGATTCAGGACGTAAACAATGAACTGGCTGAATCATTTGGTTTAGACAGATCAAATGGTGCTCTAATCAGTCGTGTATTACCTGACTCTCCAGCTGAAAAAGCAGGCTTAAAATCAGGTGACATCATCTTAGAATTCAATGGTAAGTCTATCGCACACTCTGGTGAGCTGCCTTACATTGTTGGGCAAATGAAAGCGGGTGAAAAAATTGACGCTAAAGTCTATCGAGATGGTAAAGAACAAACAATTTCGGTGACGCTAGATGCTCGACCAAATGACCCTAATGTCATTGCTCAATCTCAACAAGATCAAAACCGTCTAGGCATGATTGTCGGAGAAGTTCCTGCAGATATGGCGAAGAAATTTGAAATTGATGGTGGCGTTGTTATCGAGCAAATTCTGGGTGGAACAGCTGCCCGTAATGGCTTGCAACAAGGTGATGTGATTACTATGTTAAATGGCAAGCGCATTAACAGTGTTACTGAGTTTGGTGACATCGCTAAAGATATTCCAAATGGTCGTTCTGTGCCAATGCGAGTGATTAGGCAGGGTTACCCTATGTTTATTCCATTCAAAATAATGGATTAATCATTAAAAACGGCAACATTCGAAACGAAAAAAGCGACCAAAAGGTTAATGCTGTTCATTTAAGGGGTGATTTTAATTGAATAGCCTCAGAAAATCCGATTAAGTTTTCTTAATCGGATTTTTTTGTGTCTATTCAACAGTTACTTCTTAGTATCGATGAGCTCCACTCCTTCTCAGATCATTCAACCTTCACTCAGAATATTCCCATTGAGTGGATTGAGTCCGCATTAACCCTTTCCTCAAGCGCAAGCATCAGACGACAACGCTTACCCCGAAGACCAAGTGCTTTGGTTGGTACTAGGGATGGCTCTTTTTCGGGATGAAGCGATTGAAGAAGTAGCTAGGCGCTTAAATATCTGTTCAGAAGGATTAGCATCGGAGCAACTTCTTGCCAAGAGCTGCGTATCTCAAGCGAGGCAGCGACTTGGTTCAGATCCTATGCAGTGGCTTTTCCAGCGCACAGGTGAGCATTGGGCTAATGAGCGATTTGCTCAGGATGATTGGCAAGGGCTGCAAGTATTTGCTATGGATGGTGTCATTTTTCGCACCCAGGACACGCCAGAGTTACGAGAGCACTTCGGTAGTGCCAGCAATACAAGGGTCAAGCAAAGCGCCTATCCGTTATTGCGCTGCGTCGCTCTGATGAATACGCATTCCCACGTTATTTTAGATGCTCAGGTAGGCGTTTACAGCAAAGCTGAAACACCATTAGCAGAAGGCATGTTAGATAAGATTCCAGATCGCAGTATTACACTCTTAGATCGGAATTTTTGGAGCGCAAATCTCATGCATACATTGATGACTGGGGGAAAAGGTCGACATTGGCTCATTCCCAAGCGCAGCAATACTGTGTATGAAGTCATTGAGGAATACGGAGATGCATTGTGGCGTATGAAAGTCTCCCCACAAGCTCGCAAGAAGAGCGCTAATCTGCCCGAATATTGGGATGTACGAGCCATAACTTATGACGTTCAAGGAAAAGCCAAGACGGTACTGACATCCCTCCCTATCAGCGACTACCCAGCGGATAAGATTGCTCAGTGTACCATCAGCGCTGGGAAATTGAACTAGGGTTTCGTGGCATCAAATCCTCTATGCTCAACAACGCCATTACGTTGCGCAGTAAGAAAGTCGATCTAATCTACCAAGAACTGTGGGGAATGTTACTGGCCTACAACATCGTACGTCGAGAGGCGAGTCATGCGGTCGCATCACATGGCCA
>NZ_JBXUKU010000021.1:0-29269 GCF_057180105.1 Marinomonas sp. ATLA20
CGTTCACCGTTCACCGTTCACCGTTCACCGTTCACCGTTCACCGTTCACCGTTCACCGTTCACCGTTCACCGTTCACCGTTCACCGTTCACCGTTCACTGTTCACTGTTCATATAAAAGATCTATTTTAGATATCTATTTTTTTTGATGATCTTTTCTGGCTTTTTTTTCTTTTATTTTTAAAGTTATTTACCTTAAGTTCGATAACTGTGAGTGCTGCTTTTTTTGGGGTTAATAAAATGTAAAAAATTCAAAAAAAGTATAAAAAAAATTAAAGATTAGAGCGAATGCGTCGATAACTTCAATAAGAGACAAAAACCAAATAACCAATTAAATCAAAAGGTTGTCTCAATTTTAAAATGTTTTTAGGAGAGAAAAAATGGCTTTATATGTAAATACTAACGTGTCCTCTTTAAATGCTCAGCGATCGCTTACGAGCTCAAGTCGAGATCTTGATACGGCTTACCAACGCTTGTCATCTGGTCTTCGTATTAATAGTGCAGCAGATGACGCAGCAGGTCTTCAAATATCAGATCGTTTGACTTCACAGATTAATGGTTTAAATCAATCGGTGCGAAACGCAAATGATGGTATTTCTTTAGCTCAAACTGCTGAGGGAGCTATGGATGAAACGACAAGCATGCTTCAACGTATGCGTACTTTGTCTATCCAAGCTGCAAACGGCTCAAACTCAGACAAAGATCGTGTTGCTCTTCAACAAGAGATGGCGCAATTGTCGAAAGAGATTAACCGTATTGCTGACACAACCACATTTGGTGGTGCGAATTTATTAGATGGTACTTTCCAAGGTGTTTTTCAGGTTGGTGCCGATGCAAACCAAACTATCAGCTTTACTTTGCAGTCTGGTGGAGCCAATAACTCTATTGATTACTTGGGTAATAATGGTTTTACCATGTCAGGCCTATCAAGTGAGGCTCAAGCTCAAGTTGATGTAACAACTGCGTCTGTTTCTAGTATGGTAAATGCCCAGTCTATGATTGGTATTCTGGATTCGATGATCTCTGCTGTGGACTCTAAGCGAGCAGAGCTTGGTGCCGTACAAAACCGTTTTAGCTCAACGATTACTAACTTGAGCAACATCTCTGAGAACGTATCATCAGCACGTGCTCGAGTGCGAGATGCAGATTTTGCTCAAGAAACGGCTAACCTCACTAGCAAGCAAATTTTGCAACAGGCGAGTAGTACTATTCTTGCACAGGCAAATCAGCGTCCTCAAACAGCATTGTCTTTATTGGGGGGGTAATTAATGCACAGTAGCATTATGTGAAGCCACATAAAGGCTGCTTTTGTGAACGGTTCGAGTTTATCTCGGAAATAGGCTACTTCTCTCTCCTAGAGGTGCCTTTTATGCCGGGTGATTTTTTCACCTGGCTTTTTTTTGCCCAAATAGTGACGTTTTGATGGAATTTTGATTTTTTGGGCTGTTTTGGGAGGGATTGATATGGTTTTAAGGTTTATGTCGCAGACGATTATTTGGCAAACCGACCAGCATAATACTATGTCGTCTTTTTGGGATCGACTTTGAGATGAGCTTTTTTGATCAAGTCTTTTCAAAAGTTTAGATCGTTTTAGTAAGTACTTGAGTGATGTATTTTTGCTTTAAGTGCGTCCCTAAGTGTTACGAGAAGCTATAGATAACTTTTAGTAGTCAGGTTCACAGCAAACAATGCATGTGTGAAATAGAGGATGCTCTAGAGAATTGAAGTGTTCGCTATGCCTTATTTCGTTATATGGAAGGTCGTTTTTATTGGCTGAATAGTTATTTTTATGAGGCACACAACTGTATCTTTTTTCGCAGCCTTTATTGGCAAATTAAATGTATTGATTCTGAAGGGGGGTCTTGGTGAAAAATTGTTTATTTACACTTTTGCATGGCTTGCTGTAGTGAGTATTACTCGGCACTCCGTTGCCGCTAAAGTCTGATTTTTGGCTGCATTTTTGTGGATAAGGGATGTATGAGACTTTATTTTTTGCATCCTTGATAGGCAAATTGAAATTGTTCATTTTGAGTGTGGAGTGTGGAGTGTGGAGTGTTGAGTTTGGTAACTGATTACTTGTTTGCCTAGGTTATAGCCCTGAGTACTGCATAATCATTCGTTGCCATAATTTTTCCAATGTTTGATGCCTATTATGCAAGTGATGAGTAGTCAAAATATTGTACGTTGAATTATTGTGCAGCATTTTTGCGTCTTTTTAGGTGGAAATGTGCTCGATGAAATATCTATTAATGTATTGAGCGTTTTTACGTACTTGAGTATCACAGAGCTAAAGTTGTGGGTTTTAGTCGAAATGTAGGTGGAGAGTTTTTTTGGAGGGGGTGGTGCGTATAGGGTGTTTTTGTCTTGCGCTTTTGCCGTTTGTGGTTGTTTTTTGCCGCTTGTTTTCAATGGAGAAGAATGCACTGAGAGGTGATTGTTAGATTTTTTGCGTTTTATGGCTCTTTATAGGGGATTGGGTGTGATTTTTAGGTGCTTTAGGTTAAAAAAGCACATATTTTTAAATAAAGTGTAGATGAATTTATTTTTTTAAATCTCATATAAAACAATTGGTTAGGAATTTATTTGCCGTTTTATGGGATGATTTTTTCCTATAGTGGGAAAAAGATTTCCCAAATTGACTAAAGGTTTTCAGTTTCTTGTCGAAAACCTTATACGATCTGCTTTTTTGCAGGATTTTATTAAACCTTGGAGGCTATTATGGCTCTTTATGTAAACACGAATACTTCATCTTTAAGTGCACAGCGCCAACTAATGGGCTCAGCTAAATCTTTAGACACATCTTTTGAGCGTTTGTCTTCTGGTTTACGTATCAACAGTGCTTCTGATGATGCGGCAGGTCTACTCATCTCTAACCGTTTAACCTCTCAGGTAAATGGTTTGAATCAGTCAGTGCGTAACGCGAATGACGGCATTTCTTTAGCTCAAACGGCAGAGGGTGCATTGGATGAAACTACGAATATGTTACAACGTATGCGTACGTTATCTATTCAAGCGTCAAACGGTTCGAACTCAGATAAAGACCGTGCAGCTATTCAGCAAGAAGTAAGTCAGCTTTCTACTGAAATTAACCGTATTGCTTCTGATACAACATTCGGTGGTGAGAACTTATTGGATGGTACTTATACTGGTGTTTTCCAAGTGGGTGCTGACTCAAACCAAACTATCAGCTTTAACATGACTGATGGTGGTGTTAACAATACTATCGATTATGCGGGTAACGGTGGTTTCACTATGTCTGGTCTGTCTAGTAGTTCTACTACAGCTCAGGTTGATGTGACTACGGCTTCTGTATCGACTGTAGCCAATGCTCAGAGTATGGTTGATACATTAGATACTATGATTGCAGCAGTTGACTCAAAACGTTCTGAGTTGGGTGCGGTTCAAAACCGTTTTGGTTCTACAATTAGTAACTTGAGTAATATCACTGAGAACGTATCTGCAGCTCGTGCGCGTGTACGTGATGCTGACTTTGCAGAAGAAACAGCTAACCTAACAAGTCAGCAAATACTTCAGCAAGCAAGTTCATCTATCTTGGCTCAAGCTAATCAACGTCCACAAACAGCCTTGTCTTTATTGGGTTAAGCGTTAGTGGTAGCGGAAAGCTGGGGCTTTGCCCCGGCTTTTGTCTATTTGGGGGAACTCTGATATGTCTATTAATGCCAGTGATTTTTCTAAGCAGGGTCTTAATTACTCTTTGAAGCCAGAGCAGCGTGCAGTAGAAGATTTTGCTTCATTGCGTCAAGCCAACGCTAAAGTTGTACAAAATACAGCCGACATAAGCAGAGCAGACAAAGATAATCGAAATGCGCAAAATGTTAATTCGTCCGCAAAGGTGGAGCCCCATGATGTTGAAATTATGAACCAAAAAATGTCTCAATTAAATGTGCATTTAACCTTTGAAATGACTGAAGACCGAGCGCAAAATATCGTAAAAGTGTTAGATCAGACAACGGGGGATGTGGTACGCCAAATCCCTACGGAAGAGTTTCTTAAAATGTCTGATAGAATAGATGCTATTATGAGCCAACTAAGTGATATCAAGGGAACCTTGGTAAACAGTGAGGTTTGATAATAGATTATGTAGGTGTCAGGAGATAAAGTTATGTCGGTAGGCTCATTAGGCGCAGGATCTGGTTTAGATCTAGAGTCGCTTGTTAAACAAATGGTGAGTGCTCAAAAAGACGCTAAAGTTAAACTTTATCAAGATAAAATTGATGGTTATGAAGCTGAATTATCTGCACTAGGTAAAGTTGGCTCTGCTATCGATAATTTTAAATCTTCTGTCAAGGCTCTAAACGATGATGAGCTTTTTACTGGGCGTGATGCAAAAATCGCCCAAACAGAAGGTGAGGAAGTTATTGCTATCACTACAGATAGTACGGCTTCTAATGGTTCTTATGCTATTGACGTTAATCAGTTGGCTAAGGGCAGTCGTGTTATGTCTGCACCAGGAACTTTTTCGTCTTCTGATGATGTGGTTACTAAAAAGGACGCGCAACTTACCTTCAAAGCTGGCAGTAATGAATTCTCAATTTCTGTTGCTGGTGGCACTACCTTGTCCGAACTACGCAATCAAATTAATACGTCAGAAGATAATTTTGGTGTATCTGCTAATTTGGTTGACGATGGTAACGGCAATTTATTCTTTACAGCAACCTCTTCCATTGAAGGTGCTGGAAACACTCTTAAAATCATTAATTCCTCTGCCGTCACAGATGCTGATGGAAACCCTGTTGTTGACACTCCAGTAGAAGAACCTGAAGAGGTTGTTGAGGATGATCCTGTTGTCGACGAGCCAGTTGAAGAAACACCAATCGATGAAGCTGATGAGCTTGACATAGCGGGTGATGAGTATGATTTCGCAAATGATGGCCCAATTCCAGCTGATGATGAAGAAACCAATGACGCTGTCGTTCCTCCTAAGGAAGTAGAATCTGACCCATCGCTAGATGAAGAGTCTGATATTAATGCTGCCGCGATAGCGCAAAACTCATCAAGTGCTTTAAATAGCTTATCTACTGAAGGTGTATTTGCTGGTTTATATACTCCTTTAGGCGATGAAGCTCGTGATGCGGTTATTACTGTTGATGGCATTCAGATTCGTAATGATACCAATACCTTTGATAATGCGGTTGCTGGTTTGTCGATTGAGGCCTTAGCCCCGACTGATAAAACGACCAAAGTGGATATCAGCTTTGATCAAAAAACGGTTCAAGAAACGATCAAAGAATTTATTGCCTCCTACAATGATGTTATTGGGGTGCTACAAGCTAGCTCCGACAGAGGGGCTGTTTTAAATGGCAATAGCGTTATTCGGAATTTGCAATCCTCTTTATCTACTCAATTAATGAGTAGTCATGGCGATTCTGGAATCTTTACTTCTATTTTCGATTTGGGTGTGAAAATGGATAACAAAGGTAAGCTTAGCTTTGATAATACTAAGTTTGATAATGCTATGAAACGAAGCTATAGCGATATTGCGCCATTGATCTCTGGTGATAATGGCTTGGCTCAGTCTTTGGAAAATCTGCTTGATAACTATACTGGTTCAAATGGAATGACAAATTCATTAAAGGATTCGGTTAGACGGTCGATAGATAGTACAGAAGGAACGTTAGAAGCTTATGAGGACCGCATGGTCAAATATGAAGATTCTCTCCGTTCCAAGTTTACAAGTTTAGATTCTCGCCTTGCGAATATGAATGCCCAAGGTGGCTATTTGAATTCTGTATTATCGAAAATGTAAACTGTTTTAAATTGTAATATACGTATTAAATGGGGTTGTCTATGTACAAGAGTAAAGGGATCCAAGCCTACAGAAAGGACTCAATTAAGTCCGATTTAGCCTCGGCTGACCCTCATCGCGTCATTCAGCTCTTGATGCAAGGTGCACTTGAGAAGTTGGCGTTAGGTAAAGGTTGCATCGAACGTTCAGATTGGGAAGGAAAAGCGGCAGCGCTAACTCGTGCTAGTGAAATAATCAATGCGTTAAGAGATGCATTAGACCGTGATGTTAATCCAGAACTTGTTGATAACCTAGAGTCACTTTACGAATACATGATAGTTCGTATTACTGAAGCAAGCATTACTAAAGATACCAGCATCCTTGATCAGGTGATGGGTCTTATTTTGCAAATTAAAGGCGCTTGGGATCAAATCTCAACAGCTGATAAACAAGTTGCCTATGAAGATCAAATGGAAGCTCGAGTGGGTGCAGTTTAATGCTTGATATGTCTCACCTAACCAAGTTAAGTGCCGCATTAGAGCAAAGTGTCATTGAAAAAGATGTAGAAGCAATACAGCAGCTGTGTGAAGACAACAATAGTTTTATCCTATCAATTGGACCTCAGTCTAGCCCAGAAGATAATGAGCGAATTAAGCGTTTTATATTAGTACATCAATCCGCTATTAAATTTATTCGTGATGTTCATACGGAAATGCAAAAACAGCTTTATCAAACTAATAAAACTCGTAAGAGTGTGAATAAATATAAAGGCGTGAAAAATGCAAAATGAGGAATACGTATCCTCTCTTGATCAAGCTGAAGCATTTGCTTTGCTGTTTGAAAGAGGTGTAGCACGCCTCAAAGAGCATGATCAAGAGTTGACTGATCGATACATTAGAAACATGACTGTATTTTCTCAGGTCATGCCTCATATATTTGAATCTTTTCAAAATTACCAACCCCAAAAACGCCATATTTATATGGAAGAAAGTGGCGAACTTAACCTATATCGTGAAGATGTTGGTGTCCCACTTTTTTCCACGAAACCAAAAGTGCAAGCGGCTAAAAAAATTACGCGGGCATTAGTAGCACCAAATAAAACATTATTGAATCTAGAGCGTACGGAAAATCATCCAAGTCGCCATGTTCATTACAGCAATAAAATGCTTGATCAAGTCGCATTGCAATCAGAAGGTATGAAACCACAAGAGGGATGGCCGGAATTTACTGGCTCCGCCATACTGTTTGGTATTGAGTTTGGATATCAACTTGAAATGCTTCTTGCCGAGCGTGATATTAAGCACCTTTATCTATATGAATGTGACTTGGACTTTTTCTATTACTCATTATTTGCTATTGAGTGGCAGAGTATTTTAGAAGCCTATAATCGAGACGGTCGTACCATCCATTTCTTTTTAGGTGTCAGCCCTGAAGAATTTACCGAAAAGTATCTACGTCAATTAGAAGAAAATGGCTATTTTATGGCGCCGGAGACTTTCTTGCATGTTGGCTATGGTAGCCCGGAAAATGATTTAGCGATTGAACATTTTAAAAAGCAATACGCTCGCCAAGTGATGGGCTGGGGATTCTTTGACGACGCTCTAATTGGTGTTGCTCAGGGTTTAAAATCCTTGCCTAAAACTAAAGTTGCGCACTTTCAAGGCCGTGACGCTTTGCCAAAATGGGTAAGCAATATTCCTGTTTTTATTTTAGGGAATGGCCCTTCTCTTGATCAAGGTATTGAATTAGTCAAAGAAGTACGAGATCAGGTTTTACTGATTTGCTGCGGTTCAACCATTAACACCCTAAAAAAATTAGGTGTGACACCTGATATTCATGTCGATATTGAACGCCTTAAGCAAACAGTTGATAAGTTTCAATTTTTAGATCAAGACTACTTGGACAAAATCTGGGCTTTGTCTGTGAACGTAATGCACCCCGGTTTGTTTGATTGTTTTAAACGATCAGGTATGGCGATGAAGCCTGGTGAAGCCATAACGTCTTTAATGTTAAATCAAGCAAGATTGCATGGGGAAACGAAAGAATACGTACAGCTTAATTACTGTAACCCTGTGGTTGCTAACTTAGCCTTATCCTACGTTCATTTCTTCGGTTTTAATAACGTCTATTACCTTGGTGTAGATAACGGCTTTAAAGATAAAGGTAGCCATCACTCGGTTCATAGTGGTTATTACAAAGACGGCAAAGAGTCTGGATTTCAAACATTTCAAGAAGCTAAATTAGTACAGCGCGAAGGCAACTTCGGCGGCACTATTTACGCCACAGGCATCATGGATACCTCACGTGTTCAGCTGGAATCTCTGACTCGACAATTGAAAAAACGTCGAAACTTTGCCAGTTTTAACTTATCTGATGGGGCTAAAATCGAAGGTGTGACACCTTTGCGTATTGAAGATGCTTTAATCATGGACCCTAAAATTGATCATGCTAAAGTTATCGATATTTTAGAAAGTGTGTTTTTTACCGAGCCGCCAGAGTCGCTACTGGATCAATCTGCTGATGAACTTATTTCTGTGGATGACTTCCGTAAAATTAGTCGCTCGCTGCAGCAGGGTTGGGATGAATCGATAACCACACGCGAGCAAGTGTGTGACTTATTTTGGTCTCATCATCGTCAAATTTATTTCCTGAAGGGCAGTATTCATCGCCATATTTTTGATCTTTTAATCGGTTCCTTTACTTATTCTGCCTTTTTGATCGTACAGTTTTTGTTTAAATATCAGGACGAAGCTGAAACAGTAGCTCGTGCCCGTCATTTATTCACGCCTTGGTGCGAATTCCTTGAAGAAATGCCAAGTATGCTCCAGCAAGCGTCTGACTACGTAGACAAGGGGAACGACCACCTAATTACTTATTACAATGGTTAATTATGTTCGAAGCTATGTTTGAAAAAACGCCTTTTATTATTGCTGAGTTATCGGGCAACCATGACCAAGATTTTGAACTTGCTAAAGCCATGATCCACGCTGCGGCCGACGCGGGTGTGGATGCTATTAAGCTACAAACCTATACACCAGACACCATGACGCTAGATGTTCGTCATGGTGAGTTTATGGTGTCTGAAAGTGACAGTTTATGGCGTGGTTCAAACCTTTATGATCTTTATGCCAAGGCGTCGACGCCTTGGGAATGGCATAAGCCTTTGTTTGAGCTGGCTGAGTCTTTAGGCTTGGTTGCATTTAGTTCGCCTTTTGACCTCAGTGCGGTGGCATTTTTAGAATCCATCGATGTGCCATTGTACAAAATCGCCTCTTTTGAGATGACAGACATCCCGCTAATTCAAGCCGTTGCACGAACAGGTAAGCCCATTATCATGTCCACAGGCATGGCAAGCGAAGAAGAGATCGCGGAAGCGGTAGCAACCATTCGGGCCATTGGTGATAACCCGTTAACCTTGCTTAAGTGCACCAGTACATATCCTTCTAAAATAGAAGACTCTAACTTGGTTACCATGGCAGATTTAGCGGAAAAAACTGGTTGCCCTGTTGGCTTGTCTGATCATACTCAGGGCTTAGGCGCGGCGGTTGCCGCTACGGCACTGGGTGCCACTGTGATTGAAAAACACTTTGTGTTGGATCGTAGTGCCGGCGGTGTGGATGCTGAGTTCTCTATGGAGCCTGCGGAAATGAAAGCGCTGGTGGTTGCTTGCCGTGCGGCAAAGGCTGCGCTTGGTACGGTGACTTATGGTGGTTCAGATGCCGAGCAAGCCGCGAAAAAATACCGCCGTTCTATTTATGTGGCTATAGATTTGCCCTCTGGCACCATATTGACCGAAGAACACCTGAAAATCATTCGCCCGTCGTTCGGTCTAGCGCCTAAACATTGGCCCGACGTATTAGGCAAAACATTAGTGGCGGATGCGCAAAAAGGTCAGCCGCTTACTTGGGAAATGATGGCGTGAAACTTTTGGTGCGAGCCGATGCCTCTGTCGACATCGGCATGGGGCATAGGGTTCGCTGCCAAGCCTTGGTCCACGCTTTTACTCAATTAGGTTGGCAATGTCAGTTTGTTGTGGATCGTCGCTATCAAGCCTTTGCTTCCCCTGATGATTGTTTTATCGGTGGACAGTCTGAACAAGACTCTATTGAAAAAAAAGTTACTAAAAAAGAGGGCAAAACAGAGTTTTTATCGTTGGCGCAACAAGCTGACTTGGTCATCTTAGATCATTACGACTACAGTGCCGATGATATTGCTCAGCTTTATCAGTATCAAACAAACCTTCTTGTATTGGATGACATGAATGACAGGGGCGAGTTTCCCGCCAAATGGCTGCTCAATCCGCTTCAGCAAGACTATTCCAAGCACATTGAGTTTCCATTAGTAGGAAGTCGTTATGCGTTGTTAAGGCCGGCTTTTCAACAGCTGGACGAAAGCCAAAGCTCGCCAGAACAACTGCTTATTACCCTTGGTGGAACCGACCCGCTTGCTTTAACCTTGCCTATACTCAATGCCTTATTGGTGTCCAATTTTCCTACAAAGTACATTCAGGTGTTATTGGGTGCGAATGCCAAGAATGCAGATCAAGTGATCCACTTTTGTCGAGTTAATAATATCGCTTTTGAGCAAGGTTTGGCGGATGTTACGCCGTTAATGAAGCAAGCCAAGATGGCGATCTCTGCCGCTGGTGGTACTTTATTTGAACTTGCCTGCATAGGCGTGCCGACCGTTTTTGCTCAAGTCGCAGACAATCAAACTCGTTCTCTTCAGCAGCATGTTCCACTGAATTGGTGTCGTTCGGTTCGGTTTGATAACGTTGTGGAAGACGTTCGACAGCAACGTGTGAAGCTATTGGTTGAAGAGGTGAACCGTTGCTGGTTGGATATTGAATGGCGGCAAGAAGCTAGCAAAACGGCTAGGAGTTTGGTTGATGGAGAGGGTGCCAATCGTGTGGCAAAAACCATTAACTCATATTTTTCAGCGCCATGATTTGCGTTAAACGCAACCAATCCTCCTCGGTGTCCAAATCTTGAATTCTGTGTCTTGGTAGCAATAAAGGCTTAGATTTAGCGCCAAAAATGTCTTCATCAAACCAGTCTTGTGTACTTGCCCAATAAAACTGCCCAGCATCGTGAATCGCTTCAGTTAGATCTTGTGAGCGCTTGCCAATATGTTCAGGAAACATAGGTGCTAATTCGCCATTTTCTTGAATATGAAGCGCCCGCTGAATAGGGAAAGCAAACGTCGTGGCGGAAAAACAAAAGGCTGTGGATTCGTCAAGCTGCGCTAAACCTTGCTGTAAATCATCAGGTGTTAGCAGCGGACAAGTGGCGTAAATCAAACAGGCCTGATCTGGTGTTTTGCCTTCATTGATTAAACAGCGTAATGCGTGCTGCATAACGGGTGTGGTGCCAGTCATGTGATCGGCTAAGTCAGTAGGACGAAAAAACGGTGTTTCGGCACCAAATTGTCGAGCAACTTCTGCAATTTCCAAGTCATCTGTAGAAACAATCACTCGATCAAATAGGCCGGAAGCAATCGCGGTTTCGATGGAGTAACCGATCAAGGGTTTACCATCCAGCAAACGAATATTTTTCCTTGGAATGCGTTGAGAACCGCCGCGTGCTGGAATCACAGCGACTCGATATGGTGTTTGATCGTCTATATTGTTCTGCAAAAGAGAGGCATCTTTCATTGGTTAGGCACTCATCACACGATTTGCAATTAAAGCGTGTTTCAGAATTAGCGCCACTCGCTCTTGTTGGGCATGGGTTAAGTCGGCAAAAAGCGGCAAGCTCAGAGTGCGAGTGTAGTAATCTTCCGCAATAGGGAAATCGCCTTGTTTGAAACCTAACTCTTGATAATAAGGTTGGGTGTGCACGGGAATATAATGCACCTGAGTGCCAATGCCCGCTTGGCGTAAAATATCAAATACGCCTTTTCTAGCTGCCTTGTTGTGCTCAGGTAAGAGAATCGGAAACAAATGCAGTGCTGAATAGTTATCATCTGCTTGATAAGGCAAGGTAACAGGCAGGTTTTTTAGCAAGGCCTCATAGTTAGAAAATTGCTGATGACGACGTTCAATAAAGTCATCCAAGCGTGATAATTGAGATAAGCCAAGCGCGGCCTGTAATTCCGTCATGCGGTAATTGAAGCCCAGCGTGTGCTGTTCATAATACCAATCACCTGACATTTGCGTTAACTCGTCTGGCGATTTGGTTGTGCCTTGCGAGGCATGAGTACGCATGTGCTTAGCGAGTTTATTGTCGTTCGTGACGGCCATGCCGCCTTCCGCGGACGTGATGATTTTCACTGGGTGAAAGCTGAAAATACAAACATCACTGAATGCGCCGTTTCCCACATAATTGTCTTGGTATTTTGCCCCAATCGCATGGGAAGCATCTTCTATAATACGAAAACCATATTCTTTGGATAACGCATGAATGGCGTGCATATCGCAGGATTGACCGGCGAAATGTACTGGAATTACGACTTTTGGTAATTTGCCTTGTTCTTTCGCAGTGACTAATTTTTCAGCCAGCTTATCTGCGCACATGTTATAGGTGTGAGGGTCGATATCGACAAAATCCACGCTTGCACCGCAATAGCGTGCGCAATTAGCGGAAGCGATAAAAGTATTAGGCGATGTCCAAACCGTGTCACCCATTCCAACACCCAATGCCAAGCAGGCAAGGTGCAAAGCGGATGTGGCACTGTTTGCGGCCACACCATAACGAGCGCTTACCTTTGTGCAAATAGCTTGTTCAAATTCGCTGACACAAGGGCCTTGAGTCAAAAAGTCAGAGCGTAGCGACTTAACGACGGCCGCAATGTCGTCTTCGCTAATGGATTGGCGACCGTAGGGAATAAAATCAGTGTGCGTCATCGAAGGTCAAAATCTCTTCAATACTTAAAAAATGTGGGTTGCTACCAGATTGATATTCATAACCGGGTTCAACCAGCTCGCCTGTTTCGCCTAAGCGATTGTGCGCAAAATCCATATCGTCTTGATAAAATTTGATGCTTGGCGAAATCACATAATGATCTTTAAATTCATAGGTGTGGAAAGAGTCATCTCCAGGACACATGACTTCATGGAGCTTCTCGCCTGGGCGAA
Source organism: Marinomonas sp. ATLA20 (assembly GCF_057180105.1). NCBI lineage: Bacteria > Pseudomonadati > Pseudomonadota > Gammaproteobacteria > Oceanospirillales > Oceanospirillaceae > Marinomonas > Marinomonas sp. ATLA20. Next base: position 12,820 of record NZ_JBXUKU010000021.1, read on the forward strand.
TGCCAACGTCTTTAGTTGGGATATTTGGTGCATAAGCGGCCGCCAAATCCATGATGCGTACAGAAGGAATTTTAGGCACGAATATTTCGCCACCATGCATACGACGGAAATTTTTCAATACAAAATCCACCCCCATTGGTAGAGTGATCCAAAAACGCGTCATGTCTGGATGAGTAATTGGAATCGATTCAGCGCCATCGGCAACCAGCTTTTGGAAGAAGGGTACAACTGAACCACGTGAGCCAACAACGTTGCCATAACGAACCACAGAGAAGCGTGTACGACCTTGGCCGACCATGTTGTTAGCGGCAACAAATAATTTGTCAGATGCGAGTTTCGTCGCGCCATAAAGGTTGATTGGCGCAGCGGCTTTGTCAGTTGATAACGCAATGACTTTTTCAACGTCGTTTGCAATGGCCGCAGCAATCACATTTTCGGCGCCATGGATGTTGGTTTTAATACATTCCATTGGGTTGTATTCAGCGGCGGGTACTTGCTTTAGAGCGGCAGCATGAATGACAAAGTCCACATCCCGCATGGCTTGAGTTAAACGGTCTTTGTCACGCACATCGCCGATAAAATAGCGCATGCAACCAGCATCAAAGTCTTGTTGCATCTCGTATTGTTTCAACTCATCACGTGAATAAATAACCAGTCGTTTAGGTTGGTAGTTGGCCAAGAGTGTTTTCACATACTGACGACCAAAAGAACCCGTGCCACCAGTAATAAGAATGCTTTTGTTGTTAAACATGTTTTTTACCAAACTAAATAATGGAATTTAAAAGCCCAATGAGCATGGCCATTGTACAAAGAATCTTTTTACTATATCGACTACTTTAGGCTAAACATTAATGAAATCAAGGAACTGCTTCTGTTTATGAGTGCTTAAGCAATTTATTTGTTCTTTCGTGAGACGCAATCCTTAATATGATCATTCACCATGCCTGTTGCTTGCATAAAGGCATAACAAGTCGTGGCACCTAGGAATTTAAAGCCTCTTTTCTTCAAGTCTTTGGCGAAACGAGTGGATAGTTCGGTCACAGCGGGCGCGTCTGTATGATGGCCGATTGGGTTATCAATGATTTTGTTATCGCTAAACGCCCAGTAATATTTGCTAAACGAGCCAAACTCGTCAGCAATGTTTAAAAAGGCTTTGGCGTTGTTAATGGTCGCTTCGATCTTTGCGCGGTGGCGGACAATACGTTCATCCAGTAGTAATCGCTCTACGTCGGCTTCGGTCATGTTAGCGACTTTTACAGGGTCAAAGTTGTGAAAAAGCGCTCGATAACCTTCTCGCTTGCGTAAAATAGTAATCCAGCTTAGACCTGCTTGAGCGCTTTCTAGTACAATGCATTCAAACAACGACTGGTCGTCATAAATAGGGATTCCCCATTCTGTATCATGGTAATGAATGTATTCGGGAGATCCTAAACACCAAGCGCAACGTATATTTTCCATTTACGACACTCCAAATTTGTAATCGCGACTGACGAATTGTGAATAAATCATATCAGAACTTATTCCAAACAGTGGTCTGCTAAGGACGAAATAGTATGAAGTTTACACCGACGTACAGCAAAAAAGATGTAGAGGTATTGGCTGACGAATGTCTTTATAAAGGCTTCTTCGAAATGCGTAAACTGACTTTGAAGCATAGAAAGTTTAACGGTGAATGGAGCCAACCCATGACCCGAGAAATGATGGTGCGAAACGATGCAGTGTGCGTACTATTATTCGATCCTGTGGCGGATAAAGTGTTATTGATTGAACAATTTCGTCCTACAGTATTGAGAAGTGAATCGCCATGGTTGCTAGAGTTGGTGGCTGGCATGGTGGAAGAAGGCGAAAGCGATGAAGATGTCGCACGCCGTGAGTCCTTTGAAGAGGCCGGTGTAACAGTTAAGCGTCTTGAGTATATGTTTAAGTTTGTGCCATCTCCAGGCGGATTGGTGGAGTACTTGCGCATGTATGCAGGTGAATTCGACTCAAGCCTTGTTGATACCACAAAAGTTCATGGTTTAGACGAGGAAAACGAAGACATTAAATTGCATCTTGTTTCGTCTGACGACGCTATCGGTTTGCTTAAAAATGACATTGAAAACGCCAGTACTATAATGGGGCTGCAGTGGTTTGCATTAAATAAAAACGATCTAGTAAAACGTTGGTGTGCTTAAATCAATGAAGTCAGATAGAGCCGTTTTTACAAATAAAACCCCGTTGTTGCAGCCAATTATTGGCCTCGTTTCTTTTGTCTTTATGTGCGGTAACGTACTTTTTTGGACCTTGCTAGCTCATCTCGTAGCGCCTTTATTATTGTTAAAGAATACGCGCTACGAAAACATGGCTGAACGCTATTTTAATCGTTTGTATGAAGGTTGGGTTGCTTCTTGTGAGTGGTGGTTTCATAACGTCTTAGAAGTAAGGTGGGAAATTGATGAAACCATGAAAACAGATTTTGATAATTGGCATTTGATTATTGCGAATCATAGATCTTGGGTGGATGTGTTTGCTCTTTATGCGCAGTTGAAAGGCCGCCGTCCTTTACCAAGAGTATTCATGAAGCAAGCTCTCATTTGGATGCCTTTTGTAGGAACAGCAACTTACATAATGGGGTTTCCTTTTATGAAGCGCTATACTAAAAAGCAAATTCAAAAGAACCCCAAATTAGCCGGAAAAGATTTAGCCACAACAAAACGTTCTTGTAAGCGCTTACTTAAGCGTCCCAACTCAATTATGAGCTTTGTGGAAGGTACGCGTTTTACCGAGGAAAAACACCAACAACAGGCATCACCTTATCGTTGTTTGCTTAAACCAAAGGCTGGTGGTATTAGTTTTATATTGCAAACTATGCCAGAGGCCATAAAGAGTATTACAGATATCAATATTCTGTATGAGCAAAAGACAGTAACGGGTTGGGATCTGCTCTGCGGGCGCACCGGAAGAGTTAAGGTAATGGTTCGAGAAGTTGCCGTACCAGATACCATGCAAATACAAGAATATCAGGCTGCAGGCAAAGATAGAGAACACTTTTTTACTTGGTTTAATCTATACTGGCACGATAAAGATATACGCATGAATTATCAGCTAGACGCCTTAAGACAGGTTGCGGTGGATGACTCAGTGCAAAATTTTTCAAAAGGAAACACGTCGCAAGAATGACAGATACTATGAAGACAGAGAAAACATCAAAACAATACGTGCCAGACTTGGTTAGTTTACAGATGCTCGGCGAGTTAAATTATCGTCGCTTGGGTAAGCTTATGCGTGGTCAAGAGGAGATGGATTCTTGGAATTTTTCCGTTCATAGTGCGGGGGACCAAGAGAGTCGGTTACGCCTTACATTGGGCAAAGAAAGCCGCTTCACCTCTGAAATTGCGTTAGAGTTTGGCCCTGAAATGACTGCAAAACTTCTGTTTAAGACAACATTATCTATGACTGTCCGCTTGTACCATGATGTTGGCATTGCAGAGATTACCGATGGTCATCGACAATACAGAGGCACATACCCTTATCCGAATGATGCCATGTTGCATAGAGACGAGAAATTTCGCTTAAACCAGCAATTGGCCGATTTGTTAGAGTTGTGCTTGAAACATGGTCATCGATTGAACAACACCTTGTCTTTTCAGTTTGCCTAGCCCTGACATTAACCTTAATAACGTAATCTAAGTAAAGAGACGAAAGCCTTTTGACTGCTCTATTGTATATTCATGGTTTTAATAGCTCAGAACGCTCTCATAAGGCGACTGTGTTGGGTCAGGCTGTCAAAAAAATAGGCTTGCCAGATGCTGCTATTTCGCCACGCCTGTCTTGGCAGCCAGCAAAAGCCATTGAACAACTAGAGACCATAATTGAGGCTAACCAGCAGCAAGGTATTACGCTTATTGGCAGCTCTTTGGGGGGCTTTTATGCCGCGTATTTGGCTGAAAAATATCGTTTGAAAGCCATTCTTGTGAACCCTGCAGTGCAAGCTCCCGTCTTGCTACAGGACTTTCTTGGTCCGCAATTTAACCCTTATACCAATGAAGAATACGAATTAACCCAAGCTCACATGATTGAGCTTGAGAAATTAGTGGTGACTAAGCCAACTGCCGACTTATACTGGCTGATGATTCAAGAAGGTGATGAAGTGCTGGACTACAAAGAAGCACTCAAAGCTTTTCCTAAAACAGCACGACTTACTCACGAAGAAAAAGGCGATCACAGTTTTACTGAATTTGAACGGTTTTCTGTAGAAATTCTTCGCTTTGCCGAAATATTAACCGAGTAAACTACTGCTTTTGTTAGACTATTTCACACTAAGTAAAACCAGTGATAGACTCTAGCCAATCTAATTTACACTCGCACGTAATACAATATTCGAACCCTGTATTGCACGATCAACTTGGAAGTAAAAACACGCATGTCTGCAAAAGAATATAACGCCGGATCGATAGAAGTTCTTAGTGGCTTAGAACCAGTACAAAAACGCCCAGGAATGTATACGGATACCACACGGCCAAACCATCTAGCGCAAGAAGTTATTGATAACTCAGTGGATGAGGCCTTGGCTAATCATGCGGATCGTATTGAAGTTATTCTATACAAAGACGGTTCTCTGAGTGTCGAGGACAATGGCCGAGGCATGCCCGTGGATATTCACCCAGAAGAGGGAATATCGGGCGTTGAATTGATTCTGACCAAGCTCCATGCAGGCGGTAAATTTTCCGGCGATAATTACCAGTTCTCAGGTGGTTTGCATGGCGTTGGTGTGTCTGTTGTTAACGCCTTATCTACATCGCTAGAAGTCTGGGTGCGTCGTAACGGTGTACATCATCACATTGGCTTCGAGAATGGTTTTAAAACATCAGAGCTAAAAGAAATCGGCACCGTCGGTAAGAAAAATACCGGTACGAAAGTGAAATTTACCGCGGACACTAAATATTTCGACAGTCCTAAGTTTTCTATTTCGCGACTCAAACATTTATTGAAAGCCAAAGCCGTGCTTTGTTCTGGTCTTCATGTTGTCTTTATTGATCAAAGTGGTAGTGAAGAAGGCCGAGAAGAATGGTTTTTCCAAGATGGTTTAAAAGACTACCTAGCGCAGGCCAATGACGGTTTTGTATTGCTACCAGAGGAACCTTTCATTGGTGGCATGACAGAAAAAACACAAGGGGTTGATTGGGCGGTTCAATGGTTGCCTGAAGGTGGCGAGTTAGTGACAGAAAGTTATGTCAACTTGATCCCAACAGCGCAAGGCGGCACTCACGTCAATGGGTTGCGAACTGGCTTATTAGAAGCCATTCGCGAGTTCTGTGATTTCCACAATATCTTACCTCGTGGCGTTAAGTTAACCGCAGAAGATGTGTGGGATCGTTGTAGCTATGTCTTGTCAGCGAAAATCCAAGAACCTCAATTTTCGGGTCAAACCAAAGAACGTCTTTCTTCTCGTCAAATCGTGGCCTTTATTGCAGCGACAGTAAAAGATGCATTCAGCCTTTGGTTGAACAAACACGTTGAAGACGGTAAAAAGATTGCCGACATCGTTATTAACAGCGCGCAAAAACGTCTAAAAGACAGCAAGAAGGTCGTACGTAAGCGTATTACTCAAGGTCCTGCATTACCGGGTAAATTGGCCGACTGTTCTGGACAAGACTCGTCTCGAAGCGAACTTTTTCTCGTGGAAGGGGATTCGGCGGGCGGCTCTGCCAAACAGGCTCGTGAGAAAGATTTCCAAGCCATTTTGCCGCTGCGAGGTAAAATCCTAAACACTTGGGAAGTAGACTCTAATCAAGTGCTTGGCTCTCAGGAAATTCATGATATTTCCGTGGCGCTTGGTGTCGATCCAGGTGACGAGAATTTAAGCGGTTTACGTTACGGAAAAGTCTGTATCTTGGCCGATGCCGACTCCGATGGTTTGCACATCGCAACGTTAATTTGTGCTTTGTTTGTTCGCCACTTTCCAGCCCTAGTAAACAGCGGCCATGTTTTCGTAGCCATGCCGCCTTTGTACCGAATTGATATTGGTAAAGAAGTTTACTACGCCCTAGATGACGAAGAAAAAGACATCACCCTGCATAAGATTGCTGCTGAAAATAAACGTGGTACGCCAAACGTACAGCGGTTCAAAGGCTTGGGTGAGATGAATCCGTCGCAACTACGTGAAACCACCATGGCACCAGATACACGTCGTTTAATCCAATTAACCATGGAAGATAAATTGGATACTGATGAGCTTCTAGACAAACTGCTGTCGAAAAAACGCGCAGGGGATCGTAAAAGCTGGCTGGAAACCTACGGCAACTTGGCGATTATTGACTAATAAATCAATAGTTTATCGTCTTTGTTAAGGTAAGCTAAAATAAATATAGCTCAACAAAATGGAAACGAATGAATGTCTGAAGAAAAAGACGATGATGTCATCAGCGAAGAAGTCCTTTACGAAAAGATAGATCACTATTTATTGACGTTCGGGACTGATCGTTCGCTAATGTGTGTATCAGAGTTAGATGGCTTTTTAACGGCGCTAGGCTGTTCTGTGCAAGAATTAGAACCAGATGTTTGGTTGAATGCCATTTGGGGCGCAGATGAAGATCAGCCTGTGTGGGACTCAACGGAGCAGGAAGACGAGTTCTTAAGCCTTGTATTGATTATGTACATGGAGACAATGAACAGCTTACTGTTTGGAGACTTTTATCCGGTTTATCTTGAACAAGAAGTTGATGGCGAGTACAGCATATTGGTTGAAGAATGGTGTGTTGGCTTCGTTCGTGGTGCCAAACTGATTGGTTTGGGGATTGGTGGCGATCGCGAATTTTTCGACGAAGTCCTAGCTCCTGTGCGTTTGTTTGGTACGGAAGCGGGTTGGAAAAAGCTAGAAGGCATGGTGCAAGAAGAAGTCTCTTTCTGGCGAGACAATCTAGAACCGTCGATCTTGCGCTTAGTGCAGCATTATCATCCAGAAATACAAACCGGCATTAAAAATAAAGAAACTCGCGTACTGCATTAAGTTTTTCGTTACTTATACAAATTGCTTTATAAAATCTTTAAAAGCGCCTAAGCAAAAAAAACCGTGATTTTGTTCAGATCACGGTTTTTTTAGTTCTGCTTTAAAATAAGCGGTTTTTTAAATTAACCAACGACTTTTGCAATGCTTTCGCACAAATAATCGATGTTGCTATCGCTTACACCGGCAATACTCATACGGCCAGTATCAGCGATGTAAATCGCGTATTCGCTGCGTAATGTATGAACTTGCTCTAACGTTAAGCCAGAGTAAGAGAACATGCCGCGCTGATCTTTAATGAAACTAAAGTCTTTGCTTACGCCAGATGCAGCCAATTTAGCAACGAGCTTTTCACGCAAACCGTTAATACGATCACGCATCGCGGCCACTTCTAGTTCCCATTCTGCTTTTAGTTCTGGGTTGTTCATAATGGTATAAACTACCGCGGCACCATGTGCTGGTGGCATAGAGTAGTTGGCACGAATCGCTTGGCCAATAATAGAAAATGCGGCCGTTGCTTCATCTGCAGATGCAGCAATAACACTCAAACCACCACAACGTTCACGGTAAATACCGAAGTTTTTCGAGAAAGAATTCGCGATCAACATATCTTGAACATTAGCGGCCATATAGCGCAAGCCAGCCAAGTCTTCATCTAAACCGTCACCAAAACCTTGGTATGCCGCATCAACCAATGGCAACAAGCCACGTTTGTTAACAAAATCGGTTAGTACTTTCCAGTGATCGAATTGTAAATCGATACCTGTTGGGTTGTGGCAGCAAGCATGAAGCAACAATACATCGCCTTCTTTCACTTCAGCTTCTAGCTTCGCCATCATGTCGTCAAAACGTAGGCCGTTTGTTGCTGGATCGTAGTAAGGGTAGTCTTTTACTTCTACGCCTGCTGAATCAAAAATAGACTTATGGTTACCCCAAGTCGGGTCACTTACCCAAAGGCGAGCATCTTTTAAGTTTGCGCTGATAAAATCCGCCGCGACTTTTAATGCGCCTGTACCGCCAGGTGTTTGCGTAGAACGAATACGGCCAGAAGCGATCAGCTCATTGCCTTCGCCCAAGACCAAGTCTTTAATAATGGCTTCAAACTCAGTCGCGCCGTAAATCCCTAAATAACTTTTAGAGTCTTCTTGTTCAAGCAAAATAGCTTCGGCTTTTTTAACCGTGTTTAAAATCGGTGTGTTGCCATTATCGTCTTTATAGACACCAACACCCAAATCGATTTTTTTTGGGTTTGTATCTTGCTTATGTGCAATGATAAGGGCTAAAAGAGGGTCGCCAGAAACAGCTTTAAGATGCTTGAACATGATATTTACAGGGTCCTTATGGTGTGCCACAGGAAAATCGCTGTGGTTATAATCGTTGCTTAAATAGCTTCTTCATTTTGCCGTTTTTATGACAAAATACAATGCAAGCGAGAGGGAAAATTCCTCAATACTGTAAAGAAAAAAAGACACCTAGTTTTTCCTCCCCAGCGAGCCAGTTTATGACCTCTTTTCAACAGCGTTTTCAAGTTCTCGATACTTGGTTAAAAACACATACACAGCTCTGGCAATTTGATACTTTTGCTCGCTTGGGTAATCCTTGGGAAAATGCCTATGCTGAATTGGCTTCACACTTAGCAGGAGAAAACCTAGAAATAGAAAGCGAGGCTTTTTATGCGGAAGTATTTCGACTCTGCCCAGAACTAAAGACTGCACTTAACTTTTCAAAGCCTGATTTTCTTGATGAATTGCCGCAGCGAGCACTTACTAATGATGTGCCAAGTTATGTCTCTGTGGGAATAAAAGGGCGTAAATGGTCACAAATCCAAGCATTCGTTGCTCACACTCCCAATGCCAACAACTACCTAGAATGGTGCGCAGGCAAAGGCCACTTAGGTAAATTATTAGCTTTTCAAGATAACAAACCAGTCTACAGCCTAGAATGGCAAAAGACGCTATGCGAAGCGGGCGAACAAGAAGCCAAGCGACTAAAACTACCGCAGACCTTCACTCATGCAGATGTGCTAAAAGGAGAAGGGCGAACCGCGTTAGCAAATACTCACTGCGCTGTAGCGCTTCATGCTTGTGGAGACTTGCATCGCGAACTCCTCCAACAAGCGGTAGCCGAAAATACTTCTATTGTCTGTATTTCCCCTTGCTGTTATCACCTGACCCAAGCAAGTCATTATCAGCCGTTATCACAAACCGCCCAACAATCAGCACTGATTCTGCGTCAAGCCGACCTTAAACTTGCCGTCAAAGAAGTGGCTACCGCCGGCGCACGTGAGCAACGTCTTAAACAGCTCGAACTGACTTATCGATTGGGCTTTGACGCATGGCAAAGAGTCGCTCGTCAGAAAGATGATTACCTGCCCGTTCCCTCCATTCAAAAAGCACTACTGAACCAAGGTTTTTCCGTTTTTTGCCATTGGGCCACCGAGCAAAAAAATCTAACGGACTTAATCGCCAAAACCTCTTTTGAAGGCTTCGAAGCCATCGGCCAAACTCGTTATCAACAAATACAAAAACTCGAAGCCATCAGCCAGCTGTTTCGTCCTGCACTGGAATACTGGCTCGTCCTCGACCGCGCCATGTACCTAGAAGAAAACGGCTACCAAGTCGAGATAGGCGCATTCTGCGAGAAAAGCTTAACGCCGAGAAACTGGATGATTAGGGCAGGGCTAGTAGATTAGAGCTCACCCGTCATTCCCGCGAAGGCCGGAACTCGTGTGGTGGACTCGCCTGCCATTCCCGCGAAGGCGGTAATCCATTGTGTAAATGAAAAACTTATTGATCTAAATACAAAAACACAATAATAGTCATTTGGTTATCGCAAAAAACTGCGCTACATTGCTAAGCTACAAAGTGTAAAGGAATGGTCAGCATGGAAGTCGCGCAGCGTTATTGGATGATAGAATTATTGGCTTTTTGGGAAGGGCAGATTAATACTACTCCCTTAATAAAAAGCTTTCGGCTAACACGCCAAAGCGTCAGCCCTTTATTTAAACAATATCAAGAAACAACGGGTAACGGCCTAGTTTATGATACTAAGCAAAAAGCCTACATTATCGACAATGACTTTGAGCCCCAATACATAGACCAAAGCGTTGACGAATACTTTGATTGGTTAAACTACGGCAAAATCCCTACGTTTTCTAATACCACTAGTGAATCCACCCAGCACAGAATCGAAGCCCTGGCGCGTTTTGTTTCACCGCAAGTCATGCGACCCTTATTAAAAGCTGTTAAAGACAAAACCGCCGTAGATTGCGAATACCTCTCTGTTTCCAGCAGCGACCCACAAGGCCGATTGATTTATCCCCATAGCTTTGTCAAAACCACTGGACGCTGGCACGTTGGTGCTTACTGCGACATGCGAAAGCAATTCCTCGACTTTGTGCTGAGCCGCTTTCAGAGCGTCGATTACGATGGCAAAGCCAGCGAACACACCGAGCAACAAGACACCCTGTGGAACACCCAAGTTTCATTGATTCTTGCCCCAGATTCCCGCCTCACCGACAAACAAAAACGCGTCTTGGAAAACGACTACGGCATGACCGACGGTCAACTCAACATCACCACCCGCGCCGCCCTCGTTAAATACACCCTTGACGATTTGCAGATCAAAACCAAAATGCTCGAAGCCAATCCGCAGGCCCAACAACTGGTGTGTGTTAACTATACCGACATAAAACAATGGCTTTATGACTGATAAACAGCGTTTAACACTGACATAAGGCAAAACCTGTCAAATAACTTTACGTGTGTAAATGAACAGGATTGTGGGGCAAGAAAAAGCACGGCACAGTGGAAGCAAGCTGGATAACTAGAGCGAGAAGGGATATGCAAGAAACAGAATTAGCTTCGTATTTTTACTACTGGGGCAAGGCTCAAAAGCAAGAGATAGACTTCAAAGGTGACCCTTATCACTTATTGCCTTACCACAGTTTAGACGTAGCTGCGGTGGGTGTGGAATATCTATTACAACACGATTCATTGAGTCGCTTCTTTTGTGAGCAATTGGATTGTAGTAGAGAAGATTGGCTAAATTGGGCTGGGTTTTGGCTGGCTCTGCATGATTTGGGTAAGTTTAGCGAAGCTTTTCAATCTCAAAAGCCGGAGTTGTTCGAGCAACTGCAAGGTCGCGAGCCTAATTCAGAAAAACCTTATAGTGAGCGTCATGATTCATTGGGGCAGTGGTATTGGAATGATCGGCTTGCTGATCAAGTTATTAATGATGGTTGGTTTGTCGATGGTCAACAAAGTAGTTTGGATTGCTGGGTGCGTGCCGTAACCGGGCACCACGGTCAACCTCCAAAGGCTTCACCATCTAATAGTCCCAGTGATGATTATTTCAGTAAGAAAGACCGTAAAGCAGTTCAGGAATTTTCTGAATATTTGCATGCGTTATTTTTAACTGAAGGTGTAAAATATTTTTGTTGTCACTTAACCCCAGTGCAGTTTGAAAAAACAAGCCAAGCGTTGTCGTGGTGGTTTACGGGGGTTGCAGTGTTAGCTGACTGGTTGGGGTCAAATACAGAATATTTCCCTTATCAGGATGAAGCGATCCCGCTACAAGATTATTGGGCAACAGCTCAAGTTAATGCAAAAAAAGCACTGAGCGAAAGCGGTGTGGTTCCCTGTGCGATTAAAAAAGATTTAAGTTTTAAAGAACTCTTTCCTGTTATTCATACTGCTTCGCCATTACAGCAATGGGCGATTAACGTCGATATCCAAAAATCACCCCAAATATTTCTGCTGGAAGATGTAACAGGAGCAGGCAAAACCGAGGCAGCAATTACCTTGGCGTATCGTTTGATGGAGTCAGGTAATGCAGACGGAATATTTGTGGCTTTACCAACAATGGCGACTGCAAATGCGATGTATGAACGAGTTTCCAATGTCTACTCAAAACTGTTTGTGGATGACGCCAATTTGGTTTTGGCACATGGTAGCCGTAATTTAGTGGATGATTTTGCTAAAACAATTATTCAGGCATCCAAACCAGAAAATGATTCTGAGCAAAAAGACGAAACGGCCAGCGCACGCTGCACCGCATGGCTTGCTGATCACAATAAGCGGGCATTACTTGCTCAAGTTGGCGTGGGAACTATAGACCAAGCATTGTTGGGTGTATTGCATAGTAAACATCAATCACTTCGGCTATTGGGCTTGTTTGGCAAGGTGTTAATTGTGGATGAAGTTCACGCATGCGACGCCTACATGCAAGGGGTATTAGAAGTTTTACTAGAGTTTCATGCACGTGCTGGCGGCAGCGTTATTTTGTTATCGGCTACTTTGCCTGTGCATATGAAACAGAAGTTGTTGGGTGCCTACGCCAAAGGTCGTAATGCTTTGTGCCCAGTAATTTCTGAGCAAGCCTATCCTCTAGCCACTTGGTGGCAAGCAATAAACACAAATCAGTTACATCAAGAACCTTTACCTACACGCGAAGCGGTAACTCGCACAGTTGCAGTGAATTATCAGCATGATATGGCTCAAGTGAAAAATGCAGTGCTAGCCGCATTGAATGCAGGGCAATGTGTATGTTGGATTCGCAATACCATCGCGGAAGCATTAGAGGCTCATACGTTATTTGCGAATGAAATCCCTACTGAGAACATCACTTTATTTCATGCGCGTTTTTGTTTGAGTGATCGGTTGGATGCAGAGGAATTAGTACTTCATAAATTTGGAAAATCCAGCACTTATGCGTTGCGTAAAGGCCGGTTAGTTATTGCGACGCAAGTTATTGAGCAATCATTGGATGTAGATTTTGATTTACTCATTTCTGACCTTGCACCTATTGATCGATTGGTACAAAGAGCAGGGCGGTTGCGTCGTCATAGTAGAGATGTACAAGGTAATCGGTTATTGGCAGAGGGTGCGGCTGACCAACGTGGTGAACCTTGTTTATGGGTTTATGCCCCCGAGTGGACAAACGAGCCTTCGGCAGCCTGGGTAAAAGATGTATTGCCTAAAGCAGGTTTTGTCTATCCCGATCACGGCCAGCTTTGGTTGACCGCTAAGGCATTGCAATCCGGTAGTTTTACCATGCCCCATGACGCACGACATTTAATCGAATCGGTTTTTGGTGACGACTCGCAAATTCCCAAAGGTTTACAGCAAGCAAACTTAACGGTGCAAGGCCAACAAATGGCCGATGCCAGCCATGCAAAAAATAATACGCTTACGCTGGTGTCTGGCTATAAACGTGGCGATGTAATGGATTGGTGGAGTGAAGCCAAAACACCTTCGCGGTTAGGTGAACAGAGCATCAATGTGGTTTTGGCGCGCTGGAAAAATGAGCGGTTAGTGCCTTGGGTAAAGCGTAATCATGCTTTGGCTTATAGCACAGTTAAAATTGCTGAGCGATTAATTGCCAAAGTGCAATTGCCCGCTACAGTCAATCAATTGGCTGAATACAATCGCGCATTAGAACATTTGCCAGACAAAGGTAAGTGGTCATTGTTATTACCACTTGAGCAAAATTCAAGCGGTAACTGGGTTGCGCAGGCGTGGACATCAGATCTAAACAAAGCCGCGCAATTATTAACATGGGAATATAGTGTGCAAACAGGTTTACAAATGGTGAGTGAAAATAATTACAAAGGAGCAGTTAGTGAATGAATTTATTAGATGAAGCATGGATTCCAGTACGCAGGTCAAATGGCGAACAGGATTGGATTACACCGCTACAAATAACAGACCCAACGATTGTTGCTTTGGATGCCCGCCGCCCAGATTTTAACGGCGCACTCATTCAGTTTTTAATTGGTTTGGTGCAAACCACTACGTCGATGGATTCTGAAATTGAGTGGAAGCAATGGAATGAACAACCGCCAACTACCGAACAGTTACAACAGTGGTTTGAACTAGTGCGCGAAGCCTTTGTTTTTGACGGCGATGGCGCAAGGTTTATGCAGGATTTTAGTCTCAGAACTGAGGGTGTTAAGGAAAAGGATTTTAATCCTATATCTGGATTGCTGATTGATGCTCCGGGAGAGAATACCTTAAAAGAAAACAAAGACCATTTCGTAAAACGCGATACTGTTAACGCGCTTTGTTTGTCCTGTACAGCAACTGCATTATTTACCTTGCAAGTAAACGCTCCAAGTGGAGGGCAGGGGCACAATACCTCTATCCGTGGTGGTGGCCCGTTGACAACGATTCTTCTTGCGGGTGACTCACATTTTTATGGCAAACGATTTGGTTAAATATTAAGAGGCAGTCAGATTTTTTGGCCGTTAATGGAGATGCGACAAAAACAGAGCTTGAATATAGTTTTCCTTGGGTGAAGACAATGAATGTTCTTCAACTGGAAGGCGGGCAGCTAACACCCATACAGGTTCACCCCGCGCATAACTTTTGGGGTACACCTCGACGAATTCGTTTGGATTTAGAACATGTTTTTGTCGGCGATTGTGATTGTTGTGGTCGTCAGTCTGGCGTATTGGTAGATCGCTATATTACTAAAGCTAAGGGCTTCAATTACAAAGGTGGCTGGAGTCATCCGCTATCGCCTTACTACGAAAACAAACCGGGTGAAATGCTACCACTTCATCCCCAGCCGGGTGGAATTGGCTATAAACATTGGCTGGCATGGTCATTAGGTTTACAAGGCAATAAAAAGAATGTTCAGCCAGCGCCCATAGTTTCTTATGTTTTAGAGTCGCAACGCCTAAAGGGCAAGCAATGCCGCCTATACGCTTTTGGTTATGATATGGACAGCATGAAAGCGCGCTGCTGGTATGAATCTACGCTGCCGCTTTATGGCTTATCAGAAAAAAATAAGGATGAATTAAATGCTGTTCAACGAGAGATTCAACGTTGGCTAGAAGCTGCTGATTTAGCTTCATTTTTATTGCGTGATGCGGTCAAGTCCTCTTGGTTTGTAAGAAAAGCAGATGGAAGTTTGGACGCCCGAGGTGATTACAGTTTTATCGATGCCAGTTTCTGGTCACAAACTGAAAATGGGTTTTATCAATTGTTACGCTCGCTAATTGAGCAAGCAAGAAGCGAAGATGAAGATATTGTTTTCAATCCCTTACGTGAACAATGGCGTGATCTGTTAATTATAACAGCTATTCGTTTGTTCGATGCTGATTTAGTTGGTGCAGCACCCATTGCACAACAAAACCCACGCCGCACCGCAGAAGCTTATAACCGCTTGTGCGCGAGCCTACGCGGTGACAAATTAAAAGAAACCTTAAAGCTACAAACAGCCAAGGCCGACAAAAAGACCAAAAAATCTAAACAGGATACAGCCTAGGGTTGTAAGGAGAAATATATGAACGAAAAAGTTTCGTTTCACCCAGAAGCGGCTTTAGGGCATTTGCTTTTGCGATGGTGGCAAGGGTTGGAAAATGACAAAGGCGGAAGAGCGGAGTTGCGCCGCGCCCATAATTTAACGGCTGTGGCTTTAACTGCGGCCTATCAACGGTTTTATCGCCAAGCTTTAAATTACGGCTGGCCAGAAGATGCGGCGCCGTGGTTAAACGAACGCTTAGCTGCAGTTGTAGGTTTGCTAGCGCATGTTAAATCGAATGATGGTCGCAAGTTGGCAGAGATTATGTCTGAGGGAGAGCGGCCAGTGTTTTCGGTGCTACGTTTTCGGCGTTTGCTTGAAGCGCCTACGCTGGACGATGTGTTTTTAAGTTTACGCCGCGCCTTGCCTATTATTGGTCACCAAGCAAATGTGCACCAAATTGCCAATGATTTATTGCACTGGGGCGATAAAACCAAAAAAGAATGGGCTTATACCTACCGCTGGCCAGCCAAAACCCAAGCTTAATTTTTAGTTAATAACGTCGAAGTTAAAATTTTTTCAAAACATGGAGATAGATATGTCACGTTTTATTCAGTTGCACCTTTTAGTGAGCTACCCACCATCAAACTTAAACCGCGATGATACTGGTCGCCCTAAAACCGCTATTGTTGGCGATGCCAACCGCTTGCGCATTTCGTCGCAAAGCTTGAAGCGTGCATGGCGTACATCAGATGAGTTTATTAGCGCTTTGCCGGGTACAAAAGATGAAATGTTAGGGAAAAGAACTAAACAAATTGGTGCTGAATGGATTTATAAGGGATTAATCGATGGTGGTGTTGATGAAGAATCTGCTAGAAAGTGGTCGCGCGATATTATTAGGGCATACGGTGCACCAGAGGGTGATAAAGATGATGGTAGCGATAAGGCGCTTAATTCTGGGCAATTGGTGCATGTTTCACCTGCTGAGATAAATAAATTAATAGCATTTATTAAAGATCTTTCTGCTTGGATAAAAAACGGAACTGCTAATGACGTTGTAGACGCTGTTGCAGATCTTATAAAAAAGCGTGACAAGGCAAGTGATAAGAAAAAAGGTAACTCTACTTGACCCTGTAACAAATTCCGTGTAACTGCCATTTAGTTAAGGTGCTTTTCGAGACGTTCCTCGAACTCAATAATAAATCGACTCATCGCTTG
>NZ_JBXUKU010000022.1:0-20603 GCF_057180105.1 Marinomonas sp. ATLA20
AGCGATGAGTCGATTTATTATTGAGTTCGAGGAACGTCTCGAAAAGCACCTTAACTAAATGGCAGTTACACGGAATCTGTTACAGGGTCCGCGTGTATTTTATCCAACCCTATTGGGCAAAATGTCCTCTATCATTGTTTGTATGGTTACCATTTGGTTTTAGCGCCCCCATCGCCATGATTTCTTACTTCAACGTCGACAGTGAACTTATTCCTTTTCTATTTTTTATCGGCTTTGGGGCTCTCATGCTGACTGGTGTCAGCAAGGTAGAAAGTTACGTAGAGGGCAAGTTATTACGACATGAACCACTTGCACGCTTTGTGTGGGCCTATCACCTGCTGGCTCTGGCTGGCAGCATTCTATCATTCTCGCTGTTGTAACCACTGTATCAGAGGTCTTTTGCCCAATTTCTCCCGTAGGGCAGCATGAGGGAGGCACGACCGTAATCTGCCGAAAATGGCGAAGCCATTTCAATTAGCCCCAGTAGCTTACTAAAAACACACAAACTTCTTGTGGTCTTGATAGCATTTACATTGTAGTGTCAGATTATTGTCAGGGATTGATTTAAGTGAATACGTATTTTTTATCAAACAACCTTAATTACTTTTCCATATTGGTTAACTTTACTTTTTTAAGGTTTATTATATGAAAATTTCTTCTTTTGCTTTGAAGAACTACCGTCGATTATCAGATGTAACTCTCGTTCTTGGTGATAAAAAAACGGTTCTGGTTGGTGCCAATAATAGTGGTAAAACGTCTTGTATAGGAGCGTTACACACATTTCTAAAAAGTCCTGAGAATCTAAAGGTTCGAGATATATCAAAATGTAATTGGAAGAAAATTCGAGAGTTGGGAGTACAAATCGAGCAAGATTTTCCTTCTATTGAGAAAATGGACGAACTTTCATCTGGTCTAGTTAACTTATTGCCGAGTTTAGACATTGAGATCACAGCGGAAGCGAGTGAGGTATATAAGGTTCGAGATATTCTCCCCCACCTGGAATGGTGTGGTGGCGCTTTGTATGTCCGTATGATTTATAAAGTACGCGATATCTCTCAATTGTGTCGAGAGTTTGCAGATGCGAGAAGTGTTGTTGCTGAACACAATGGAAAAGTAAGTCTTTGGCCTAAAGACCTTTTTGATTTTTTAGAGAAAGGAAGAAATCTTGCTAGGTATTTTGTTCAAGGGCATTTTATTTTAAGCAAAGAAATAGACCCAGCAGCTGGTGAAGTTTTACAGCCTCTCAAACCTGAATCTTTAAAAAAGCTAATTCGAGTAGATGTTATATCCGAACAGCGTGGGTTAGGCGCAGAAGACAGTACTGATCAAAAAGGACCATATACAGAGAAACAGAGGTTAAATAAATTACTTCGTGATTATTATGACCGTATTTTGAATCCGGAAGACTTTCCTGAGAAAGAAGATCTTGAATTCTTGGGGCAGCAGCAAAAATTAGAAGAAGGGTTTACCGAACGATTAAATAAGCAGTTTGTAGCTCCTTTTAATGAATTAACAAGTATGGGGTATCCGGGGATCGGAGGTAACCCAACTGTCGAAATTGCTGCCAAAATTAGCGGAATGGATGCTTTACAAAAATCGTCATCTGTCCAATACCGTTTTGACCAAAATGAAGAAGAGTTTCTTCCTGAAAGCTATCTTGGGCTTGGCTATCAGAATCTCATCTATTTGACCTTTAGGCTTTTAGAATTCCGTGATAAATGGATGCGTGTCGGAAAGTCCGCTTCTTCAGTTGGGGATGTCAAAGAACAAATTGAACCCATTCATTTGGTTTTAGTAGAAGAACCAGAAGTAAATCTTCATGCGCAGGTTCAGCGTGTATTCGTTTCTAAAGCTTATGATACTTTGAGAAATCATCCTGATTTGCGAGAAAAGGAGAACCCTAAATACAATACGCAGATGTTGATTAGTACCCATTCCACGCACATTATTGACGACATCGACTTTAAGGATTTACGTTACTTCCGTCGTAATGATGGTGGCGCCTCGTTAAATATGGATCATACGTTAATAGTTAACATGTCAGATCTTTTTGACAAGCCGAAAGATGCGCTTCTTTTCGTTGGAAAACATTTGAAGTTAACTCATTGCGATATTTTCTTTGCTGATGGCGTTATTTTTGTTGAAGGTCAAGCAGAGCGCCTGCTAGTGCCTGAGTTTATTTCTAAAAGATTTCCAGAGCTAACAAAAAGGTATATTTCTATGCTTGAGGTGAGTGGCGCTCATTCTCATAAATATCGGGAATTGGTTGAGGAGCTTGGGATCGTGACTTTAGTTCTGACAGATCTTGATTCAGTTAATGATGAAGGAAAGTCTTGCTACCCAAAAAGAGCAAGTGGTCAGAAGACTAATAATGACACATTGAGGCTATGGCACCCCAGAAAGGACTCAATAGATGAATTGTTGGACTCTTCTCAAAGTGCAGTTACTGGTCAAGGCATATCGATCTACGTTGCTTATCAAAAACCAACGAAGATTTCTGAGCAAGAAGTTTTATCTCGAACGTTTGAAGATGCGTTAATTTTGGCGAATTTTGAAAATGAATATTTTCAGGGAAAAGACAAAATCAAAGAGGCAAAAGATAATTTTGAAACGAAGGATAAATACTTGGAAGAGTCTCTTTATAACTATGTGCAAGGCTTAAAAAAAGGCGACTTTGCCTTCGATTGTCTCTTTCACCTCTCAGGTAAAGACACTCAAGATTTTAATCCCCCTGAATATATAAGTGATGGGCTTGCGTGGTTGCAAGCGCAACTTTCACCAAAGGTTTAGGAGGACATTATGACAGAAGACTTTTATTTGGCGGAAGTTAGACCTGTAAATCATGATGATAATGTTGATAGGGCTATCCAAGGGTGTCTTCAAATTGGATCAGGAAAAAGTTTCATCACTTTTGCAGGGGCGGGATCAGGTAAAACTTATTCTTTAAAAAAGGCGCTTGAATTTCTGAGTGATCAATATTCTGATGCTTTCACTCGTCAGGGAAAGCAAATTGCGGTTGTAACCTTTACTAACAATGCAGCAGAGGAAATTGTTGATCGAATCGAGCAAAATCCAATCTTTTTCGTTTCGACAATTCATAGTTTTTGTTGGTTGGCTATTACAGGTTTTAATGAAGACATTCGTAGGTGGTACTTAGATACGATTCCGTCAGAGCTTGCGGAGGTCGAAGACCTGCAAAAGCGTGGTAGAGCAGGAAAGGCATCGGATGCGCGAAAGAGAACTATTGTCCGTTTAAAGGAAAAAATGATTTGGTTAGCTGAGCCTCGTACATTTGTTTATGATTCAAATGGCGTAAACTCTTCTCCCGAAGCATTATCGCATGCGGATGTCTTGAGGATTTTCTCTCACTTTTTGACAGTCAAACCGATGATGGCCGAAGTTATTGTAAACAAGTTTCCTTTTATATTTATCGATGAAAGTCAAGATACTAACAACGATGTAGTTAATGCTTTTTTTGATCTTCAAAAGGCTAAAACTGATGAAGTTGTCATCGGTTTATTTGGAGATAGAATGCAGCGTATTTTTGGTGGGGGAGAGCCACAGCTTGGTAAGTCAAAACCGAGTGACTGGACTGCTTTTAACAAGGAAATGAATCATCGCTCTAGACGACGTATTGTTGGCTTGGGCAATCATATTCGTAGCGAAGATGATGGGCGTAAACAGTTCGCCCGAGATGGTGCTTTAGAAGGTCATGTTCGATTTTTTTTATTACCTCATGGTGTTCCAAATAAAGACCAAGTCGAAGCGAAAATACGACATGCTATGGCAGAAATCACCGATGATGCTAATTGGGTAGATACTAAATCTGAAGAAACAGCAATCTTACTTCTGGAGCATAAAATGGCTGGTCGTCGGCTTGGCTTTGATAATCTTTGGGATGCACTCTCAAGCTCAGAAAAAATGAAGTATCGGATTACTGAAGGTAGTATTACTGAGCTGATGTTTTTCTCAGATATTGTGTCTCCCTTAGCTGAAGCGAGTTTGGAGGAAAGACGAGCAGACTTGATGTCTATTTTGAGACAAAGTAATTCACCGTTGCTTGAAGCTGAAGAGTTAGAAGCTGATAAGGACGATCCGCTAAAGGCTGCCAGAACTGCGGAACATGCATTTAGACAAGTAGTTTCAAATGAAAAGGTTAGCTTTCGTGAAGTTCTTGAGGTGCTTGCTGAGTACAAGCTGCTTAAAATTCCAGATAATTTGAAGTCGTTTGTGTCGGTTTATGAAGACGTTGAAACTGAGATAGAAACTGATCAATCAGAAACAACCCAAACGGAGCCTGCAGACTTAGAGTCAGAGGAAAAGGATAGAAGCGAGATTGCTGCTTGGGCGGAAGCCTTAGAGACTAATTTCTTTCAAATTCGAAACTATAAAGACTACATCGATGAAAATACAATGTATCGAACTCATCAAGGTGTAAAAGGTAATGAATTCGAACGTGTTATGGCTATTATGGATGACGATGAAGCTGGTGGATTCATGTTTTCTTACGAGCAGTATTTCGGCGTGAAGGAGCCTTCTATAGCGAGTCAACAGAAAGCAAAAGCCGGTGCTGAAACAGGTCGAGACCGTACTCGACGATTGTTCTATGTCACATCCACACGGGCTAAGAATAGTCTTGCTCATGTGATTTATACATCCGATGTAGCCAAGGTAAAGGAAAACCTCATAGAAAGAAGATATGCGAGAGAGAATGAGATTATTGAGTTTCAAACCTAGTTTCATATGAGCTAGAAGGGCGTCTATTTTTTTAAAAGGTAATATTCTTGAAAGTCACCTTGTCTATCAGTGCTCAACACCTTGCTTGGTTAGCAGTTGCCATTATTTTAGGAATGATGATTGCTTACTGGTATACCGGCTGGCCGGTTATTGCTGTGTATTTCGGTGTTCCAGTCGGCATCTTGAGTGCTTTAGGATTCTTTTTGGTGGACAAGTTTTTCCTGAAAGAGGTACAAAGCTTAATCAAGCGTTTTCTTTTAAGAGCACTTTGTATGCTTGTTATTTCAGTGGCTGTTTTTGCAATGTTTGTGCTTTTAAAGTGACAGGTGTTATTTGTCAAAAGTTATGAATCCAAAGTGCTGTAATTGAAATTAAGTCCCTTGTCGGCCTAAAGGCGCGACTTACGTTGGAATGAAAGCTTCGCTTTCTCCGGCGCTATTAATTACAGAAAAGCGGTCGTACCTCCCTTATGACGCCCTACGTTTTTGTTTCCTATATTTGCAATCTCGAGAAATCAGTTCGACGTGCTTTTTTTAGGGAATCGATTACGAGACCTTATGGAGTTTCAGAGTCAGTTTAAAATATCTTTTCTCACAACAGCGAAAACAATCTATGCCTTACGATTTAATTCGTCTTGCTAAACCAATTTCGAACAGAGTAAATGAGACGTTTGGGCGATAGCCCGATAAAGCGATTTTTTGCTTTTCTTTAAAATGAAAGTTTTTGTGTCGCTAGACAAAAGTTACACGCCCAGCAGGGCGGAATAAAGATCATGAATACAAAGTGATTGAGAGGAAACAAACGTACTCGCGTACTCGAAAAACAAAAAAGGCGACTAATCAGTCGCCTTTCGCATATCTAGAGTGCTTGCTTATCAAGCGTGAGTATCACCACGTTTCACTTGCATGCGTCGCAAGAACTCCGACATGATGTGCATGTAAAGTTCGTTGCCGAGATATTTGTCTTCCACACCTCGGTCGATGCTTGGGTTGTCGTTTACTTCGATCACGTAACCGCGGCCATTAATTTCTTTTACGTCTACACCGTAAAGACCATCGCCAATGGGTTTTGTTGCCGCGATAGCGGCTTGTAACACGCGACGAGGCACTTCGAAGGTTGGTAAAGTATCAAATCCGCCGCTTTGGCTTTTGCTACCTGTGTGTTGGTAAATCTGCCAGTGGTTTTTCACCATGTAGTAACGACAAGCAAAGATCGGTTTGTTGTTAAGCACGCCGATACGCCAGTCAAATTCTGTGTATAGGTATTCTTGAACCAATAGCAAAGACGATTTTTTAAACAAGGTGTTCAAGCTTTCGGTCAGCGCTTCGCGGTTTTCTGCTTTGATCACGCCTTTAGAAAACGCGCCGTCTGGAATTTTTACTACCATTGGGTAGCTGATAACGGCTTCCAATGCGTCTTCTACGTTGCTTTCACCTTTATGTACGATGCGTGTTTTTGGGCAAGGTACTTTGTGGGTGTTGAACAAATCTGCCAAGTAAACTTTGTTGGTACAGCGCATGATAGATTGTGGGTCGTCCATCACAACCAAGCCTAAGCCTTCGGCTTTTTTGGCAAAGCGATAGGTGTGGTGGTCGATGTTGGTGGTTTCACGAATAAACAAGCCATCGTATTCTGGCAGACGCATGATGTCTTTTGGGCCAATCGTATCAACGTGAATGCCAAGTTGTTTACCTGCTTGGATAAACTTTTTAATCGCTTGGTCATCACTTGGCGGCATGGCTTCTTCTGGGTTAACCAAAATTGCCATGTCGAATTTCGCCGCACGTTGAATGCGGCCTTTGCTCCATACCTTGTTACTGAAAGCTTCCAAGGATTCGGCGAAAAGAGTTTCTTCCGCGTCGTTCAATTTACTTTGCGATGTCGAGAATAGAGCAGTGACTTGCCATTCTTTGCGGAACTTCAAAGTTACTTCCAATACAGGGCTAGGGAAGCTTTCGAAGAGTTTGCGTGCGAATTCCTTCATTTCTGGATGAATGGTTTTGCCGAATACGCAGTGGAATTTCATTTCCATCGGTGCTTCTGGTTTGGCGAGTTTTTTTGCCAGCAATGGTAACCATTGAGAGATTTCTAACTCATACAGGTCTTTTTTGCTCAGGTCGTTAAGCACGCGCACAGAAGGCATAACGTGATGACCACGACTTTCTGCCAACAGCGAGCAGTAATATCCGTCAGACAGATATTTGCTGCTTTTACATAGGTTGATGATTCGTGTGCGTCCTTGGCTTTTTGTTGCGGCCAAGTTTAAATATTGAGTAAAAGTGATCACTCGATCACTCGGTAAAAACGCGGACCAATCTTTGGCCTGATCAACAACTATGTAAGTCTGTGACATTGGGTATGCTTTTCCTTTTGCTTAAAAAACCACTATGAGTTTGTAAAAATTGCTTTAAAAAGGGGGTTAAAAAGCACCCTCAATTTGTGCGGATAATGCGCTTGTTTTACAAATTTAACAATAGTCTAAAAAAAACTTTTCGCGACTACTGCGCTTGCTAATACTTTGTTAAAAATAGACTCGAAAATGCTCATTTATAAAACATAAACTCCGCTTTCTCGTCTATTTTTGCCTCGCCTTAACTTCGCTCGTGACATCGTGAATAAGTTTTTTGCATAAAAAAATAAAATGTTTTTTTGATGAAAAAATAGGCTATCTTTTAGGTAAGTTTCGCCCTAGAATGCGCGAAAAGTTCTATCGTTTAACTGTCTGCAGTTCGACGATCCTAGCGACCTTTTGCCCTTTAGAGGCGATGTAATGATCACAAGCTCGGTCACCAGCTCTTCCCCAAATATTGATATCCGTTTAGCCAGTATAGACGATTTAAAAGCCTTGCTCGTTTTGGAGGGCAAAGCTTTTACCGGTGATCGTTTGAGTCGCCGTAGTTTTCGTCATGCGATTACGAGTTCTGGATCGGCATTATTTGTGGCGAAACAGGAGGAAGGCGAGCTGTTGGGTTATGCCTTGTTGCATTTGCGCCAAGGTACTCATTTGGCGCGCTTGTATTCGCTTGCGGTTTCGCCAGAAGCCCGAGGTCTTGGAATCGGTAAATTGTTGATCGAAGCCTGTGAGAAAAAAGCTCTTAAAAAAGGCAAGATGTTGTTGCGTTTGGAAGTCAGTGATGTGAATCACAATGCCATCGCTTTGTATCAAAAAATGGGTTACAAGGAATTTGGTCATTATGATGCTTACTACGAAGATCAAACCGATGCGATTCGTATGCAGAAACGTTTGCTTCATGCGGGTGACGAGCAGACCACACGAGCCATTCCTTGGTTAGCGCAAGGCACGCCGTTTACATGTGGCCCTGCGTCCTTGCAAATGGTGCTGTCGTCAATGCATCCTGAGTACCAAGCCACTCCAGAAGATGAATTAGAAATTTGGCGTGAAGCAACGACGATTTTCATGACGTCTGGTCATGGCGGTTGTCATCCGATGGGCTTGGCTTTGGCGGCGAAGAAACGTGGCTTGTCTGCGGATGTTTGGTTGAGCGAAGAAGGTCCGTTGTTTGTCGACAGCGTGCGAAATGAACTGAAAAAAGAGGTCATTACTCGTGTCCATCAAAGCTTTGCCCAGCAATGCGAAGATGTCGGTGTTCCCTTGAATTACACTGCGATGCCATTGGCGCAATTGATCGAAGCGTTTGACGAGGGCGCATTGGCGATTATTTTGATCAGCACCTTCCGCATGGACGGAAAGAAATCCCCTCATTGGGTGGTAATGTCTGGCTACGATGAGCATTGTATTCTGGTACACGATCCTGATTTGGACGATGATAAAAAATTACCTGACGATCCGCCAAGCCCGTTGGATTGCCAATTTGTGCCGATTGCTCGAGATGAGTTTGAAAAAATGTCACGTTTTGGGCAAAGTCGTCTGCAAGCGACCGTGGTGCTCAGGGCGCAATAAGTCCGTTTTTCACAATGTTACTTGGCTCACACCTTCCTCGTATCTTCTTTTCGACATGGTAGAAGATACATTTTTCTTATTGTTATCTTCTGCACAAAAATCCAAGCGCTCGTATTTAAACGCTGTCATGATGTTACTCATTGAAATGAAATAAATTGATTTAAGGAGTATTCAATGAAGGTTGCGTTTACCAGTGACAATATTGCCGGTGCGTCAGATTCTGTGTTTAAAGCCATGATAGAAGCCGCGCAAGGCGATGCCATGCCGTACGGGAATGATGATGGCACGGCGCAAGTCACGCGTATGTTGTCGGAGCTTTTCGAATGCGATGTGGATGTCTTTTTGGTTTCTACAGGAACAGCA
The DNA here is from genome assembly GCF_057180105.1 of Marinomonas sp. ATLA20. Lineage (NCBI taxonomy): Bacteria > Pseudomonadati > Pseudomonadota > Gammaproteobacteria > Oceanospirillales > Oceanospirillaceae > Marinomonas > Marinomonas sp. ATLA20. The sequence goes on from NZ_JBXUKU010000022.1 coordinate 9,023, forward strand.
GCAAATTCGTTAAGTATTAGTGCGTTCACGCCACCTTGGGGCAGTGTGTTGTGTCACACAGAGAGTCACTTATTGAATGATGAATGTACGGCGCCTGAGTTTTATACCAGTGGCGCGCGTTTTGTCGGTATTGGTGGTGCCGATGCCAAGATGGATCCTGTTCAGTTGCAAAAATTGGTCAATCAAAAAATCGGAGATGTGCATTCATGCCAGCCTTCGGCGATCAGTTTGTCACAAGTCACCGAAGTGGGCAGTGTGTATTCGTTAGAAGAAATACGCGCCATTACGAGCGTGGCGAAATCGGTTAATTTGCCTGTTCATATGGATGGGGCGCGTTTTGCCAATGCTTTGCTTGCTTTGGGTTGTACGCCCGCAGAAATGACGTGGAAAGCAGGTATCGATATTTTGTCTTTTGGTGCAACGAAAAATGGTGTGATGGCGGCAGAAGCCATTGTTGTGTTCAAACAAGCTTTGGAAGACAAAGGGATTTCTAGCGAAAAGGTAGCGAAAGAGCTCGGTTATCGTCGCAAACGTGGCGGTCATTTGCATTCCAAAATGCGTTTGTTGTCTTCGCAGATGATTGCTTATTTAACGGATGATTTGTGGCGCACAAATGCGACTCATGCCAATGCCATGATGGCGCTACTGCAAGACGGTTTGAAAACCGTTCCGGGTGTGAAAATCAATACGCCCGCTCAGGCCAATATGTTGTTTTGTACCTTGCCATTGCCGATGATTGATCATTTTCAGGCAGAAGGTTTTGGCTTTTACGGTGGGCGCTGGGAAGAAGGCGTCATTCGATTGGTGACGTCGTTCAGAACACCAAAAGAGGGTGTCGAAGCCTTTATCGCATCTGCGAAAGCGTTTGCAGCACAATAGTTTTGTTACGAGGAACTTTAACTAACAGCGATAGTTTGATGGTGCAACGCCAAAGGCTTGTTTAAAGGCTCGATTAAAGTGGCTTTGGTCATAAAAACCGACATCGGCCGCGATGTCGGTAATCATCGCATTCGATCTGGCTAATTGCGTGCAAGCCCGTTCTAATCTTAGGCGCATTAGCCAAGCGTGCGGCGCAAGTCCAGTTTGCTTTTGGAAGCGTCGAATGAATTGAAAGCGGGTTAATCCGCACAGTTCCGCGAGGCTATTCAAAGATATTTTGCTGGATAAGTTCGCTTCGCAGTAGTCTCTAATACTTTGTAATTGTTGATTCGTTAGAGCAAATGTTTCTTGGCTTAGTGGCTTTTTCTCTGCCGCCAGCAGTAAATTTGATAGTGCATTGACCCATAAACTGTCTTTGTGAAGCTGGCTGGCGTATTGGTTTGGATCGAATGCTTGAGCAAGCTGTAAAAACGAGCGGTTGTGCGCGGGCTGATCGATTATCGATGGGGCAAGCTGTAGGTTGGTGTCTCGAGCTTGGCTGTCGAGCAGCGCGGCTTGTATTAATTCTGTTGGAATGCGAAAGGTTTTTAAGTGGCGTGTTGTATTGTCTCGTCCTGATCCATCGTGAACTTCGCCAGGTGGCATTAGGCAAATTTGCTTTGGAACTAAGTCCAGAGTTTTATGTTGAACTTTCTGGTGTTGCGAGCCTTGAGTAACAAGCCCTATATGGTAATCCAAATGGTAGTGTGGCTGAAAATGAAACTCTGTGAGCTTTGCTTCACTAATAACCACGCCGGGTAGTTCTTCAATGTGCTGGTAGTGAAAAAAGTCATCGCTCGGCATTGTGTAAAGATCTCACTGCTTCTTCAATTAATCTGGTTTTATTGGTGACTTTTGAACCTTAACAGTGCTTACTATGGTAGCGATAAAATAGTCGTTCTGCTTGTATTTTTGTGCGTGGTGATTCATAACATCTTGGTGAAAATATAAGTCGGGTGTGTTTTGAAAATTAAGGATTCATTGTTATGGAAGAGTTACTTAGCTATATCTTGAGCGTACAAACGCTGGTTCTCGTACTGGTTATCTTTTTATTAAAGGGTTCGATTAAGTTTGTGCCGCAGAATCAGGCATACGTTATTGAGCGTTTTGGTAAATACCAATCGACGAAAGAGGCGGGTTTAAACTTCATTCTGCCTTTTATTGATCGCATTTCTGCGGATCGCTCTTTAAAAGAACAAGCGGTGGATGTGCCAGAACAAAGTGCGATTACGAAAGATAATATTTCTTTGCATGTGGATGGCGTGTTGTATTTCCGCGTATTAGACCCGTACAAAGCGACTTACGGTGTGGATGATTACGTCTTCGCTGTGACTCAGTTGGCGCAAACAACCATGCGTTCTGAGCTAGGTAAAATGGAATTGGATAAAACGTTCGAAGAGCGTGATGTGCTGAATACCAATATTGTCGCGTCAATTAACGATGCGGCTGGTCCTTGGGGTATTCAGGTATTGCGTTACGAAATAAAAGACATTGTGCCGCCACAATCTGTGATGGAAGCAATGGAAGCTCAAATGAAAGCGGAACGTGTGAAACGTGCGCAAATTTTGGAATCTGAAGGTGATCGCCAAGCTGCAATTAACCGCGCTGAAGGCGAAAAAGCGTCTGTGGTATTGGCGGCAGAAGCGGATAAAGAAGAGCAAGTTTTGCGTGCAGAAGGTGAGGCGAAAGCTATCGTTGCTGTGGCATCAGCGCAAGCGGAAGCACTTCGCCAAGTCGGTGAAGCCGCGGCAACTGAAGAAGGCCAAAAAGCCATTCAGTTGGATCTCGCATCGAAAGCGATAGAGGCGAAACGAGCTATTGCTAAAGAGTCTTCTGTTGTCTTGTTGCCTGATGGCGCGACAGAGCCGTCTGCAGTGGTAGCGCAAGCTATGACGATTATTCAGCAAATGACAAAAGGGAGCTAAATATGGATATCATTGCCAATAATCTGGCTCAGAGCTTGTTTATTGTTGGTTTGATTCTATTAGTCGTCGAAGTGACAGTGCTGGGTTTTGCTACTTTTGTACTCTTCTTTGTTGGCTTGGCTGCTATGGCTACAGGCGCTTTGGTTTATGTTGGAATACTGCCGAATAGTTTGCTAAGTGCTATGTTGAGTACTGGCGTAATGACTATATTGGCCGCGTTAGTATTGTGGAAACCATTGAAGCGTATGCAGTCAAAGGTGAGTACCAAAAAAGCCAAAAGTGAATTCACCGATCACCAGTTTTTTTTGCAAGAGCCTGTGTCACCCACTCAGTCACCTAAATACCAGTATTCTGGTATTGAATGGTCTTTGGTAAGTGATGAACTTATTGAAGCAGGAACCAAGGTGGAAGTGACTGAAGCGGAAGTGGGTAAATTGCACATCAAAGCGATTAGCACTAAGTAAACGGCTTTAGATCCTGATAAAAGAAATGCCAAGTGTGTCGGTTGTAGCGCTGAACATGCTTGGCGTTTTTTTTTTGTTGGCTTTGGATGGGAGGCAAAAGCCAGCATTCAGTGATAGACTTGCTTTTAACGTGGATAGGAGTGATGCATATGTCTGACGCATTAAAAACCGTACTGGATAATATGGAGCTATTAACGCCTAGTGAAAAAGCTTTGGCAGCTCATTGTCTTTTGTCTTCTCTTGAAGGTGAGCCGAGTAATGATGTTGAGTCGGCTTGGTTAGCATTAGCAGAAAATCGCAGCAATGCTTTGTTATCTGGCGATGTAAAGGCAGTACGCTGGGAGGAGATTAAGGCTCAAGTTATAAAATAATATGCTGAATTTAACCTTTCACCCTGATGTCAGTCAGGAAATTAAATCCTCCTATGATTGGTATCAACTTCAAGCCAAAGGGCTTGGTGATGATTTTATTAAAGAGCTTGAGTCTGCATTCAAAACCATTCTGGCGCTTCCTCGAACTTGGCCCAAGTTCGGTGCAAATCATCATAGATTTTTATTATCTCGTTTTCCTTTCTCTGTCATTTATCAAGTACATTCAGATAACCTTTATGTGGTTGCCATCATGCATAACAGTAAAAATCCGGGTTATTGGTTGAAAAGAGGTTAATTGGTGTTTTCTGAACTGGTGATTTTTTGCGGCAACCAGAATGAAATAACGCTGGTAAGTATAAGAAAACCGCAAGATACCCAAAGACAGGCAATTAGCCCAAAATCTTGATAAATCCAACCCGATAGCATCGTGCCTATGAGACGTCCCATTGCATTAGCCATGTAGTAAAAGCCCACGTCTAAGGAGACGCCATCTTCACTTGCATAGTGAACGATTAAGTAGCTGTGTAGCGAAGAGTTGATAGCAAACACCACTCCGAACACGATAAGCCCACTCAACAGTATCCATAACACCTGATCGGCGCTTTCTAAGCCAATCGCGATGGCTGCAGGAATGGCAGTAAGTAATATTGCCCAGAATCTGGCTTGTGTGCCGGTTGGTGTTTGTTGTTTGGTTTTTCCTGTGATGTGTGGTGCAAGGCTTTGGACTATGCCATAACCGATGACCCACAAGGCGAGGAAGCTGCCGACACGCCAGTGATCCCAGTCAAACTGGCTGGATAAATACACCGGAACAGCAATCACAAACCACACGTCCCGAGCGCCAAACAAGAAGAGACGTGCCGCCGATAGAATGTTGATTTCAGTGCTCTTGGAAAACATTTGTGAGAACTTCGGCTTGTTCTTCGACTTGCCTAAATCTTCTCGAAGTAGATACAAACTGGCAAGCCAAACGATAGCAAGGGCAATCGCCATGGCTAAGACGGCATTATGAAAACCAATAGTGCTGAGTAGAAAACCACCGAGGAAAAATCCCACACCTTTAAGGGCATTTTTCGAGCCAGTTAGTAGGGCAACCCATTTGTACAAGGTGCCGCTGGCGTTTTTGGGAACGAGGGTTTTGATGGCACTTTTAGCGCTCATTTTATTGAGGTCTTTGGCAATGCCGGACAAAGCTTGTGCCGCCATGACCCAAGGAATAGTGAGAAAACTGGCGGGTAATAACAGCATAGACAAGGCGATGACTTGCATTGCAAGGCCGATGTTCATGGTGCGATTGAGCCCCCATTTTGCCCCAAGCCAGCCACCAAACAGGTTGGTAATGACGCCAAAAAATTCGTAAAACAAGAAAAGCAAAGCGATGTCTAATGCGCCATAACCTAGCTGGTGGAAGTACAGCACAACCAACATACGCAGTGCGCCGTCGGTGAGGGTGAAGCTCCAATAATTGCCAGTAACAATAAGATACTGACGAACGCTTTTAGGAAGTTGTGACGGCATGTGTGTTTTCGCTTTGCTCTATTGTTTGTTTAGATGGCTTTGTCTAGCGTGCCGACTTTACGCATCAATTCCGCGGTGCGATTGGCGTAGCCCCATTCGTTGTCGTACCAAACATAAAGCTTCACTTGGGTGCCGTTAATTACCATGGTGCTAGGAGCATCGATAATGCTTGATCGTGGGTCGGTTTTATAATCGATTGACACGAGAGGGCGTTCTTCATAACCCAGAATATTGTTTAGCGGGCCACTTTCACTGGCTGTTTTTAACAATTGATTGATTTCTTCTTCTGACGTTGGGCGTTTCATTTCAAATACGCAGTCGGTAAGTGAAGCATTGGTTAAAGGCACACGTACAGCGTGACCATTTAATTTGCCTTTTAGCTCTGGAAATATGTGGGTGATGGCGGTGGCGGAACCGGTAGTGGTTGGGATCAAGCTAGTACCACAGGAGCGAGCACGACGTAAGTCTTTATGTGGCGCATCGATAATGGTTTGAGTGTTGGTAATATCGTGAATGGTGGTCATGGATCCGTGCTTGATGCCAATGGTTTCTTGTAGCACTTTTACTACAGGCGCAAGGCAGTTTGTGGTACACGAAGCAGCGGTAACGATTGGGTGCAGGCTAGGATCGTAGTCGTCATCATTAACCCCCATTACCACGTTGAGCACGCCGTCTTCTTTTACAGGGGCGGTAACGACAACACGCTTTACGCCTTGATCCAAATAGGCTTGCAGTAAGGCTTTGGTTTTCATCACGCCAGAGGCTTCTATTACCACATCACATTGTGACCAGTCGGTGTCGGTAATATTTTTGTTTTGCGTACAGGCAACGGACTTGCCGTTGATAATAATAGAATTGCCTTCGCTACTTGCCTCGTTGTGCCAGCGACCATGAACCGAGTCGAAATTAACCAGATGGGCGAGGGTGGCTGCATTGCCTTTTAGATCGTTGATTTGCACAAACTCCACATCGTCCCAGTCAAAGGCTGCGCGAAAAGAAAGTCGTCCCATACGGCCAAAGCCGTTTATTCCTACTTTAATAGTCATTGTGTTGTCTCAAATGCATGATGAAAATTGGTTGGTTAGCAGCAAGTTCCAGTACGTTTTGGCCTGCCGCCCATGGTTTCGAGCTGATCTATGTTGTCTTTCAGCCACAAGATTTGGTTGTCTAATGTGGTTTTTAAGACACTCTTCGCCCAATTGGGCAGTTCCGGATGTAGTTGATAAAACACCCATTGTCCTTGTCTTCGATCACTTAGAACGCCGTTTTTTCGTAGCTGGGCAAGGTGGCGAGATATTTTAGGTTGCGTTTCGTTTAGTGCTTCAGTGAGTTCGCAAACGCACAGTTCTTCATATTGAGTAATAAGTAATAGGCTTCGCAATCGGGTGTCATCGGCAAGCGCTTTGTAGAAATGATCGGGCTTCATTGTAAATAAACACATCAGTTAATGTTGATAGAAGTGTATGCGGAAAATCATATATATGCAAAACCATATGTTTGGTTTGTTTGATATTTAACAAAAAATTCATCTAAGGTTTGGTTTGAAAATAGATAAAGTCGAAGGTAATAAAAAGGGCGAGTTCCGAAGAAGTCGCCCTTGATGGATATTGCTTGATGAGCATTTTTTGATAGAGATTGAATGCTCTAGCGTAGTATCAAAAGTGGAATGTCACTCTCGATGATCATCTTGCTGGTGTTGCTGCCAACGAAGAATTGACGAACTTTAGAATGAGCATACGCGCCCATTGCCATAAGTTCTATTTGATTCTCTTCGCGGTATTGGGTTAATACAGAGTAAATTTTACCCGGTATAATTGAGGCGGTTACGTCGAAGCCTTCTTCTTCGAGAATTCGGTGTGCCTCTTCGAGCTTGGCACGTTTTTCTGGTGTTGCTTCGCCAGCCATTACAAGGTGGCAAGGTAGCCCAAGCAATAATGGACTTTGGGCAATGCGTTCAATGGCATTGTCTGCTGCTTCTCGGCCATCGTAAGCAATCATAAAATTCTTTGGCGCTTTAAATTCATCGACGCTAATTAAGATTGGGCGATGAAGAGTACGTGCTACTCGCTCAATATGCGAACCAATGGTGTGGGCGTTTTGAGTATGGCCGCTGCCACAACGCCCAACCACGATGAGACGAGTGTCTTCCTCAAGATCTATGAGGTTTTCGACAAGGTCGCCATGGCGCTGCAATAGCTCAATTTGCTTTGCACCCGCTTTATGAGCAAATTCTTTGGCGTTTTCAAGCACTAATTTGCCATGCTCTAAAGCTAACTTAGCGCGTTTCGCATCCATGGCAACGAGCTCTTCCAGTAGGTGCTCTCGGCTGCCTAAGCCGATTGAACCAGAAAGATCTTCGTCGGTTCTTACGGCTTCTTTTTCCAAGGAGTGCATCAAGGTTAATGGCGAGCCCATTTGCTTGGCTGCCCACACGGATGCGGTGGTAACACATTCAGATAGAGAAGATCCATCGATACAAGCTATTATGTTAGTCATGTTGCACTCCTTGTTATTTTTCGAGGGTGTTTTAGTGACCACCCATTACTTTTTCGACTTCTTCAGGGTTGTTGTGAACCCCAAATTTATCGACGACTGTCGCACTGGCTTCGTTCATTCCTACCAGTTCAACTTCAGCACCTTCGCGACGGAATTTGATCACGACCTTATCCAAAGCGGATACGGCTGTGATGTCCCAGAAGTGTGCATCGGTTAAATCAATCGTAACGCTTTCAACCGCTTCTTTAAAATCAAAAGACGCATTAAATTGATCTGACGACGCAAAAAACACTTGTCCGACTACTTTATAAGTACGATGAACTGTTTTTTCACCTTGCTCGTTTTTCACCACCATAAAGCGGCCGATCTTATTGGCAAAGAACAAAGATGCCAGCAACACGCCGACAAAAACACCGATTGCTAAATTGTGTGTGGCAACCACAATAGAAACCGTCGCCAACATTACAATATTAGTCGATAACGGGTGTTTTTTCAGGTTGATGATGGATTCCCAAGAGAAAGTACCAATCGATACCATGATCATCACCGCAACCAAAGCCGCCATTGGGATTTGGCTAATCAGGTCATCCAAAAATACGACCATGATCAATAATAAGAAGCCAGCAATAAAAGTAGAAAGGCGACCACGACCACCGGATTTTACGTTAATGACAGATTGTCCGATCATGGCGCAACCAGCCATGCCGCCTAACAAACCAGAGGCGATGTTGGCAACACCTTGACCTTTACACTCGCGGTTTTTGTCGCTGCTCGTATCAGTGAATTCGTCAACGATAGTGGCTGTCATCATGGATTCCAGCAAACCAACCACGGCAAGACCAAGTGAATAAGGCAAGATAATCATCAATGTTTCTAGACTTAACGGTACATCAGGCCAAAGGAAGATAGGTAGGGTATCTGGTAGTTCGCCCATATCACCCACAGTTCGAATGTCTAAGCCATACATCATTGCGAAGGCTGTCAGTACGACGATGCATACTAATGGCGAAGGCAGAGCTTTACCGATCATAGGAAGCAAAGGGAACAGATAAATAATACCCAAGCCAGCGGCCGTCATGGCATATACATGCCAAGTGACATTGGTTAGTTCCGGTAGCTGCGCCATAAAAATCAAAATAGCTAAGGCGTTTACAAAGCCTGTTACAACAGACCGTGACACAAAGCGCATTAAGGCCCCGAGTTTTAAATACCCCGCAATGATTTGGAAAACGCCAGTAAGTAAAGTAGCAGCAAGTAAATATTCTAAACCATGCTCTTTTACCAAGGTCACCATTAATAGCGCCATCGCACCCGTGGCCGCAGAAATCATTCCAGGACGACCGCCAACAAATGAAATGACAACGGCAATACAGAAAGAGGCATACAAGCCCACTTTAGGGTCAACGCCTGCGATAATGGAAAAAGCAATGGCTTCGGGAATCAAAGCAAGAGCAACCACTGTGCCTGCAAGAGAGTCGCCTTTAATGTTTGAGAACCAGTCTCGTTTTATCGTATCGATCATGTATTACCTTCTGAATAAATTAGAGCAAATAGGCAGACGCTATTTTTAGCAGTTTGCTTTATGGGCTTTTATCTTGTTAGCCGTTTTATAAAAATATGTTCTGAATATTGTGCCATGACAAGAGCTGTGCGAAACACTCCCCCATAGGCGCATTGATTGAGTCAGAGACTCTGAAAGAGACATCGTGCAGCGTTTTACTCTTAAGTGCTTAAGATCTGTGCCCGAAAGTGCGCAAATTATAAAGAGTTGACTTATGCATGGCAATGACAATAAGGCAGAAGAGACAGGTGTATTCAGAGGGGGCTAGAAAAAAAGCATAAAAAGGGGCTCGAAATGTCAAAAAAATTGCCGAACTGTACCAAGGTACAATAGCGACCTTGTCTTTTTTATCCTACCTTGGGAGTAATTATAGAACTATTACGACTTACTTTTAGTCTTCTTTTTTAGGGAACGTATCATGAGCGACAGTCAAGTACCATTTGCAACACTAGGCAACGCGATCGGTTTTATCACCAAGCTAACAGGCTCCGTGACTATCCAATCTATTGATGGCCAAGAGCGTGTGGTGAAAATCGGCGACCCGATTTTCTTCGGCGAAACTGTCGTGACTGGGAACAATAGCTCAGTGACGATCGCCTTTGTCGATGGTACTGAAGTGGTGATCGGTGGTGATTCTATCGTTGAAATCACTGATGAGATATATAACGCCGGCGATAACGATGACCTTGTTACAGATTCCTCTACAGACATAGACGCCTTACAACAAGCAATTTTAGCGGGCGATGACCCTACTTTAGTACAAGAAGCACCGGCAGCGGGTGAAAATAGTGATAGCGTTGTCTATAACGGCGTTTCTATTGATCGTATTGGTGGCGAAGGTACCATCGGCGGTGGTAATGACACAGATTACTCATCATCTCTACCTGGCTTTGGTTATGATACAAATGAAAGCGGCAATACTAATAGTGGTCGTGAAAATAATGTATCTACACCTGAGGATACAAGTAGAAACTCTTCTTCAAACACGCCAGCTGACACAAGTATTTCTAAACCTACGATTAGTCTAGTGGCGAGCAGTGATACTGGTACGTCTTCTTCTGACCGATTAACAAATGACACAACCGCTACTTTCACTCTAGGCAGCATTGATAGTGATGTTGTTAAAGTTGAAATCTACAACGGTGGCAATCTAATAAATAGCACCACAAATATTAATGGTCTGAATACCTTTACCGCCGATGTGGGGGATTTGGCCGAAGGATCTAACAATCTAACGATTAAAGTCACTGACGCTGCGGGTAACACTTCTACCTCTGATCCTGCTGTTGTTACTTTGGATACCGTTGCAGATGCAGGTACTGTGACAGTGGATTCAATTACGTCTGATGATGTGATTAACGCGAGTGAAGCTGCAGGCACCGTCACTGTTACCGGTTCAGCTACAGGTGGCGATATCGCAGAAGGCGATACGGTTACGCTTGAAATCAACAACCAGACTTACACAACGACAGTAGGTGCCGATGGCACGTGGTCTGTTGACGTGGCGGGTTCTGATCTTGCGGCAGACGCAGGCACCGCGTTCGACGCGGTTGTGAGCTCGGAAGATGCAGCTGGAAACACAGTTGACACAACTGGTTCTTCAACTCATATGGTAAACCAAGCTCCTGTAGTAGTGAGCCAAAGTGCTTCTGTAACCGAAGATTTCACAATAAATGGTGTGGTAAGTGCTACAGATGTAGATTTACCCGCCGGTAAATCTTTGATATTTGAAACCACATCTACCGTAGCTGGCCTGACTTTTAATGATGATGGCAGGTATAGTTTTGATGCATCTTCTTACGACTCGTTGCAAGAAGGTGAAATAAAAGAAATTTCAATTGATGTTATAGCTACTGATGATCAAGGAGACAAAGGTACTGGAACATTGGTTATTACTGTAACAGGAACTAATGATGCACCAACCATTGAAGCCGCAACGGGCACCGTTCAGGAAGACAGTATTATTACAGGGACGATTAATGCCAATGACGTGGATCTTCCTGGCTCTGAAAGTTTGACCTTCACCACCACTTCTACGGCCACTGGTTTAATCTTGAAATCGGATGGCTCTTACAGCTTCGATGCATCGTCCTACGACAGTTTGTCAGCAGGCGAAACACAAGTAATCACCGTGCCTGTGACCGTTGAAGACGATCAAGGCGCTACCGCGACTACGACCTTAACCATCACAGTAACGGGCACGAACGATGCACCAACCATTGAAGCCGCAACGGGTGCCGTTCAGGAAGACAGTATTATTACAGGGACGATTAATGCCAATGACGTGGATCTTCCTGGCTCTGAAAGTTTGACCTTCACCACCACTTC
>NZ_JBXUKU010000023.1:0-13466 GCF_057180105.1 Marinomonas sp. ATLA20
AATCGAAGGCAGGAATGCGCCTTAAGGAGTTAAGGTCTGGGGTGTGTAATTTGTTTTTGGAGAGAAAAAAACGAGGCCTAGTCGGCCTCGCTTGGTGAAGCAATCAAAGATGAGATATCCGGCATCTCATAATGCGGTTCCGCTTAAGTGAACAGCATTAAGCTTGATGGCTGCTTTTTTTGTTTTTGTCGCTGTTCCTCATCATCGCTTGTATCTGCTCTATAATAAATTCATTAATAGTTGTTTTTTCTTCTTCAAATCAGTTGCCGCTTTTTGCCGTTATAAATTTTTAATTATTTAACTTGTTGAAAAATAAAGATAATATTTTTTGGCATTATAATTGCTTTATATGTTTCGTATAGGCGAATAATATTTTTCTTTGAGGGTAGAATGGCTATTTCTTTTGCAAGCGCATTTGCTGGACATGACAAAACGCTAGAGTTTCGCAGCGCGCGAGCGGCTGTCCTTGCGAATAATATTGCCAATGCGGATACCCCAAACTACAAGGCGAGAGATATTTCGTTTGATTCGCTTTTAGATAATGAAAGAAAAAAAATGCAGCTTGCTGGAACGAACTCTCGCCATATTTCTGGTGAGGGATTTTCCGGAGAGCCTGAAGGGTTGTTATATCGTAATGCGAACCAGCCATCTTTGGATGGTAATACGGTTGATATGCAAAGAGAACAAGCTGAGTACGCTCAGAACTCCTTGCAGTTTGATACGAGCTTTATGTTTTTGGATCGAAAAATTAACGGCATGAAAAAAGCGCTTACTGGGAATTAATTACGATGTCTTTGAGTAATATTTTTACTATCTCTGGGTCTGCAATGAGTGCTCAAACCATTCGTTTGAACACGATTGCGAGCAATATGGCGAACGTAGACAGTGCAGCAAGCTCAGCGGATCAGACTTATCGTGCTCGAAAGCCAGTATTCTCACAAATGATGAATGACAGCATGAGTGAATATGGTTGGAATAATGCGAACAAAGACGACACAGGTTCTGGTGTTGGCGTAAAAGTGGATGGCATTGTGGAATCTGATGCGCCTTTACAGCCTAGATATGAACCAGAACACCCAATGGCAAATGAAGAGGGTTACGTGTTTTATCCAAACGTAAACCCGATGGAAGAGATGGCCGATATGATGTCAGCGTCTCGTTCTTTTCAGACAAACGTAGAGATTATGAATTCAGCCAAAAGTATGATGCAGAAAATGCTCACGCTTGGGCAGTCATAGGAGCTGACAGATGGCAAACATATCTGACACCAAAGGTTTAGGCGGTCTGATTTCCCAATATGGGACGGAGGCGGCTAAGACAAAAGCAGGCATTGAAAAGCCTGAGGTTCCAAAAGATGAAGCAGCACTCGCTGACCAAAATGTCTTTCTGAAACTGTATATTGAACAGCTAAAGGGTCAAGACCCGACTGCGCCGCAAGACACTAATGATATGGTGGCGCAAATGTCTCAGTTTAGCTCTTTGGAACGGCTGACTAGCATCTCTGATCAGCTAGAGAATATGGCGTCGTCACTGACTTCCAATCAGGCGCTTAGTGCTTCTACCTTGGTAGGTAAGTCTATCTTGATGGATGGTAGTAAAGCGAAAATAACGGATGGCTTAGAGTCCGTGCAAATAAGAACTGATATTCCTGAAAACTCTCAAGTCGCTTCACTTAGAATATTTGATGCTGATAACCGTCTTGTGCGTACTGCTACGTTGAATTCGGGTGATTTCAAATGGGATAAGCTAGATGATGACGGAAATGTTTTGCCGCCTGGCGAATATCGTTTTGCCGCCTCTTCAACAAATGATAAAGGTGAAGTGTCAGCAATGAATACACGGCTTCCAACGCGAATTCAAGGTGTCACTATTAATGGGGAAAATGGAACTGTTTTGAATGTGGAAAACCACGGCAAAATCAAACTTACGAATGAATTAGAAATATTAGGGTGATTGGAGAATATTATGGGATTCAATACTGCACTATCTGGCATTAAAGCGTCTGCCGATTATTTAAGTGTTACCGGTAATAATATTGCCAACGCCGATACAACAGGCTTTAAAAAGTCTCGTATTGAATTTGATGACCTCTACAACACCAGTGTATTGGGTGCTGGCAGCGGGAACAGTATTGGTTCTGGTGTAAGTGTAAGTAGTGTTTCCCAAGAGTTTTCAGCTGGGAATATTTCTTATACAGATAACAACCTAGACCTTGCTGTTGATGGCAGTGGTTTTTTTGTTGTAGATGCTGGAGTTTCAAATGCTTTTACTAGGGCTGGTAACTTTAAGCTTGATGAAAATGGTTTTTTGGTCACTAATGGTGGAAACAACGTGCAGGGTTTTAATGCGGTTGATGGCGTAGTCGGTGGCAATTTAGATGATTTGAAAATTCCAACTGATCGTATTCCTCCTGAGCCTACTACTTCAATGAGTTTGAAAGTAAATTTGGACTCAAAGAACGAGGACGTTCCGCCTTTTATAAAGGCCGTATTTGATCCGAATGATCCAGATACTTACAACTTCACTCAAACTCAAGGTGTGCTTGATGGGAATGGCCAGTCACATATAGTGACTTATTATTACGCTAAAGGTGAATTGCCCAATACCTATAAGGTACATGCTACTGTTGATGGTAATTTAACTGATGATACTGGGGCGCCCTTTCTTGGAGAGACTTACGCCACTTTTAATACTGCTGAAGGTGGTATGGATTACAATGGTGATGGTGTAGAGGAGGAGCCATTCTCGCTTCTTTATGTTGGGGCTAATGTGCCTAATTCCGTTGATGTGGCGACAGGTATTAAGACTCCGTTAGCGGTGAGTGGAACATTGGGAGGGGCCGCTATCACGGCGACGCTGACGCCAGAGGAAATGAGAAATTCAAGTATTGTTTCTCGTGAGGCTTTTGACCCTCTTAATCCTGAAAGTTATTCATTTGGTAATACTCGAACGACTTATGACTCTTTAGGTGAGCCGCATACTTTAGGATATTATTTTATTAAGCAGGGCGAAAATAATACCTATGAACTTCGTGTCACAATGGATGGTGAGGAAAGCTTTGTCGATCCAATGACTGGCGATGATGCTAAATATTTAGAAAAAAACACATCGGTAACTTTTGATGCCGCAGGTAATTTGATGGGTGTGTACAGGGGGATACCACCACTTGGGAATGAACAACCAGTTCCTTTGGAGGTTAGGGGGATAGACCCGACTAATCGTCAGCGTATTACGCAGCTTGACTTGAGTGGATCGACGCAGTTTGCTTTAGCTAATACAGATACTTTTGATCAAAATGGCTTCTCTGCTGGCGAGTTACAAGGTGTGTCATTTGATAGTGATGGTTTGTTGATTGCTAACTATACCAATCAACAAACGGCAACACTTGGCCAGTTAGCTTTGGCAACATTTGATAGTACCGACGGTTTGATGCCGTCCGGTCATACGATGTGGGTCGCTACGAAGACTTCGGGACCAGCAGATATTGGCAGACCTAACACCGCAACTCTAGGTAAAATTGCAGGCGGTGCTTTAGAAGAATCTAATGTTGATTTGACCGCTGAACTTGTTGCACTTATTGAGGCGCAGCGTAATTACCAAGCAAACAGTAAAACATTAGAAACAGAAAACACTGTTACTCAGACGATAATTAACCTTCGCTAATTTTCTGGAGAGAGAAGATTTTATGCCGGAACAGTCTTGCTGTTTCGGCTTTTTTTTGTTTTTTTATTGTTTTTATAACTTGGTACGATTTTTGATAGTAGTTATCTAAGTGATGTGGATTCTTCTGGGAGAATTGAAGTGGATAAGGCCTTATATTTAGCAATGAGTGGTGGTGTACAAACCATGAATGCTCAAACAATACACGCTAACAATCTGGCAAACGTCAGTACAACCGGTTTTCGTTCTGACTTCGAGCAAGCTCGCTCTATGCAGGTATATGGTGATTATCACCCTAGCCGTGTCTATGCAATGACGGAGAATCCAGCGACACGTTATACCCAAGGTGACATGATACAGACTGGTAGAAACCTAGATGTTGCTGTTGCTGGAGAAGGTTTTATTGCTGTTTATGATGAAAGCGGCCAAGAGGCTTACACTCGAGCAGGCGACTTTCAAATTAATGCCGCAGGGCAATTGGTAACAGGGCGAGGTTTGCCTGTTGCGGGTGTGGCTGGGCCTATTTTCTTGCCACCTGCTGATAGTATTAATATTACGGCGGATGGATCGATTTCTATTGTTCCACAAGGTGGCGCTAATAACGAAGTGGCGGCGCTTAACCAGATTAAATTAGTGAATCCTGATAAGCAAAATTTACGCAAAGAAGAAGATGGCTTGATTCATACTCGTGATGGCCAAGCAATAGATGCTGATCCTAATGTGCAACTGGTTAGCGGCTTCATTGAAGGCAGCAACGTGAATGCGGTTGAAGAGATGACGCATATTATGAATTTGGCGCGTCGCTTCGAAATGAATGTGAAAATGATGGATTCCATTCGAGACAACGCAGATTCTTCTGCTCGTATTTTACAGCGTACGTCTTAATAACGATCTGAGATTACGACAAAAATAACGTAAAGAATAACAGAATTAAATAAGAGGCTTTTATGAATTCAGCATTATGGGTTAGTAAAACCGGTTTAAGCGCGATGGATAAACAATTAAACGTCGTAGCCAACAACTTGGCAAACGTTTCGACAACTGCGTTTAAGAAAGACAGAGCGGTATTTGAAGATCTCATGTATAAAACAGTACGTGCCCCTGGTGGTTTGAGCGCTCAAAATGCTGAATTACCATCCGGTTTGCAGTTGGGTACTGGTGTTAAAGTGGGGGCAACCCAAAAAGATTTTTCTAATGGCGACTACAATATGACGGATAGACAGCTTGATGTTGCTATTCAGGGTAAAGGTTTCTTACAGGTTTTGCAGCCTGACGGCACTATTGCTTATACACGCGATGGTAGTCTTCAGCTTAATAGTCAGGGGCAGCTTGTTACTTCTGGAGGCTTGGTTGTTGAGCCTGGTATCCAAATTGATCCAGGTGCTATCGAAATTATGATTGCAGAAGACGGCATAGTATCAGTTAGACAAAGTGGTGATGCTGACGCACAGCAAGTTGGTGCTATAAATATCGCAGGTTTTGTTAATCCAACCGGATTGAATTCTGCAGGGCAAAATATTTTCACTGAAACAAATGCTAGTGGCCCGCCAATAGTTGGCGTTCCTGGCACTGATTCGTTGGGGACTATTGCTCAAGGAATGCTTGAGGCGTCTAATGTTAATTCTATTGAAGAACTTGTAAATATGATTACGACACAGCGAGCTTATGAAATGAACTCAAAAGTTATCGCATCCGCTGATGGGATGATGAGTTTTGCAATACAGCAGTTATAATAACGTGTGGAATATGATGAAGATTAAATTTTCGCTCTTGGTTTTGTTTAGTGCTTGTTTACCCGGTTGCCTCACTTGGGATGTTAACGAGCAAGCGGTTGCTAATGCAGCTGCGGCAGGAGTAGCTGCTGCTGCAACGGATGCGATTATTGATGCTGTTGCTGACAATGAATCGCCTCCAGAGGAAACGCCAGAAGAGCCTTCATCAGATGTTCCTCGCAAAGGATATGTACCTGATCCTAATGATCCTCTGAATGGTCCGGATATTGCTCAATCTATTCAGTCGGATGATCCTTATTATGCGCCAGTGTACCCTAATGGTATGAGTCCTTCGCAAGCGCCGACAGGCGGTATTTATCAGACGAGTATGGGGGATGTTTTTTTTGGTGACCAGAAAGCCAGCAAAGTTGGTGATATTTTAACGATCAACTTGAATGAGACGACAACATCGACCAAGGCTAATGCGGCGACGGTGTCCAAGTCCTCTTCTGCCACTATTGAAAACCCGACAGTATTAGGGCAAGAGCTAAAGGTTGATACAACACTTCCTCAACAAGGCACAGACTTTTCTGGTAATGCCTCTGCAAACCAAAATAACAGTTTAAGCGGTACGATTTCTGTCACTGTTTTTAGAGCTTACCCTAACGGGTTGCTGGCAGTGCGTGGTGAAAAATGGCTGCGGTTGAATCAGGGCGATGAATATATACGATTTTCTGGTGTCGTACGCAAACAAGATATTTCGCCAAATAATACCGTAGAATCTGAGCGCGTTGCTGATGCGAGAATTACGTATTCTGGTACTGGCGATGTAGCAGCAGGAAGTGAGCAAGGTTGGGTAAGTCGCTTACTTAACACCAGTAACATGCCTTATTAATTTAATGATCTAATGGCTGAGAGGTTCATTCCTCTCAATAGGTGATGTGATGAAGCACATAGCGCTAATTATCTTATATTGTTTATCTTTTTCTGTTCAGGCTGAACGCTTGAAGGACATTGCTAGTGTTCAGGGCGTCCGAGAAAACCAATTGTTTGGTTATGGCTTGGTGATTGGTCTTAACGGAACGGGCGACAGCACCGCTTTTACTAACCAAAGTTTTGCCAGCATGTTGTCTCGTTTTGGTGTGACCTTGCCAGAAGGGGTCAATGCCACGTCCAAAAACGTTGCCGCTGTCTCTTTGACGGCTACTTTGCCGGCGTTTTCTAAGCCAGGTCAAAAAATTGATGTAACTGTCTCGTCGATTGGTAACGCGAGCGCTTTGCGTGGCGGTACGCTGCTTTTATCTACATTGAAAGGTGCCGATGGTGCTGTGTATGCGATAGCTCAAGGTAACTTGGTAGTTGGTGGTTTAGGATCAAATGGAGCGGATGGGTCACGAACGACAAGCAACGTCCCTACAGTTGGTCGTATACCAAATGGCGCCAGTGTCGAGCGTATGGTCCCTAGTAGTTTTAATACTGGAGACACCTTAACGTTTAATCTAAATCGTCCAGATTTCACGACAGCAAAGCAAGTGACAGACAAGATTAATAGCCTCTTAGGTCCTGGAGTCGCGACGACGCTTGATGCGACTTCTATTCGAGTGTCTGCGCCAAGGGACTCCAGTCAACGTGTTACCTACTTATCGATTCTTGAAAACCTGGAAGTTGAAGTGGCTGAAGAGCGTGCGCGCATCGTGGTAAATTCTCGCACAGGAACCATTATTATTGGTCAGCACGTCAAAGTATCCCCTGCTGCAATAACCCACGGTAGCTTGACGGTGACTATCAAAGAAGTGCCGCCAGTTGTAGGGCAGGATGGCACTGTAACAGGTGGGCAGACGATAGTATCGCCTCGTGAAGGTATTGAGATCGCACCAAATAGCGGCCATATGTTTGTCTTTGATCCAGGCGCTTCGCTTAATGATATTGTTCGTGCCGTTAATCAGGTCGGTGCGGCTCCTGGTGATGTTATGGCTATATTGGAAGGCTTAAAGCAAGCTGGTGCGATTAACGCTGACTTAGTTGTTATATAGGTGTTTTGATGAACTCAATCCCGCCAAAGCAAGATTTTTTTGCCGACTTTTCTACGCTAACTGATTTAAAGACTAAGGCGCAAAAAGACCCTGATGCCGCATTAAAAGACGTTGCTCAGCAGTTTGAATCAATCTTTATAAATATGCTATTGAAAAACATGCGTAGCACCAATGAGGCGATTGGTAGTGGTTTGTTTTCCAGTGCGCAAACCAAGCAATATCAAGAGATGATGGATTCCCAGATGTCTCAAAGTATGGCGCAGTCCGGTGGCATAGGCTTATCGGAAGCGCTTATCCGTCAATACCAAACTCAACAGCAAGGTCGGATTAGTTCGCTTGAAGCGAAAGAACGGGGAGATACTGATTTTCTCAACCAAGTTGCTAAACAAGATTTGGTGCGAATTCAAGCTTTGGCTCATCGTGCTTCTACTGAGTTTATTCAATCGGTTCAGCAGGAGGCTAAGCAACAGACCCCAAATATTACCGAGACTGAAATGGCCGCAGCACCTTCGGCCCTTTCTGTGGTGTTTGGGTCTCCGGATGAATTTGTTGAGAATCTATGGCCCCATGCTAAGCAGGCAGCGGAAAAACTTGGTGTTAACCCCAAAGCAATATTGGCTCAGGCGGCATTAGAAACGGGTTGGGGAAAGTATCCTATTGCCAAAGAAGACGGCGCGGCTAGCTTTAATCTATTTGGTATTAAAGCGGACAATCGTTGGCAAGGTGATCGTGCCGTAGTGAATACATTAGAATTCCGTGATGGGGTGGCAAAGCGAGAAAAAGCGGCGTTTCGGGCTTATGATTCCTTCTCGCAAAGCTTTGATGATTATGCGAACTTTCTATCTTCGAGCGAGCGGTATAAAGATGCCTTGAAGACTGGAGATGACGCGTCAATGTTTGCCGCTTCTTTGCAAAAAGGCGGTTATGCAACAGACCCTAAATATTCTGAAAAAATCGATAGCATCCTTTCTAGTCAATGGTTTCAAGGATTGTAATAATAAAACCACTCAATTCTCAGCTTTGGTAAAGTTTTTGCATCAATAGCCGATAGAGCTAAAGAAGAGCTCAGAGTTATTTTTTGAAAACGTACTAGGGGTGTGGGCTATGGGCTCAAATTTATATTCAATTGGTTTGTCTGGACTACTGTCTAGTAATGCCCGTATTAATACGACTGGGCAAAATACGGCCAATGTGGATACCGAGGGCTATAGTCGCCAAAGAACTGATACCGTTAGTTCACCTGTAGGCGGTGTGGTTCTTCGTGATACTTCACGCCTTGTTGATAATTTTGTTAGTGCGCAGGTGCGATCTGATACTTCCGATTTCTCTTATTATGATACTTATCATTCTTTGATGGCTATGTCTGATAATTTGTTGGCTGAAGATAGTATTTCTCTTTCAGGTTATTTGGATAAAGCTTTTAGCTCATTACAAGCAGCAAATAATGACCCTACCTCATCATCGTTAAGACAGCTTGCACATTCTAGTTTGAATAACTTGGTGGGGCAGTATAAAGCGCTATCTAATATGGCAAGTGGTCAAGAGAATCTGGTTGATCAACAGCTGACAACATCTTTAGCTGACATAAACTCTATCACTACTAGAATTTCTAATCTGAACAGCAAAATACTCAGAGAAGAGGGGTTATCAAGTTCTCCGGCAAATGAGTTACGAGATCAGCAGGAGCTGCTAGCAAAAGATCTTTCTAAATATTTGGATGTCAATGCACAGTTTAATGGCAATGGATTAATGACGATTCAGCTAGCCAATGGTCAACCATTAGTGATGGATCAAACTCCAACAGAATTGAAGGTGGTTCCTAATCAATTAAACCCAAAGAAGATTGACTTAGTTGTCAGTTTTGGAGATTACGATGTCGCTTTGAAAAGCGATCGTCTTGGTGGTAGTGTTGGTGGCTTAGTGGATTTTCGCTCCGAGTTTAGTGAATATGCAGATCGTACTCTAGGCCAGAACGCTATTGCCATATCTGATGCTATGAATACGCAGAATGCCAAAGGTCTTGATATGAATGGAGATTTTGGCAAAGACTTGTTCTCTTTGGAAAATATTAGTGTTTATTCTAGCGCTGATAATACTCATAAATTATCTGATTTTTCCGTTAGAATATCTGCAGGTGAAGCATCTAAAATCACGACAGATACTTATGAACTTACCAGAACAGACGACAATCGATTTGTGATAAAAAAATATGACTTAAACGGCAATGCAGCTGGTGAGTCTACAATATTTGACCCTTCTAATATGACTCCAGATAGTGATGGTTATTATAAAATTAAAGAGTTGGGTTTAGATATTCGGGTGAAAGATTTTAATATTATCGATCACGATGACGTATTTAGTTTTACCCCTACAGCAGGGGCGGCAGCGGGTTTAAATTTAAAAATTAAAAGTGGTGATGATATTGCCTTGAGTGCGCCTGTAGGTGTATCTACGAGCTCGGATAATTTATCCGATGCCCGAATATCTTTATCTTCGGTTACAAATACTAAGTCAGCTAATTCTGCGTTTGCACCTGATGGCTTCCTGTATCCTAGCGCCCCTCATTCAATTTATTTTACATCACCTAATTCCTACGTTGTTCGTGATGCTTCTGGAATGGAGGTTGCCTCTGTGAATAATGTTTTTGAGTATACGGATTTGCTTGAGAAAGCTGGGTTATCTCAAGATGCAGGGTTTGATGTGTCTGTATCGTCTAAACCGCAGTCAGGCGATGAATTTTCCATTAGTACAGATGAGATTGGCCCATCTGACAACTTCAATGGATTGGCGTTAGTTGATTTACAAAATCAGTCGTTAGTAGAAGGAAAAGCGAGTTTAGTAAAAGCATTTTCGGGTTTTATTTCCTATGTAGGAGCGAAAACAGCTGAGGTGGCAGGTCATGCAGAATCTAGTGAAGTGATTATGAATGACAGTGTTAATCGTCGCGACAGATTGTCGGCGGTGAGTCTTGATGAGGAGGCGGTGAATCTTATGAAATATCAACAATCTTATTCCGCATCAGCGCAGGTCGTTACTGCCGCTCGTACGACGTTTGAAACTTTACTAGGGATTATGAGGTAAGTTTATGCGAGTGACGAATAATTTAATTTATGGTCAGTCGAGCAGGGCGATCGGTCAAGCAAATGAAAAAATTCTTGGTGCTCAAGAAAAAATTTCGGCACAAACTGATATTGTTAGACCGAGTGATAACCCTGTGGGAGCTAGTCAAATATTGATGTATGAAGGTAATAATAATCGCCTAAAAATCTTTGATGAATCTATGAAAATGGCGACAAGTCATCTTGAGTATCAAGAAGTAGCATTAGATAGTTTGAATGATTCTATGGATGATGCCCATTCTCTTCTTATTCAGGCTCAAAATGATGCTAATACTCAAGCTGATATCGATGCAATTGTTCAAGAAGTCGCTTTGATTACAGAATCCATGGCAGAGTTGATGAATTCTAAAAGTGCTGATGGGAACTATATCTTTGCAGGAACTGATACTCAGGGACCACCATTTATTTTGGATGGTCATGGTCGTTATCAATGGGCAGGCAATGAAGGGCAAAAATATGCCCAAATATCTGAGGATATGAAAATACCTGTTACTGATTCTGGGAAAAAGCTTTTTCAAGATATTTGGACGAATCGGACTTTCTCAGCACAAGCTTTAACAGGTGATGTTGTGCTTACTACTAAAGTGGAAAATCAAGGTGATTTTAATCAGTTTATGGCTGATAACTATGACCCTAAAGATCCTGCTTCTAATGCTTTTTTTCTAATAACTGCTCCAATTGTTGCTGAGGGTGAAACAGTGCCCCAAGTAGACTCTATCAATTTAGGTTCTGATACAAAAGGAGATCAAGAAAGGCGCAGAGCATTTGATGGTACTCCTGGTTCATATAGTATCACCAACAATTTAGGTGA
Source organism: Marinomonas sp. ATLA20 (assembly GCF_057180105.1). Taxonomy (NCBI): domain Bacteria; kingdom Pseudomonadati; phylum Pseudomonadota; class Gammaproteobacteria; order Oceanospirillales; family Oceanospirillaceae; genus Marinomonas; species Marinomonas sp. ATLA20. The sequence continues at coordinate 11,336 of NZ_JBXUKU010000023.1, forward strand.
GGTGGTGGCTTCCGGTTCGTATACAGTAGGTAAGTCAATAAATTTTGGCGGTATGTCACTTCTGATTAGAGGTCAGCCAGGAGCCACTGCTGGTATTAGTTTAGATAAACCAAGACGTGATAATGTTTTGAATGAAATTAATGATACCTTGGTGGTATTAAGTGATCGAAATTCATCCAAGGAAGAGCGTGAAAATGCATTTTCTGACGCCACTGTAAGTATCAATAATACTCAACGAAAAGTGAGTGAAGGTCGTTCATCGGTTGGTGCTCGTTTGAATATTCTCCGAGATAAGGAGAACTTTAGTTTAGCAAATCAATTATCGAATGCCGTTTCTCAAGATCGGGTTGGTGGATTAGATATAGCTGCTGCAGCGACAGAGTTGTCTATGAAAGAGTCTGCGCTTGATGCTTCGCAAAAGGTGTTTTCTCGTATGAGTAATCTTTCTCTGTTTAATAAGATGTAAGGCCTGAGATATAGGGTAAAAGATGTCAGTATTTAAAATCGAGTCTTGTTTTGGAGTTGATATTAATGTGGGGTATTTCGATATTGATGAAATACTAGATACCCTAGACATTAAAGATAAGGTCGTAGGCAGTAAGCGAATTCAAAGCCTGATAAAAATGCATGATAGAAAAGATCGAATTGTTAGTATTGCCATGCGACAGTTAACGTTCGATGTGCTGCACCTCACATTAGACTCTGAGTATTTGCCCTACGATCCATATTTTTCTGATAGCAAATTATTGAATAGTCGACGTGAGCGTTTATATGATGCCCAAGAACGATTTCTCTATTTATGTATGTCTATTGCCAGTGGCCGTTCAGTAAAAAGTCTAAAAAAACTCAATCCCGATTTAAGTACCAAAGAGTTACGCAGTAAGAATAATAGGGGGCAGAGTTTATTTCGCTATTTTAGGCAAGAGTTAAATGAACATACGAGGGAGTATATTCTTAGCTATAAAGCGCGTATGGAGAGTAATAGTGATCTAAATATAGGTAGTGCACCGAGTAGAGCTAATGAAGGTGTTGAAGCTGATTCATTTTTGAATAAAGAGGTAGAGGTCAAAAAGTCTCCTATTGAGAGTAAGGTTAATGTAACTTCATTTGAGTCAGAGACTATGACAGCACTCAAACTGTTTCAAGATGGGCATATTTTGTTGTCTACTCAGATGGAGCGCTTTAAGCGCGGTGAGAATTTAGAGATACAAGAGCTAACCAAGTTTTGTTGTCGACTTATTGAATCCCATGCACGTAATAATTTTTCTTTGATGGCAATACGTCATATAAAAGACGCGTCTACTTATTTAGAGCAACACGCAATGGGTATGGCTGTGCTTGGAATTCATTTTGCTAAAGCAATGAGACTGTCAAATGCTTATGTAGAAGCAATTACCCTTGGTGCCTTACTTTTTGATCTAGGGCGCTTTCGTTTACCAATGGCCATGGTAACAAAGACTACGAAAATGACTGATGGTGAATTTGATTTATTTCGCAAGCATATTAAGTTTGGAGAGCAGATTTTGCAAAAATGCGATGGCGTGCCCAAAGCTGTTTATCAAATGCTGTCTGATCATCATGAAAAAATAGATGGATCTGGCTACCCTGCGGGTAAGCAGGATCAGGAAATTTCAGTTTATGGAAAGATTGCTGCAATTATTGATGCCTATGATGCTATGACATCTGAACAGCCACATAAGCCTTCTATGAGACCAATTAAAGCACGTCAACAAATGAGTAAAGAGTCTGGCTTGGCATTTGATAAGCAGCTACTGACAGTTTTTTTAAAAAGTATTGGCAGCATTCCTGTTGGCTCTTGTGTGTTGTTGTCGAATGGGCGTGTTGGATTTGTTTTGACACTTAATAAAGCTTTTCAACCTTCTTTGATTCGTCAGGTTTATAGTGCTACGAATAAGGCATTTGTTGAAGTTTCTGATATAGAATTAAATAAATCTGCTAATTTAAGAATAGAGGTGAGAATAGAAAAAGAGGTAGATCCTCAAACATTTGGTTTGCAGTTTATTAATCATATTTCATAATGTTCACCGTTCACCGTTCACCGTTCACCGTTCACCGTTCACCGTTCACCGTTCACCGTTCACCGTTCACCGTTCACCGTTCACCGTTCACC
>NZ_JBXUKU010000024.1:0-6770 GCF_057180105.1 Marinomonas sp. ATLA20
AACTGGTTCTTGAAATCCCAGTGACCGTGACCGACGACCAAAATGCGACCGACACAACGACCTTAACGATTACCGTGACGGGTACGAATGATGCGCCTATTGCCACTGCCGATTTAGTGAGTACGTCTACTAACAGTGGGTCTATCACGATTGATGCTTTAGCCAATGATACTGATGCAGAGGGTAACTCTTTAACTATCATCGATGCTTCTGTATCTAATCCATCTCAAGGCACTGTAACTATTGTTAATAATGAGCTGGTATTTACGCCAGCCGAAGGCTTTAGTGGTTCAGCGATTATTAATTATTCAATTACTGATGGCAAAGGTGGCATAGATACTTCTACGGCTACTGTCAAAGTGAACTCTGTAACTATTGATCCAATTACCTCTGATGACGTGATTAACGCTACAGAGGCGGCAGGAACAGTTACGGTGACCGGTAAGGCTACAGGCGGCGACATCACTAAAGGTGATGAAGTAACCATGACTATTGGTACCAACACCTACACAACAACTGTGGGCGAGGATGGTACTTGGAGTGTTGACGTTTCGGGTTCTGATTTGGCTGCTGGCACTGGATTTGATGTGGTTGTTACTTCCGATGATGCAGCTGGTAATAAAGTTGAGTCTAAAGGTTCTTCTGAATATACAGTTGATCTTAATATTGCGACGCCATCTATTTCTTTCGAAAGTACTGGTGGTGACAATATTTATAATGCTGCTGAGGTTGGTGAAGATGGTACTGTGACGGCGACTATTTCGGTTACAGGCTCTGAAGTAAACGATAAGCTAACTTACAGTGTTGATGGAGTGCAAACAACGATCACGTTAGACGCAGATGACATCAGTAATGGTGTTGCGATCGAAGTGGCTCCAGGTGCGGAAGTGACAGCAACTTTGTCGGATGCGGCGGGTAACAAATCAAATGAAGTGAGTAAGACCGCTGCAGAGGCGGATATTTCTGTCGCTCCTCCTGTGATTACAAGTGTGACTGATGATTCTGAAAATTCAGATTATTCGAAGGTAACCTTGCATGGTACTGGTGAAGTGGGTGCATTGATTACTTTGTGGGTTATTGCAGGCTCTACAACGGCAGGTAATGATACTCAAACTGGTGAGTATACAGAATTAACTAGTATTACAACGACAGTGTCTGGTGATGGTACTTGGTCGCTAGACGTGTCTGACATTTCTAACTCACAAGTGAATGATAATGAATTCTTTAAAGTTACCCAAACTGATGCTGCAGGCAATGTCAGTGGTGATTCTAATATTGTTCATTACTGGCATGGAGATTGGACTACTGTTAACTCAGAAACTGGTGATGATTTTGTGTTACTAGGTAGCGGCAACGACACAATAACTGTTGATGCAGACGATAGTTCAGATTCTCTTACTGTGGATGGCGGAGCTGGTCATGACAAAGCGGTATTCTCATCTGCGCTTTCAGATATGCAATCTATTATCTTAGATGAAAATGGCAATGTGATTATTGTTGATGATCAAGGTGACACCAATACCTTTATCGACTTCGAGTCATTCTCCTTTGATGGTGTTGTTTACTCTAAAGAAGCTTTATTTGCTCCTCATGCTGAAGATGATACCGCTAGCACAACGGAAGACAGTGCCGCTATTACAATTGATGTATTAAGTAATGACAGCAGTATAAGTGATGATAAGTTGACGGTTACGGCAGCGACTGTATCACCAGAACAAGGTACGGTTGCGATTGTGGATGGCAAATTACAATTTACGCCGGCTGAAGACTTTAATGGTGAAGCTACTATTAGCTATGAGGTTAGTGGCAGTGATGGCGCTAAGGATACAGCAGAAGTGATTGTAACCGTTGATGCTGTGAACGATGGTCCTGTTGCAAATAGCGATACATCGACAACAAATGAAGACACAGTTGTTACCATTGATGTGTTGGCGAACGACAGTGATGTTGATGACGATACTTTGACTATCAAAGAGGCAACAGTATCTGAAGAGGAAGGCACGGTTGCTATTGTTGATGGTAAATTACAGTTTACGCCAGCAGAAAATTTTTACGGTGAAGCGACTATCCGTTATGAAATTGCCGATGGCAACGGTGGTGTAGATACCGCAGAAGTCAAAGTGACTGTCGAGTCGGTTAATGATGTACCTGTAATTAGTATGACGTCAGGGAAAGGCCAAGGCGATGAAGACAGCACAGGTATTGAAGTGACACTGTCTGCATCTGATGTTGATGGTTCTGTGGCTAGCTTTGTTATTCAAAGTTTGCCTGCTCACGGTACGTTATTTGTTGATGGTGTCGAAATCACAGATGCAGGAGCCGTGATTTCTGCAACTGATGGAAATGCAAATTTGACTTTTGTACCTGACGCTGACTGGAGTGACAATAATGGGGCTTCTCCAGCTACATTTGAATACGCTGCCGTTGATAACAGTGGAGCTGCTTCTGCTACAGGTACGGCCACTATCAATGTAACAGCTGTTACCGATGGACCAACCGTTGAGTTGACATTGGAGCCGACGACGACAACGACGTTGTATAGTGTCGACTTGTCCAATGTGTTACAGGGAGCAGAAGATACGATAGGGAATCCGGCAGGTTTTACTGTTGCTGCTTATGACACTGCAAGTAACATTGTCGATATTTCCATTAAGGATTCTGGTTCCCCTACTGGTTTTGGTGTTACTGGGAAGGCGAGTAACGGCGCTGACTCAGAAATTGGCAAACAAGAGAAATTGGTAGTAGAGCTTGATAAACCAGCATCATCTGCAACATTTGAATTAGCGTGGCTAAATAAGAATGACGAGACGGCGGTTTATACTGTGAAATACAGTGATGGGACTTCTCAAACAGATACGGTGGATGGTAATTCTGATGAGGGGGGATATGACGGAATTGGTGCTCCTATAACGGTAAACGCACCTGCTGGCAAATCTATATTGGCAATTGAGTTCTCTACACCAGACCACGGCGGCCGAGTTAATACAAGTGACTATTTGTTGCACAGCGTTTCTTATGAGTCAGCGGTAACTAATTATACGGTTGATATTACGGCTACTCCGACAGATACAGATCATTCTGAAAACATTACTGAGCTAATGGTTTCGACTCCAGAAGGCATCTCATTATCTGGCGCAGAGAAGATAGCAACAGAAAATGGTGTTACTACTTGGAAGGTGTCGTTAGACAGTGGTGGCTTCTCAAATAAAGTTCAGGTTGACCCCGATACTGGTGTTGTGACGGTCAAAGGATTAATACTTTCTGTGCCTGATGACTTTAATGGTGAGCTAGAAGTGATCGCTACCGCTACAGCGAATGATCCGGGTGCGAGCGATACAGTGGATGGCTCTGATAGTGCCACCATAGTGATCAATGGTGCGCCAGAAGCGGCAGATGACGAGTTAGCTGGACAAGAGAATAGCCAGCTTGTCATTGAGCCTAGTGATTTAACATCTAATGATACAGATCCTGAAGGCGATTCTTTAGTTATCACGTCGGTGTCAAACGCCCAAAACGGTTATGTATACATAAATGCTGATGGAAAAGTGGTATTCACGCCTACATCTGGTTTTACAGGAGCGGCTTCTTTTGAATATACCGTTTCAGATGGTAAGGGTGGAACGGATACGGCGACTGCCACACTTCAGGTGAATGGCGTCATGGCTGATCAAGCGACCGTAAGTGTAACTGTAACGGATATTTCAAAAGATACGTATGACACGTCTACAGGGTTTGTGACAGACATTTCAGCTTCGTTGCAATTAAGCCCAGTAAACCCAACTTATAACTTGAGCAAGTATAATGATTGGATCAATTTTGGTTCAAATAGCGATCAAGTATTTGTGCAAAATGATGTTTATGCTTCTCTTCAAACCAATGATGGGAATGACATCATTACTGTTGGAGGGGATATAGGTCACCTCTCGTCTAGTTATGGTTGGACCTACTATACGGAAGGTCATATTTCAACTGGAGTAGGTGATGACACCGTACTTATCCAGGGGAGTATCACTTCTGCTAATACATTATTAGGCCAAAAGAACAGTACTGTTCATCTAGATAGCGGTAATGATTTCCTTGCTGTCGGTCAAGACATGAACGGACATATCGATGCGGGCAGTGGGAACGATACTGTCATTATTGGCGGAAACGTCTATGGATCTATCAATCTCGGTTCGTGGGATGATATTGCTGTAGTTGGTGGTAGTGTGTTTGGTTATATTACTGGGGGATCTGGAAATGACTCTATTTGGCTGCAGAGCTATACAGTTCAAGATTGGAGTAATAACAAAGACAATATCAAATATGATGTTGCTAACTTTGAAAATATCAAGTTCAAAGATGGAACGGTAATAGGTGATGGCAGTGTGTTTGTCTCTACACACGCTTACTCGGTTTCGGTTGATATTGACAACTTGGCAGACGGAGAAAACGCTACCAGCGCTATCATCTTCGGTGTTCCGGAAGGCGCTAAATTGCAACAGAATGGTGTCGACCTCGATGCAAATGATGATGGAACTTATACCGTTTCTGTTGCTGATGGCGAGACAAGCATCGATAACTTAACGGTTGTAAGTAAAAGTGATTCAGACATTAATGATTTCGAGCTAACTGCATCTATTAATACAGATGGTGTAAACGATGATCTGCTTGGAACATCTGATGACGAGAGTATTCTTGGTACTGCAGGTGATGATTACATCGTAGGAACTGCTGACGAAGATACATTGCTTGGTAACATTGGTAATGATGTGTTGTTTGGTGCTGAAGGTAACGATACTCTAATCGGTGGCGAAGGTAACGACGTTCTAATTGGTGGTGCGGGCAATGATCAATTAACTGGCGGTGCTGGTCGAGACTTGTTCATTCTTGATCATGATTCTAAAGATACCATCACTGACTTTAATGCAAATGATGATGCTCTTGACTTGACCGATCTTTTATCTGGTGCCGAAGGTAAACCTGGGGAAGATGCCTCTGAAGATGCTATAGCGTCGTTCCTGAAAGATCATGTATCTAAAGATAGTAGTAGTTCGTTAACTGTTAGTGATGGTAGTGGGCATGGTGCTATTGTGAATTTAGACTCGGCTTCAACAGCTGACTCCATCAAAGTCATCTACAACGATCAAGAGTACAACATCAATATTGATGGCTAATCTTGCCCTGACATAGAGACCACTAAAAAGGCCGAATCGTTTTGCGATTCGGCCTTTTCGTTTCTGTAACTTGTTCAGTTTAGAGAGTGATCTCCCCGTTAACTAAAAACTACACGCCTAAGCCGATAGGGCAGCTCACGCCAGTTCCAGCTAGTCCGCAGTAACCGTTCGGATTTTTATGAAGATACTGTTGGTGATATTCCTCAGCGAAGTAGTAGGTATCGAGTGGTTCAATCTCGGTAGTGATCATGCCGTGGCCTGCGCCGAGTAGCTCTTTTTGAAACGCCGCTTTGCTAGCTTCCACGATTGCCATATCTTTATCATTGGTTGTAAAGATAACAGAGCGATATTGGCTGCCTATGTCGTTGCCTTGGCGCATACCTTGGGTTGGATCATGGTTTTCCCAGAAAACCTTAAGCACGCCTTCTAGCGAGATGACAGAGGTATCAATCACAACTTGAACTACTTCACTGTGACCTGTTTGTCCTGAGCACACTTCTTCGTAGGTTGGATTGGGTGTAAAGCCGCCTGCATAACCTACAGATGTGACTACAACGCCAGGAGTATTCCATAACTTGCGTTCGGCCCCCCAGAAACAACCCATTCCTAGAATGATTTCGGTTTCATTGGGATTTTCATCGCGGACAAAAGGTTCGTTGTTGACAGCGTGTATCCCTGAGATTGTTAAAGGTGTGCTTCTGCCGGGTAGGGCGTCGGCTTCAGAGGGAATTGCTGATTTTTTAAGAATGGCTTCAATATTGCTGGGCATATTTGGCTCCTAACCTATTGGTCGAAAATATTGGATGGCTACCTTTTACCTTGCGGTAGCGTAGGATACAAGTATTTAAGCTTCTCTATATCTAATAAGAGGCTGAGTCTGTTTGGTATAGGTAAGATAATGAGGCAGAAAGATTTTTTTTCAACTAATCCGATCTAGTTCTCTTGCAGTGCTTGACTCTCAGTTAAATCTACCTATAATACGCACCTCGTTGGCAAGGGTTGAGCAAATTAGCTTAGCCAGCAGACATTGAGTTTGTTGTTAACGATGATTAGTCGCGGGATGGAGCAGTCTGGTAGCTCGTCGGGCTCATAACCCGAAGGTCGTTGGTTCGAATCCGGCTCCCGCAACCATATTAAAAAAATGGTCGTTGGTTCACTTTTTAATTAAGAAAAGGGCTCCAGCCAAAACTAATCAAATGAAGTTGTTAGTGATGTAAAGAAAGTTAATTTGTCGCGGGATGGAGCAGTCTGGTAGCTCGTCGGGCTCATAACCCGAAGGTCGTAGGTTCGAATCCTGCTCCCGCAACCATTCATATTAATTTTTTCATATAATTTCTTCAGTACTAAAAGATAAAATCTAAACTATATCAATTGTTTAGTATGTCGCGGGATGGAGCAGTCTGGTAGCTCGTCGGGCTCATAACCCGAAGGTCGTTGGTTCGAATCCGGCTCCCGCAACCATTTTACTATAGGTCGTTGGTTCACTTTTTGTTAAGAAAAGGGCTCCCGCAACCATTTTACTATAGGTCGTTGGTTCACTTTTTGTTAAGAAAAGGGCTCACGCAACCATCTTACAGTAGGTCGTTGGTTCACTTTTTGTTAAGAAAAGGGCTC
>NZ_JBXUKU010000025.1:0-4430 GCF_057180105.1 Marinomonas sp. ATLA20
CACTTATAGCTTCAGTATGCCCTAGCGCTTTCAATTGTATACAAAATTAAGAATGTTTTAGATGGTAGTTTAGTATATGTATCCATGTCAGATCGGGTGTTTGTTCCTTTTCTTAAAAAACAAAAAAGACCAGTTCCGAATGGAACTGATCCTTATAATACAAGCTTGGCGGCGTCCTACTCTCACAGGGGGAGACCCCCAACTACCATCGGCGCTGAAGAGCTTAACTTCCGTGTTCGGTATGGGAACGGGTGTGACCTCTTCGCTATCGCCACCAAACCTGATGGAGAGAATGTTCTCTCAAAACTAGATAACAATGTTCAAACTTCACAATAGAATATAGGTTAAGTCCTCGATCTATTAGTATCTGTCAGCTCCACGTGTCACCACGCTTCCACCTCAGACCTATCAACCTGATCATCTTTCAGGGATCTTACTTCCTTGCGGAATGGGAAATCTCATCTTGAGGGGGGCTTCATGCTTAGATGCTTTCAGCACTTATCCCGTCCGCACATAGCTACCCAGCGATGCCCTTGGCAGAACAACTGGTACACCAGCGGTGCGTCCATCCCGGTCCTCTCGTACTAAGGACAGCTCCTCTCAAATTTCCTGCGCCCGCGACGGATAGGGACCGAACTGTCTCACGACGTTCTGAACCCAGCTCGCGTACCGCTTTAATGGGCGAACAGCCCAACCCTTGGGACCGACTACAGCCCCAGGATGCGATGAGCCGACATCGAGGTGCCAAACCTCCCCGTCGATGTGGACTCTTGGGGGAGATAAGCCTGTTATCCCCGGGGTAGCTTTTATCCGTTGAGCGATGGCCCTTCCATGCGGAACCACCGGATCACTAAGCCCGACTTTCGTCCCTGCTCGACTTGTAGGTCTCGCAGTCAAGCTCCCTTGTGCCTTTACACTCTGCGAATGATTTCCAACCATTCTGAGGGAACCTTTGGGCGCCTCCGTTACATTTTAGGAGGCGACCGCCCCAGTCAAACTGCCCACCTGACACTGTCTCCCTGCCCGATAAGGGCAGCGGGTTAGAAGGTCAATACAGCCAGGGTAGTATCCCACCGATGCCTCCACCGAAGCTAGCGCTCCGGTTTCCAAGGCTCCTACCTATCCTGTACAAGCTGTACCAACATTCAATATCAGGCTGCAGTAAAGCTCCACGGGGTCTTTCCGTCCTGTCGCGGGTAACCTGCATCTTCACAGGTACTATAATTTCACCGAGTCTCTCGTTGAGACAGTGCCCAGATCGTTGCGCCTTTCGTGCGGGTCGGAACTTACCCGACAAGGAATTTCGCTACCTTAGGACCGTTATAGTTACGGCCGCCGTTTACTGGGGCTTCAATTCGCACCTTCGCTTACGCTAAGCGCTCCTCTTAACCTTCCAGCACCGGGCAGGCGTCAGCCCCTATACTTCGCCTTACGGCTTCGCAGAGACCTGTGTTTTTGCTAAACAGTCGCCTGGGCCTATTCACTGCGGCTTCTCGGGGCTTTAACACCCTAAGAAGCACCCCTTCTCCCGAAGTTACGGGGTCATTTTGCCGAGTTCCTTAACGAGAGTTCTCTCGATCACCTTAGGATTCTCTCCTCGCCTACCTGTGTCGGTTTGCGGTACGGGCACCTCTCACCTCGCTAGAGGCTTTTCTTGGCAGTGTGGAATCAGGAACTTCGCTACTAAATTTCGCTCGCCATCACAGCTCAGCCTTCACGGGAAACGGATTTGCCTATTTCCCAGCCTAACTGCTTGGACGCGGATATCCAATACCGCGCTTACCCTATCCTCCTGCGTCCCCCCATTGCTCAAATGGTGAGGAGGTGGTACAGGAATATCAACCTGTTGTCCATCGCCTACGCCTTTCGGCCTCGGCTTAGGTCCCGACTAACCCTGAGCGGACGAGCCTTCCTCAGGAAACCTTAGGCATTCGGTGGACGGGATTCTCACCCGTCTTTCGCTACTCATACCGGCATTCTCACTTCTAAGCGCTCCACCAGTCCTTCCGGTCTGACTTCACAGCACTTAGAACGCTCTCCTACCACTGTTCGTTAGAACAGTCCGCAGCTTCGGTGATACGTTTAGCCCCGGTACATTTTCGGCGCAGAGTCACTCGACCAGTGAGCTATTACGCACTCTTTAAATGGTGGCTGCTTCTAAGCCAACATCCTGGTTGTCTAAGCAACTCCACATCCTTTTCCACTTAACGTATACTTTGGGACCTTAGCTGGCGGTCTGGGCTGTTTCCCTTTCGACTACGGATCTTATCACTCGCAGTCTGACTCCCAAGGATAAGTCATCGGCATTCGGAGTTTGACTGAATTCGGTAACCCGGTAGGGGCCCCTAGTCCAATCAGTGCTCTACCTCCGAGACTCTTACCTTGAGGCTAGCCCTAAAGCTATTTCGGAGAGAACCAGCTATCTCCAGGTTCGATTGGCATTTCACCCCTACCCACACCTCATCCCCGCACTTTTCAACGTGCGTGGGTTCGGGCCTCCATTCAGTGTTACCTGAACTTCACCCTGGACATGGGTAGATCACCTGGTTTCGGGTCTACGACCACGTACTCATGCGCCCTATTCAGACTCGCTTTCGCTGCGGCTCCGCATCTTCTGCTTAACCTTGCACGGGATCGTAACTCGCCGGTTCATTCTACAAAAGGCACGCCATCACCCTTTAACGGGCTCTGACTACTTGTAGGCACACGGTTTCAGGATCTATTTCACTCCCCTTCCGGGGTGCTTTTCACCTTTCCCTCACGGTACTGGTTCACTATCGGTCACTAGGGAGTATTTAGCCTTGGGAGATGGTCCTCCCGGATTCCGACGGAATTTCACGTGTTCCGCCGTACTCAGGATCCACTCTGGAGAGAACAACATTTCAGTTACAGGGCTGTTACCTTCTTTGGCGGGCCTTTCCAGACCTCTTCGCTTATATCGTTCCTTTGTAACTCCGTATAGAGTGTCCTACAACCCCAAGAGGCAAGCCTCTTGGTTTGGGCTGTTCCCGTTTCGCTCGCCGCTACTCAGGGAATCGCATTTGCTTTCTCTTCCTCCGGGTACTTAGATGTTTCAGTTCCCCGGGTATGCCTTCTCATACTCTATGTATTCAAGTATGGATACTACTCCATTACGAGCAGTGGGTTTCCCCATTCGGAAATCTCCGGATCAAAGCTTGCTTACAGCTCCCCGAAGCATATCGGTGTTCGTCCCGTCCTTCATCGGCTCCTAGTGCCAAGGCATCCACCGTGCGCCCTTTCTAACTTAACCATTTCTTACTTTAGAAAGAATCACTATGTGTGATGAACTTTGCATTGCATTCAATGTGAATGTATTACTTATTGTTATCTAGTTTTCAAAGAACACGTTGGTGGAGCCTAGCGGGATCGAACCGCTGACCTCCTGCGTGCAAGGCAGGCGCTCTCCCAGCTGAGCTAAGGCCCCATAAAAGATGGTCGGGAAGACAGGATTTGAACCTGCGACCCCTTGGTCCCAAACCAAGTGCTCTACCAAGCTGAGCTACTTCCCGATCTTAATGGCGCGCCCGAGAGGAGTCGAACCCCTAACCTTTTGATCCGTAGTCAAACGCTCTATCCAATTGAGCTACGGGCGCTTATTTTATAATGCCGAGGGCCGGACTTGAACCGGCACGGTAGTCACCTACCGCAGGATTTTAAGTCCTGTGTGTCTGCCAATTCCACCACCCCGGCGTGGATGGTATAAGCGGAAGACGGGATTCGAACCCGCGACCCCCACCTTGGCAAGGTGGTGTTCTACCACTGAACTACTTCCGCATTACAGGATTTCTTTATTTTATTTGGCAATGCGGGTGAAGGGACTTGAACCCCCACGTCATAAAGACACTAGATCCTAAGTCTAGCGCGTCTGCCAATTCCGCCACACCCGCATGAAACATGGTGAGCCATGAAGGACTCGAACCTTCGACCCTCTGATTAAAAGTCAGATGCTCTACCAACTGAGCTAATGGCTCGCTTTAAAAGCGACTTGTCTATCTTACCATATGAAACTGGTGCCGGCAAGAGGACTTGAACCCCCAACCTACTGATTACAAGTCAGTTGCTCTACCAATTGAGCTACACCGGCAAATAGTGGTGGCTCGGGACGGAATCGAACCGCCGACACACGGATTTTCAGTCCGTTGCTCTACCAACTGAGCTACCGAGCCAAGTATTCTTTTGAAAAATGGCGGTCCGGACGGGACTCGAACCCGCGACCTCCTGCGTGACAGGCAGGCATTCTAACCAACTGAACTACCGGACCATTTTGTTTGTATAAAATAATTTGGTTGCGGGGGCAGGATTTGAACCTGCGACCTTCGGGTTATGAGCCCGACGAGCTACCGAACTGCTCCACCCCGCGATGATATAAGTTTTTAAAAAATATGGCGGAGGAAGAGGGATTCGAACCC
>NZ_JBXUKU010000027.1:0-1388 GCF_057180105.1 Marinomonas sp. ATLA20
CCATCGACTACGCATTTCTGCCTCGCCTTAGGGGCCGACTCACCCTGCCCTGATTAACATGGGACAGGAAACCTTGGTCTTCCGGCGGGGGAGTTTTTCACTCCCCTTATCGTTACTCATGTCAACATTCGCACTTCTGATACCTCCAGCCTGCCTTACAGCTTGACCTTCAACGGCTTACAGAACGCTCCTCTACCATGCCTAGTAAACTAAGCATCCGTAGCTTCGGTGTACAGTTTGAGCCCCGTTATATCTTCCGCGCAGGCCGACTCGACTAGTGAGCTATTACGCTTTCTTTAAAGGATGGCTGCTTCTAAGCCAACCTCCTAGCTGTCTAAGCCTTCCCACATCGTTTCCCACTTAACTGTAACTTTGGGACCTTAGCTGACGGTCTGGGTTGTTTCCCTTTCCACGACGGACGTTAGCACCCGCCGTGTGTCTCCCGTAATTGCACTCATTGGTATTCGGAGTTTGCATGGGGTTGGTAAGTCGGGATGACCCCCTAGCCCAAACAGTGCTCTACCCCCAATGGTGAGATACGAGGCGCTACCTAAATAGCTTTCGAGGAGAACCAGCTATCTCCGAGCTTGATTAGCCTTTCACTCCTATCCACAAGTCATCCCCAGCCTTTTCAACGGATGTGGGTTCGGTCCTCCAGTTGATGTTACTCAACCTTCAACCTGCTCATGGATAGATCGCCCGGTTTCGGGTCTATTCCCAGCAACTAAACGCCCTATTAAGACTCGGTTTCCCTACGGCTCCACTATGTGCTTAACCTTGCTACTGAAAATAAGTCGTTGACCCATTATACAAAAGGTACGCAGTCACGGAACAAGTCCGCTCCCACTGCTTGTACGTACACGGTTTCAGGATCTATTTCACTCCCCTCACAGGGGTTCTTTTCGCCTTTCCCTCACGGTACTGGTTCACTATCGGTCAGTCAGGAGTATTTAGCCTTGGAGGATGGTCCCCCCATATTCAGACAGGATAACACGTGTCCCGTCCTACTCGTTTTCATGATTAAGGTGTTTTCGTATACGGGGCTATCACCCTCTATCGCGGCACTTTCCAGAGCCTTCTACTAACACCAAAACCACTTAAGGGCTAATCCCCTTTCGCTCGCCGCTACTTAGGGAATCTCGGTTGATTTCTTTTCCTCCGGGTACTTAGATGTTTCAGTTCCCCGGGTTCGCCTCCACACAGCTATGTATTCACTGTGGGATACTCTACAAGTAGAGTGGGTTTCCCCATTCGGACATGTTCGGATCAAAGTCTGTTTATCGACTCCCCGAACCTTTTCGCAGATTACCACGTCCTTCATCGCCTCTGACTGCCAAGGCATCCACCGTGCACGCTTGGTCACTTGACCATATAACCCAAAATAGTTT
>NZ_JBXUKU010000028.1:0-1205 GCF_057180105.1 Marinomonas sp. ATLA20
CTGCAGCACTAAGGGGCGGAAACCCCCTAACACTTAGCACTCATCGTTTACGGCGTGGACTACCAGGGTATCTAATCCTGTTCGCTCCCCACGCTTTCGCTCCTCAGCGTCAGTTACAGACCAGAGAGTCGCCTTCGCCACTGGTGTTCCTCCACATCTCTACGCATTTCACCGCTACACGTGGAATTCCACTCTCCTCTTCTGCACTCAAGTTTCCCAGTTTCCAATGACCCTCCCCGGTTGAGCCGGGGGCTTTCACATCAGACTTAAGAAACCGCCTGCGAGCCCTTTACGCCCAATAATTCCGGACAACGCTTGCCACCTACGTATTACCGCGGCTGCTGGCACGTAGTTAGCCGTGGCTTTCTGGTTAGGTACCGTCAAGGTGCGAGCAGTTACTCTCGCACTTGTTCTTCCCTAACAACAGAGCTTTACGATCCGAAAACCTTCATCACTCACGCGGCGTTGCTCCGTCAGACTTTCGTCCATTGCGGAAGATTCCCTACTGCTGCCTCCCGTAGGAGTCTGGGCCGTGTCTCAGTCCCAGTGTGGCCGATCACCCTCTCAGGTCGGCTACGCATCGTCGCCTTGGTGAGCCATTACCCCACCAACTAGCTAATGCGCCGCGGGTCCATCTGTAAGTGACAGCCGAAACCGTCTTTCATCCTTGAACCATGCGGTTCAAGGAACTATCCGGTATTAGCTCCGGTTTCCCGGAGTTATCCCAGTCTTACAGGCAGGTTACCCACGTGTTACTCACCCGTCCGCCGCTAACATCCGGGAGCAAGCTCCCTTCTGTCCGCTCGACTTGCATGTATTAGGCACGCCGCCAGCGTTCGTCCTGAGCCAGGATCAAACTCTCCGAAAAAGTACAAAACCGAAGTTTTGTTTTTCGTCAGCGTTTGACTGACTACCTATGATACATCATAGGATTTTTTATAAAAACTCGAATTAACAGGTACGTTTTGTCTTGTTTAGTTTTCAAAGAACTTGTTTACCGCTTCAGAAGCGACTAGAACATCATACCATATTTAAATTGTTGGTGTCAACAACTTTTTTTATCATGTTTTTTCGTTTCTTCGTCATCAGCGACGTATATTAATTTACCACCATACAGAATCAAAGTCAACAATATTTCTCATTAAATAATAAATTTTTCAATTACAACTAAAGCTGCTACGCCTGGGATGCCCAATAAACCACTG
>NZ_JBXUKU010000029.1:0-1199 GCF_057180105.1 Marinomonas sp. ATLA20
CCACTGTCTAGTTAGTGGTGGGTGTGGAGAGGTTCGAACTCCCGACATTCGCCTTGTAAGGGCGACGCTCTCCCAACTGAGCTACACACCCGTTCATATTTTACATCTATGAGATGTGGAGTTCTTAACTCCCATCGATATGCGCCTTGCTAAGAAAAACTCTTAACTGAGCTACACACTCAATCATTGTTTAACGTTTTATTCCAACTTACTTTATCAAGTAAGTGGTGCCGCCACCAAGAGTCGAACTCGGGACCCTCTGATTACAAGTCAGATGCTCTACCAACTGAGCTATAGCGGCTTAACGCTAAATCAAATTTTTAATTTACTTACATAAGCAAGTAAATGGTGCCGCCACCAAGAGTCGAACTCGGGACCCTCTGATTACAAGTCAGATGCTCTACCAACTGAGCTATAGCGGCATTACATGACGCAGTTTACTTTTAAATAACTTCCTAAGAAGTGGTGCCGCCACCAAGAGTCGAACTCGGGACCCTCTGATTACAAGTCAGATGCTCTACCAACTGAGCTATAGCGGCTTTAATAAAAGCAAAATCTTTTTTTATCTCTATACTTTATTTCTAAAGAAAGAAACTTTGACCAAATTATGGTGCCGCCACCAAGAGTCGAACTCGGGACCCTCTGATTACAAGTCAGATGCTCTACCAACTGAGCTATAGCGGCATTTCTCAAATTTTGGTCGGGACGGCAGGATTTGAACCTGCGACCACTAGCACCCCATGCTAGTGCGCTACCAGGCTGCGCTACGCCCCGAAACTAACAGCTAAAGAGTTAAACACTGTCCCTGTCAGCGGGTGCGTATATTACTATAACAAATTGAAAAGGGAAGACTTTTATAAACTTTTTTTCAATTTAATCATGCAACTAGGATTTTAAGAGTTGATAGCTTAAACATTGATCTAAATATGATTCTGCTTTTCACATTAACTCTATAAAGCAAAGTCTCATATTATAAGAGTCAACGCTAGATAAATAGGCATACCAAACAGCCAGATACAAAAAAGCCACCCTAATGGGTTAATGCTGTTCACTTAAGCGGAACAGCATTACGAGATACCGGATATCTCGTCTTTGATTGCTTTACCATGCGAGGCCGACTAGGCCTCGTTTTTTTCTCTCCAAAAACAAATTACACACCCCAGACCTTAACTCCTTAAGGCGCATTCCTGCCTTCGATT
>NZ_JBXUKU010000030.1:0-1192 GCF_057180105.1 Marinomonas sp. ATLA20
CCAGTGAGATCTTATCTTAAGGGAGGCTTCCCGCTTAGATGCTTTCAGCGGTTATCCCGTCCGAACATAGCTACCCGGCAATGCCACTGGCGTGACAACCGGAACACCAGAGGTTCGTCCACTCCGGTCCTCTCGTACTAGGAGCAGCTCCTCTCAAATCTCAAACGTCCACGGCAGATAGGGACCGAACTGTCTCACGACGTTCTAAACCCAGCTCGCGTACCACTTTAAATGGCGAACAGCCATACCCTTGGGACCGGCTTCAGCCCCAGGATGTGATGAGCCGACATCGAGGTGCCAAACACCGCCGTCGATGTGAACTCTTGGGCGGTATCAGCCTGTTATCCCCGGAGTACCTTTTATCCGTTGAGCGATGGCCCTTCCATACAGAACCACCGGATCACTAAGACCTACTTTCGTACCTGCTCGACGTGTCTGTCTCGCAGTTAAGCGTGCTTTTGCCTTTACACTCTATGCATGATTTCCGACCATGCTGAGCACACCTTCGTGCTCCTCCGTTACTCTTTGGGAGGAGACCGCCCCAGTCAAACTACCCACCACACAGTGTCCTCGATCCCGATAAGGGACCTGAGTTAGAACCTCAAACATACCAGGGTGGTATTTCAAGAGTGGCTCCATGCAAACTAGCGTCTGCACTTCAAAGCCTCCCACCTATCCTACACAAGTAGGTTCAAAGTTCACTGTGAAGCTATAGTAAAGGTTCACGGGGTCTTTCCGTCTAGCCGCGGATACACAGCATCTTCACTGCGATTTCAATTTCACTGAGTCTCGGGTGGAGACAGTGTGGCCATCGTTACGCCATTCGTGCAGGTCGGAACTTACCCGACAAGGAATTTCGCTACCTTAGGACCGTTATAGTTACGGCCGCCGTTTACTTGGGCTTCGATCAAGAGCTTCGCTTGCGCTAACCCCATCAATTAACCTTCAAGCACCGGGCAGGCGTCACACCCTATACGTCCACTTTCGTGTTTGCAGAGTGCTGTGTTTTTAATAAACAGTCGCAGCCACCTGGTATCTTCGACCGACTAGTGCTTACGGAGCAAGTCCTTCACACCGGCCGGCGTACCTTCTCCCGAAGTTACGGTACCATTTTGCCTAGTTCCTTCACCCGAGTTCTCTCAAGCGCCTTGGTATTCTCTACCTGACCACCTGTGTCGGTTTGGGGTACGGT
>NZ_JBXUKU010000031.1:0-1149 GCF_057180105.1 Marinomonas sp. ATLA20
ACGATGCGAGCTTAACGTTCAGCACGACCTCAACAGTGGAAGGCTTGACGTTGAACGAAGACGGTTCTTACAGCTTCGATGCGTCGTCTTATGATGTTTTGAAAGAGGGCCAGGAGGATGTAATAACGATACCTGTCACTGTGACTGATGATCGTGGTGCGGCAGTGACTACATCATTAACTATCACTGTTACAGGGACAAATGATTTGCCAGTGGCCGAGGCTAAAGTGGATAGTGTTTATGAGGATGGTTCAATCACTGGCATTATCAGTGCGAGTGATCTTGATCAAACAGATTCGACTTTAATCTTTACTACTACTTCTACAGTTCAAGGTCTAACTCTTGGTACAAATGGTGTTTATGAGTTCGACGCTTCTTCATACGATAATTTAGAAGCTGGTGAGGAGCTGGTTCTTGAGATCCCTGTTTTAGTTACGGATGAAAAGGGTGGTACTTCTGAAACGACGTTAACTATTACGGTAACCGGTACGAATGATGCTCCAACTGCCACTGCGGCAACGGGGAGTGTAGAAGAAGATGCGAGCATTAAGGGAGCAATTAGTGCCATTGATGTGGATCTACCTGAGGACGCAAGCTTAACGTTCAGTACTACGTCTACAGTGAAAGGTTTGACGCTGAATGCAGATGGTTCTTATACGTTCGATGCGTCGTCTTATGATGGTCTCAAAGAGGGGCAGGAGCAGGTAATTACGATACCTGTCACTGTAACTGATGATCATGGGGCGGCAGTGATTACATCATTAACTATCACTGTTACAGGGACAAATGATTTGCCAGTGGCTGAGGCTAAAGTGGATAGTGTTTATGAGGATGGTTCAATCACTGGCATTATCAGTGCGAGTGATCTTGATCAAACAGATTCGACTTTAATCTTTACTACTACTTCTACAGTTCAAGGTCTAACTCTTGGTACAAATGGTGTTTATGAGTTCGACGCTTCTTCATACGATAGCTTAGAAGATGGTGAAAAATTGGTTCTTGAGATCCCTGTTTTAGTTACGGATGAAAAGGGTGGTACTTCTGAAACAACGTTAACTATTACCGTGACGGGTACGAATGACGCGCCAGTCGCGGAAGCGGCAACGGGTGCGGTGGCAGAAGACGCGACCATCACCGGCACCATCAGTG
>NZ_JBXUKU010000032.1:0-707 GCF_057180105.1 Marinomonas sp. ATLA20
ATAAGCGCGTCATCAATAAATCGATCTTCTTGGCACTCGGTATCAACACTGAAGGTCATAAAGAACTCATGGGCATGTGGATTGCTGAGAACGAAGGCGCGAAGTTCTGGCTCAACGTCCTCACTGAGCTCCAGCAGCGCGGTGTAGAAGATATTCTCATCGCTTGTGTGGATGGTCTAAAAGGCTTCCCAGAAGCCATCAATGCCGTTTTCCCGCAAACCAACATCCAACTGTGCATCGTACACATGGTACGCAACTCATTGAAATATGTATCATGGAAAGACTATAAAGCAGTGACGGCGGATTTAAAGCAAGTTTACCGCTCCGCAACGGAAGAAGAAGCCTTGCTAGAGTTAGATCGTTTCGGCGACATCTGGGACGATCAATACCCACAAATTACCAAATCATGGCGCAATCACTGGCATCACCTCAATACGTTGTTTAATTACCCTGACGATATCCGCAAAGCGATCTACACAACGAATGCGATTGAGTCACTGAACAGTGTTATCCGCAGAGCCATTAAAAAACGTAAAGTCTTCCCAAGCGATGATTCTGCGAAGAAAATGGTATACCTTGCCATTAAAGAAGCCAGTAAGAAATGGACGATGCCAATTCAGAACTGGCGCCAAGCGATGAGTCGATTTATTATTGAGTTCGAGGAACGTCTCGAAAAGCACCTTAACTAAATGGCAGTTACACGGAAT
>NZ_JBXUKU010000033.1:0-659 GCF_057180105.1 Marinomonas sp. ATLA20
TCGTAACAAGGTAGCCCTAGGGGAACCTGGGGCTGGATCACCTCCTTAAACGATAGAAACCTCTGGTGAGCGTTCACACAAATTATCTGATGGTGTTTTAAACGACACAATATCTAGTTTATAAGAAGCACAGAAAGTATTTGGGTCTGTAGCTCAGTTGGTTAGAGCGCACCCCTGATAAGGGTGAGGTCGGCCGTTCAAATCGGCCCAGACCCACCAAATACGATCGAGTAAGTAATGGGGCTATAGCTCAGCTGGGAGAGCGCCTGCTTTGCACGCAGGAGGTCTGCGGTTCGATCCCGCATAGCTCCACCATTTACTGATGACGATTACTCTGTGTAAAAGATTAGAAGAGAGTTCTAAGCAAGACGCTAAGCATCTTACACATTCGTGTGTTGGGTGATTTTTAGTCTCTGACTTAGTGCTTTGCACTAAACTTGCTCTTTAACAATTCGAATTTTGAAATAACGATGAATCAAGCGTTAAACCGGTGGAAGTTCACTTTAACCTAGTGACTTCTATTATCGTAAATCCAGAGAGACACAAAAGCTCTTTGGTATGTGATCCGAAACTATTTTGGGTTATATGGTCAAGTGACCAAGCGTGCACGGTGGATGCCTTGGCAGTCAGAGGCGATGAAGGACGTGGTAATCTGCGAA
>NZ_JBXUKU010000034.1:0-649 GCF_057180105.1 Marinomonas sp. ATLA20
TTCAGTGTTGATACCGAGTGCCAAGAAGATCGATTTATTGATGACGCGCTTATCTTGGCGGATTTTCAACACAATACAATCAAGATACACAATGGGGTAGATGGTATCCAAAGGGCGTGCTTGCCATTCAGTCACATGCTCAATGACCGCATTGGTAACGCGTGATACCAGTGTTGGAGATATCTCGGCACCGTACCATTCATCGAAGGCATTGACGATGTCTCGGGTACTCATGCCTTGCGCATAGAGCCACAGGATTTTATCGTCCATAGAAGTGAATCGGGATTGGTGTTTTTTGACCAGCTTGGGTTCAAAAGAGCCTTCTCGGTCACGAGGCGTATCCAGTTCAAACTCACCATCTTCCGTCTTAATGCGCTTGCTATTCTTGCCATTACGACTATTGGTTGAGGTGGACTTTTGATGTCTCTCGTAACCCAGATGGTCATCCATTTCTGCATTCAATGCCGCTTCAACGGTAATCTTCTTCAGCATTTGGCTAAATTCGTTGAGATCCTCAGGAGTTTTAATTCCCTTGGCGGCTTCTTTTGCGAACGCTTCAAGTTCTTTTTTGTTCATTTGCATCTACCTATCCTTAATTCTCAATAGAATATGTTGTGATAGGCAGTTACACAAAATTAGTTACAGTCTC
>NZ_JBXUKU010000035.1:0-622 GCF_057180105.1 Marinomonas sp. ATLA20
CCTGTGGCGGTGTAAATGACCGTACTAGTGTCGGCGTTCTCATCCACACTGCCAGTCGCACCGGAAGTGATCACAGGTGTGTTGTCGTTCAGGTCGTTGACGCTAACCGTCACCGCTTTCGAACTGCTCAGGCTGCCCGAGTTAAAGTTACCCGCACCGTTATCGGTGGCCACAACATTGAAACTATAGCTCGCTTTGGTTTCATAATCCGCCGACGCTTTCAGCGTCACAACACCGGTGGTGTCATCGATATCCAATAACGCCGCATCATCGCCTGTTAGGCTGTAACGCAGGGTATTATTAGCTGCCGTACCGTCCGCGTCGGTCGCGGTCGCAGTGTAGATCACCGTACTGGTATCAGCATTTTCATCTACAGAGCCTGTCGCACTTGACGTGACCACTGGCGTGTTGTCGTTCAAGTCGTTGACGCTGACTGTCACCGCTTTCGAACTGCTCAGGCTGCCCGAATTAAAGTTACCCGCACCGTTATCGGTGGCCACAACGTTGAAGCTGTAGCTCGCTTTGGTTTCATAATCCGCCGACGCTTTCAGCGTCACCACACCGGTGGTGTCATCAATGTCCAGCAACGCCGCATCATCGCCTGTTAGGCTGTAACGCAGGG
>NZ_JBXUKU010000036.1:0-614 GCF_057180105.1 Marinomonas sp. ATLA20
ATGCTGCGAGGGTGGTCTTGGGCATTACCGCTTGGACGGCAACATGGTGGGTGACAGAAGCACTGCCCATCCCTGCAACATCTTTATTGCCCATCATCCTACTGCCGACACTTGGCGGGCTTTCGATGGAACAGACATCAAGAGCCTATGGAGATCCGATCGTTTTTATGTATATGGGCGGATTTATGATCGCAATTGCCATTGAAAAATGGAATCTGCATAGGAGAATGGCTTTACACATTTTAAAGGTGATTGGCACACGAAGTGACCGCATTGTATTAGGTGTCATGATCGCGACTGCTTTTTTATCTATGTGGATTTCAAACGCAGCGACAGCCTTAATGATGCTCCCGGTGGCACTTGCTGTGATTAAAGAGGTCAAGGCTAATGATATTTTAGCTGGTCCATCTCTTGAGCGATTCAGTAAAAGCATTTTATTGTCGGTTGCGTATTCAGCGTCAATTGGTGGTCTGGCAACACTTGTCGGATCCGTCCCAAATGCGGTGTTTGCTGCGATGTCAAAAAAGCTATTAGATCGGGAAATTATGTTTTTTGAATGGTTTTTGTTTGGTTTTCCTGTTGCATTGATTCTGCTCATTCTCTTATTCCTGTAT
>NZ_JBXUKU010000037.1:0-580 GCF_057180105.1 Marinomonas sp. ATLA20
GCTTCAATGTGGTGGCAACGGATAATGGCGCGGGCAACTACAACTCCGGCAGTCTCAATGTGAGTCAAGCCGTGACGGTCAGCGTCAACGATTTGAACGACAACACACCAGTGATCACCTCCGGTGCGACGGGCAATGTCGATGAAAACGCAGATATATCAACGGTCATCTATACCGCCACAGGTACCGACGCTGACGGCACAGCCGCGAACAGTACTTTGGTGTACAGTTTGTCTGGCGACGATGCGGATAAGTTAATCATCGATGCGACCACTGGCGTGGTCACACTAAAAGCCTCAGCGGATTACGAAATCAAAGACAGCTACAGCTTCAATGTTGTGGCAACGGATAATGGCGCGGGCAACTTTAACTCCGGCAGTCTCAATGTGAGTCAAGCCGTGACGGTCAGCGTCAACGACTTGAACGACAACACGCCAGTAATTACGTCCGGTGCGACAGGCAGTGTGGATGAGAACGCCGACACTAGTGCGGTCATTTACACCGCCACAGGTACGGATGCCGATGGTACGGCGACGAACAATACCTTGGTGTACAGCCTAACGGGTACCGATGCTGGACT
>NZ_JBXUKU010000038.1:0-570 GCF_057180105.1 Marinomonas sp. ATLA20
ATTACTGGATCTACAACGTCCGCCAGGTAAATACCAGGGTCTGTTACAAGCAATACCTTTGAAACACCGTATGCTTTTACTTCTTCCCCAACATGTTTCACTGCACCGATGCCATGTTTGATGACAGTCGGAATTTCAAATGTATGGAATTTCTGCATGCTTTCAATTTTCATATTTAATGTCATATAGAATCTCCTCCAAATGTGTGATTTTTATTGAAACCATCGAACCGTTTCAGGTTTTGTATTACGATATACATGCTTCAGCTCTGTATATTCCTCGAGCCCGGTGCGACCTAATTCACGTCCTAGACCTGATTGCTTATATCCACCCCAAGGTGCTTGAGCGAAATAAGGATGGAAATCATTGATCCAAACTGTGCCTAATCTTAATTGACGAGCAACTCTTTCGGCCTTGCTGATATCAGTGGACCACACGGCTCCTGCTAATCCATAAATCGTATCGTTTGCCAGTTCAATTACTTCTTCCTCTGTACGGAAGGATTCAACTGTCAATACTGGGCCAAAGACTTCTTCTTGGACAATCCGCATCTCTGACGTGCAGCCTGAG
>NZ_JBXUKU010000039.1:0-564 GCF_057180105.1 Marinomonas sp. ATLA20
GAACAAGAGATCATAGAACACCTTGAAGAAACAGAAGGGGTGAAAAAGCCAACTGGCTGCGTCGTCTTGCTCTTTCAAAAGCATCATCAAATGGAAGAGATCACAGGGAACCTTTACTTTCTTGTCTCTTGCCGCTCCATTTTTCAGCGTGCGGGTTTCCATCTGATTGCATATGAGCATCAAGAACAAACCTTGTTTATTTTATTAAACACGAGAAAAAAAGAGGACTGGAAAGAGCGTGCAGAAAAGGCTGCAAACGATATCAAACAATTGTATAACCGGGAGCAACCTCGAGGGGCCGAGATCAATTTTGGTATCGGGCAATATTGTGAACAGTTTCAGCACATGAGAAAAAGCTTTCAAGCAGCCAAAGAATTGCTGCATTTAAAAAAAGTAATGCCTCAGCGTGTGGAAAGCCCATTTTACCAAGATCTACATCTACTCCGTCTCTTGCCTATGATGAAGGAAAGCGGTCTGCTTGAGTCTTTGGTGAAAGAGTATTTAGAGCCCGTGATTGTATACGATAATCAAAATAGCGGGAGGCTCTATCAAACGCTAAATATC
>NZ_JBXUKU010000040.1:0-564 GCF_057180105.1 Marinomonas sp. ATLA20
GGCATAGCCTGTAAAACTAACAAGAACGAGCGTTAACAGCATTGTCACAATACTGATCTTCATGGAGTTCCAATACCATTTTGCATAAAGTGCACCCTGACCGAAGAAGAGCTCGGTAAAGTGGCTGAACGTTGGGTTCTTCGGAAACATACTTGTGCTCATGAGGCTGTTTCCAGGATTAAAGGAAGCACCAATTGTCCAAAGCAGTGGATATAGAATACAAATGGAGGCAATGAAAAGGATAAAATAAGTAATACTCAGGCGAATGAGCTTGGTTTGTTTTGATCCCATATCACATCATGTCCTCCTCTTTGAATGAATTCGTCCTCTTAAACTGCCAGAGTGCAATGGCGATGACAAAGATTGAAAGTAAAATCGTGACAGCCGCAGCGAGTGCATATTGAGAGGACTGCATCGTGAGTTTATAAATCCAAGACACCAAGATGTCCGTTCCCCCAGCGGTTGATCCTGCAACAGGCGGTCCCCCGCCATTAAATAAGTAGATGATATTAAAGTTGTTAAAGTTAAACGTATATTGTGTGATGAGGATGGGGGCAATGGAAT
>NZ_JBXUKU010000041.1:0-513 GCF_057180105.1 Marinomonas sp. ATLA20
CTCAATGTGAGTCAAGCGGTGACGGTCAGCGTCAATGACCTGAACGACAACACGCCAGTAATTACGTCCGGTGCGACCGGCAGTGTGGATGAAAACGCAGATATATCAACGGTCATCTATACCGCCACAGGTACCGACGCTGACGGCACAGCCGCGAACAGTACTTTGGTATACAGTTTGTCTGGCGACGATGCGGATAAGTTAATCATCGATGCGACCACTGGCGTGGTCACACTAAAAGCCTCAGCGGATTACGAAACCAAAGACAGCTACAGCTTCAATGTGGTGGCAACGGATAATGGCGCGGGCAACTTTAACTCGGGTAGTTTGAGTTCCAGTCAAGCCGTGACGGTCAGCGTCAACGACTTGAACGACAACACGCCAGTAATTACGTCTGGTGCGACAGGCAGTGTGGATGAGAACGCCGACACTAGTACGGTCATTTACACCGCCACAGGTACGGATGCCGATGGTACGGCGACGAACAATACCTTGGTGTACAGCCTAACGGGT
>NZ_JBXUKU010000042.1:0-478 GCF_057180105.1 Marinomonas sp. ATLA20
ATATATAAGAGAAGGCAGGAGAGAGTGAGGGATAAGAGTGGGACGATCCTATGTTGCAATTGGAGATTCCTTAACAGTTGGAGTGGGGGCACGTTTATTTGGCGGGGGATTTGCTGAGCGGTATCAGTGGATGCTTGAAAAAAAGACACATGAGCCAGTCGAGCTGTCTGTATTTGCAAAATCAGGGTTAACGACGGATCAGATTTTACAGCTATTCAAACGATCTGATGTGATACGCGCTATTGTGACAGCTGATATCATCACCATCACAGGCTGTGGGAATGACCTTGTTCAAGCGATTCAGCAGTATGAAAAAGGTGAAGATGAAAAGAAACTGCTGCAAGCGACGCTGCATTGCCAAGCAAATTTCAGCAAGATGATTCATGAAATCGCTCAGATCAAAAGAGGACAGAAGCAGCCCTATTGCGTGTATCTCATGAATTTATATAATCCTTTTCCGCAAATACCTATAGCGGGG
>NZ_JBXUKU010000043.1:0-458 GCF_057180105.1 Marinomonas sp. ATLA20
TCCCTGGTGATGGCAAAGGACCGAATATTTGGGATCATTGGTTTGAGCAAGAGCCGACTCGTTTTTTTGATGGCGTAGGACCGAACGTGACATCCCAATTTTACCGAAAATATAAAGAGGATATTCGTCTGATGAAAGAAATTGGGCACAATTCATTCCGGCTGTCCATTTCATGGTCACGTCTCTTACCTGAAGGGACAGGTGCTGTGAATGAAGAAGCAGTATCTTTTTACAATGATGTGATCAATGAACTGATTGCACATGATATTGAACCGTTTGTGAACCTGTACCATTTCGATATGCCGATGGCGCTGCAGGAAAAAGGCGGCTGGGTTAATAGACAGGTAGTAGATGATTATGTGAGCTATGCAGAATTGTGCTTTCAATTATTTGGCGACCGTGTGAAAAAATGGTTTACCCATAATGAACCGATCGTTCCTGTGGAGGGCGGGTATATG
>NZ_JBXUKU010000044.1:0-440 GCF_057180105.1 Marinomonas sp. ATLA20
AGCCTATCCAATTTTAAAAGGATATTCAACTAAGGACGCTTGCATCGGCATGTTAAAATAATGATAGACGACGTGATACGTTGAGATAGGAGGCTATTTATGAAATTCACAGAATCAGAAAAATTACATCAAGAGGCGCTGGAGCATATTGTTGGAGGTGTCAACAGCCCCTCTCGTTCATATAAGGCAGTAGGCGGCGGTTCACCAGTGGCTATGGAAAAAGGAGAAGGCGCTTATTTTTGGGATGTTGACGGAAATCGCTATATCGATTACTTAGCAGCATACGGTCCAATTATTACAGGACATGCCCACCCTCATATTACCAAAGCGATTACAAAAGCGGCTGAAACAGGTGTCCTTTATGGAACACCAACGAAGCATGAAGTCACTTTTGCTAAAATGCTGAAAGAAGCCATGCCTGCTTTGGACAAAGTTCGCTT
>NZ_JBXUKU010000045.1:0-437 GCF_057180105.1 Marinomonas sp. ATLA20
GCTTTAAGGTATCTCATGCTCTCAATCACCAATGAAGATAAAGAGAATCAACTTAAATGTTATTGTCAGCATTGGTTAAGCTTGCTAGCCACAAATCAATTTGAAGGTGCGGCAAAGCTCATCGATATCAAAAATAACTACGGTGTTTTATGGGCAGAATCCGAACTCAAAGACGTAGTTCAAGATTACTTTGGTAGCGATGCCCCTGTCAGTTTTCAAAACGAAGATATCGCGAATTGTTACCCTGAGTATCTAGAAACCGATTCAGGGTCATTGATCTTCGGCTTTTATTTACCTGCTAACGGTGAGATAACTGACCTAACTGTTGCATTTGAGTTCGTACCAACTGGAAATAACAAATATGCCGCAACAATCAACGATGTACATGTGCTGTAGTATGTACGCACATAACAAGTTGCCCAAAATCGCCGCAAACA
>NZ_JBXUKU010000046.1:0-433 GCF_057180105.1 Marinomonas sp. ATLA20
CTTAAATGAAGAGGACAAACTGTTGTCTCCAAACCATCTGATCTATTATCACCAGCAGCAAAGCTTAGACGGAGCTGTTCGTCACCTTGGTGATCATCAAGTCGGCGGCGGGTATCGAGACAATGAAATGATCATTATGCAATTAAGCAGAGTCTCCCCTGATATTCATAAAATCGTTGTGACAGCTACAATACATGAAGCGCACGAGCGCAAGCATCATTTTGGACAAGTGACGAACGCCTACGTGCATCTGACTGATCAAATCTCACAACAAGAGATTTGCACCTTTCAATTAACAGAAGATTATTCGTATTGTACCTCCATCATTTGCGCTCAACTCATCAGAGATGAGGAAGAATGGAAAATCATCGCAACCGGGCAAGGAACTTCGCTAGATTTAAATGATTTATGCCACATCTACGGATTCACATCT
>NZ_JBXUKU010000047.1:0-409 GCF_057180105.1 Marinomonas sp. ATLA20
ACGGTACCATTTTGCCTAGTTCCTTCACCCGAGTTCTCTCAAGCGCCTTGGTATTCTCTACCTGACCACCTGTGTCGGTTTGGGGTACGGTCAATGTATATCTGAAGCTTAGAAGTTTTTCCTGGAAGCATGGCATCAACCACTTCGCCCAAAAGAGGGCTCGTCATCAGTTCTCGGCATTCTCTCTAAAAGAGTGACCCGGATTTGCCTAAGTCACTTGCCTACCGCCTTAAACACAGACAACCATCGCTGTGCTGGCCTAGCCTTCTCCGTCTCTCCATCGCAATATACATCGGTACAGGAATATTAACCTGTTTTCCATCGACTACGCATTTCTGCCTCGCCTTAGGGGCCGACTCACCCTGCCCTGATTAACATGGGACAGGAAACCTTGGTCTTCCGGCGGGGG
>NZ_JBXUKU010000048.1:0-400 GCF_057180105.1 Marinomonas sp. ATLA20
ACGGTACCATTTTGCCTAGTTCCTTCACCCGAGTTCTCTCAAGCGCCTTGGTATTCTCTACCTGACCACCTGTGTCGGTTTGGGGTACGGTTCGATCATATCTGAAGCTTAGAAGTTTTTCCTGGAAGCATGGCATCAACCACTTCGCCCAAAAGAGGGCTCGTCGTCAGTTCTCGGTCTTAAAGGGACCCGGATTTGCCTAAGTCCCAAACCTACCGCCTTAAACACAGACAACCATCGCTGTGCTGGCCTAGCCTTCTCCGTCTCTCCATCGCAATATGTACGAGTACAGGAATATTAACCTGTTTCCCATCGACTACGCATTTCTGCCTCGCCTTAGGGGCCGACTCACCCTGCCCTGATTAACATGGGACAGGAAACCTTGGTCTTCCGGCGGGGG
>NZ_JBXUKU010000049.1:0-399 GCF_057180105.1 Marinomonas sp. ATLA20
TTACGATAATAGAAGTCACTAGGTTAAAGTGAACTTCCACCGGTTTAACGCTTGATTCATCGTTATTTCAAAATTCGAATTGTTAAAGAGCTGGTCTAAACATAAAGTTTAATACCGAGGAAAAACTTATTCACTAAGCTTCCCTCAAATCGTGGAGGCGTATTATAGAGATAACTACAATAAGGTCAACACAATTATTATATTTATTTAGAACTTTTTATCACTAACCCAAAGGCCAAAAATAGAAAGTTAAAAACAAAAAAACCGCTAAGAAGCGGCTTTTTCAAGCTCTCTTTAAAAAGAGATGTATCAGATAATTTGTGTGAACGCTCACCAGAGGTTTCTATCGTTTAAGGAGGTGATCCAGCCCCAGGTTCCCCTAGGGCTACCTTGTTACGA
>NZ_JBXUKU010000050.1:0-390 GCF_057180105.1 Marinomonas sp. ATLA20
CATACTATGAAGCATGTTATTTAGAAACCCGCCAAGAATTAACTGCAGCGACTGGCCTTTATCAGCGATATGGCTTTTCCCTTCTTTCAGAGCCGATTGAAGGCTCTGAGCATTCTGCAATGGATGCTTGGTATCTCAAAACCTTCTCATCATGAGCTGTAAAACAATCGATAGGTTTTTGTCCGTTGAAAGCCTAGCTTTTCTGCTAATTTGATTGAAGTTAGGTGTTGGACATCGCAATCCCAATGCGGTGTCCTTTTATTTTCAAGGCAACTCCTGATCATATGCTGACATGCCAGCTGCGCTAAACCTTTTCCCCGGCAGGCTTCCTCTGTCCATATATCGATCTCCACACGATTTTCACTTGAAAAAATGGAGACACATTCACTC
>NZ_JBXUKU010000051.1:0-383 GCF_057180105.1 Marinomonas sp. ATLA20
GTGTAAGGTCCACTCGTATCGTATACACGAATTGGTTCATTTTGAATGTTTCCTGCCTGCGTCACAGTTTTTGAGAGGGCAATCTCTCTTTTTGGCACTAAAATGTCAGGTCTTGATCCTTTCTCATACACTTTTCGGCTACCGTCAAAGCTTGATAATAACGATTGAGTTGTTGGAGTATTTTTCTTTTCTTTCATTTGCTGTTCTCTCCTTCTCTTTTTGTTACCGGACAGGATGGAATCAGCACCAGCAAAAAACCAGGCTCTATGAAAAGAACCTGGTTTCGTCGTTAGAAATAAACATGAATGTCATTCGTATGACACATGTATCATCTTCAACTTCCCCACGCTGGTACGAGCCAGATCAGGTCCAAAGGGTTAAGA
>NZ_JBXUKU010000052.1:0-382 GCF_057180105.1 Marinomonas sp. ATLA20
GAGTAGACGTACGGATTATTGCACCGAAGAATCCAGATAAACGAATTGTCTTCCATGCGTCCCGTTCATACATCCCAGAGCTTTTAGAAGCAGGGGCAAAGGTGTATGAATATGATCAAGGCTTTATGCATAGTAAATTTATCATTGTGGATAGCGAGCTGGCTTCGATAGGAACGGCCAACATGGATATGAGAAGCTTTCATTTGAATTTTGAAGTGAATGCCTTCCTCTATAAAACGAAAAGCACTGAGAAGCTAGTGAACGACTTCTTAGGTGATTTAGAGCAGTCGCACGAGATTGTCCCAGAAGAATTTGCAAAGAGACCGTTAAGGGTCAGACTCTTTGAATCAACAGCAAGATTATTATCGCCATTACTATAAAG
>NZ_JBXUKU010000053.1:0-381 GCF_057180105.1 Marinomonas sp. ATLA20
GTACTCAAATAGACGGTCAAGACATTTTTGAAAAGGCAAAACATGATCCGTCCATTGAAGAGCTAGTGGATCAGTGGTACAAGCGAATCGCCATTGGCATTTACAACGTAGCAACTGTCCTTAATCCAGAGAAAATCCTCATTGGCGGCGGTGTAAGTGCAAGAACAGATTTGCTATCAAACATTGAGAAACATTTACATACTTTGCCTGCGTGGAAGAACATTCAAGTGAATGTGGAAACGTGCTATTACTTGAATCAGGCAGGCATGAAGGGAGCGCTCTACCATTTTCTCATGACAGAAGGGCAGCTTGTTCCATCAAAAAAGCCGATACATTAAAGTATCGGCTTTAGCGTGTAGACAAACCCTCGCATTCGTTGTC
>NZ_JBXUKU010000054.1:0-374 GCF_057180105.1 Marinomonas sp. ATLA20
TATTAAATCAATTTATGGGATAGAGGTTCCAGTGGTCATGATGTATAGTCATCCAACGATCGCGTCATTGGCTGCAGAACTGAAGAAGATACATGGAGTGAAGGAAGAAAAGCAAGCTGTCACTGAATCATCTAATCTCCGCAAACAGGCGATGGCAGATGGGAAAAACCGCCGTAAACAGAGATTAAAACGAAAATAGATGGGAGAAATGCAGCGTATGTCTGATCAAGAGCAATGGAGCGAATCTGGACTTGAAATTGCAGTTGTAGGATTAGCAGGTACGTTTCCTGGGGCACCGAATGTGCAAGCGTTTTGGGAAAATGTATCGCAAGGGAAAGAATCCGTTACGTTTTTCACTGATGAAGAATTAAAGG
>NZ_JBXUKU010000055.1:0-374 GCF_057180105.1 Marinomonas sp. ATLA20
AAAAGGGTTGCACAAAATCTGTAGATCCTTAATATACGCCCTCGCTGACACGGACAAGGCTTCAGAGCAACGAAGACCAAGTTCAACTAACTAAATTAAGATTTGGTTAGCCATTCAAGTTAGCACGCTCTTTAAAATAGATAATCAGATAATTTGTGTGGGCGCTCGCTGGAGGCTTCAGAAGATTGTCCGGATTGGTTTTAACCGATTCGAGATAATCAAAAAAATTGAAGTCTTGCGAAACGTCTAACACGTCAATTCGCTTTATGTTGTTTTGTTGTTCTTCGGGACGATGAAATGATTAAGTTATTGTTAGTGTAATAGATTTTGAGTAAGCAAACTTTTTAACTGAAGAGTTTGATCATGGCTCAGAT
>NZ_JBXUKU010000056.1:0-345 GCF_057180105.1 Marinomonas sp. ATLA20
CTCACATGGGATCTCCCACACTACCATCGGCGATGGCGCTTTTCACTTCTGAGTTCGGGATGGGATCAGGTGGTTCAACGCCTCTATGATCATCAAGAAAACTGGCTTGTCTTATCAGATATCGTCTAATAAAACCAAATTTTCAATCGCCTAAAATGACTTTAGGACTTCAAGGTATAAGCTCAAGGACAAACTAATGTCACATGCTTATCTACCAAAAATAGACACACTAATGTGAAAATCTATTTTTTAATATTTAAAGCTTGACGACGACCTACTCTCACATGGGATCTCCCACACTACCATCGGCGATGGCGCTTTTCACTTCTGAGTTCGGGATGGGAT
>NZ_JBXUKU010000057.1:0-332 GCF_057180105.1 Marinomonas sp. ATLA20
CCCTTGTATTGCTGGCACTACCGAAGTGCTCTCGTAATTCTGGTGTGTCTGGGGTGCGAAAAACGACACCATCTATTGCGAATACTTGCAGGCCTTGCCAATCATCTTGAGCAAATCGTTCATTAGCCCAATGCTCTCCTGTACGCTGGAAAAGCCACTGCATAGGATCTGAACCAAGTCGCTGTCTCGCTTGAGATACGCCACTCTTGGCAAGAAGTTGCTCTGATGCTAAGCCTTCTGCACAGATATTTAAGCGCCTAGCCACTTCTTCAATCGCTTCATCCCGAAAAAGAGCCATCCCTAGTACCAACCAAAGCACTTGGTCTTCGGGT
>NZ_JBXUKU010000058.1:0-317 GCF_057180105.1 Marinomonas sp. ATLA20
ATTACCGTGACGGGTACGAATGACGCGCCAGTCGCGGAAGCGGCAACGGGTGCGGTGGCAGAAGACGCGACCATCACCGGCACCATCAGTGCCAGCGATGTGGATCTTGCGGACGATGCGAGCTTAACGTTCAGCACGACCTCAACAGTGGAAGGCTTGACGTTGAACGAAGACGGTTCTTACAGCTTCGATGCGTCGTCTTACGACAGCTTGGAAGAAGGCGAGAAACTGGTTCTTGAAATCCCAGTGACCGTGACCGACGACCAAAATGCGACCGACACAACGACCTTAACGATTACCGTGACGGGTACGAATGA
>NZ_JBXUKU010000059.1:0-315 GCF_057180105.1 Marinomonas sp. ATLA20
TGCTGTTGATGTCCAATAGTCCAGCATCGGTACCCGTTAGGCTGTACACCAAGGTATTGTTCGTCGCCGTACCATCGGCATCCGTACCTGTCGCGGTGTAAATGACCGTACTAGTGTCGGCGTTCTCATCCACACTGCCGGTCGCACCGGACGTAATTACTGGCGTGTTGTCATTAAGGTCATTAACGCTGACCGTCACCGCTTGACTCACATTGAGACTGCCTGAGTTGTAGTTGCCCGCACCGTTATCTGTCGCCACAACATTGAAGCTGTAGCTGCCTTTCGTCTCGTAATCGGCTGAGTTTTTAAGCGTCA
>NZ_JBXUKU010000060.1:0-291 GCF_057180105.1 Marinomonas sp. ATLA20
ATGCGGGATCGAACCGCAGACCTCCTGCGTGCAAAGCAGGCGCTCTCCCAGCTGAGCTATAGCCCCATTACTAACTAGATCGTATTTGGTTGACTAAAGAAGATATCTCCAATCAAATGCCAGAATGTCAAGAACAAGGCTTTTAAGATCGACGTTTAGCTTGCTAAACGAGGGCTTAAATAACGCGGTTATTGATATACTGGTGGGTCTGGGCCGATTTGAACGGCCGACCTCACCCTTATCAGGGGTGCGCTCTAACCAACTGAGCTACAGACCCAAATACTTTCTGTG
>NZ_JBXUKU010000061.1:0-291 GCF_057180105.1 Marinomonas sp. ATLA20
TCGTCGCCGTACCATCGGCATCCGTACCTGTCGCGGTGTAAATGACCGTTGATATATCTGCGTTTTCATCCACATTGCCCGTCGCACCGGACGTAATCACTGGCGTGTTGTCGTTCAAGTCGTTGACGCTGACCGTCACGGCTTGACTCACATTGAGACTGCCGGAGTTGTAGTTGCCCGCGCCGTTATCTGTCGCCACAACATTGAAGCTGTAGCTGTCTTTGGTTTCGTAATCGGCTGAGTTTTTAAGCGTCACCACACCCGTGGTGCTGTTGATGTCCAATAGTCCAG
>NZ_JBXUKU010000062.1:0-280 GCF_057180105.1 Marinomonas sp. ATLA20
TGCGTTTTGTTCTGGCTGGACTGTGTCAGTCTCACCAAAACACGCGAATACGTGCTTGGATCTTTAACAATTCTTTTTTTGAAATAACGTGGATCAAGTATTAAACCGGATCGTATTATGTGTCTTTTTTGTGTTTTACGACCTCCACGGATGGAGGAAGTGCTGGGATTGTCAGGAACAATCTCCAGTAAAACCACTTTGGTGTTATATGGTCAAGCCTCACGAGCAATTAGTATTGGTTAGCTCAATGCCTCACAGCACTTACACACCCAACCTATCA
>NZ_JBXUKU010000063.1:0-274 GCF_057180105.1 Marinomonas sp. ATLA20
ATGCGGGATCGAACCGCAGACCTCCTGCGTGCAAAGCAGGCGCTCTCCCAGCTGAGCTATAGCCCCATTACTAACTAGATCGTATTTGGTTTTTACAACATACCGAAATTACTTTAGGACGAGGCTTAAAGTAACGACGTATAGTTTACTATACGAGTTTCTTTATAACGAAGTCATAATGGAATTTGGTGGGTCTGGGCCGATTTGAACGGCCGACCTCACCCTTATCAGGGGTGCGCTCTAACCAACTGAGCTACAGACCCAAATACTTTCT
>NZ_JBXUKU010000064.1:0-272 GCF_057180105.1 Marinomonas sp. ATLA20
CGTAACAAGGTAGCCCTAGGGGAACCTGGGGCTGGATCACCTCCTTAAACGATAGAAACCTCTGGTGAGCGTTCACACAAATTATCTGATAACTGTTTCAATACAGTAACTATCTACTTTAGAAAGCTTAGCGACAAAGCTTTAAGCAAGACACTAAACAATGAGTCACTTCGGTGATGTGTTTAGTCTCTGACTTAGTGCTTTGCACTAAACTTGCTCTTTAACAATTCGAATTTTGAAATAACGATGAATCAAGCGTTAAACCGGTGGAA
>NZ_JBXUKU010000065.1:0-262 GCF_057180105.1 Marinomonas sp. ATLA20
GCGAGGCCGACTAGGCCTCGTTTTTTTCTCTCCAAAAACAAATTACACACCCCAGACCTTAACTCCTTAAGGCGCATTCCTGCCTTCGATTCTGGCTTAGCGGCGGCCATCACGATCAAGTTGGAAGCAATAAAAGTAAACGCCATTTTAAAACGCACATAGCTCGCTCGTTGGCCATGTGATGCGACCGCATGACTCGCCTCTCGACGTACGATGTTGTAGGCCAGTAACATTCCCCACAGTTCTTGGTAGATTAG
This sequence comes from Marinomonas sp. ATLA20, assembly GCF_057180105.1. Lineage (NCBI taxonomy): Bacteria > Pseudomonadati > Pseudomonadota > Gammaproteobacteria > Oceanospirillales > Oceanospirillaceae > Marinomonas > Marinomonas sp. ATLA20. Next base: position 258 of record NZ_JBXUKU010000065.1, read on the forward strand.
ATCGA
>NZ_JBXUKU010000066.1:0-254 GCF_057180105.1 Marinomonas sp. ATLA20
TCTAGTTTAAGAAAGTGGAGCGGGAAACGAGGCTCGAACTCGCGACCCCAACCTTGGCAAGGTTGTGCTCTACCACTGAGCTATTCCCGCATTATCAACACCCCTACTCTTTATTCGCATAAAGCAGTGGGCTGTCTTGTTCACCTTGCCAATTTGCAAGACAAACTTAAAAGTGGCGTCCCGTAGGGGGTTCGAACCCCTGTTACCGCCGTGAAAGGGCGGTGTCCTAGGCCTCTAGACGAACGGGACACAAT
>NZ_JBXUKU010000067.1:0-251 GCF_057180105.1 Marinomonas sp. ATLA20
AAGCGTCACCACACCCGTGGTGCTGTTGATGTCCAATAGTCCAGCATCGGTACCCGTTAGGCTGTACACCAAGGTATTGTTCGTCGCCGTATCATCGGCATCCGTACCTGTGGCGGTGTAAATGACCGTACTAGTGTCGGCGTTCTCATCCACACTGCCTGTCGCACCGGACGTAATTACTGGCGTGTTGTCGTTCAGGTCATTGACGCTGACCGTCACCGCTTGACTCACATTGAGACTGCCGGAGTTGT
>NZ_JBXUKU010000068.1:0-245 GCF_057180105.1 Marinomonas sp. ATLA20
GTAACAAGGTAGCCCTAGGGGAACCTGGGGCTGGATCACCTCCTTAAACGATAGAAACCTCTGGTGAGCGTTCACACAAATTATCTGATACCTATCTTAAAAGCATTAGCACAGAGTTCTAAGCAAGAGGTTTGAATGGTTTGTCCATCAAGCATCTGACTTAGTGCTTTGCACTAAACTTGCTCTTTAACAATTCGAATTTTGAAATAACGATGAATCAAGCGTTAAACCGGTGGAAGTTCACT
>NZ_JBXUKU010000069.1:0-235 GCF_057180105.1 Marinomonas sp. ATLA20
ACTTAAGGGTTGAATTTAATTGAATAGCCTCAGAAAATCCGATTAAGCTTTCTTAATCGGATTTTTTTGTGTCTATTCAGCAGTTACTTCTCAGCATCGATGAGCTCCACTCCTTCTCAGATCATTCAACCTTCACTCAGAATATTCCCGTTGAGTGGATTGAGTCCGCATTAACCCTTTCCTCAAGCGCAAGCATCAGGCGACGACGCTTACCCGAAGACCAAGTGCTTTGGTT
>NZ_JBXUKU010000070.1:0-222 GCF_057180105.1 Marinomonas sp. ATLA20
GAATCAAGCGTTAAACCGGTGGAAGTTCACTTTAACCTAGTGACTTCTATTATCGTAAATCCAGAGAGACACAAAAGCTCTTTGGTATGTGGTCTGATTTATGTTTCTACTTTTCCTTTTGGAATCGTAAAAAACTATTTTGGGTTATATGGTCAAGTGACCAAGCGTGCACGGTGGATGCCTTGGCAGTCAGAGGCGATGAAGGACGTGGTAATCTGCGAA
>NZ_JBXUKU010000071.1:0-221 GCF_057180105.1 Marinomonas sp. ATLA20
TGGCTAGCAAGCTTAACCAATGCTGACAATAACATTTAAGTTGATTCTCTTTATCTTCATTGGTGATTGAGAGCATGAGATACCTTAAAGCGAATAACAATTAAGGGTTATACGGCAGCGTAGCTGCGGCTATAACCCACTGTTGAACGGCTGCGTTGTCTATATAGGGGATTTGCTTTTTTCATGGTAGGACTTCCCTGTTATATAACTCGCTAAATACC
>NZ_JBXUKU010000072.1:0-219 GCF_057180105.1 Marinomonas sp. ATLA20
CACTGCTTAGTAAGTGGTGGGTGTGGAGAGGTTCGAACTCCCGACATTCGCCTTGTAAGGGCGACGCTCTCCCAACTGAGCTACACACCCGCTCGTAAATTCAACTCTTTGCCACACTTTAATAAGTAATGGCGGAATGGACGGGACTCGAACCCGCGACCCCCTGCGTGACAGGCAGGTATTCTAACCAACTGAACTACCACTCCAACATGGTCTAGT
>NZ_JBXUKU010000073.1:0-209 GCF_057180105.1 Marinomonas sp. ATLA20
ATGGCGGAATGGACGGGACTCGAACCCGCGACCCCCTGCGTGACAGGCAGGTATTCTAACCAACTGAACTACCACTCCAACATGGTCTAGTACTTTTGCCTTTACCTAAGTAAGAAGCCCACTGTCTAGTTAGTGGTGGGTGTGGAGAGGTTCGAACTCCCGACATTCGCCTTGTAAGGGCGACGCTCTCCCAACTGAGCTACACACCC
>NZ_JBXUKU010000074.1:0-209 GCF_057180105.1 Marinomonas sp. ATLA20
CACTGCTTAGTAAGTGGTGGGTGTGGAGAGGTTCGAACTCCCGACATTCGCCTTGTAAGGGCGACGCTCTCCCAACTGAGCTACACACCCGACTCGTAGTTTTACATCTTGTCGAAAGATGGCGGAATGGACGGGACTCGAACCCGCGACCCCCTGCGTGACAGGCAGGTATTCTAACCAACTGAACTACCACTCCAACATGGTCTAGT
>NZ_JBXUKU010000075.1:0-208 GCF_057180105.1 Marinomonas sp. ATLA20
TGGCCATGTGATGCGACCGCATGACTCGCCTCTCGACGTACGATGTTGTAGGCCAGTAACATTCCCCACAGTTCTTGGTAGATTAGATCGATTTTCTTACTGCACAACGTAACGGCATTGTTGAGCATAGAGGATTTGATGTCACGAAACCCTAATTCAATTTCCCAGCGCTGATGGTACAGTTGAGCAATCTTATCCGCTGGGTAGT
>NZ_JBXUKU010000076.1:0-207 GCF_057180105.1 Marinomonas sp. ATLA20
GCTCAGTTGGGAGAGCGTCGCCCTTACAAGGCGAATGTCGGGAGTTCGAACCTCTCCACACCCACCACTTACTAAGCAGTGGTACTTATGACAAGTAAGTAAAAAGCTAGATTGTATTGGAGTGGTAGTTCAGTTGGTTAGAATACCTGCCTGTCACGCAGGGGGTCGCGGGTTCGAGTCCCGTCCATTCCGCCAATTACTTTTAAT